>CAVHWP010000010.1:0-80345 GCA_963639875.1 Bacteroidaceae bacterium
GCCGTATCGACTATCTGAGGGACCATCTGTTACAGGTGGAGGAGGCCATTGAGGACGGAGTCTGTGTCATGGGTTATACCACCTGGGGATGCATCGATCTGGTGAGTGCGTCCACGGCAGAGCTGAAAAAACGGTATGGATTTATCTATGTGGACCGCCACGACGACGGAAGTGGAACGTTAGAGCGGTATAAGAAAAAGAGTTTTTACTGGTACCGGCATGTGATCGAGACAAACGGTGCATGTCTGCGGGAAGAACTGAAAAAATGACAGGTGGGAAGGTTATGAGATATCTTGTATTTGATATAGGAGGGACTTTTACCAAGTATGCGCTGAGGGATGAAAACGCCCACATACAGAAAAAGGGAAAAGTGCCGACACGCCAGGATGATCAGGAACAATTTGTAGGGATGCTGGTGGATCTTTTTGAAAAGGAGAGCCCGGTGGATGGTATTGCCATATCGACAGCCGGGTTTGTGGAGCCTGAGAGCGGGATCATGCACAATGCGGGAAGTATCTTGTGTGTTCATGAACTTCCGATCGTAAAGGAATTAAAGGGACGGTGCCATGTGCCCGTTTCCGTCGAGAATGATGCGAAGGCGGCAGCGCTCGCGGAGCTGTGGAAGGGTTCACTCGCGGATTGCCAGAGCGGCGCGGTCCTGATATTCGGCACGGCAGTCGGCGGGGCTGTCATCTGCAATCACAGGGTGGTGCGGGGCAGCCATCATATGGCGGGAGAATTCAGTTATATGCTGACCAATGCAAAAGAGGCGGAGGACAGAAGCCAGACGTTTGCGGGAAGCTGTGGCGTGCCTGCGTTGCTCCGTGCGACGGAACAGGCAAAAGGTCTTCCGGAGGGTTCCTTAAACGGGGAAAAAATCTTTCAGATGGCTGGAAATGGGGATGAAACCGCTATAAAATGTATCAAAGATTATGCGAAAAAAATTGCAGTGCAGATATTGAACTGCTATTTTGTGATTGCCCCGCAGAAGATCGCGATTGGTGGCGGGATCAGTGAACAACCGTATCTGATCGCCTGTATCCGAGAGGCAATGCGGGAGCTGGTCACAGTCTATCCCCATGAGGTACAGGTTCCGGAGATCTGCAACTGCACATTTTATAATGATGCGAACCTGATCGGAGCGCTGTATACACATTTGAACGGTGCATAAAGGAATATGTTATGCAGCGGTGGATAGATTCCTTAAAAATACACAACAATTTTCATTTTTAGATTGTTATAAGTTTGAAACAAATAAGTAGAGTACAGCCTAAAAATAAAGGGCATAGTAAACAAACCGCCTAAGCAGCCGGTTTTAAAAATTGAATATATACACAACACCTAATCAGGTGACAGGAACAACATCATCTTTGATAATGTAGCCTCGTTGCTTCATCAGATTAAGTGCCTGTGAAGTAGTCAATATTTTTGATTCATTCACAGGTCGCGATTCAAGAAAGCCTTCAGGTGTATATGGCTTTAAATCTGTGAGTATGTGCCAGATAGCGGTCAGGATCATACGACAGATGGCAATGATAGCTTTCTTGTGACCACGACGTGCTTTTATACGTCGATAACGGGTTGTAAATTCAGGATGTTTCTTGGATTTGATTAAAGCATTTGCAACTTGCACCAAAACTGGTTTAAAATAGGAACCAGCACGGGAAATCCTAGTGGATTTGATTTTATGATTGCTTTGATCATTACGGGGACAACATCCAGCCCATGATACGAGGTTTTTAGCTGTGGGGAAGACAGACATATCACCTCCGATTTCAGAAAGCACCTGAATAGCAGTCATTGGTGTCTTATCGAATCCAGGTACGGTTCGTATAAGAGAGAGAACGCTTTCATACTTATCACTGAGACGAAAGATTTCCCGTTCTATTTCTGCTTTGTGCATTCCTAATTCATCGATGTGATTTAAACATTGTCTAAGCTTTACAGCTTGTTCTTTGGATATGGCACCATCAACAGCAGCTTGTATTTCTTCGATAGGAGTTTTACATCTGCCATCTACAAAAGGTGCAACATCAAAAGTTTCCCCAGGGTGTTGTAAAATCTGTTCTGTAATAGAACGAGAAGATTTACCGAATATATCGGAAAAGACATCATCCAGTTTTAAGTTAGAAACAGTAAGACAGTTGTGGGCACGATTCTTCTCACCGGTAATCATACAAGTGAGTTTGAAACGGTATCTTACCAAATCCCTTAATTCACGGATGTCAGCAGGTGGAATAAAGGAAGGTTTAACCATTCCACACATATATAAATCACAAATCCATTTAGCATCTTTGCGGTCAGTCTTGTTGCCTTTTTGAGGCTTGGTATATTTGGGATGGGAAAGAGTAACCCAGATGTTATTCTTCTCCAGGACATTAAAAACAGGGATCCAGTACTTACCGGTAGATTCCATGCAGACATCCGTACAGTTGTATTTAGAAAGCCAGTCACACAGCTCATTCAGACCTTTGGTGAAGGAAGAAAAGCGGGCTTCTTTATACTCGGTACGTTTCAGGGAATCTGTTATGCCGATACATGCATAAATCCATGTTTTGTGGACATCAAGACCACAGCAGTTATTTTTGAGGATTTTAAAGGACAATAGAAGTACCTCCTGATGAATTATTATTATAAAGCTGACAGTGACTGGTCATCCGGCAAAATCGAGTCGACTTTGGAAGAGATAAGTTTACGGGCTACGTTATGCGCCAATCATTGATGCCTTAACGGATGACCGACAACAAATAAAAATGCGAGGTCGCCGCTATACAGCCCCGCCACTCACCTCCACGTGTTCTGTAGTGTGTCAGCCTTATAGGTAAATAATATCAGAAGGAATATAAATTAGAAAAGCGAAAGTCAGCCAAGATGTTTCATGACGCATTGGTGCCTTTCGCAGAAAGGCGGATTATAAAAATGAATTTTTCACAAAAACTACAATTAATTCGTAAGAATAAAGGCTATACGCAAGAAGAACTGGCAGAAAAACTGGACGTATCCAGACAGGCTGTAGCGAAGTGGGAGTCCGGACAAGTATATCCGGATATCAGTAATCTTATTCAAATCAGCAAGTTATTCAATGTTACGGTCGATTATTTGGTAAAAGACCAGGGATGCATAGTCAGTTGTTCAGATGATAAGATGTCCGACATCAATCGGCTTGTTGAATTTCGCTTAGAAGCAAATACCAATACATATGCTGCCTGTATGAATGAAACGGATTCGACGAGATTAAATTCTCATGATTTCACGTACAGCAATGGTCCTTATACCTATCATGATACATATGTTGGCGGGGAACAGTTTGCCGGTGAGGAAGCCATATGGTATGAAGGTAAATCACAGTATGCAATGAACTACATAGGACGTGTTTTGAGCCAGAATTTCAGTGGTGACTTCTTAAAGGAGGCGCTTCGGAAAGCTGACGAAAAGATGCCGTTCAGAGGTCCGGAGTATTATCAATCGGGACAGTATATTTATAAGTGCAATGTGGTTGGAGACTTTACCTGGTTTCAGGGATATGAAGAAATCTACTGTGATAATGAGAAGGTATATGAATGTTATTTTCATGGTGGAATCATGAAGTAATTCCGGAAAATGCTCACGACTTTACGCATAGTCCCTGATTGATTTTTTTAATAAAAAGAGGTAAGATAATAAGCAAGATAATAAGCAAGATGGAGGAACTGGAATGAGTGATTACGTGCCACCATTTACCATTTCAAATACAATGCTGGAACTTGTTTCGGAGATATCTGAAAAAATCGGCAGAATTAACAGCCATAAGGAATTGGAAAACAAACCTTACCTTAGAAGAAACAACCGAATCAGATCTATTCATTCTTCGTTAAAGATAGAAGCTAATTCATTGTCTTTATCAGAAGTAAGAGATGTTATAAACGGACATTTGGTAATGGGTAATCAGAAAGAAATTCAAGAGGTAAAAAATGCATATGAGGCATATAAACACGTAGCAGATATTAATCCCTCCAGTATAACAGATTTAAAGAAAATACATGGCATTATGACATTTAAGACAGTTAGGGAATCAGGAACGTTTAGAAAAGGCGAAGAAGGTGTATTCTCGGGAGATGAGTGTATTTTTGTTGCGCCACCGCCACATATGGTTGATGAATTAATGAAAAATTTATTGACTTGGGTAAAAAAGAGTGAAGGCTCTGTGCATCCGCTGATACTTTCCTCTGTGTTTCATTACGAATTTGTCTTTATTCATCCGTTTTCGGATGGAAATGGCAGGATGGCGAGGTTATGGCATACCGTAATTCTATATCGTTGGAGGGATATATTTGAATACATTCCGATTGAAAGCCAGATAGAAAAATATCAGGCAGAATACTATGATGCCATTGCAAAATGTCATGTAAATGGGAATTCAAATATTTTTATTGAATTTATGCTGAATATGATTAGCCAGATACTTGATGAAGTTATAATCCAGATAAGTAAATCCAATACCAATATCTCGGAATATGTTAAACGATTGCTTGAAGTAATGGAATATGATGTTCCCTATACCGCAAACGCTATTATGGAATTACTTGGATTAAAGTCAAAAGAAACTTTTAGAAAAAATTATATCAATCCGGCAATGGATTTGGGGCTTGTAAGGATGACTTTACCGGATAAACCCAATAGCAGAAATCAAAGATATGTAAAGCAGTAACTTTGAGGTGAAATATCCTGATTATGAATATATCGCGGGATATTATGCATGGGACGGCATAATATATAAAAAAGATGAAACAGACTGACAACTTCCAGTTTCAGGAGGAAACAGACATGTATACGGCAACTCAAGAAAGATATGCAACTATGGAATACAACCGCTGCGGAAACAGCGGACTGCTTTTACCGAAAGTGTCACTGGGACTGTGGCATAATTTCGGAGATACGGCAAATTTTGAAAACATGAAAAAGCTTTGCTTCACCGCTTTTGATAACGGCATTACACAGTTTGACCTGGCAAATAATTATGGTTCGCTTCCGGGAAGCGCCGAGAAAAATTTCGGACTTATCTTAAAAGAAGATTTGGGAGCATACAGGGATGAACTGATTATCACAACAAAAGCCGGATATGACATGTGGGAGGGTCCTTACGGAAACTGGGGAAGCCGGAAATATCTTCTTGCCAGTCTGAACCAGAGCCTGAAACGCATGGGACTGGAATACGTGGATATTTTCTACCATCACAGGATGGACCCCGATACACCGCTGGAAGAAACAATGGGTGCACTGGCAAGTGCCGTACAGAGTGGTAAGGCAATCTATGTGGGACTTTCCAACTACGATGGAGAAACTTTGAAGAAAGCGGCAGCCATCCTGCAGGACATGCATTGCCCGTTTGTCATCAATCAGAATAGATATTCCATTTTTGACAGAACCGTAGAAAAGAATGGCTTGAAGGAAGCAACTGCCGAGCTGCAGAAAGGGCTGATTACATTCAGTCCGCTTGAACAGGGACAACTCACGGACCGTTATCTGAACGGAATTCCGGAAGACAGCCGTATCCGGACCGACGGCAGATTTTTAAAAGAAAGCACACTTAATGAACACAGACTGGAACAAATCCGAAGACTGAACAATCTTGCCGGCGAACGTGGGGAGAAGCTTGCGGATATGGCACTCGGCTGGCTCCTTTGGCACAAGGAAGTGACCAGTGTTTTAATCGGCGCGTCCAAGCCGCAGCAGATTTTGGATAACATAAAGGCAATTTCCTGCGCACCGTTTACGGAAGAAGAACTAAAGCTGATTGATGAGATTTCGGAAGCATGATAAGCCGAAATTGACCGAGCTTTTTGAGTGAGATACACTGAAAGGAAGAGGGAAAAAGTGCTTTAGAGGTGGTATTATGGAATGTGGTGATTGCAAATAAAAGGGCTGAAGATGCTTCGGCTGATGCGATATCTCAAAATTATTTCTTCTACTACAACAATGGGAAAGTGAATGATTATCACAAGCGAATGCAAGTATGGGATTCTTCCAGATACAGAGTATACAAGCAATGAATTAATGAAGGTGGCGGGTGTATTGCTTGGAACTGGAATATTTTCATTTGCTTTTCATTTGCTTTGTTGGGATTATTAAGTAAGAAAATGAAATAGACGAAGGGAACCTGAAATAATAGAAAACAATCATTTTAATTGTTTTAATATATTAAAAAACAATCAATTTGATTGTTTTTTCTTTACAAATACAGAGCACTATGATTTAATTAAAGAAAAAACCGGAAACCATATAGCTGGAAGGTGAGTCTATGAAAAAAAGATTATTTGTAATACCGGATTACACAACAGCAGAGGAAATTAAAAAGGTGCGGAAAGAGTTGCACCTGACGCAGAAGGAATTTGCCGAATTTATCAATTGCTCAAAGCCAACAGTAGAGCGATGGGAAAGAAGTACAGACATTATTTGCGGACCGATAGTTCCGCTGCTCAAAATGTTGCAGAAATACCCGGATTACGAGCAAGAAGTCAAAATTCCGGAAAAGGAGTGGGCACTCAGAATCTGGTATATGCATGGTCAGGATGTATGCACTTTGATTGATGTAAATGAGCAGGAGCGAAAAATCAAAGTAAAAAATTATACGGATAAAATTATGTTCCGTGCTTTTGGCATTGTAGAAAACCCGGACTATAATCAGTATCAGGAGTTCCTGGCATCAAGGTGTTTTCCGGAAAGCAGAGACAAGATGAAACTGGTATTGAAAGATCTGGGGGTACCATTTTACGACCCGGTTATGATTATAGAGAAGACAGAAGGGCGGATGGCAGAAGATGATTTCTGGCTCCGTATAGAGAGGTAGATGCATGATAGAATTATTTGAGCAGAATATCCGGACCAATGACCGACAATCATCAAAGGGAAATCAGTTAAAATGGGAAAATCAAGGAATATGGTACAAAGCTGATTATACAGGTTATGAGGGATTGGCGGAATACCTGATATCGCATCTGCTGAAAAAGTCAACACTGACAGAGAAAGAATTTGTCTGCTATGATCTTGAGGAAATAAAATATGGTTCTGTGATTTACAAAGGAGCAAAAAGTAAAGATTTTCTTCACGATGACTGGCAGATTATTACACTGGAAAGACTGTTTCAGAATTTTTTCGGAGAAAGTTTGTATAAAACTCTGTATAGGATACCCGAGTATGAAGAACGATTGCGTTTTTTAGTGCAGCAGGTGGAACGGATAACCGGACTTCAGGATTTTGGCATCTATATGAATAAACTGCTGACAATAGATGCTTTTTTTCTGAACGAAGATCGTCATACGCATAATATAGCGGTTTTGATGAATGGAGAAGGGGATTATGCGTACTGTCCGATTTTTGACAATGGAGCGGGGCTGATGGCGGATACCACAATGGATTACCCTTTGTCGGGTGAGCTTTATTCACTCATGGATAAAGTTCAGTCCAAAACAATATGCAGTGAATTTGATGAACAATTAGATATTTCTGAAAAGTTATATAAAATGAATTTGAAGTTTAAGTTTACCAAAAAAGATGTATCGGATTTACTGGCAAATGCAGAAATATATCCGGAAGAAGTACGAGGCCGGGTAGAAAAAATCATATTTGCCCAAATGCGAAAATACAATTATTTATTTTAGATGTGAATTCTCTATGAAATTTTCCAAATAGCTATAGGAGATTTTCGGAAAACATGCTATATTAAAGAAATGAAAATTACAATTTTATGTGTAGGAAAAATAAAAGAAAAATTTTATACGGATGCCGTTTCGGAGTATATGAAGCGCTTAAGCCGTTACGGAAAACCCGAAATCATTGAGGTGGCGGATGAAAAGACGCCGGACCGTGCCAGTGAGGTGCAGATGGAGCAGATAAAAAAGAAAGAAGCGGACAGGCTTCTTGACCGGATGAAGCCGGATGCCTATACCATAACGCTGGAGATACAGGGCAAAAAAATGGACTCCGTAGCCTTTGCCGGGCTTTTGGAAAAAGCGGCGGTGGAAGGGAAAGGGCACATCCAGTTTGTAATCGGCGGTTCTCTGGGGCTGCATGCTTCCGTCAGCGAACGGGCGGATTTCAAGCTGAGTTTTTCGGATATGACATTTCCGCATCAGCTTATGCGTGTGATTTTATGTGAGCAGATTTACAGGGGCTTCCGCATCAGCAACAAAGAGCCCTATCACAAATAAGAAATAGAAGAGGAGATTATTATGTATAACGATTTATTTTCCATAGGACCGCTGACCGTGCATGGCTACGGCCTGATGATTGCCATCGGCGTACTGGCGGGATTGTTTATTGCGGAGGCAAGAGCCAAAAAACGCGGCATGAATTCCGACATCCTGTACTACATGATGCCGTTCTGCGTGATTTTAGGATTTGTATGCGCCAAGATTTTATTCTGTATTGTAGAGTATAAAAGCTTTTTGGAAAATCCGGCGGGCACATTGACCGGAAGCGGCTTTGTGGTGTACGGCGGCATTATCGGCGGTATTCTGGCAGGCTATATTTTCTGTAAGTGGAAAAAGCTGGTGTTTTTAGATTACTTTGATATTTTCATGCCTTCTGTGGCTCTGGCACAGGGCTTCGGACGTATCGGCTGCTTCTTGGCAGGCTGCTGTTACGGCAGACCGACGGACTCAGCCATCGGCATTGCCTTTACCAATTCCAACTATGCCCCCAACGGCATCAAACTGATACCCACCCAGCTTATCTCCAGTGCGGGTATGTTTGTGATTGCGGGCATTCTGTTTTATTACGGAAGAAAGAAACGGATACCCGGCAAGGTCAGCGCCCTGTACCTTTTACTTTACAGTGTGGGCCGCTTTATCATTGAATTTTTCCGAAACGATTACCGGGGAGAAATCGGTATCCTTTCCACCTCCCAGTTTATTTCCCTGTTCATGTTTGCGGCAGGCATTGTCTTCATGGTAATTCTTTCCAGGAAGGAAAAGGCGGCATCGGCTACAGAAGCGAAAGGATGAGAAAGCTATGAGCGCATTTGTGGAATTTCAGCATGTAAGTAAAGTGTATCATACCGGCGAAGTGGATATACAGGCGCTGCATGATGTGAATTTTGAAATAAATAAAGGCGAATTCTGCGTCATTGTGGGCGCTTCCGGAGCCGGTAAAACCACTATTCTGAATATTTTAGGCGGTATGGACAGCCTGACGGACGGCAAAGTGTTTCTGGACGGAGAAGAAGTATCCGCGTATAACAAACGGAAGCTGACCGGTTACCGCCGGTATGACGTAGGCTTTGTGTTCCAGTTTTACAATCTGGTGCAGAACCTGACGGCGCTGGAAAACGTGGAGCTGGCAGCCCAGATTTGCAAGGACCCGCTGGATGCGGCGGAGGTGCTTACGGAGGTAGGGCTAAAAGACCGTATGGCAAATTTCCCGGCACAGCTTTCCGGCGGCGAGCAGCAGCGTGTAGCCATTGCCAGAGCGCTTGCCAAAAATCCCAAGCTTTTACTTTGCGACGAGCCTACCGGTGCGCTGGATTACAATACCGGCAAAGCGGTGTTAAAACTTTTGCAGGACACCTGCCGCAACAAAGGAAAGACCGTTGTGGTCATCACCCACAACCAGGCACTGACCGCCATGGCGGACCGGGTGATTACCGTGAAAAACGGCACCATAACCGGTATGCGTCTGAATGAGCACATCGTGGATGTGGAGCAGATTGAATGGTAATCAAAGAAAAGCGGATTTTATTATAGAATTTACACATGGGAATGCGGAACGGAGTATGGTTGTATGAAGTCGATGATGGCGAGAACCACTTTACGGGAAATTAAACAGAGCCTGGGCAGATACCTTGCCATTTTTGCGATTGTGGCATTGGGTGTCGGCTTTTTTGCGGGTTTAAAGATTACCCAGCGGGTCATGGTGAAATCGGCGGACAATTACTTAAAAGAGGAGCAGCTTTACGATTACCGTCTGCTTTCCACCCTTGGCTTTGAGGATGAGGATGTGGCGTTCTTTGCCGGAAAAGAAGATGTCCGTGCGGCGGAAGGAGCCTATTTTTCGGACATTATCTACACGGACAGTGAGGGAAATGAGCATGTCATCAAGGCGCATTCCCTGCTTTCGGATATAAACGGCGTGGTCGTAAAGGCGGGCAGAATGCCGGAAGCTGCCGATGAGTGCGTGGTGGACAGCAACCTTTTTACTAAGGATGCCATCGGAAGCAAAATTGTGTTTTCGGAGAACAACAAAACGGACGTTTTGGACGGTTTTGCTTATAAGGAGTACACCATTACCGGTATTGTGCAGGCATCCTATTATTCCCAGTACGAAAGAGGCACCACCTCCCTTGGAAACGGTTCGGTAAGCGGTTTTATGTACCTTCTGCCGGAAGGCTTTTCCATGGATTACTATTCCGAAATCTATGTGAAATTTGCGGAAGATTACGAGATTTATTCCGAGGAATACAAGGATTTTATCAAGGAAAAGGATGCCGTCTGGGAGGATTACTGTAAGGAAGCCGGTGACAGAAGATACCGGGAAATCGTGGCAGAGGCGGAAGACACCCTGAAAGAAAACGAGGATGCATTCTATACGGAAAAAGCGGACGGCGAAGAAAAGCTTGCCGATGCCTTAAAAGAACTGGAAGACGGACAGAAAGAGCTTGCGGATGGGGAAAAAGCGCTTAAGGATGCCCGAAACGAATGGCAGGCGTCCATGGACGAGCTTACCAACAATGAGAATGCACTTGCCGCCATGAAGGAACAGGCGCTTGCACTGGGAAACGAAGCCTATCTCATGCAGCTTGACGGGCAGGAACAGGCGCTTTCCGCCGCAAAGGAGCAGCTTGCCCAGGCGGACGCAACCTTAAGGGAGAAAGAACAGACCCTTCAGGAGTCGAAAAAAGATTTAGAAGAGGGGCTTGAAGAATACGAAACATCCAAACAGGAATTTGATGATAAAATCAAAGAGGCGGAAGAAAAGCTTGCAGATGCCCGGAAAGAAATAGAGGATATCCCCGAAGCTACCACCTATGTCTTGGGCAGGGATACCAATATCGGCTATGTGTGCTTTGAAAGTGACTCCTCCATTGTGGACGGCATTGCCAACGTATTTCCGGTCTTTTTCTTCCTGATAGCGGCACTGGTCTGCATGACAACCATGAACCGTATGGTGGAGGAGCAGCGTACCCAGATTGGCGTATTGAAGGCACTGGGCTACAGTGACGGAAAAATCATGGGAAAATACCTGTTTTATTCCGGCAGCGCCGCAATCACCGGCTGTTTAATCGGTTACTTCGGCGGCACCTATCTGTTCCCGAAGGTCATTTACTGGGCTTACGGCATTATGTACCATTTCGGTCCCATGCAGTATTGCTTTGATAAAAATCTGCTGCTCATATCCGTGCTGGCATCTTTGTTCTGCTCCATGGGCGTTACCTTCCTTTCCTGCCGCAGCGAGCTTAGGGAAGTAGCGGCGGGGCTGATGCGTCCCAAGGCGCCGAAAGCCGGAAAGCGGGTATTTTTAGAGTACATTCCCTTTATCTGGAAACGGCTGAAATTTTTACAGAAGGTTTCCGTGCGCAACATCGTGCGTTATAAGAAGCGATTCTTTATGATGATTGTGGGTATCAGCGGCTGTACGGCACTTCTGATTACCGGTTTCGGTGTCAGGGACTCCGTTACCAAGATTGCAGACATGCAGTACGAAGAAATACAGGTGTTTGACCTGAAAGCAACCTTTCAGGAGGATACCGGAAAAGAGGCGCCGAACACCGAATTTGAAGAGGTTTTGAAGGAATACAACGGCAAATGCACCTATGCCGCAGAGGCGTCCATGGATTTAATCGGGGACGGCAAAACGAAATCCATCAGTCTGGTGGTACCGCGGTACCCGGAGGAAATCGCAGACTATATCAAGCTGCATACCTCAAAGAAGGCAGAAATTGCCTATCCCGGAAAGGGCGAAGCGGTGCTGACGGAAAAGCTGGCGAAAACCTTCCGTTTATCCGTAGGCGACAGCATTACCCTGCGCAGTGACGACGGCAAAACCCTGACAGCCACCATAAGCGGCATCTGTGAAAACTATATTTACAATTATGTCTATCTTTCCCCGGAAACGTATGAAGCTGCCATGGGAAAGACGGAATACAAAACCGCCTACATCATTCTGCCCGGGGACACGGATATGCACGAAGCGGGAGCAGCTCTTATGCAGGCGGACGGCATTACCACCGTTAATGTAAACAAGGACATGCTGTCCCGTATTTCCGGCATGATGAACAGTATGAATTACATTATTTTTGTCATTATTGCCTGTGCGGCGGCGCTGGCGTTTATTGTCCTTTACAATCTGAACAACATCAACATCACGGAGCGTATCCGGGAAATCGCCACCATTAAGGTACTGGGCTTTTACCGCAATGAAACGGCAGCCTATGTCTTTCGTGAAAATACGGTGCTGACTCTGTTTGGCTGTGTGCTGGGCATTTTCCTGGGAAAATGGCTGCATGCCTTTGTGATGAGCCAGATAGACATTGACCTCGTATCCTTTGATACCAGAATAACGGCACTAAGCTATGTATACAGTATCTGCCTTACGTTTTTGTTTACCTTCTTGGTCAACCGCTTTATGAACCGGAAGTTAGACAAAATCAATATGGCGGAATCCTTAAAATCAGTGGATTAAATTTACATGTATCCGTTTACGGATAATAGCAGACAGGAGGAAACGGCTATGAGAATGACGGACTTAATCGTAAAGAAACGGAACGGAATGGCGCTTTCGGAAGAAGAGATTTACGAAATGGTGAACAGGTATACGGACGGCACCATCCCGGATTACCAGATGTCCGCCATGATGATGGCGATTTATTTTCAGGGCATGACGGAAGAGGAAACCCTTGCCCTCACCCTTGCCATGGAGAAAAGCGGCGAGTGCCTGGATTTGTCCGGCATAAAGGGGATAAAAGTGGACAAGCATTCCACGGGCGGCGTCGGAGACAAGACTTCCCTGGCACTGACTCCCATGGTGGCTGCCTGCGGCATCCCCGTTGCCAAAATGAGCGGCAGAGGGCTGGGACATACCGGCGGCACCATTGATAAATTGGAGAGCTTTCCGGGCTTCCATACCAATCTTACCACGGAGCAGTTCATCCACAATGTGAACACCATCGGCATTGCCATTATGGGACAGACAAAGGATTTGGCGCCTGCGGACAAAAAACTGTATGCCCTGCGGGACGTTACGGCTACCGTGGACAATATGTCGCTGATTGCCAGCTCCATTATGAGTAAAAAACTGGCGGCGGGAGCGGACGGCATTGTTTTAGATGTCAAGACCGGAAGCGGCGCTTTCATGAAGACGGAAGAGGACTCCTTTGCCCTGGCAAGGGAAATGGTAAAAATCGGCAACGGCGCCGGACGGAAAACCGTGGCGGTGATTTCGGATATGGATGAGCCTCTGGGCTTTGCCGTGGGAAATGCGCTGGAGGTAAAGGAAGCCATTGACACCCTCTGCGGCAGAGGACCTGCGGACTTTGTGGAGCTGTGTTTAGAGCTGGGCGCCAGAATGCTTCTTGTGGGAAAAAAAGCCGAAACTGCGGAAGAAGCCAAAGAAAAGCTGCAGGCAGTCATAGATGACGGCAGCGCACTAAAAAAATTGGCGGAATTTGTTGCGGCGCAGGGCGGAGATGCGGCAGCGGTTTACGATACCTCGCTGCTTCCGAAGGCAAGTATGGAAGTGCCGCTTACCGCAGAGAAAGACGGTTATATTTCCGCCATCCAATGCGAAGAGGTGGGCATCTGCTCCCTGCTTTTAGGCGGCGGACGGGAAACGAAGGACAGTGTAATAGACTTATCAGTGGGCATTGTCTTAAACAGGAAAAAGGGCGACTATGTACGGAAAGGGGACATCATTGCCGTACTTTTTGCCAACGATAAGGAAAAAGAAGAGGCGGCGGAAAAGCGTTTGCGTGCTGCCATTACCATCCGTGAAAATCCTCCCGCACCCAAGCGCATGATTAAGGGAATTGTGGAATAAATAAGGAATGACCCCGGCGCGGCTTTCATATACTGTAGCATGAAGACTACCAGGAAAACCAACAAAAAATCAGGAAGAGAGCTGCTTGCGGACTCTCTGAAGCTGCCGCGGGACATGGTGCTCGGAGAATTCAAGCTGTCCATGACCGGCAACCGGGAGCTTTTTATCGAAAATTACAGGGGCATTGCGGAATACGGCGAGGATGCCATTCTGCTGCAGACCAAGGGTGATATTCTGAAAATAACGGGAAAGCACCTTACGATTGAATATTATACCAATGAAGATATGAAAATCAGCGGATTTATCGCAAATATCCAGTTTGGTAAGGAGCAGCAGAGTTGATTGAATTCATCAGGTATCTCAAAGGCTATGTTCTCATAAAGGTATGGGGCTTTGCACCGGAACGCTTTTTCAACCTGTGCGCCGGGAAAAACATATTGCTCTGGAACATCCGGAAAGAAGCGGATGCCTATTACATGTGCATCAGTTTAAGCGGTTTCAAGTCTCTTAGAAAAATAGCAAGAAAAACCAAAACAAGGGTAGTCATAAAGAAGCGATTCGGACTACCTTTTTTGCTGCCCGGACTCCTGAAACGGAAGGCTTTTCTGTTCGGGCTCTGCCTTGCCTGCTTTTTCTGGTTCGTGTCCACCCGGTTTGTATGGGAAATTTCCATTACCGGCAATTATTCCCTTACGGATGACCGCTTTACGGCATTTTTGCAGGAAGAAGGCATTTTTGTGGGCTGCCAGAAGAAGAATGTGGACATAGAGTCCTTAGAAAAAGAAGCCCGCAAAACCTTCCCGGAAATCACGTGGATTTCTGCCAAATTTTCCGGCACGGAGCTTGCCATATCGGTAAAGGAAGCGGATGGTGTCTCACAGAGCGCCCGGGAAGAGGGCTTTGCGGACCTGTATGCGGAAAAAGAGGGCACGATTGTGTCCATGGTGGTGCGCAGCGGCGTGCCCATGGTTAAAATAGGCGACCGGGTGGAAGTGGGCACCCTTTTGGTGTCGGGCGAGGTGCCGGTTTTTAACGACGACGAAACCATACGGAAATACCGGGAAACCTATGCGGATGCGGACATTGTTATCAGGCGGAAAGAAAACATTTACGAAACCCTAAACTTTGTCCGGGAGGAAAAGGTATACACCGGCAGGGAAAAGAAAAAATATATATTCCGTTTCTTCGGAAAGGAAATCCTGCTCGGAAAGGAAGGGGGCTTTCCGTATTACACCATGGTGGAAGAAACGAAGGATGTAAGCGTCATGAAGGGCTTTTCCCTGCCGGTTTCTTTCGGGAAAAAGGTGTACCGGGAGTACCTGCCCACGGAAAGCATGTATACCTTAAAGGAGGCAAAAAGCCTGCTTGCCGAGAAGTACAAGCGGATTTTACAGGGGCTTTCCGAAAAGGGAATTACGGTGCTTGAAAAACAGGTCAAAATGGACAGTACGGACGGAAAATGGATTTTGACCGGAGAACTGACGGTGGAAGAAAAAATCGGTGTGCAAATTGAAAGGTAGTTATTGAAAAAATAAGAAAACTTCCGTATACTAAAGTTTGTAGTGTAATAAGCAAAGCTTACCTTACGGCAAGCTTTTTCAGAGGAATGGTAACATGAGTGAAATAACCTATACCTGCGAAATTCCTGCAGCCCATATGCAGAAAATTTTCGGGGAAAATGACAGATATATCCAGAAGCTGGAAAAAGACCTTTCCGTTGTGGTTTCCGACAGGAACGGAGAGCTCCGCATCACCGGAGAGGAAAGCAAAGTCAAGAGATGCGTGGACATTTTGACGGAGCTTCAAAAAGCTTCCTCTCTTGGCGGCGACATTGAGGAGCAGAAAGTGGATTATGCCCTTGCCCTTTCCGAAGAAGAACAGACGGAAGCGCTGGGAGAAATCGATAAGGATTTGATTTGCCACACCATTAACGGCAAGCCCATCAAGCCCAAGACCTTAGGTCAGAAGGCGTATGTGGACGCCATCCGGAAAAACATGATTGTGTTCGGTTTGGGACCCGCCGGTACCGGCAAGACCTATCTTGCCATGGCAATGGCGATTACCGCTTTTAAGAGGGACGAAGTAAGCCGGATTATCCTGACAAGACCCGCCATTGAAGCGGGGGAGAAGTTAGGATTCCTGCCGGGTGACTTGCAGAGCAAGGTGGACCCGTACCTGCGTCCGCTTTACGATGCCCTGTATCAGATTATGGGAGCGGAAACCTTTGCCAAAAACATGGAAAAAGGGCTGATAGAAGTGGCGCCCCTTGCTTATATGAGAGGACGTACTTTAGACAATGCCTATATTATTCTGGACGAAGCCCAGAACACCACACCGGCACAGATGAAAATGTTTTTAACCCGAATCGGCTTCGGCTCCAAGGTCATTGTGACCGGCGACTCTTCCCAGAAGGATTTGCCGAGGGATGCCAAATCGGGACTGGATGTGGCACAGAAGGTTCTGAAAAACATAGACGATATTGCTTTCTGCAATCTGACCAGCAAGGACGTGGTAAGACATCCTCTGGTGCAGAAGATTGTCAAGGCTTACGAGGATTACGAAAGCCATACGGAAAGACGGCAGGAAAGAGTAAAATACAGGATTTCAAGGGATGGACGCAGAAAATAAAAAAAAGGAACCGGTTTATCTTGTAAACAGCATACTGATTGTTATAACCGTGCTTCTTGTTACGGCGGGAGGCTTCTTGAAGCATGCCGGCGGAGCGGAGCTTTTGCGGAATGCCATTCTGTCGGGCACCGGAGCGTTTTTGACCTGCTTCCTTTTTCTTTCGGAAAAGGACAGGCTTCCCAAAGAAAATGCTTCACCTGTGCGGACAAGCCGTTTTGCCGTCAGCTACGGCATCTGCCTTGCGGTTTCGTTATGCTGTGCGTTTCTGCCGCCTGCGGGCTGGCCGTTTTTAGTGGTATTTGTAATGATGTCCCTGTTTGGCGGCTTTTTGCCCGGCATCTGCGGAGGGATAAGTTTTCTTACACTTTCCGTGCTGCTTGCGGGAGCTGATGTCAATATCTTTGCTTTGTATGTGCTCACCGGACTGCTGGGAGCCTGTCTCTTTTCCTGTCTGGACGAAAAATACAAGATTGCCCTGCCGCTTTTTGTTTCCTTAAGCTTTTTATTTGCGGCGGAAACCGCCTGCGTGGTGCTGTTTGCCAACGAAACTTTAAAGTGGGAGCTGTTTTTAATTCCGGCATTGAACGTGATTATCAGCCTCATTCTTCTTCTGATTTTACTCAAGGTATATTCCGGTATGGAGATTTTCAAATACCGGATAAAGTATCTGGAAATCAACGACCAGGAGTTTGAACTGCTGGTAAATATCAAAGAAAAAGATAAAAATGCGTATTACCTGGCAGTGCACGGGGCGTATTTTTCGGAGCGGATTGCCCAGGCACTTTCCCTGGATGCCGATGCGGCAAAGACCGCCGCGTATTATGCAAATGCCGGGATTTTATATAAGGAGCCGGAAAAGGCTTTGGAGGAAGCGTTTGTATCCTACGGTTTTCCTCCCTATGCAAGGCAGCTTCTGCGGGAGCTTACCGGTAAAAATACCGGTATCCGCCACAAGGAAGCGGCAGTGGTTTACATGGCGGATGCGGTGATAAGCGCCATTCTGTATTTATTTGATAAAAAACAGGACACCAAAATAGACTATGCGGCCGTTATCGAAACGGTCTTTCAGAAAAAATGGGAATCCGGCAGCTTAAAAAACAGTGAGCTGACCTTTGCGGAGTGGAACCGGATGAAAAAAATCTTTAAGGAGGAAAAATTATATTATGACTTCCTACGTTGAAAATGAAACAGAGATTACCTTTCCGTTTTCGGAAAAAGAAATCCTTGATAAAGTAGCGGATGCGGTGCTTTTACAGGAGGGCTGTCCCTATGAGGCGCAGGTAAACCTTCTCATTACGGACAACGAAGGCATCCGTACCTACAATGCCTCCTACCGTCAGATTGACCGTGCTACGGACGTGCTTTCCTTCCCCAATCTGGATTTTGAAACCCCGGCGGATTTTTCCCACTTAGAGGAGCACGAGGCGGATTATTTTGACCCGGAAAGCGGAGAGCTGCTTTTGGGCGACATCATTCTTTCGGCGGACAAGGTAAAGGAGCAGGCGGAAAGCTACGGACACTCCGAACTCAGGGAATTTGCCTTTTTAATTGCACACAGCATGCTGCATTTATGCGGTTATGACCATATGGAGCCGGAAGAAGCCAAAGTTATGGAAGCCAAGCAGGAAGAAGTGCTGGCGGGCTTACATATCACCAGAGAAGAAAGGTAAGAACGGCATGATAAAAAGTGAAATCAGAAGAAAAAGATGGGATTTATGCATTTCCCTGATTGGGTTATTTACCATCGGTCTTTTAAGCAATGTGATAAAAAAGGACGGCATCGCGGATTTTTCCTTTACCTATGAGCTGTTTGCCGTTATAAGCAGTCTGTTTTTGTGCTGGCTGCCGGAGTATCTGTTCCGTATGATACGTTCCCGGATGACGAAGGAGCAGTTCAAAAATGCCGGAAAAGTCTGGAAAACCATGTTTGTTTACGCAGCGGTCATCGGCGTTCTGGGAAGCCTTTTCTTCTATATTCTGTCTAAGATTATGGAAAGCCACAGAGGTTTCTTAGGCGAGTACACCTATCTTGCCATGCGCAGCTTTGCCATTGTTTTTCTGCTTTCTTCTTTTGTGCAGGCATTTTACGGGTATTTTCAGGGAATGGGCACCGGAATGCCCAAGCTGTTATCCGGTGTGCTTCTGCAGATTTTAGGCGTTCCGTTTATCTTACTGTTTGCCCGTAAGGAATACGCTTACGGCGAGAAGGTGGGAAAGCTTTTGCAGAATGACAGTCTTGCCGGCAATTACGGCAGCATGGGGGCGGTAAGAGGCTACCTGCTCATGTACGGACTGATGCTTTTGTTCCTGGTTCTTCTGTATCTTCTTTTTCTTAAGAGAAACAAACGGAACAAAGAGGGCATGCGCCTGTCCGAGGACGGCAAGGATATTCTTGTGAATGCCGTCAAGACCGAATGGACGGGAGCCCTGACCCGGATGCTTTTAAGCGGCTTTGTATTTGCGGGACTTCTTCTTTTTTATCAGGTGAGCAGAAGCGGTCCGGCTGCCGTGGAAACGGAGGCTGTTACTTATACGGATTTTTCCGATTTCGGTATTTATTACGGTAATTTTCTGGTGCTTATGGGAATGGAAACCCTTATTCTGTTAATGCTTACCGTTCCGGCACGCTTAGAATGGGTACAGGCTTACCGGAAAGAAGAGAAGCGCAATATGCAGCAGCTCGGTTCGGTTTCCGTACTGACCCTGTTCTTGTCCGGCTTTTTCTTTACGGCTTACAATGCGGTGATTCCCGGCTGTCTGGCAGAAACATTCTTCGGAAAAGGAGAGCATACGTTGCTGGTACTGATGTTACGGGTGGGCTGTCTGCTTCCCATGTTTTTGGCATCCGGTATCTTTTTCCTGTATATCCTTCGGGAAACCGGCAGACAGAAGATGGCATTACTCTGTACGCTCGGCGCCTTTGCCGGATTTGTGCTGACCGTTTCCGTCTGCTTAAAGTGCATGAGCGGAAATGTCATGGCACTGGTAGTCGGTACGCTGGTATTTGCCGTGATTTTGGCGCTTTCCACAGCGCTTCTGGTACACCGGTACATGATTATCCGCATAGAATGGGTGCGTATGGTGCTGATGCCCCTGATTTCCGCAGGCTTAACGGCGGGTGCGCTGTTTGCCCTGACAAAGGCAATGGCTTCCTTGTCCGTCGGATTTTTAGCCCTGCTGATTTCCCTGATTGTGGGCTTTGTCCTGTATGTATTTTTACTGTTGTTTTTACGTTGTATCCGGAAGAAAGACCTTGTGTGCTTCCCCTTGGGGAAAGTAATCGGAAAGGTGGGCAGCCTCACAAATCTTCTTTCTTAAAATGAATAAACGGCTTAAATAAGCTGATACTTGTATATATGGAGTGAGAGCAATGAAACATATAAAAAGTATCAGTTTATTTTTGACTTATACCCTGTTAATTATGATTTTGGGATTTTTCTCCGGTGTGGCAGTTATCTGCCGGGTGCAGGAGAAAAACGCCGGCAGGGAAAAAACGTCCGTGCAGGAAACATTGCCGATTGAGAGACAGGAAATTGTCCTTTCGGGAAATGAGATGCCGGTAAACGGCGCCGAGGAGGACACGCTTTCTGCGGATACGGACTATGTGTTGGAAGAGCACGATAAAAAAAGAGAAACCACGGTGGAGAGTGTGGGAAAGGTTCCCCAGGCGTATCTGGGCATGAACCGGGAAGAGTTCGTGGCAGCCATGGAGCGCTACGAGGCTTCTCCGCCGTTGTCGGAGTTAGAGAGAGGCTTTACCGGTCTGGAGGTGCTTTCCTTTTCCGGGGAACGGGTGGTCATCCGCATGGACTATGTATATGTGGAGCCCACCAAAAGCTTTTACCTGAATTTGTCGGACGGAAAAATCGTGGTTTTGTGCGACGACAGGGAAACGGTTTACCAGTATACGGAAATTGAGGCGGACAGGCTGCCGGAGGAGCTGCAGCGGGAGCTCATCATCGGCATGTATGTGGAAAATGAAGAAGCCCTGTACCGTTTTCTCGAAACCTACAGCAGCTAAAAGAGGTATGAAAATGAAAATAGCGGTTATCGGAGGCGGCGCTTCCGGGCTGATGGCTGCCGTCACGGCGGCGGATGCCGGAGCGGACGTCACTATATATGAAAGAAATGACAGAGTGGGAAAAAAAATACTGGCAACCGGCAACGGCAAATGCAATTTTTCCAACCGGCAAATGTCCATAGAGCAGTATTACGGCAGTGATTTAAGCATTCCTGCCAAAATCCTTAAGGATTTTACCCCGGAGGATGCCGTCCGCTTTTTTGAACGGGCGGGCATGTTAAGCCGTGAGAAAAACGGGTATCTTTATCCCTATTCGGAACAGGCGTCCACGGTGCCGGACATTTTCCGTATCCTCTTAAAGAAGAAACAAATCCGCACCGTATCGGAGCATTTGGTAAGCGGTATCTGTGAGAAAAACGGAATGCTTACGGTTATAAGTAAGACCGAAAACGGAACCGCCAAGGAAAGTTTTGACCGGGTTATTGTCTGCTGCGGCGGCAAGGCGGCGCCGAAAACCGGTTCCGACGGCAACGGCTTTTCCCTGCTTTCCGCACTGGGACATACCGTAGTGCCGGTGGTTCCCGCCTTGGTACAGCTTAAAGCAAAGGAAACCTTCTTAAAATCCATTTCCGGCGTGCGTGCGGAATGCTGCCTGACCCTTCTTCTAAACGGCAAAAAGGCGGGAGAAGAAAGCGGAGAGATGCAGTTTACCGATTACGGCATCTCCGGTATCGTGACCTTCCAGTTGAGCAGACTTGCCTCCTATGCCGTGGCAGCGGGTAAAAAAACAGAAGCCTACATAGATTTGTTTCCCCGGATGAGCCGGGAGACCTTTGAACGAACCATGCGGGAGAGGGAGAAAAACGGAAGCGGCGCCATGACGGCGGAAGAATTCTTTACCGGACTTTTGAATAAAAAGGTAACGCAGCTTTTCTTAAAACTTTCCGGCATTGCGCCCGATACGCCCCTGAAAAAAGTGCCCCCGGAAAAGAAAGCGCAGTTTTATTCATACTGTAAGAAATTTGCCGTTACCATAACCGGCACCAACAGTTTTGACCAGGCACAGGTCAGCGCCGGCGGCGTGCCTTTTTCGGAAGTAAACGCACAGCTTGCGTCAAAGAAGGTGCCGGGACTGTATCTTGCCGGAGAAATCCTCGATATTGACGGCAAATGCGGCGGGTACAACCTGCACTGGGCATGGGCATCCGGCTATACGGCGGGTAAACATGCCGCCCAAACCCATAAGTAAGAAAAACTTCTGTGAAAAGCTTCACGGAAGGGGAAAGAAGATAATACATGATACGGATACAACAGTTAAAATTGACACCCGACCAGCCGACCTCTCTTTTGAAGAAAAAGGCGGCGAAAATCCTGCGGGTGCCGGAAGAAAAAATAGAGAAACTAAGCATTGAAAAGAAATCCATAGATGCCAGAAAAAAGCCGGAGCTTTACTTTATCTACACGGTACTGGTGAAGGTAAGCGGCGAAAAACAGGTTTTGAAAAACTGCCGTGACAAGCAGGTAAGCCTTGCGGAACCGGAAGGGTATCATTTTCCGAAAGTATCTTTCCCGGAAGGAACGAATAGCCCGGTGGTCATCGGTATGGGACCTGCGGGACTTTTCTGCGCCTATTTTCTGGCGGAAGCCGGACTTAAACCCGTGGTGCTGGAACGCGGCAGGGATGTGGACAACAGACAGGCGGACGTAGAGGAATTCTGGAAGACCGGTTTCTTAAAGCCTGATTCCAACGTGCAGTTCGGAGAAGGCGGTGCCGGTACGTTTTCCGACGGCAAATTAAATACACTGGTCAAAGACAAATACGGCAGAAACAAAGAGGTGCTCCGTCTGTTTGTGAAATTCGGTGCGCCGGAAGCCGTTCTTTATGAAAACAAGCCCCACATCGGCACGGATATCCTGCGGGACGTAGTAAAAAACATGCGGCAGGAAATCATCCGTCTGGGCGGCGAAGTGCGGTTTGAAAGCTGCGTAACGGATATCTTTATAGAAAACGGAGCCACTGCCGGGGTGAAAATAAACGGGGAAGAAGTACTTCCTGCCAAAACCGTGATACTGGCTCCCGGACACAGCGCCAGGGATACGTTTGCCATGCTTCTTAAAAAGAGCGTGCCCATGGAAGCCAAGCCCTTTGCGGTGGGTGTCCGTGCCGAGCATTCCCAGCAGATGATAAACGACAGCCAGTACGGGGAAAACTGTCCCTATGACCTTCCTGCTGCCGCTTACAAGGTGGCGGAAAAAGCAGAGGACGGCAAGGGCGTGTATTCCTTCTGCATGTGCCCCGGCGGCTATGTGGTAAATGCTTCCTCGGAGCCGGGACATCTCTGCGTCAACGGCATGAGCTACAGCGACAGAGGCGGTAAAAATGCCAACAGCGCCATCATCGTTACCATAAACCCGGAGGACTACGGGGATTTATCGCCGTTATCCGGTGTGGCTTTCCAGCGGGAACTGGAAAAAAGAGCGTATGAGCTCTGTCAGGGCAAAATCCCGGTGCAGACTTATGAAAGCTTCCGGAAAAGAACGGAAGGAGAGGAAGCGGACCCGAAGGACGGCATGACATTCCTGCCTGCCATGAAGGGCGAATACGACTGGGCGGATTTAACGGGCATCTTTCCTTCTTTTTTGGCAAAAGACATTGTTTCCGGCATGGAAAAATTCGGACGTAAAATAAAAGGCTTTGACAGGGGCGACACATTGTTTTCCGGTGTGGAAAGCCGCACCTCCTCCCCTGTGAGGATTTTAAGGGATGATGAGTCCTTAGAGGCATCCGTAAAGGGACTGTTCCCCTGCGGCGAGGGCGCCGGTTTTGCGGGCGGCATAACCTCTGCGGCAATGGACGGCATCAAAACGGCGGAGGCGGTTGTCAGGAGTCTGTCACAAGGGGAAAATGTACGTTGACGGATAAAAAAATATAAAGTAGAATAGGTTTGCATGTAAAACAGGGAAAAAGAAAATACATTATATAAGTAATGGAAAGACATGGGGATTGAGAAAATGAATTACAGAGAACTTATGAAAGATAAAAAGAGAATTGTGGTAAAAATCGGTTCCTCCTCCCTGCAGCACAAGGAAACCGGAGACCTCGATTATACAAAGCTGGAAAAGCTTGTCAGAGAGCTGTGCGATATCCGCAACCAGGGCAAGGATGTGGTTTTGGTTACCAGCGGCGCCATTGCGGTGGGAAAAAAGGCAGTGCAGCCCTTTAGAAGCGGAGAAAAAGCCGAAACACCGCTTGCGTTCAAGCAGGCATGCGCAGCAGTGGGACAGGCAAGACTCATGATGACCTATCAGAAGATTTTTGCGGAATACAACCAGATTGTAGCCCAAATTCTGATGACAAAGAACACCATCGTGGACAATATGAACCGCTTTAACGCCCACAACACGTTCATGGAGCTTTTAAGGATGGGTATTATCCCCATCGTCAACGAAAACGATACGATTGCCACCTACGAAATGAATTTTGACAAGGACAACGACACCCTGATTGGGGACAACGATACCCTGTCCGCCATTGTTTCCGCACTGGTGGAAGCCGACCTTCTGATTTTATTATCGGATATTGACGGTCTTTATACGGATGACCCGCGCAAAAATCCCGATGCCACCTTTATTGACACGGTGGAAGAGTTAAACGATACCTACATGAGCATGGGCAAGGAAAGCACCGGCAGTAATGTGGGAACCGGCGGCATGAACACCAAGATGACGGCA
This sequence comes from Bacteroidaceae bacterium, assembly GCA_963639875.1. Taxonomy (GTDB): domain Bacteria; phylum Bacillota; class Clostridia; order Lachnospirales; family Lachnospiraceae; genus Acetatifactor. The sequence continues at coordinate 24,389 of CAVHWP010000010.1, forward strand.
GCCAAGATTGCCACCAACGTAGGCGCGGACATGGTCATTGCCAACAGCAAGGATATCGGTATCCTGCACCGCATCATCAACGGGGAAAAGGAAGGCACGCTGTTTGTGGCGCACAGGGATGAAACCTTTGATTTGCCCACCTTCGTGGACCAGTTACATAAGCACGACTGAAAGAGAGACGGATTATGAGTAATATAGAAGAAAAAATTGCAAGAATTAACGAGCTGTACCACAAGTCCCGGAAGGAAGGACTGACGGATGCGGAAAAAGAAGAGCAGGCAAAGCTGCGCCGGGAATACATTGACAGTGTCAAGAAAAATCTGCGTTCCCAGCTCGACAACATCGACATTGTAAACAAGGACGGCTCCGTGGAAAATCTGGGCAAAAAGTTTGACGCCGGCAGAAACGGAAACTGACAGTATGAGTGCAAAAGAAACATTACGAACCGAAATGTTAAAGAAGCGAAAAGCGCTTCCCTTTGACCGGCGTTTCCGCTCAGAGGTTTTAATTACAGACAGAATTTTAGGACATCAGTGGTATTATTCTGCCACTGATATTCTTGTCTATAAAAGCTGCGGCAGCGAAGTGTCCACGGAAGAAATCATAAGGGACGCCCTGCAGCATGAAAAAAGAGTGTACCTGCCGAAGGTGCTTTCCCCGGAAAACGGAACCATGGAATTTTACCGGATTACCAGGGATACGCCCCTTACAAAGGGATACGGCGGTATTTTGGAACCGCCTGCGGAAAATCCTTTTCTCTATACCGAAGAAAAAGCAAAGAGCACCCTCATGATTATGCCGGGACTGGCTTTTGACAGGAAGCGCAGCCGCATCGGCTACGGCAAAGGCTTTTACGACAGATACTTACAGGAGAAAGAGGCTCTGCATACCATTGCCATAGGCTTTGACTGCCAGATGGTAAACGATGTTGAAGAGGAGCCTGGCGACATAAAACCCAAGCAGGTTATCTGCCTGTGATACAGAAAGGACGGAAAACGGGATGGATGAGAATATGTTAAAGGAAATGGGCATGCAGGCGGTAAACGCCAAGTACGCCCTGCAGAAATTAACGGCAACCGAGAAAAACAAGGCTCTGCTGCATGCATCGGAGGCTTTGCTTTCCCATACGGAGGAAATTCTTTCCGCCAACGAAAAGGACTTAAAGGCAGGAAAAGAAAAAGGCATGCATGAAGGGCTTTTAGACCGCCTTGCCCTGACCGAGACAAGAATTGCCGCCATGGCAGAAGGGCTCCGCCAGATTGCGGCGCTGGAAGACCCCATCGGGGAAATCATGGATACCTTTACCCGTCCCAACGGTCTTAAAATCAGTAAGGTAAGAGTTCCTTTGGGCGTTATCGGCATTATTTACGAATCCCGTCCCAACGTGACGGCGGATGCCTTCGGCTTATGCTTCAAAGCGGGAAATGCGGTTATCTTAAAAGGCGGTAGCGATGCGCTTTTATCCAATAAGGCAATTACCGTTGTGCTCCGGAATGCGCTGCAGGAGAGCGGCATCTGTGCAGATGCCCTGCAGCTTATCGACAGCGGCGACCGGGAAATTACCAAAGCCTTTATGAAGATGAAGGAATATGTGGATGTACTCATTCCCAGAGGCGGTGCGGGCTTAATCCGCAGCGTGGTGGAAAACAGCACCATTCCCGTTATTGAAACCGGTACCGGCAACTGCCACATTTATGTGGACAAGGAAGCGGATTTAAATATGGCGGTCAATATCATCATCAACGCCAAAACACAGAGAATCGGTGTCTGCAATGCCTGCGAGTCCCTGGTTATCCACAAGGACATCAAGGATGCGTTCCTGCCGGTGTTAGCGGAAGGACTGCGTGCCCATCATGTGGAAATGCGCGGCGATGAAGCGGTGCGGGAAGTACTTTCCGACTGTCTGCCCGCAACGGAAGAGGATTACGCCAGCGAATACTTAGACTACATTATTTCCATGAAAACCGTTGCAGATGTGGACGAAGCCATTGCCCACATCAACAAATACAACACTAAGCATTCCGAAGCCATCATTACGAAGAACGAAATCACGGCGGAGAAATTCTTAAAGGAAATCGACGCCGCCTGCGTTTATGTGAATGCCTCCACCCGGTTTACGGACGGCTTTGAATTCGGTTTCGGTGCGGAAATCGGCATCAGCACCCAGAAGCTGCATGCCAGAGGCCCCATGGGCTTAAAAGAGCTGACTTCCTACAAATACCAGATTCACGGAAGCGGACAAATTCGTGGATAAAAACAAATCCGGAAGGAAAAGAATATGAGCAAGGTTATTGACAACTTTTTAAGTATGTAAATATGCGTAAGCACCGGTCTATAGAGAAAAGAAAGGATTAACAGATATGAACAGAGAAATCGAAGCGCAGATAGAAAGTCTGGATTTAACAGCTCCCCCGCCCGCCGAAGAACCCTTACGCCAGTATTATTTCATGGGCAAAGCCCGTCAGTATACGGAACGCTTAAAAGAAACCTTACAGAGAACGCCCACCTTCCACGTTACCACCTTCGGGTGCCAGATGAATGCCAGGGACTCCGAAAAATTAGAGGGTATTTTAGAGTTTGTAGGCTTTGAAAAGAAGGAAGAAGAGGATGCGGATTTCGTCATCTTCAATACCTGTACCGTAAGAGACAACGCCAACCAGCGTGTTTACGGCAGACTGGGCGAAGTAAAGGGCTTTAAGAAGAAAAATCCCCACATGAAAATCGCTCTGTGCGGCTGTATGATGCAGGAACCCGGCGTCATTGAAAAAATAAGGGAAAGCTACCGTTTTGTGGACCTGATTTTCGGCACCCACAACATTTATAAATTTGCGGAACTTCTGACCGCATCCTTTGAAAGCAAGGGCATGCTCATCGATATCTGGAAGGACACGGACAAAATCGTGGAAGACCTTCCCGTGGAGCGGAAATACCCCTTCAAATCCGGCATCAACATCATGTTCGGCTGCAACAATTTCTGCAGTTACTGCATCGTTCCCTATGTAAGAGGACGGGAGAGAAGCCGCAATCCCAAGGATATTATCCGGGAAATCGAAGGACTGGTAGCGGACGGCGTGGTGGAAATCATGCTGCTCGGCCAGAATGTAAACTCCTACGGTAAAAACTTAGAGGAGCCCATTACCTTTGCGGAACTTTTGCAGGAAGTGGAAAAAATCGAAGGCTTACAGCGTATCCGCTTTATGACCTCCCATCCCAAGGATTTGTCCGAGGATTTAATTCAGGTGATGAAGCACAGCAAAAAAATCTGCCGTCATCTGCACCTTCCCCTGCAGGCGGGCTCCAACAAGATTTTGAAAGCCATGAACCGTGTTTACACCAAGGAGCAGTACATAGCGCTGGCAAAGCATATCCGGGAAGAAATCCCCGATATGGCGATTACCACCGACTTAATCGTGGGCTTCCCCGGCGAAACCCTTGCCGATGTGGAAGAAACCATCGAAGTGGTAAAGGAAATCCAGTATGACAATGCCTTTACGTTTATTTATTCCAAGCGGAGCGGTACGCCCGCGGCAGCCATGGAACAGGTACCGGAGGAAATTGTAAAAGAAGGCTTCAACATGCTCTTAAAGGTGGTGCAGGAAACCGCCAGGGAACGGGTAAAACGTTACGAAGGCATGGTCATGGAAGCGCTGGTGGAAGAGCAGAACGAGCAGGACAAAAGTCTTTTAACCGGCAGACTTTCCAACAACACCATTGTGCATTTCAAGGGAGACACGTCTTTAATCGGTAAGATTGTCAATGTGAAACTAAGCTCCTGTCAGGGATTTTATTATCTCGGCGAGCTTGTTTAATAGAAAACTTATGAGGAGTGGGGAGATATCCCCGAAAAAAGATTATGGAAAAAGAAAAATTGAAACCGAAGTTGTTTTCTGTCATGAAAACCTACACCAAAGAGCAGTTTGTAAAAGACGTGGTGGCAGGTATCATCGTGGCAATCATTGCGCTGCCCTTGTCCATTGCTCTGGCACTGGCGAGCGGCGTCACCCCGGAAAAGGGTATTTACACCGCCATTGTGGCAGGCTTTGTGATTTCCTTTTTAGGCGGCAGCCGGGTACAGATTGCCGGGCCGACCGCAGCCTTTGCCACCATCGTGGCGGGTATTGTGGCAAGAGCCGGTATGGACGGCCTGATCATTGCCACCATTATGGCGGGCATTATCTTGATTTTAATGGGACTGTTTCATTTCGGTTCCCTGATTAAGTTCATTCCCTATACCATTACCACCGGTTTTACCGCCGGTATTGCGGTCACGATTTTTATCGGCCAGATTAAGGATTTCTTAGGTCTTACCATTGTGACGGAGGAACCGCTTATCGACACCATGGACAAGCTTTCCGCGGACTTCCGCTTTATCTCCACCATCAACTGGTGGGCGCTCGGCGTGGGAGCCCTGTGTATGGTCATTCTCATTGCCTGGCCGTATCTGCCCGGATTTTTGAATAAAATCCCCGCATCCTTAATTGCCGTTTTGGTGAGCAGTGCACTGGTAGCTCTTTTAAATCTTCCTGTCAACACCATCGGCGATTTGTATACCATCTCCGCCAAGCTTCCGGCATTTTCCCTGCCGCATGCGGATTTGAAAACCATTGAATCCCTGGTGCCGGATGCCTTTACCATTGCCATTTTAGCAGGCATCGAGTCCCTGCTTTCCTGCGTGGTGGCAGACTCCATGGTAAATTCCAGACACCGTTCCAATATGGAGCTTGTGGCACAGGGCGCCGGCAACATTGCCTCCGCGCTGTGCGGCGGTATTCCCGCTACGGGAGCCATTGCCAGAACCGCAGCCAATATCAAAAACGGCGGCAGAACCCCCATTGCCGGTATGGTGCATTCCGTTACCCTGCTGCTTATTTTAGTAGTGCTGATGCCGTATGCGGCGCTCATTCCCATGCCCGCCATTGCCGCCATTCTTTTCATGGTAGCTTACAATATGTGCGGCTGGAGAGAGTTCGTAAACCTTTGCAAAACCGCACCCAAGAGCGATATTTTAGTGCTGGTCTTAACCTTCGTGCTGACCGTGGTATTTGACCTGGTGGTTGCCATTGAAGTAGGTCTTATTTTAACCTGTATTCTGTTCATGAAGCGCATGAGCGATGTAACCGAGGTTGCCGGCTGGAAGTACGTGGAGCCGGAGGATGACCCGGAGGGCACCATGATGAATGTGCCGAAGAATACCGTGGTATACGAAATTACCGGTCCCATGTTCTTCGGTGCTGCCGATAAGCTCTTAAAGATTGCCGTGCAGGACAATGCAAAATGCCTCATTCTGCGTATGCGAAGCGTAAATGCCATTGACTCCACCGCCATGCGGAATTTTGAGAGACTGTATAAGGAATGCCAGAAGAAGAAGGTAACCCTTATTTTCTCCCATGTAAACAGCCAGCCGATGTCCATTATGCACAAAGCGGGCTTCTATGAGGAAGTGGGCGCGGACAATTTCTGTGCGCATATAAATGATGCCATGAAGCGGGCACAAGATTTACAATAACTATATTTTGTAGTATAATATGAGCGGGTGTGCATATATGGCACATCCGCATTTTTGACGAACAGGAGTATACAAAAGTGGCTGAATTTACACCCATGATGCAGAAATACTTGGAAACCAAAAAGGAATATCCCGACTGTATTCTTTTCTACAGACTGGGAGACTTCTACGAAATGTTTTTTGAAGATGCCCTGACGGCTTCCCGGGAACTGGAAATTACCCTTACCGGAAAGGACTGCGGACAGGAAGAACGGGCGCCCATGTGCGGCGTGCCTTATCATGCGGTGGAAGGCTATTTGAACAAACTGGTCAGCAAGGGTTATAAGGTAGCCATCTGTGAACAGGTGGAGGACCCGAAGCTTGCCAAGGGACTGGTAAAAAGAGAGGTTGTCCGTATCGTTACCCCCGGCACCAATATCGACGCCAATGCCTTAGAGGAAAACCGGAACAATTACCTGATGTGCGTGACCTACATGCCGACAAAAATCGGTGTTTCCGTGGCGGATGTCACCACCGGCGACTACTATGTGACGGAAGTGGATGATTTGCGCAAGCTCATGGACGAAATCATCAAATACCAGCCGAAGGAAATCATCTGCAACGATGCCTTTTTAGTAAGCGGTATGGATATCGAGGACTTACGGGGACGGCTGGGCATCAGCTTATCCGCTCTGGAAGCCCATTATTTTGACGATGACAATGCAAGAAAGTGCCTGATGAAGCATTTCCATGTGAATACACTCATCGGTCTCGGCATTGACGATTTTCCCATCGGTTTTATTGCGGCGGGAGCGCTTCTTACCTATCTTTACGATACTCAGAAGACCTCCCTGGAGCATATCCGCCATATTACACCGTATTTAACCAGCAAATTCATGCTGCTTGACAGTTCGACCAGACGAAACTTAGAGTTAGTGGAAACCCTTCGGGAAAAGCAGAAGAGAGGCTCCCTTTTATGGGTGCTTGACAAGACGAAAACCGCTATGGGCGGCAGAATGCTCCGTAATTTTGTGGAACAGCCCCTCATCGAGAAAAAAGCCATTGAGGACAGACTGGACGCCATTTCCGAATTAAACAAGGATCCGATTACCCGGGATGAAATCCGGGAGTACTTAAATCCCATTTACGATTTGGAGCGGCTGCTCGGCCGTATCAGTTTTAAGACCGCAAACCCCAGGGATATGATTGCTTTCCGCAATTCCTTACAGATGCTGCCGCCCATCAAGGCGGTCATGGCTTCCTTTGAAAAGGCGGAGCTTTCCTTTATCCGGGACGAAATCGACCCCCTTACGGATATCTGCAGCCTCATTGAAAACGCCATCTGCGAGGACCCTCCTTTTTCCATCAGAGAGGGCGGCTTTATCAAAGAGGGCTTTGACGAGGATATTGACCGGCTGATGCATGCCAAACAGGACGGCAAAACCTGGCTTGCCAATTTAGAGGAAGAGGACAGGGAGCGTACCGGCATCAAGAACTTAAAAATCAAGTACAATAAGGTATTCGGCTATTATTTTGAAGTTACGAATTCCTACGCGTCCTTAGTTCCCGACGACTATGTGCGCAAGCAGACCCTTGCCAACGCCGAGCGTTATACCACGCCCCGGTTAAAGGAATTAGAGGACACCATCTTAAACGCAGAGGACAAACTCTGCACACTGGAATACGATTTGTTCTGTAAAATCAGGGAAGCCATTGCGGCGGAAATGGACCGCATCCAGAAAACAGCCAAGGCGGTTGCCAAACTGGATGTCTATGCCTCCCTTTCCTTAGTGGCGGAACGAAACGGCTATGTGCGCCCGAAGTTAAACGAAAAAGGCGTCATCGACATCAAGGACGGCAGACACCCGGTTGTGGAGCAGATGATTGACAATGACATGTTCATTGCAAACGATACCTACTTAGACAACGGCAGCCATTGCATTTCCGTTATCACCGGTCCCAACATGGCAGGTAAATCCACCTACATGCGGCAGACGGCGTTAATCGTCCTGATGGCGCAGATTGGCAGCTTTGTTCCGGCAAAGAGCGCCAATATCGGCATTGTGGACCGTATTTTCACCCGTGTGGGCGCTTCGGATGATTTGGCGAGCGGTCAGTCCACGTTTATGGTGGAAATGAACGAGGTTGCCAATATTTTACGGAATGCCACCTCCAACAGTCTTCTTGTATTGGACGAAATCGGCAGAGGAACCTCCACCTTCGATGGTCTTTCCATTGCCTGGGCGGTCATCGAGCACATCAGCAACCGCAGGTTACTGGGCGCCAAGACTTTATTTGCCACCCATTACCACGAGCTGACCGAGCTGGAAGGCAAAATGAGCAATGTCAACAATTACTGCATCGCCGTCAAGGAGTGCGGGGACGACATTGTGTTTTTACGGAAAATTGTAAGAGGCGGAGCGGACAAGAGCTACGGTATCCAGGTAGCCCGTCTGGCAGGTGTGCCCGACATGGTCATTGACCGCGCCAAGGAAATCGTAAAGCAGCTTTCCGACAACGATATCACCGAAAAAGTACAGAGCATCGCCATAGACGTAAAGGGAGATGCCAAGCCCAAAAAGGCGGAGCATTTGGACGAGGTGGATATGGCGCAGATGTCTTTATTTGAAACGGTAAAGGATGAAGATGTCATCAAGGAAATCAAGGAAACGGATTTAAGCACCATGACGCCCATTGACGCCTTAAACACCTTATACCGTCTGCAGAGTAAACTGAACAACCGCTGGCAGACTCCTTCCCATTAAGGAGCTGCCGTAGAAAGGAAACCCATGACAGCAATACAGATTCTTGATTCTGCCACCATTGATAAAATTGCGGCGGGCGAAGTGGTAGAACGCCCCAGCAGCGTGGTGAAGGAACTGGTGGAAAATGCCCTGGATGCGGGTGCGGATGCCGTAACCGTGGAAATCAAAGAAGGCGGCATCACCTTTATCCGCGTCACCGACAACGGCAGCGGCATCGACAGTTCCCAGATACGCAATGCCTTCATGCGGCATGCAACCAGCAAAATCCGCTCGGCGGAGGATTTGACACATGTGGTAAGCTTAGGCTTCCGCGGTGAGGCGCTTTCCAGTATCTGCGCCGTAGCGCAGGTGGAGCTGATTACCAAAACGAAAGAAAATTTAACCGGCGTCCGTTATGTCTGTGAAGGCGCCGTAGAAAAGGAATGCTCCGAAATCGGCGCCCCCGTGGGTACCACGGTACTTGTGAAAAATCTGTTTTTCAACACCCCGGTACGGCGCAAGTTCTTAAAACAGCCCATGACGGAGGGCGGCTATATCATCGACTTAATGGAGCATATGGCTCTGTCCCGCCCGGATACCGCGTTTAAGCTTATGGTAAACGGACAGGTCAAATTCCACACCTCCGGCAACGGCAACTTAAAAGAAGTCATTTACCGGATTTACGGCAAGGAAACGGCATCCCAGCTTCTCCCCTTTGTCAAGGAAACCAAGGGCATCAAGGTGGAAGGATACCTCGGAAAGCCGATTTTGAACCGTTCCAACCGCAACTTTGAAAACTATTACATTAACGGCAGATACATAAAAAGCAGCCTGATTGCCAAAGCTTTGGAAGACGGCTACAGCAATTATTTAATGCAGCACAAATTCCCCTTTACCGTTCTGCATTTTACCATTGATACGGAAATGGTGGATGTGAATGTGCATCCTACGAAAATGGATGTGCGCTTCACCGGCGGCAGCTACCTCTATGATTTTGTGGCTTCCTCCGTGGCGGCGGCGCTGCAGCAGAGAGAAATGATTCCGGAAGCCCTGCTTTCCGAAGAAAAAGAAGAGGAAACTGAGAAGGTAAAGGTGCCGGAGCCGTTTGAGCAGCAGCGTACCAGACAGTTCCAGGTTATGGAGGAGCAGCGCTATGAAGCGGTCCGTTCCCCCAGACAGGATATCTTCATCAGGGAAGCCGCCGAGGAGTCCCTGAAAGCCATGGCGGACCATATGACAGGGCAACCCGCCGCAGGGGATAAGGCTGCGGATGATGATTTCTTCGTGCAGATTCCCACCAGGGTTCCCGACAGCACGCCCACCCTGCGCACGGAAGCCCCTGTGACGTCAGCCGACGGCACTGTGACACCTGCCGCACCCGGCACAGCAATGCCTGCAAATGCAGAACAGGTGTCCCTCGGTGCAGCGATGCCTGCAGGCACGGAAACGGTTCCCGGAGCAACTCCGGCGCCATCTGTGAAGGCGGAGCCCCCGAAGCAGTTAGACCTTTTTGAAGAGAAGATGCTCACAAAGGAGAACCGCCCCCAGTACCGGATTTTAGGACAGATTTTCGATACTTACTGGCTGATTGCCTTCTCCGACAAGCTTTTTATCGTGGACCAGCATGCGGCGCACGAAAAGGTGAAATACGAACGTCTGATGAAGCATTATCATGAAAAGGATATTGTGACCCAGACCTTGAATCCGCCTATTGTGGTGACCCTTTCCGCCAAGGAAGAAGCCACCTACCTTTCCTGCAGGGATGTGTTTGCCGGACTCGGCTTTGAAATTGAGGATTTCGGCGGCAGGGAATATGCGCTGCGCGGTGTACCCGTGGATTTATACGGACAGGAGGAAAAGACCCTGTTTTTAAGCGTACTGGATGAAATGTCGGAAGGACCTCTTCACAAGGACCTGACCGTAGTGGAAGAGAAGCTTGCCACCATGGCGTGCAAATCCGCCGTAAAGGGCAACCACAGCTTTTCCTTTGCGGAAATGGAAGCGCTCATTGACGAGCTGCTGACGCTGGACAATCCGTACAACTGTCCCCACGGAAGACCCACCATTATTTCCATGAGCAAATATGAAATCGAAAAGAAATTCAAACGAATTGTGTAGAATATTCGGAAAAAGAAAGGCAGTCCTATGAAAAAGCCCCTTCTTATCCTCACCGGCCCTACGGCGGTGGGCAAAACCAGGCTTTCCATAAAGCTTGCAAAAGCAGTAAACGGAGAAATTATCTCCGCCGATTCCATGCAGGTCTACCGCTATATGGACATCGGCTCCGCCAAAATAAAGCCCGAAGAAACAGAGGGCGTTCCCCATCATCTGATTGATGTGCTTAACCCGGAAGAAGAGTTCAACGTGGTTACCTTCCAGAAAATGTGCAAAAAGTGCATGGAAGAAATTTACGAAAGAGGACATGTCCCCATCTTAACGGGCGGCACCGGCTTTTACATCCAGTCCGTCCTCTACGACATTGATTTTACGGAAAATGCGGAGGATACGTCCATCCGCGACAGACTCGAGCAGGAAGCGAAGGAAAAAGGTGCGGAATACCTTCACCAAAAATTACGGGAAGTGGACCCCGCTTCCGCGGAAGCCATACATGCCAACAACATAAAGCGTGTCATCCGGGCGCTGGAATTTTACGAGCAGACCGGTGAAAAAATATCCCTGCACAACGAAACGGAGCGGCAGAAGGAAAGTGCCTACGCCTCCTGTTATTTTGTATTAAACGACGACCGGGAAAAGCTCTACGAACGGATAGACAGGCGGGTGGACGAAATGCTTGCCGAAGGACTGGTTTCAGAAGTGGAGGCTCTCAAAAAAAGAGGCTGCACAAGGGAACTGGTTTCCATGCAGGGACTTGGCTACAAGGAAATTTTAGCATACCTTGACGGCGAATACAGTCTGGTGGAAGCGGTTTACCGGATTAAACGCGACACCAGACATTTTGCCAAAAGACAGATTACCTGGTTTAAGCGGGAGAAAGAAGTTATCTGGATAAACAAACCGGATTTTTCCTATGACGACGACAAAATTCTTGACTTTATGAAAAAAGAAATGGAAGCCAAAGGAATAACCGGCAAATAAAAAGGAATTACTGAAAAACGAAAGGCAAATAATATGAATTTGGAATTGAAAGCAATGTATGAAAAAATGGGGATTTCTCCCGAGGTCTGTCAGTTTACGGACGATATTCTGGAGGGTCTTAAGGAGAGATTTTCCGTCATTGACGAAACGGCGGAATATAACCAGTTAAAGGTTTTAAGAGCCATGCAGGAGCATCAGGTGTCCGAAGCCTGCTTACTTGGCACCACCGGCTACGGCTACAACGATTTGGGAAGAGATACCCTGGAAGAAGTCTACGCCTCCGTATTCCATACGGAAAGCGCCCTGGTGCGTCCACAGATTACCTGCGGCACCCATGCGCTGGCGCTGGCGCTTATGAGCAACTTACGTCCCGGCGATGAGCTGCTTTCCCCCGTAGGAAAGCCCTACGATACACTGGAAGAGGTTATCGGCATCCGTCCCTCCAAAGGCTCCTTAAAAGAGTACGGCATCAGCTACCGTCAGGTGGATTTGCTTCCCGACGGCAGCTTTGATTATGACAAAATAAAAGAAAACATCAACGAAAGGACCCGTCTTGTGACCATTCAGCGTTCCAAGGGCTACCAGACTCGTCCCACTTTGTCCGTAAAACGCATCGGTGAGCTGATTGCGTTTATCAAGGGCATCAAGCCGGATGTTATCTGCATGGTGGACAACTGCTACGGAGAATTTGTCGAAAAATGCGAGCCCAGCGATGTGGGCGCCGACATGGTGGTAGGTTCCTTAATTAAAAATCCGGGAGGCGGCCTGGCTCCCATCGGCGGTTACATTGCCGGTAAAAAAGAATGTGTGGAAAATGCGGCATACCGCCTGACTTCCCCGGGACTTGGCAAAGAAGTGGGCGCTTCCTTAGGCATTTTAAGTGCTTTCTATCAGGGACTGTTTTTAGCTCCCACCGTAACGGCATCCGCCTTAAAGGGAGCCATTTTTGCGGCAAATGTCTATGAAAGACTGGGCTATCATGTGGTACCGAACAGTACGGAAAGCCGTCACGATATTATCCAGGCAGTGGAATTCGGCACCCCCGAGGGCGTCATTGCATTCTGCCAGGGCATTCAGGCGGCAGCTCCCATTGACAGCCATGTAACTCCGGAGCCGTGGGATATGCCCGGTTACGATGCACAGGTCATTATGGCGGCGGGCGCCTTTGTGTCCGGCTCCTCCATCGAGCTTTCCGCAGACGGCCCCATCAAGCCTCCCTACGCCGTTTATTTCCAGGGCGGACTTACCTGGCAGCATGCGAAATTCGGCATTATGAAGTCCTTACAGATGCTTTTGGACAAGAGGATTTTGTCGAAACTTTTTCCGTAAATTTTATATACACGCCATAGGAATTGTGTTAGAATATATTCCATATGTTGAGAGACTTTTAGAACACATCTGTGCATACGGCAGGTGGGAAAGGACATTCGGATAAGCTTGAAAAAGATAAACTGGGTATTTTTAGTGGTTGTCCTGATTGGCTTTATGCTGGGCAGCTTCATCGGCACATATTTTTCCAATACGTTCTTAAATTACGGACAGGTATTCGGATTAAGCAGCCCTCTGGTACTGGATTTAGGGTTTATCATTCTGACGTTTGCCCTTCAGATTCACATTACCATTGCCAGCGTGATAGGCGTTATCATTGCACTGATTATTTATCGTTTTATTCGTTAAGGAGTAGTTCATACAGAGTTCGGGAAGGTATCGGAGGTATGTATGGACAAAACAGTAAAAAAAACACCGGATGCGGACAGCCGTCTGCGTCCCTACGAGAAGTTCCGGCGTTTCGGAGTGGAAAGTTTAACGGAAGCGGAGCTTCTTGCCGTGATTCTACGCTGCGGCACGAAAAAAGAAGATGCCGAGTCGCTTGCGGCGCGTATTCTTTCCCTGTCACCCACGGGGAAGGACAACCTTTTGGGTCTGCACCATTTAAGCATGGAACAGCTCCTTGCCATCAACGGCGTGGGAGAGGTGAAAGCCACCCAGATAAAATGCGTCATGGAATTCTGCAGCCGGGTAGCAAAGGCGAAAGCCCACGAAGAGCTTACCTTTGACCGTTCCGGCACAGTGGCATCCTATTACATGGAAAGCATGCGGCACAGGACAAGGGAGTGTGTCCTTTTGCTCTGTCTGGATGCCAAAGGGCATCTGTTAAAGGAAATCATTCTTTCCATCGGCACAGTCAAAGCTTCCATGCTTTCCCCGAGAGAGGTTTTTGTGGAAGCCCTGAAAGCGGAAGCGGTACATATTCTTCTTCTGCACAACCATCCGAGCGGCGACCCGGCACCGAGTGCGGCGGACCGCCAGATTACGGAATGCATCAAAGAGCTGGGAATAAAACTTGATATTCCGCTCATAGACCACATCATAATTGGAGATAACAAGTATATAAGCTTTAAGGAACAGGGATTTTTGTAAAATCCGAAAGGAGTATTAGTCATGTTGGTCAACAACGTATTCGGTATCGACTTAGGTACCAACAACATCAAAATCTACAATAAGAGCGACGACAGTATCATGGTGGAAAAAAACATGATTGCCATAGAGAACAAGTCCACTTTGTTTGCTTACGGCAACTCTGCATTTGATATGTATGAGAAAGCACCGTCCAATATTCATATTTCTTATCCTCTGTGCAACGGTGTCATTGCCGACATCAAAAACATGGAGACCATTGTGCGGTACTTTATCCAGGATTTAATGAAGGGCAGCATCAAGCCCGCCGACTACTACATTGCCGTACCCACGGATGTGACGGAAGTGGAAAAAAGAGCGTTCTACGATTTGATTAAGGATGCCAATGTCAAGGCAAAGAAAATCATGGTAGTGGAAAAAGCCGTGGCAGATGGTCTCGGCATGGATATCGACGTCAAGAATTCCCAGGGTGTGCTGGTGGTAAACGTAGGTTACGACACCACGGAAATTTCCATTCTTTCCCTGGGCGGCATCGTATTAAGCAAGCTCATCAAGGTGGGCGGCTTTAAGTTTGACGAAGCCATCAAGAATGCCGTAAGAAAGGAATTTTCCTTAATCATCGGCGGCAAAACGGCGGAAAATATCAAGATTTCCCTCGGCGGACTGTGTGAAGAGGGCAAAGGTGCCGTGGTTTACGGCAGGGACATCGTGACCGGTCTTCCGGTAGAGCGTGAAATCCCCGTAAGCCTTGTGGACGAATGTTTACAGGAGCATTTCTATACCATTATCGACAACGTAAAAGTCATTCTGGAGCGCACTCCTCCCGAACTGGCAGCCGACATTTACCGTCACGGCATTTACCTGACCGGCGGTGCCTCCCAGGTGCACAATCTGGCACAGGAAATGGCGCAGGGTACGGGACTTAAGGTAAACATTGCCGAGAACCCGCTGGAAAGCGTCGTAAGAGGTCTCGGTAAAATCATTCAGGATGATAACTACAAGAGTGTTGCCTATGCCATTGAAGGGATGAGTAAATGAGTCCGGTCATAAAACGAAAAGGGGAGCGGTTTTCCATTCCCTCCAAGTATATTCTGATTTTCCTGACGGTTCTCTGCAGCGGCATGATGCTTATGACATTCAGCACGGATTTGTTCAACAAACCCCTGAATGCCTTTGCGGGCTATGTGATTGTTCCGTTCCAGCGGGGCATCAGCTCCGTGGGCGGCTGGTTTTCCACCAGGGCGGAGGAGCTTTCCCAGATAAGGAGCCTGCTTTCGGAAAACGAAGCCTTAAAACAGCAGGTTGCCGAGCTCACCGCGGAGAATATCCAGCTTCAGCAGGAAAAATACGAACTGAATACCTTACAGGCTCTCTATGAGATTGACGAACAGTATGCCGGCTACGACAAAACGGGCGCCCGGATTATCGCCAGGGACTCCGGCAACTGGTACCAGTCCTTTACCATTGACAAGGGAAGCGACGACGGCATTGCCGTGGATATGAACGTCATGGCGGAGGGCGGTCTTGTGGGCAGAGTCATCGCCGTGGGCCCCAACTGGGCAAAGGTGGTGTCCATCATATCCGACAATAATAACGTCAGCGGCAAAATTCTTTCCACCGGGGACAATCTCATCGTATCCGGTGATTTGGAGCTGATGCAGCAGGGCGTCATCCGTTTTTCCCAGCTTTTGGACAGCGCGGATGCCGTGGCGGAAGGTGACAAAATCGTTACCTCCAGCATCAGTGACAAGTACCTGCCCGGCATCTTAATCGGGTATGTGAGCGAAATTACGCTGGACTCCAACAAACTGACGAAATCCGGCACGGTTACCCCTGCCGTGGATTTTGAGCATCTGGAAGAAGTACTGGTCATCTTAAAATTGAAACAGACCGTGACCGAATAAAAAATGCCGGCATAAAGCGTATTTGCCGGACATGGAAAGGAAATGCTTTGAAAAAAGGAATTATCGCCGCAATTTTCATATGGATGTTGTTTTTACTGCAGAGTACGGTCTTTCAAAGCCTTTCTTTTAACGGAATTGTTCCCAACCTGTTAATCGTCCTGACCGCTTCCTACGGGTTTATGAGCGGCGAAAAATGGGGGCTTATCGTAGGATTTTTCTGCGGGCTTTTGTGCGACATCTTTTTCGGGGATGTCATCGGATTCCATGCCCTCGTTATGATGTACATAGGTTACTTAAACGGTAAGTTTTCCGGCGGCTTTTACCCGGAGGACATTATCCTGCCCATGGCGCTCAACATCTTAAGTGATGTTTCCTACGGCTTTTTGTGTTATATTTTCATGTTTTTACTGCGTGGCAGACTGAATTTCCCTTATTACTTCCTGCACGTTATTCTGCCGGAGGTGGTGTATACCACGCTTATGACTATTTTTCTTTATCCACTGATCCTGTTTGTAAACACCAGACTGGACAGACCGAAAAAAAGGAGTAAACAGAAACTTGTTTGAACGCATTAAAGAGAAGTTAATCGGCATACTGACAAGCAGGCTGACCATTCTGGTCCTGGTTTCCTTTGCCCTTGCCGGTGTCCTTCTTTACCGACTTTTTCAACTGCAGATTGTACGGGGCGAGGAGTACTTAAATAACTTTATTCTGGAAAGCCGCAAAACCCGTGAAATTGCATCTACGCGTGGCAATATCTATGACAGGAACGGAAATGTGCTTGCCTACAATGAGCTTGCCTATTCCGTCAAAATAGAAGACGTCTACGAAACCAACCGTTCCAAAAACAAAAACTTAAATGCCAATATCCGTAAGCTCATTAAACTCATCGAGAAAAACGGCGATTCCATTATCATGGATTTCGGCATCACGATAGATGAAAACGGTGACTATGCCTATACGGCGACCTCCGACAGCAGAAGGCTGCGTTTTTTGGCGGACGTCTACGGTCAGAAATATGTGACCGACTTGAAACTGGAAATGCAGACGGCGACCCCGGACGAAGTCATTGAGTATCTCGGCAAAAAATATGCCATCGGCGACTACGAGGACCCGGAGGACAGCCAGACCGATTTTATCGTGGGCAAGGGCTATTCCAAGTCCGAGCTTTTGAAAATGATTACCGTCCGCTATGCCATGGGACTTACTTCCTACCAGAAATACATAGGTACGACCGTAGCCACGGATATCAGTGAAGAAACCCGTGCGGTCATTATGGAAAACCTGGATGTTTTAGACGGCGTTTCCATTGAAGAAGCGCCCGTCAGACGCTATGTGGACAGTGTTTATTTTTCCCAGATTATCGGCTACACCGGCAAGATTTCCTCCGATGAACTGGAAAGTTTAAATGCCAAAGATTTGGAAGAGGGCGGCGACGGTACCCGTTATACCATGAACGATGTGGTGGGACGTTCCGGTATCGAAGCCTATATGGAAACCACCCTGCAGGGCAGAAAGGGCATGGAGACCGTATACGTCAACAATACCGGTAAGGTTATGGGCATTGACGAAGAAGCCTCCACAACACCGGTTGCCGGCAACGACGTGTACCTTACCATCGACAAGGATTTGCAGATTGCCGCTTACAACATTCTGGAGCAGAAGATTGCCGGTATTTTACTGAATAAAATCCAGAATGCCAAGGAATACACCGGAAAAACCAACTCCAGCAAGGAGCTCTACATTCCGGTTTATGATGTGTATTTTGCCCTGTTTAACAACGGCGTGATTGATTTAAACCATATGGCAAGCGAAAACGCCGGGGAGCAGGAGCAGTATGTATACGAAAAGTATCTTTCCTACAAGGAAAACGTATACAGCAATCTGCGGGCAGAGCTGACGGACAAGCTTACGCCTTACAATAAGCTTTCCAAGGAATATCAGGTTTACGAAAGCAATATCGTGGAATATTTAGAGCAGCGGGGCTTTATCAACACTTCGCTGATTGATACCACGGACAAGACCTACATTGCCTGGAAAAACGATGAAACCATCAGCCTTTCCGAATATCTGCACTATGCCATTTCTTCCGGCTGGGTGGATGTTTCCAAATTTGACCTGCAAAGTCAATACGCGGATACGGATGAAATTTACAACTACCTTCTGGACAGTATTTTCACCATTTTAGACAATACGGCGGATTTCCAGAAAAAGTTTTTCAAATACATGTTAAAATCCGATGTCATAAACGGCAAAAACGTCTGCTACCTTTTGTGTGAGCAGGGACGTGTGGAAATAGACGAAGAGGACGAAAACCGGCTGTACCACAATGCCATTTCCGCCTATGACTTTGTCTTAAACCGCATCAGCAACCTGGACATTACCCCTGCGGAACTGGCTCTTGACCCCTGCAGCGGCTCCGTGGTCATTACGGATGTCAATACCGGGGATACGCTTGCCTGTGTTTCCTATCCGTCCTATGACAACAACAAAATGGCAAACTCCATTGATGCGGAATATTATGCCCAGCTGCAGTCCGACAAGAGCAGTCCGCTTATCAATTATGCGACCATGTATAAATCGGCGCCCGGTTCCACCTTTAAGATGGTATCCGCTACGGCGGGACTGATGGAAGGCTACATCACCACGAACAGTACCTTCACCTGTACCGGTATCTTTACCACGGTTACCCCGTCCCCCAAGTGCTGGATTTACCCGAGAAGCCACGGCTCCTTAAACGTTTCCGGCGCCATTGAAAATTCCTGCAACTATTTCTTTTACCAGCTCGGCTACAACATGAGTATGGTAAACAACGAATACAATGCGGATGCCGGTCTTGCCGTGCTGGCGAAATACGCCGACCTATACGGTCTTTCCGAAAAATCCGGCGTGGAGATTACGGAATATGCCCCGGATGTCTCCGACGAATTGCCCATCCAGTCCGCTATCGGACAGGGTACCAACAACTATACCACCGTGGGACTTGCCCGGTATGTAACCGCCGTGGCAAACAGCGGCACATGCTACGATTTAACCCTGCTTGACAAGGTCATGAGCCCGGACGGTGTAGTGATAGAAGAATTTGCACCCAAGGTGCGCAATACCATCGATATGCCCGCATCCTACTGGAATGCCATTCATTCCGGTATGCGGAAAGTAGTTGCCAACATGTCCTATTACAAGGACCTGGGCATGGAAGTCGCGGGCAAGACCGGTACGGCGCAGGAAAGCACCTCCAGAGCCAACCATGCGCTTTTTGTAGGCTACGCGCCCTACGATAAGCCGGAAATAGCCATCGCCACGCGTATTGCGTACGGTTATTCTTCCAGTTATGCGGCACAGACAAGCCGTGACATCATCAAGTATTATTTCGGACTGGAAGACGCCGAAGAAATCGTAACCGGTGAAGCATCCAACATGGATGCCGCTACCTACGGCGATTAAAAAGATACCTGCAGCCGGTACACAAAACCGGAAGGACAGGTTACGGAAGGACAGGACACTGACATGAAAGACGCAGTCGTAATCAAAAGTTATCCGAACGGCATCAATTTACTGTTAAACAGCGAGAGCTCCGTCGATGTTATTGTAGCGGAGCTTACACAGAAATTTACCGGCTCCAGAAGCTTCTTCGGAAAGGCAAAAACCGCCGTTTCCATGGAAGGCAAAAAGCTTACCGATGCCGAGCAGTTACGGATTGTGGATGCCATCCGCAAAAACAGCGATTTGCAGATTATCTGCCTCGTGGGAAAAGATGACTCTACCGGTCAAAACTTTACGAAGGCACTGGAGAGAATGGACAGGCACTTTACGCCGGAGCACAGTGCGGGACGCTTTTACAAAGGCTCCCTCACCGACAAGCAGATGCTCGAGTCCGAAGAAAATATTGTCATTTTAGGGGATGTAAATCCGGGCTGCACCGTGATTTCCTCCCAGAGCATCGTAGTACTGGGCGGTCTCTACGGAGAAGCCTATGCCGGCTTAAACGGCGAAGGCAGTTACTACATAGCAGCGCTTGAAATGGCGCCGGAGAAATTAAAAATCGGCGATTTCAAATATACGGCCCAGAAGGCCAAATGGGGCATTAAGCCTAAAGTACACCCGCAGGTGGCTTATGTGAAAAACAGCAAAGTCGTCTTAGACTCCCTTACCAAAGAATTGCTTGGTACCTTTTCCTAAATAAACGGTACCTGGTGGACGAAAACTTTTATCGCCTTACGGCAAAAGGAGGAAGTATGTGTGAAGTTATCGTCGTTACATCAGGAAAAGGCGGTGTGGGCAAGACCACCACATCCGCAAACGTTGGTACAGGTCTGGCACGTATGGGAAAGAAGGTCTGTCTGATTGACACAGACATCGGTCTGCGTAATCTGGACGTGGTTATGGGACTGGAAAACCGGATTGTTTACAATCTGGTGGACGTGGTGGAAGGGCACTGCCGTGTGAAGCAGGCGCTCATCCGGGACAAGAGAAATCCGTCCCTCTACCTTTTACCTTCCGCCCAGACAAGGGACAAAACGGCGGTTTCGCCGGAACAGATGATAAAAATGGTAACACATTTACGGGAGCAGTTCGATTACATTATCTTGGACTGTCCCGCAGGCATTGAGCAGGGCTTCCAGAATGCCATTGCCGGAGCCGACAGGGCTCTTGTGGTTACCACCCCCGAGGTGTCTGCCATCCGTGACGCAGACCGTATTATCGGGCTTTTGGAGTCACGGGAATTAAAGAAAATCGACCTTATCATCAACCGCTTAAGACTGGATCTCGTGAGAAGAGGGGATATGATGTCCTCCGCCGATGTGGTGGACATTTTAGCCATTCCGTTAATCGGTATCGTACCGGATGACGAAAACATCGTCATTTCCACCAACCAGGGCGAACCTCTGGTGGGCAACGGCACTCCCGCCGGTACGGCTTTCCAGAATATCTGCCACAGAGTGCTCGGAAAGGAAGTTCCCTTCCCCGATTACTCCAAGAGCATTTCTTTCTGGACAAGGGTAACCGGTATTTTTCACAGAGTATAAGGAGGCGGGATGAATGAGATTTTTTTTCAGAAGAAAGAGTTCCAAAGAAATAGCAAAAGACCGTTTGAAAATCCTGCTGATATCGGACAGGGTAAACTGTTCGCCTGAAATGATGGACATGATAAAGGCAGATATTGCAAAGGTCATTTCCAAATACATGAAGATAGATGCAAAAAGCATGGAAATCCAGATAAGCAAAACCGGGACGAAGGGCGGACGCGGGAAAAAGACTCCCACACTCTACGCCAACATTCCCATTCTGGATATCAATCAATAAGAGAAAGGACAGAAAATGTTACGAAATTACCGGTTACGGGATTATGACTTCAAATTGATTCTTTTTGTTCTTGCAACATCCGCAATCGGTGTTCTCGCCATTGGCAGCGCAAAGGAATCCCTGCAGAACAAGCAGCTTGCCGGTGTTATTTTAGGCGTGGTCATCATGACGGTCATTTCCCTGATAGATTACCACTGGATACTGAAGTTTTACTGGCTTATGTACGCCGGCAACCTTGTTCTTCTGGGGGCTGTTATCTTAACATCCGCCGGAGACGACGCGGGCGGTGCCCAGAGATGGCTGGAATTCGGAAGTTTACGGTTTCAGCCATCCGAAACTGCCAAAATTATATTGATTTTATTCTTTGCACAGTTTATTATGAAACATAGGGAGAAGTTGAACACGTTCCGTACCATTGTGTGCTGTCTGGCACTCATCGGTGTTCCGGCCGGTCTCATTTTCAAACAGCCGGATTTATCCACCACCATAGTGGTGCTCCTGATTTTCTGCGTGGCGATGTTTATTGGGGGACTGAGCTACAAAGTCATATTGGGCGTGCTGGCGGCAGTGGTGCCGTGCCTGCTTATTTTCATCAATCTGGCGGTTCAGCCGGATTCCATCCTGGTTGAAAAAGGAATTATGAAATCTTACCAGCAGAACCGAATTCTTTCCTTCTTATATCCGGATGAATACGAAGATAAGGAAGCATACCAGCAGCTTAACTCCGTAACGGCAATCGGTTCGGGGCAGCTCGACGGAAAAGGGTATAAAACAAATGAGATTAGTTCCGTGAAAAACGGAAACTACATTCTGGAACCTCAGACAGACTTTATCTTTGCGGTAATCGGCGAAGAGTTCGGCTTCAAGGGAAGCTGCACCGTGGTCGCCCTGCTTTTGTTTATCGCACTGGAATGTTTTTCTGTGGCGGCAAAGGCAAAAGATTTGTCGGGAACCATAATTGCGGCCGGTATGGGCGGTCTGATTATCTTCCAGAGCTTTATCAATTTAGGGGTGGTAACGTTTATCTTACCGAATACGGGACTGACGTTGCCGTTTATCAGTTACGGCCTGACTTCCTTAGTCAGTCTGTATATGGGTATGGGGTTTGTTTTAAATGTCAGATTACAATGTAAAAGAAGCTGACATAGAGAGGGTGATGGGACATGAATATCGCATTGATTGCACACGATGCAAAGAAAAAGCTGATGCAGAATTTCTGTATCGCGTACAGAGGTATTTTAAGCAAAAACCAGTTATATGCCACAGGTACCACGGGACGCCTGATTGAAGAAGTGACGAATTTATCCGTTCACAAATATCTGGCGGGACACCTGGGCGGAGAGCAGCAGATTGGTGCACAGATTGAGCACAACCAGATTGACCTTGTAATTTTCTTACAGGATCCGCTGACTCCCAAGACACATGAACCCAATGTGGGTAACATCATGAAACTTTGCGACATCCACAACATACCGCTGGCAACCAACCTTGCCAGTGCGGAACTGCTTATCAAGTCATTGGACAGAGGAGATTTAGAGTGGCGTGAAATGTACAAATAAAAAAGCGTTCAAAAAACGCCTGTCTGTCTTAACTGCAGGCTTTATGCTGCTCACAACCCTCACCGGTTGCGGACAGAAGGCTTTTGATTTTCCGTACGATACCACTTACGGAGTCAGCAGTTATCAGGTCGTTCATACCGTAAACGCCCAGTCTGCCACACCTTTTGCACAGGATTTGTGCATTGTGACACAGGATGTGAAGCCGGACACCGGTGTAGATATGTCCACAGCGGGAGCTGCGCTTCTTTGTGATGTCAACAATGCAGAGGTGCTGTATGCCCAGAATGTATACGAGAGCATGCATCCGGCAAGTTTAACCAAGATTATGACGGCTCTGGTAGCCTTGAAGTACGGTTCCATGGACCAGGTGCTGACGGCATCCGACAATGTAAAAATCACGGAAAGCGGTGCACAGTTATGCGGCATCAAGCCGGGGGACAGCATGACACTTTCCCAGGCGCTGCATATTCTGCTTATTTATTCCGCCAACGATGTGGGTGTGCTGATTGCCGAGGGTGTCGCGGGAGATGTGGACTCCTTTACGGAACTGATGAACAAAGAAGCTCTTGCCATAGGAGCCACCAATACGCATTTTTCCAATCCCCACGGACTGACGGCGGACAATCATTACACCACGGCGTACGACTTATACCTGATTTTCAACGAAGCCATCCGTTACGAGGCTTTCCGTGAAATCATACATATGGATTCCTACAGTACGGTCTACTACGACCAGAACGGAAATTCCAAGGAGTTTTCCTGCAATACCACCAATCTGTTTTTGCGCGGCAATTACACACCGCCCGAAAACATTACGGTCGTGGGCGGCAAGACCGGCACCACCAACGCAGCCGGACACTGTCTGATTTTACTTTCCCGAGACGTCAACGGAGCCCCCTATATTTCCGTTATCCTGCGGAGCGATTCGAGGGACAATGTCTACAGGCAGATGGCTGCCATGTTATCACAAATCGGGAAATAAACTGTTGTGTTTTCCGTGTAACTACTCTATAATGAAATTATAGTTTTTGTGAAGCAATTTACTATAGGAGGGTATGCGGATGGTTCAACTGATTGTGGGTAACAAAGGAAAAGGCAAGACAAAGTTTTTGCTGGACAAAGTGAATAATGATGTAAAAGAAGCAGTGGGAAGTGTCGTATATTTAGACAAGAGTCCCAAGCATATGTATGAGCTCAACAATAAAGTAAGACTTATCGATGTTTCCGATTACATGATTGAAAACAGCGACGGCTTTTTGGGATTTGTAAGCGGTATTATTTCCCAGGATCACGATTTACAGCAGATGTATTTTGACAGCTTCTTAAAGATTGCAAAAGCAGAAGCGAAGGATATGGCTTCGGCAGTTGAAAAATTAGAAAAAATAAGCAGCAAATTCGGTGTTGATTTCGTAGTCAGTGTTTCCGCAGATGAGGCAGATTTACCGGAAGCAGTAAAATCAAACATTATGGTTTCTCTCTGAAATACATAAAGCTCCGGACACACATCCGGAGCTTTTTCTTTGAATAAGACATTACCAAAAAGTAGCAGCGGTGCAAAGACGGTACTTCGGGTTGCGGAAAGGATTTTATGGCAGAGATAAAAAAATATCACAAACCGCTCAATATCAATATCGGCATGGTTATTTTCGCTGCCATTTTTATCTATGTCTGTATCTGTATCAGCATGTATTTCCGTACCAGCCATATCCGTCCCTACGAAGTAAGAGAAGGTTCCCTGGCATCGGACAAGCTCTATACCGGCATTGCCCTGCGGGAGGAAACCGTTGTGGAAGCCGATTCCGCCGGCTATGTCAATTATTATGTAAGAGAAGGCGAGAGGGCTGCCTGCGGCGACCTGGTTTACACCACCTCCGCCAGCGATACCACCGCCCTGAAAACCCAGGCTGCGGAAGACGTTACCCTTTCGGAAAGCGAGCTTTCCCAGTTAAAAAGCGACGTCATTAACTTTACCCACGGTTTTTCCGAAAAAGATTTCGGCAACGCCTACGATTTCAAATATTCCATGAAAAGCGCCATGCTGAAGTTCACCGGAAGCACCCTGCTTAACGAGCTTTCTTCCGGCAACAGCGGGCTCCGCGCTTCCTATGCGCCCTCTACCGGCATTGTCATGTACTGGACGGACGGATTGGAAAGCACCACGGCGGATGACATTACCGCAGAGGATTTTGACAGTGCGAAACACACAAAGAACCAGCTCCTTTCCAACGAAATGATTTCGGCGGGTTCTCCTGCCTACAAAATCTGCGACAAGGAAGAGTGGTTCATCGTCATAAAAACCGACGCAGCAACGGCAGCCGATCTGGAAGAGGAGGGCTATGTAAAAGTCCGGTTCATGAAAAACCAGCTGGAATCCTGGGGGGCTGTATCCTTAATTTCCGGTGCTGACCAGGGCACTTACGTGAAGCTTACCTTTACCAATTCCATGATAACTTTCAGCAATGAACGTTATCTGGAAATCGAACTTCTTGTGCATGACGAAACGGGGCTCAAAATTCCCAACACCTCCATTGCACAGAGGGAATTTTATCTGATACCCACCGATTTTGTCACCTTAAGCGGCGACGGCGACTCCTACGGCGTTTTGCGCGACACCGTACTGGAAAACGGAAAGCAGAGCACAGAATATGTGACCGTCAGCATTTACAGTGAGGTAAACGGCAAATATTACGTGGATGCGGACGCCCTGCGGAGCGGCGATGTACTGCATGCAACGGACTCCACCCGCACCTGTTCCGTCAGCGAAAAGGCCACGCTGACCGGCGTTTACAACATGAACAAGGGGTATGCGGATTTCCGCCAGATAGAAATTTTATATCAGAACGAAGAATACGCCATTGTAAAGTCCAATACGGATTACGGCTTGAATGTATATGACCTGATTGTCCAGGATGCCTCCACGGTAACCGCCGACCAGTTCATTTACCGATAAAGAAAGGCAGTGATTTTATGATAACCGAAAATATAAACAAAGTCAGGAAAAACATGGAGGAGGCGTGCAGGCTATCAGGAAGAGACCTGGGAGAGGTTTCCCTGATAGCCGTCAGTAAGACGAAGCCCGTCCCCATGCTGCAGGAAGCTTATGACGCCGGATGCCGGGATTTCGGGGAAAACAAAGTTCAGGAGATTATGGATAAGATTGACAAGCTTCCTTCCGATATCCGCTGGCACATGATTGGGCATCTGCAGACCAACAAAGTAAAATACATTGTGGGAAAAGTCTTTTTAATCCATAGTGTGGACTCCCTGCATCTTGCGGAAGCCATCAGCAAAGAAGCCGTCAAACAGAATACCACGGTAAATATCCTGATAGAAGTCAATGCGGCAAAGGAAGATACCAAGTACGGTGCCATGGCAGAGGATACCGTGTCGCTTGTGGAAAAAATTGCACTTTTGCCGGGAATTTGTGTCAAAGGACTGATGACAGTCGCACCATATGTAGAAAATCCGCAGGAAAACAGACAATATTTTGTAAAGCTGAGGCAATTAGCAGTTGACATTAAGTCAAAAAACATTGATAATGTCCATATGGATATTTTGTCAATGGGGATGACCGGCGACTATATGGTAGCCATAGAAGAAGGTGCCACATACGTGAGAGTCGGCACCGGCATATTCGGCGAAAGACAGTACGGTCTGAATGTATAAATAAGGAGAGAGTGTAACATGGGTGTCATGGACAAGTTTTTAAATTACATGAAGTTAAACGAAGATGATGAAGAATACGAAACCGATGATGATTATATAGATGATGAAGAGGACGATTATGTAGAGCCGGCCGGCAAGAAATCTTCCTACAAGGATGCAGAAGAGGACAAGCCCGCAAAGAAAACACCCCTTACCAAGGTTACGCCGATGCCGAAGAATACGGCAAAGCGTATGCAGAGTGCGGGCGGCATGGAAGTCTGTGTATTCAAACCCGCTTCCGTAGAGGATGCCCGAGAGATTACCGAGACGCTTCTTGCCAACAGAACCGTAGTGCTCAACTTAGAGGGTCTGGACGTGGATATTGCCCAGAGAATTATCGACTTTACCTCCGGTTCCTGCTATGCCATCAACGGCAACCTGCAGAAAATTTCCCATTATATTTTCATTATCACACCTGCCAGCGTAGATATCTCAGGTGATTTTCAGGATTTATTAGGCGGAAGCGCTTTTGATGTTCCCATCAACAACAACGGATATTAAAGCAGCATTCCTGTTCCCATGTAGAAAAGCAAGGACAGATAGTGATATCTGTCCTTTTCTTAAGCTTAAAGAGAGGATTTGACATGAATAACAAAAGATTATCCATTTCCTATGAAGGAAAAACATGTTATGAAATTGTATTTTCCACGGATTTTAAGGCACTGCCCGCAGAGCTTTCCGCTCTCGGCACCGAAAATCGGAAAATCTGTGTGGTAACCGACTCCAAGGTAGCGCCTCTGTACGGAGAAACCGTAGAAGAACTTGCCGGCAGTGTCTGCAAGGAAGCCTGTCTCTATGTATTTCCCGAAGGAGAAGAGAGCAAAAACTTAAATACCATAAAAGATTTATATGCCTTTTTAATTGAACAACATTTTGACCGGAAAGATTTACTCATTGCCTTAGGCGGCGGCGTGGTAGGCGATTTAACCGGCTTTGCGGCAGCGACCTATCTGCGCGGTATTGATTTTGTGCAGATTCCGACCACCTTACTGGCACAGGCGGATAGCTCTATCGGCGGAAAAACCGGTGTAGATTTCGACAGCTACAAAAACATGGTGGGTGCTTTCCACATGCCGAAGCTGGTTTACATGAATGTCAGCACCCTGACCACTCTGGATGACAGACAGTTCTTTGCCGGTTTTGCCGAAATCATGAAGCACGGACTTATCAAGGACGAAGCCTACTACCTGTGGCTGATTGACAATATGTACGAAATCTGTGAAAGGGATTTGCCCACGCTTTCCGAAATGACCTATCGGAGCTGCGAAATCAAAAAGGCAGTGGTGGAAAAAGACCCTCTGGAAAAGGGCGACAGAGCTTTGCTCAACTTCGGTCACACCATCGGACACGCCATTGAAAAAGCCAGGCATTTCACCCTGCTTCATGGCGAATGTGTGGCTCTCGGCTCCGTAGCGGCTGCGTTTATTTCCTGGAAAAGGGATATGATTTCCATGGAAGAGTACTACGAAATCCGGGATATGTTCGTTCCGTTCAATCTGCCCATCAGCATCGACAATATTGACCCGAAGGAAATCGTGAAGCTTACGAAATCCGATAAAAAGATGGAGTCCGGCACCCTGAAGTTTGTTCTCTTAAAGGGTATAGGACATGCCGTTACCGATACCACGGTTACGGAAGAGGAAATCTTAAAAGCCGTGGAAGAAATTTATTTTAGCGAAGAGGATGCCCATGAATAACAAAAAAGCAAAAATAAAGGGGATGCTCATTTCTCTGCTTGTGATGGCACTTGCCATTGCGGCTGACCAGTTTACCAAGCATCTGACCCTGTTACACCTTAAGGACAAAACACCGGTTTCCCTGATTGACGGTGTACTGGAACTGCATTTTTACCCCAATACCGGCATTGCCTGGAGCATGCTGGAAGGACAGCTTTTCTTTATTGTCTTTATGGGAATTGTCTTTTTGGCCGTTATGCTGTTCTTTGTGTTAAGACTGCCCGAGCAGAAGAAATTCCATATTCTCTACATCCTGTCGGGACTTCTGGCAGGCGGCGCCCTTGGTAACATGATAGACCGAATCCGTCTGGGTTATGTCGTGGATTTTATTTATTTTTCCCTGATAAATTTCCCGGTGTTCAATGTGGCCGACTGCTGCATCGTCATCAGCATTGCCTGGGCGTGCATTTTGTTCTTATTCGTTTACAAGGAAGAGGATTTGACCTTTTTAAGCTTCAAGCAGAAAAAATACAGAGAAGTCAAATAACCGTGCGTGTGAAAAGTTATGGATGAATTTCGTTTTCAGATAACCGAAGAACTGGAAGAAGAGAGACTCGATAAGTGTATCAGTATGCTTATCGAGTCTTTGTCGCGCTCTTTTATCCAGAAAATGATAAAGGACGAAGCCGTTACCGTAAACGGAAAGCCGGCAAAGGGAAGCTACCGGGTAAAATGCGACGACGAAGTGGTATTCTGTCTGCCGAAGGCAGTGGAGCCGGACATTCTGCCGGAGAATATTCCTCTGGATATTCTCTATGAAGACACAGATGTCATCGTGGTAAACAAACCCAAAGGCATGGTGGTGCATCCGGCGGCAGGGCACTACAGCGGAACTCTTGTCAACGCTCTTTTATACCACTGCAAAGACCTTTCCGGCATCAACGGCGTCATGCGGCCCGGTATCGTCCACCGCATTGACAAGGATACCACCGGTTCCCTGATTGCCTGCAAAAACGATTTTGCCCACAACAGCATTGCCGAACAGTTAAAAGAGCATTCCATTGTGCGTAAGTACCGCGCCATCTGCTTCGGCAATCTGAAAGAAGAGGAAGGCACCGTTGACAAACCCATCGGAAGGGACCCGAACAACCGGAAGAAAATGGCGGTTGTGCCAAACGGCAAGCACGCCGTTACCCATTACCGGGTGTTAGAGCATTTTAACGGCTATACCTATATCGAATGTATCCTGGAAACCGGACGCACCCACCAGATCCGCATGCATATGGCAAGTATCGGGCATCCTCTGCTGGGAGATGAGGTCTATTCTAACCGCAAGGCTCCCTTTCATTTAGAAGGGCAGACCCTGCATGCCATGACCCTTGGTTTTAAGCATCCCCATACCGGTGAATACATCGAAACCAACGCACCTTTGCCCGATTATTTTGTGCATCTTTTACAGATTTTACATCAGTAGTGTTTGAAATTTTCTGTCAATTATGGTATAATAACTCAAAAGCAACACAGAAAGGCAGGTCATGTTATGAATACTATAATTACTATCGGTCGTCAGTTCGGCAGTGCAGGCCATGAAATCGGAAGACAACTTGCTGAGCATTTCGGAATTAAATGTTATGATAAGGAGCTTTTGACAAGAGCCGCAAAGGAGAGCGGTTTCTGCGAGGAAATGATTCAGAACCATGACGAAAGACCTACCAACTCTTTCCTATATAATCTGGTTATGGATACCTATTCCTTCGGTTACAACGCTTCTTCCTTCGTGGATATGCCCATCAGCCACAAGGTATTTTTGGCACAGTTCGATACCATTAAAAAAATTGCGGATGAAGATCCCTGCGTTATCGTGGGACGCTGCGCGGACTACGCTTTATCCGAATACAAAAACTGTCTGAAGCTTTTCATTTATGGCGATGAGGAAACAAAGATTGCCCGTATCCGCGAAAAATTCGATGTCAGCGAAAGCAAAGCCAAAGACATGATGATTAAAAAGGATAAGCAGCGTCAGAGCTATTACAATTATTACTCCTCCAAGAAGTGGGGCAGAGCGGACAGCTACGACCTCTGCATCAACAGCAGCATCTTAGGCGTGGAAGGCACGGTAAACCTGATTATCCAGTATATCGAGGATTTTGAAAAAAGATAAAAGTTTTCTTGACAAGGCACCCCCTTAGTGCTATGATACATGAGTATGCCGCATAACGAGGTAGAAGTATGTTCATTTTTGAACGTCACCGCAGTTAGCGAGTAAATGGACTCATGGTTCATAGAATAAGGAGGTGCCTTATAATGTACGCAATTATTGCAACAGGTGGAAAGCAGTACAAGGTTGCTGAAGGTGATGTGCTGAAGGTTGAAAAATTAGACGCAGAAGCCGGCAACACTGTTACATTTGATCAGGTTATCGCAGTTAGTGACGGTTCCCTGAAAGTGGGAGCTGACGTAGCTAACGCATCTGTAACCGCAACTGTTATGGAACAGGGACGTGGCAAGAAGGTTATTGTATACAAATACAAGAGAAAAACCGGTTACCACAAGAAGAACGGTCACAGACAGAGCTATACTCAGGTTAAGATCGAAAAGATTAATGCATAATTATGACGACAATCAAAATCGGTAAGAGCCCTGACGGCGCTTACAAACAAATAATCTGTTCGGGACATGCCGGTTTTGCAGGCAGAAAGGACTCCTATGATGTAGTCTGTGCTTCCGTATCGGTGCTGGTTATCAATACCATCAACGCATTGGAAGAGCTTGCCGGTGAAACCTTCAAAACCGTAAGCAACGAAAAGGATGGTTTCATCCGTTGTGATTTTGAAACTCCCCTACAGGAACGTTCCGTATTTCTTTTAGATGCCATGGTGTATGGTCTTGAAAACATCGAAAAGCAGTACGGAAAGAAGTATTTACAAGTTGATTTCGAGGAGGTGTAGACCGATGTTAAATTTGAACCTTCAATTTTTTGCTCATAAAAAAGGTGTTGGTTCTACCAAGAACGGTAGAGATTCCGAGTCCAAGAGATTAGGAGCAAAGAGAGCTGACGGCCAGTTTGTAAAAGCTGGTAATATCTTATACAGACAGCGTGGTACCAAGATTCATCCCGGCGTTAACGTTGGTATTGGTGGAGATGATACATTATTCGCTAAGGTTGACGGTGTCCTGAAATTCGAAAGAAAAGGCAGAGACAAGAAGCAGGCTTCCGTATATCCGGTTGAAGAATAAGATAAAAAAGCGTTCACGGGCTTCAAACAATCTGTTTGAAGCCCCTTTTTGGTATATGACAAGAAAGTTGGTGTAAAAATGTTTGCTGACAGAGCTACTATTTATGTAAGAAGTGGAAAAGGCGGAGACGGCCATGTCTCCTTCCGAAGAGAAAAATATGTGCCCGACGGCGGTCCCGACGGCGGTGACGGCGGTCGCGGCGGCGATGTTATTTTTCAGGTGGACGAAGGCTTAAATACCCTGACGGATTTCCGGCATATCCGCAAATACCAGGCGCAGGACGGTGAGCCAGGTGGCAAGAAAAACTGCCGCGGCAAGAACGGTTCTGACATTATCATTAAAGTACCTGCCGGCACCGTTATCAAGGAAGCAAATTCCGGCAAGGTTATCACGGACATGTCCGGTGACAACAAGCGTATTGTGCTTTTAACCGGCGGCCGCGGCGGAAACGGCAACCAGCATTATGCCACCCCCACCATGCAGGCGCCCAAATATGCGCAGCCCGGTCAGCCCGCCAAGGAACTGACGCTGCAGTTGGAGTTAAAGGTCATTGCCGATGTGGGTCTGGTCGGTTTCCCCAATGTGGGCAAATCCACCTTTTTATCCCGCGTAACCAATGCCCGTCCCAAGATAGCCAACTATCATTTCACTACCTTAAATCCCAACCTCGGTGTTGTGGATTTTGAAGACGGCGACGGCTTCGTCATTGCCGATATTCCCGGTCTGATAGAGGGAGCCTCCGAAGGTGTGGGCCTGGGCTATGAGTTCCTTCGTCACATCGAAAGAACCAAGGTCATGATTCACATGGTGGATGCAGCCGGTTCCGAAGGACGTGACCCCATTGCGGATATTTACGCCATCAATAAGGAGCTTACCGCCTACAACGAGGAAATTGCCCACAGACCGCAGGTTATTGCAGCCAACAAGACCGACCTGATTTACGAAGGCGAAAATGAAATCGTAGAAAAGCTTCGCAAAGAATTTGAACCCCAGGGCATGAAAGTATTCCCCATTTCCGCAGTCAGCGGCAAAGGTGTCAAAGAGCTTCTTTATTATGTAAGAGAAGAGCTCCGCGGACTGGATGAAAAGCCCATCGTCTTTGAACAGGAGTATTTCCCCGACGAGATGCTGCTTACCGGGGACGAGCCTTATACCGTTACCTACGACGAAGAAACCGGCGAATACGTGGTGGAAGGCCCCCGTATCGAAAAGATGCTGGGTTATACCAATCTGGAAAGCGAAAAGGGCTTCGTATTCTTCCAGAACTTCTTAAAGGAAAACGGTATTTTACAGGAACTGATTGACATGGGTATTCAGGAGGGCGATACAGTCCGTATGTATGGTCTTTCCTTTGATTATTACAAGTAGGAGAACAAGTATGACAAGTAAAGAACGTGCTTATCT
The DNA here is from genome assembly GCA_963639875.1 of Bacteroidaceae bacterium. Lineage (GTDB taxonomy): Bacteria > Bacillota > Clostridia > Lachnospirales > Lachnospiraceae > Acetatifactor. Next base: position 56,921 of record CAVHWP010000010.1, read on the forward strand.
GAAAAGCTTAGCAAGCAATATCGAGCCGTCCTTCCAGGTGGGAAAGTCCAGTCTGACCCCGGAAGTGACCGCAGCCATTGCCGAAGCCTTCAACACCAGGGAAATCGTCAAAATCGCAGTCTTAAAGAACTGCTTTGACGACCCGAAGGAGATTGCTTCCATGGTGGCGGAAAGAACCCATTCCCAGGTGGTTCAGGTCATCGGCCGTAAAATCGTATTATATAAAGAAAATAAGGACAAAAGCCGCAAAAACGGCAGTGCAGCGGCAGAAAAGCAGGCGGGAAAATAAATGAAAACAGCGGACATGAGAAAAATCAGAAGGGCAATGGAAAAGACGCAGGACGAGATGCGCTATGAGCATACTCTCGGCGTTGCCTACACCGCTGCGGCGCTTGCCATGCGGTACGGTGCTTCCGTGGAAAATGCCCAGCTTGCAGGTCTTCTGCATGACTGTGCCAAATGCCTGGATGACGACAAAAAAATTGCAATCTGTGAAAAACACAATATCAGCATTACCGAAGTGGAAAAGAGAAATCCGTTCCTTCTGCATGCAAAAGCGGGCAGTTTTCTTGCCATGAACAAGTACAAGGTTCATGACAGTGATGTAATCAATGCCATATTAAATCACACAACCGGACGTCCCGGCATGTCTCTTCTGGAAAAAATCATTTTCGTTGCCGATTATATCGAACCGGGACGCAAAAAAGCCCCCAATCTGGCAGAAATCAGAGAGATGGCTTTTATCAATTTAGACGGGGCAGTGGTGAAAATCCTGAAGGACACTCTGGACTACTTAAAGAGTACGCCCGGAGAAATTGACTCCATGACCCAGAAAACGTATGATTATTACTGTGAACTGTATAGCGCTGCAGTTACTGAGAAAAAGGAGGACTGAATTTTGGATAAGACAAATTCCGCACAGATGGCAAAGCTTGCCATAAAGGCACTGGAAGACAAGAAAGCAGAAGATGTCCGTGTCATTGATATCAGTGAAATTTCTGTACTTGCCGATTATTTTATCATTGCCAACGGCTTAAACGTAAGCCAGGTTCAGGCTATGTCCGACAACGTACAGGAAGTGCTCGGCAGAGCCGGCTACGACTTAAAGCAGGTAGAGGGCTATCAGAGCGCCAACTGGATTTTACTGGATTACGGCGACATCATCGTGCATATTTTCGATAAAGAGAACCGTCTGTTCTACAATCTGGAAAGAATCTGGAGAGACGGAAAAGCAATCGACCCGGAAACCCTTTCCTGATATCCGGAAATTGTGCAATTTTAAGCAGTTAACATTTACGGTAGCTTTGATTTAACAAAAAAACAAGAAAAATCAATTATGTATCCAAACGGGCGGCGCAAATTTTCTTTGTTCCGTCCGTTTTTATATTGTAAATTATTCGATGTCACTTTTCAGCTTTCCGAAAAAGGAAACCATATACAATCCGCACAGACCCACAATCACATAGATAATACGAGAAAGCCAGGACATATCTCCGAAACAGAATGCCACAAGGTCCAATTTGAACAGGCCTATCAGCCCCCAGTTAATGGCGCCGATGATTGTAATCACAAGTGCCGTAACATCCAGCCATTTGATTCCCATCTTAATTACCTCCTTTTTTTGTTTAGTATGCAGAAAGAAATTAAAATTATACCGAAATTGCAAAATAACTTGCAGATTATTCCCGTATTAAGAAAAATCTTGATTTATTTTAATATTTTCTTGACCTGAATGGGGCATCTGTGTATATTTGTCTGTATTGATTATGCAAAAACGTCAAATACTTTTGCAACTAATCTGAAGGAGGATAAAATTATGAAGAAGATGAAGAAATTTTTAAGTCTTGCTCTTGCAGGCGCACTGGCAGTTTCCACTCTGTCCGGCTGTGGCAGCAAAGCAGCATCCGACACCTGGAAATTCGGCGGTATCGGTCCCATCACCGGCAGCTACGCACAGTACGGTCTCGGATGTAAGAATGCCATCCAGATTGCAGTTGATGAAATCAACGAAGCAGGCGGTATCAACGGTGTAAAAATTGAATACAAATTTGAAGATGACGAAGTAGATAACGAAAAGTCCGTAAACGCTTACAATGCATTAAAGGACTGGGGTATGAACGTACTTATCGGTTCCACCACCAGCGGATGCAGCATTGCCGTTTCCGAAAAGACATCTCAGGACAACATGTTCCAGATTACTCCTTCTGCTTCCAGTGCAGATGCTGTTGCCAAAGACAACGTATTTCAGGTCTGCTTTACCGACCCGAACCAGGGTATCGGTTCCGCAGAATACATCGGTACCAACAACATGGCTTCCAAAGTAGCCGTTATCTATGACAGTTCCGATGTATATTCTTCCGGTATTTACGAAAAATTCGTACAGGAAGCAGCTAACCAGCCTTTTGAAATCGTTTCCGCAGAGGCATTTACAGCTGACAGCAAAACCGACTTCACCGTACAGCTTCAGAAAGCACAGGAAGCAGGTGCTGAGCTAGTATTCTTACCTATTTACTATAGCGAAGCAGCTCTTATCCTTTCCCAGGCAAACACCATGGGATATGCACCTATTTTCTTCGGATGTGACGGTATGGACGGTATTCTTACCGGTGTAGAAGGTTTTGATACCTCCTTAGCGGAAGGCGTTATCCTGTTAACACCCTTCGCAGCAGATGCAGCGGATGAGAAGACCCAGAACTTTGTAAAGAAATATGAAGAAAAGTACGGTGAAACTCCCAACCAGTTCGCAGCAGATGCTTACGATGCCGTATATATTGTAAAAGCGGCGATTGAACAGAGTGGTGCAACTCCGGAGGATGGCTCATCCGCTATCTGCGACAAGCTGGTTTTCGCAATGACCCAGATCACCGTAGACGGTCTGACCGGTGACGGCATGACATGGAGTGCTTCCGGTGAAGTCAACAAAGCTCCCAAGGCTATGAAGATTGTAAACGGCGAGTATTCCTTGATTCAGTAATCAAATTAAGTAACCAAAGAGGGTTGCAGTAGCTCACTGCGACCCTTTTTTACTTTATAAGAGGAAAAGCCATCCGTTTTTCTTCTTATAAAATAAAAATGTTTTATTAAAACACAGGGTTTACAGATTTACAAACTTGCACGATGTGTCGTTTTTTGGTATAATGAAACGTCGCTACAAAAAAAGATTGAGGTGTTGCACATGGAATTTATTTCTTATTTAATCAAAGGTGTTAATTTAGGAAGTGTTTACGCAATCATTGCCCTGGGATACACCATGGTATACGGTATTGCCAAAATGCTTAACTTCGCCCATGGAGATGTCATTATGATTGGCGGTTACGTCACATACATAGCCATGAGTTCTCTGGGACTTCCCGCCTGGATAGCCGTATTGCTTTCCGTCATCGTATGTACCGTACTCGGTATCCTGATTGAAAAGGTGGCTTATCGTCCTTTACGAGAGGCAGCGTCCTCCCTTGCCGTACTGATTACCGCCATCGGTGTCAGCTACCTGCTGCAGAACGTGGCTCTGCTGATTTTCGGTTCGGCTCCCAAGTCCTTCACTTCAGTCGTTTCCATTCCGTCGCTTACTTTTGCGGGCGGCAGACTTACGATTTCCGGTGAAACCATCGTAACCATTGCCTCCTGTATCGTGGTAATGACAGCGCTTACGTTATTTATCAACAAAACCAAAGCCGGTCAGGCAATGCTTGCCGTTTCCGAAGATAAGGGAGCTGCAAAGCTTATGGGTATCAACGTGGATGCAACCATAGCCCTTACCTTTGCCATCGGTTCCGGTTTAGCCGCCATCGCAGGCGTGCTTCTTTGTTCCGCATATCCGACCTTAAATCCTTACACAGGCTCCATGCCCGGTATCAAAGCTTTCGTAGCTGCCGTATTCGGCGGTATCGGCTCCATTCCCGGCGCTTTAATCGGCGGCCTTCTGTTGGGTATTATCGAAATTTTAAGTAAAGCATATATCTCTTCCCAGTTGGCAGACGCCATCGTGTTCGGTGTGCTGATTGTCGTGCTGATTGTGAAGCCTACCGGTATTTTAGGTAAGAAGATGCAGGAAAAGGTATAGGAGGAGAGCAGTATGAAAAAATTAGCATTGAACAAACAGACAAAAAACAACCTCATCACCTATGCCATCGTGGTAGTTGCCTATATTGTAGTGCAGATTTTGATTGCTGCAGGCGCTTTGTCCTATCATATGCAGGGCATGCTGGTATCCGTATGTACCTACATTATCATGGCAATTTCCTTAAACTTAACCGTTGGTATTTTAGGTGAATTAAGCCTCGGTCATGCAGGCTTCATGTGCGTGGGAGCGTTCCTCGGCGCCATCTTTTCCATTTCCATGAAAGATGTGATTACCTTCAGCCCCTTACGTTTCTTACTGGCTTTGATTATCGGTGCCGTCAGCGCCGGTATCATAGGATTTTTAATCGGTATGCCCGTTCTTCGATTAAAGGGCGACTATCTGGCAATCGTAACCCTTGCCTTCGGTGAAATCATCAAGAACCTGTTCAACATCCTGTACCTCGGTGTGGATGAAAACGGTGTGCATATGTCCACTAAGGATACGATTTCCCTGGGACTTTCCGAAAGCGGTACGGTCGTTGTAAAAGGCGCGCAGGGCGTTACCGGCATGCCGCAGGACGCCAACTTTACCATCGGCGCCATTTTAATCCTGCTGACCCTGTTCATCGTTCTGCATCTTATCCAGTCAAGGGACGGCCGTGCCATCATGTCCATCCGTGACAATCAGATTGCAGCAGAGTCGGTTGGTATCCATGTTTCCAAATATAAGCTGATGGCGTTCACCATTTCCGCCGCTTTAGCTGGTATGGCAGGTGCTTTCTATGTTCACAGCTACGGCAACATGAGCTCCAGCGTATTTGACTACAACTTATCCATTATGATTTTGGTATTCGTAGTACTTGGCGGTATTGGCAGCATCCGCGGTTCCATTATCGCAGCTACTATTCTGACACTGCTTCCCGAGCTTCTGCGTTTCATGTCCCAGTACAGAATGTTGGTTTATGCCATTGTCCTGATTGCCATGATGCTCTTTAACTGGAGCCCCAAGGCGCAGAACTGGAAAAAGAAAATGCTGGCGAAGTTCCATTTCCCCAAGCGTAAGGAGGCGAAATAATTATGGCATTACTGGAAGTACAGAATTTAAGCATCTCCTTTGGCGGTCTGAGAGCCGTTGATGATTTTAATCTTCATATTGAAAAGGGACAGTTATACGGCCTGATAGGCCCCAACGGTGCCGGAAAGACCACCGTATTCAACCTGCTTACCGGCGTTTACAAGCCCAATGAAGGCATTATCCGTTTGGACAGCAAGGATATTACCGGACGCAAAAACATCGAAATCAATCAGGACGGTATTGCAAGAACCTTCCAGAACATCCGTCTGTTCAAGGATTTGTCCGTAATCGACAATGTTAAGGTAGGTCTTCACAACCAGTATCATTATTCCCTTCTGACCGGCATTTTACGTTTGCCGAAGTACCGTAAGGTAGAGAAGGAAATGAACGAAAAAGCCATGTCTTTATTAAAGGTATTTGATTTGGATAAAGAAAAGGACTTTTTAGCCTCCAACCTCCCTTACGGCAAACAGCGTAAGTTGGAGATAGCGAGAGCGCTTGCCACCAATCCCAAGCTTCTTTTACTGGATGAACCGGCTGCCGGCATGAACCCGAACGAAACCCAGGAGCTGATGGATACCATCCGCTTCGTACAGAAGAATTTCGACATGACCATTCTTCTTATCGAGCACGATATGAAGCTGGTTTCCGGCATCTGCGAAGAACTGACCGTACTCAATTTCGGCCGCGTTTTATGTCAGGGCAAAACCTCTGATGTATTGAATAACCCCGAAGTTATCAAGGCATATTTAGGGGAATAAGGAGGACACTGCAATGGCTATGTTGGAAATTAAAGATTTGAAAGTTTCATACGGAATGATTCAGGCAATCAAGGGCATATCCTTTGAAGTAAACAAGGGAGAGGTCATTGCCTTAATCGGTGCCAACGGTGCCGGTAAAACGACCATTCTTCATACCATAACCGGTCTGCTCAGTGCAGACAGCGGTTCCGTTACCTATGAAGGCAAGGATATCACAAGAATGCCCGGTCATAAAATCGTATCCATGGGAATTGCCCATGTGCCCGAAGGCAGACGTGTTTTTGCCAATATGACGGTTTTACAGAACCTGAAATTAGGTGCCTATACCCGTAAGGATAAGGCAGAAATAGCCGAAACCCTGGAAATGGTCTATACCCGTTTCCCCAGACTGAAAGAACGTAAGAACCAGCTTGCCGGAACTCTTTCCGGCGGTGAGCAGCAGATGCTTGCCATGGGCCGTGCTCTGATGTCCCATCCGCAGATTATTCTGATGGATGAGCCTTCCATGGGTCTTTCACCTATCTTTGTAAACGAGATATTCGATATCATTGAAGAAGTCAGCAAGAGCGGCACCACCGTTCTTTTGGTAGAACAGAACGCAAAGAAAGCATTGTCCATTGCCGACAGAGCCTACGTGCTGGAAACCGGCAACATCGTACTGGAGGGCAAGGCGTCCGAGCTTCTCGACAACGATTCCATCAAGAAAGCATATTTAGGAGAATAATAGAAAAGGGGTCAGGGTATGGAAAAGAAAAATATCGTCATCACAATCGCAAGACAGTACGGAAGCGGCGGTAAAACCATTGGCGCCATGCTGGCAGAGGAACTGCATATTCCTTACTACGATAAAGACTTAATGAAGCTTGCCTCCGAAGAGAGCGGCATTAACGAAGCTCTGTTTGTCAAGGCAGACGAAAAGGTAAAAAACAATCTGTTATACAAGGTTGCCAAAAAAGTTTACCAGGGCGAGCTTATCAGCCCGGAAAGCGACGACTTTACCTCCAACGACAATCTGTTCAACTATCAGGCAAAAATCATCCGCGGACTGGCAGACGAAGAGTCCTGTGTGATTATCGGCAGATGCGCGGATTTCGTATTAAAAGACTATGACAACGTATTAAGCGTCTTTGTGCATGCGCCCGGGGATTTCTGCATGGAGCAGGCTGCCAAGAAGCACAGCATGTCCGAAAAAGAGCTGGAGAAGTTCGTTGCCAAGACCGACAAGGCAAGAGCCGATTACTATAAGTACCACACCGGCAGGGAATGGACGGATGCCAGAAACTACGATTTGTGTTTGGATAGCTCCAAGCTGGGATTTGAACGCTGTGTAGAAGAAATCAAGGCTTATATCGATGTGCGTTTTAAGTAAAAATCACGCAAGATACCTTATTAAAAAGAACATACCAAGTATCAAAAAACAGGTTCAGAATATTATAAAAGCAGGTTTTCCTTTCGGAGAACCTGCTTTTTTCATAATCTTTCTTACTTGTAAAGGCGGAAGACACCGAACACCTTACCGACGATAGTACAGTCATCTACAATGATGGGGTCCATCGTATCGTTTTCCGGCTGCAGTCTGATATGACCGTCTTCTTTATAGAAGGTCTTGACCGTGGCGGAATCGTCAATCATAGCGACTACCAAATCGCCGTTGTGTGCCGTATTGCATGCTTCTACAAAAATCTGGTCTCCGCTGAAAATACCCACGTTAATCATGGAATCCCCCTTTACCTTTAAGATAAAGGAAGTGCCGGAGGGAACAACCTCCGCCGGAATAGGGAAGTAGCTTTCAATATTTTCTTCCGCTAAAATGGGAATACCGGCAGCCACCTGACCCACAACCGGGATATTTACCATTTCCTTGCGCACCATCTGGAAGCTGTCATCGCAGATTTCAATGGCACGGGGCTTTGTCGGGTCTCTTCTGATATAACCGTTCTTTTCCAGTGTCTCCAGATGAGAGTGGACAGAAGAGGTGGATTTTAAGTTTACCGCATCGCAGATTTCCCGGACTGCGGGCGGATAACCTCTTTTTAATATCTCATCCTTAATATACTCTAAAATCTCTTTCTGCTTTGCCGAAATCTTTCCCTGTGCCATAAGCATCCTCCCAAGCTCTATCTGAATTTCATAGCTATTGCATTTTTTATGATGTATTCAGTATAGCATAGTAGCTTTTAAAAAGCAAACATATATTCAGAAAATATGTTCGCTTTTTTAAGGAAATCTATTGACATAAGAATGTATGTTCGCTATAATGCATCTATAAGAACAAATGTTCCCGAACATATATTCAATTTACAGATTTATATAGTCATTCAAAAGCATACGGGCATGTACAGAAATCATATATGCCATTTACAATGTATGCCACATATATGGAAGAAAGGTGATTATCATGGACAGAAGAGTATACGAAGCCGTTAAAAGAAGTGAAGAAAGAAGCCGCCGCTACAAGTTAAACAGACAGCGCCAGATTCGCAGACGTCTGTTTGGCCTTGCAACAGCCCTCTGTCTGGCAGTCATCATTGCCACCGGCACCCATACACTGATTTCCTCCGCGCATACTGCGGACGCAGAGCAGAGCTATAAATATTACACCAGCATTTCCGTTGCCTACGGCGATACCCTTACCTCCATAGCCGGAGAGTACATGGACGAACATTATACCTTGGAAGAATACATCTCCGAAGTACGTCAGATTAACCACCTGTCCGAAGACGCTTCCATTGATGCCGGAAGCTATCTGGTCGTTCCTTATTATTCCTCTGAATGGAAGTGATTCGGCGGCAGTGTTTCACTTTTCAGTTTTACCACATTGGCAGCCTGTCTGCGTCTTTCTTCATCCATATTGGCATAGTGCTTTCTGGTCGTATTGACGTCCTTATGTCCCAGTACGGATGCCACCAGATAAATGTCCCCCGTTTCCTGATAAAGCGTCGTACCATAGGTACTGCGGAGCTTATGGGGTGTAATTTTCTTTAAGGTCGTTACCCGGGAAGCATATTTCTTCACCAGATTTTCCACGGAGCGGACGGCCATCCGTCTGTTCTGCATAGACAAAAATAACGCTTCTTCGTGTCCCGTTGCGGGTATCATATGTTCCCGTTCATCCATATAGTCAAGCAGGGCTTCCCGTACTTCTTCTCCGAAGTACACAATGGCTTCATAGCCGCCCTTTCTTCTTACCTTGATACCGTCATTATCGAAATCCACATCCTTGATATCCAGTCCCACACATTCCGATACACGGATGCCGGTTCCTAAAAGCAGGGTCAAAAGCGCCACATCCCGCACTTTCGTTTTGGCATGGTATTCCAGTTCCTTTTTCGTCAGCTTCGTACCGTCCTCCACCTGGTCAAGCAGAATAGCTACCTCATTGGGGTCCAGACGGATAATCGCCTTTTCATGTCTCTTCGGAGCAGGAACCAGCTCCGCCGTATTTTTACTTATCCTTTCGTTTTGAAAGAAGTAGTGGTAAAAGGTTTTTAAACAGGAAAGCTTTCTGGCTTTTCCCCTGTCGGTATTACTGTGTTCCACACCTTCTTTTTCATACAGGCTGATATAGGAGAGATATTCTTCAATATCCTGCCTGGTTATGCTGTCCAGTACACTGATGGGAATGTCCTTTATTTCCATTTTGTTACAGACAGGATTGGTTTCGTGCAGAAACTCAAAAAAGACCCGCAAATCATAAGCATATGCCAGTCTTGTCCTTGTGGATGTCCTGTCCGCAATCCCTCTGAAAAACTCCTGGCAGTAGGGAGGGAGAGAGGAAAGAATTTCTCTGGTTCTTACTATATTATGTTTATCCAGTTTTTCATGATAAGTTTCATAAGCCGGCATCTTTATTCCACTCCTTCAGATTATCGCATCCGTTTTGTATGGCGGTAAACATCCTCTGTTTCACACCCGGATTTTCGGTATTAAGCTGCCTTAAAAGCTGCTTTACATATTCTCTCTTGGTATGTCCGTCCGCAGGGCAGGGGCTCTTTACTACGGGGACCTCATATTTACGGACAAATCCGATGACATCCGCTTCCTTCATATAGATAAGAGGGCGTATGACGGTAAGTCCCGTATCATCCAGATAAGTCACCGGCGAAAACGTATGAAATCTGCCCTCGTAAAGCATGGAAAGCATCATGGTTTCCACCACATCGTCCATGTGATGGGCATAGGCAATTTTATTGCATCCAAGCTGTTTCATAGCTTCGTTCAGAGCGCCTTTGCGCATTTTGGCACAGAGCGCACAGGGGTTATTTTCGCGTCTTTCCTCAAACACAATCTGCCCGATTTGTGTCTTTACTATGGTATACGGAACCTCCAGCTTTTCACAAAGCTTTTTTATTTCCGTCAAATCCAGATTATCAAAGCCAAGATCCACCGTAACCGCCACCAGTTCAAAAGAGTGCGGATAAAATCTGCGCAGGCTGCTTAAGGCATACAGGAGAGTAAGGCTGTCTTTCCCGCCCGAAATCCCAACTGCAATTTTATCGCCATCCGCAATCATATGGTAGTCGTCCACCGCTTTTCTGACTTCACTCAATACTCGCTGTAATTTCATAAATTGCCTTTCTGTTTCTGTGATATCTTATTTATTATACTTGTTTTTTTCGGGAATTTCATTAGTTTTTACAAAATACACACTGTTTTTCCATGCTTCCTCATGCTATAATAAACTAAATCAAAAAGCAGAAGAAGGGGTCTCTTATGAAATTCAAAATCAACAGCAAATATGTAAAATGGGGCGTTACCGCCTTTCTTGTCATAGCGGCAGCCATTTGTTTCTATTATGTGGTATTCCACGTAACGGATATCGTCCGCAATGTGAAGTCTTTATCCAGAGTCATCACACCCATTATCAGTGGTCTGATTATTGCATATCTGATGACTCCTATATTGAATGGTTTTGAAAAAAGCCTGTTAAATCCGTTGTTTGATAAAATGAAGGTAAAACCATCCGCCAAGCGGGACAAGTTTATCCGTGCGCTTTCCATTCTTTTGACAGTAGTTCTGGTATTCTTTATTTTATATGCCATCGTTGCCATGCTGATATCCCAGATTGTCCCCAGTATCCGTGCCATCATCAGCAATTTCGACACCTATGTGGACAATGTATCCGTCTGGCTGAACAAACTGCTTGAAAACAATCCCGATTTGAAAAACTATGTGGTTCCGCAGGTAAGCAAGGCTTCCGCGGAATTGGAAAAATGGTTGGAAGATACCGCAACCCTTCTTGCCAAATCCAGTGAAATTTTAAAAACGGTGTCCTTAAGCATTATCAGTTTTGTAAAAGCTACCTGGAACTTTATCATCGGCTTTATTATTTCCATTTATGTTCTGGCAAGCAAGGAAACCTTTTCCGACCAGAGTAAAAAAATGCTGTATGCTTTGTTCCAGACAGATGTGGCAAACAGTATCTTAAAGTCCTTCCGTTTCATTCACCGCACCTTCATCGGTTTTATCAGCGGCAAGGTTCTAGACTCCATCATCATTGGTCTGCTCTGTTTTATCGGCACCACCATTATGAATACCCCTTATGCCATTTTAGTAAGTGTGATTGTCGGTGTTACCAATGTTATTCCGTTCTTCGGTCCTTACCTGGGAGCCATTCCCAGTGCGCTGCTGATTTTGATTGTAGACATTACCCATCCACTTAACTGCGTATATTTCGTACTGTTTATTTTCCTGCTGCAGCAGTTTGACGGCAATATCTTGGGTCCCAAGATTTTAGGCGATTCCACAGGATTGTCCGGCTTCTGGGTTATTTTTTCCATCACCCTGTTCGGCGGTCTGTTCGGTATCCCCGGCATGATTGTGGGCGTACCCATTTTTGCCATCATTTATGCAGCCATCAAGAAAATTATCAACCATAACCTGAAAAAGAAAAAGCTGCCCACCGACTCTGCATCCTACAACGATATGGAATGTGTGGACAAGGACGGTAATTTCCTTCCCAGAGTATCTGCCGAGCCTAAAATCAAGAAGCATAAAAGCACCTATGCCCTGATTAAAGAAAAACTATCGGAGAAGAAAGAAGCAGAACAGCCTGAAACAGGCGAACCGAAAGCAACCGAAAAAGAAGAGGCACCGGCAGAAGAGAAGCCGGATGAATCTGTAAAAGAGGAGAATAAAAATGAGTAAAAAACAAAGATTTGAAACGGTTTATTCACAGGGAACCCTGGCCGTTACCGAAATTTGGGTGGATAAGGAAACCGGTGTAAACTATTTATACCATGCAAGCGGTTATTCCGGCGGTCTGACTCCTTTATTGGACAGAGACGGCAAACCGGTTATTTCTCCTATTACCGGAGAAAAATAACAAATTTACAGTGATTTGAGAGAAACCTTGGCTAAAATCCCGCCTGTAGAAAGGCAGAAAAAATGCATGAAAAAAAGAATTTATTTAATCACATTATTGGTTGCAGCCGCACTTTGTACCGGCTGTAGCAAAGAAAAACCGGAAAATAACAGCAGTATTGCAGAGAGTTACACCCGGAATGCAGAAGGCAACAACACCCCATCAGAAGAACCGACTGCTTCTAAAAGCGATATAAACAACATCGTCTGGAATGACAAACTGGAAAGTTCCGATGACTTTGATTTTACCTATGATTACTCCGAACAGATAAAAACGGATGTAGACTATATGATGTCCACGTCCTCTTCCCTGCAGGAGGAACTCGAAAATATAGATAAGGTTATCGAAAAATACAACTCATTGGCCGAAGCTGCCCAGACCCAGGGCGAAATGAATATCGCTTCCGGCTGGTTCTATACCATCTGGGATACCGAATTAAACAGCCTCTGGAGCCGCTTCTCCAATGCTGCGGATGAACAGACCAAAGACACCGTTCTTGCCGAACAGAGAAACTGGATATCCATGAAAGAGGAAGTCGTTTTATTAAGTATAGGCACCCGGGATGAAAACGGCAGTATGTATCCTCTCCTTCAGAATTCTTTATTGGAAGATATCACGAAAAACAGGGCTTATGTCATTGCAAAGGCACTGGCCGACGTAAAGGGAGAAGCTTTTGTTCTTCCGGAAACCTCTTCCCAATACGGCTTATTTGTGGACAATGAAGGAACCGGTGATGTATACAGTTCCCTCATTACCAGACAGAGCTACGATGGAAATGAGGAAGCTGTTATTTCCATCTACAGACAGGGCGAAATCACAGGTACTTTTACAGACAACGGAAACGGTGAATTGGCTTTTACATCGGATGATGAAAGCATCAAGGGAATTATTCAAATTAACGGCTGGGACGGTGCAAGCTTCCGGATTACCGAAGCTGCTGACGGTTCTCCTTTTACGACTGGAGAAGAGTTCCTGTTCCCGATTGCCTTTTAAGGGAGCCGCTTATGGACATCAAACCTCATTTTTATGATGAATTCCGGTGTATTGCCGATAAATGCCATATGACCTGCTGTATGCAGTGGAAGATTGCCGTAGACGAAAAGACGCTCTCCCGTTGGAAGAAAACGTTCTTAAATGGGAAAAGGCTGGATATTCCCGTAAAAAAATGCGGAAGAGAGGGGATTATCCTGCTTAATAAGAACGGCGACTGCCCTTATCTGAAGGATGGGCTTTGCAGTCTGGTATCAAGCTTCGGCGAAGATATCCTTTCCGAAACCTGCCATACTTTTCCGAGACAAACACATGAATTTTCGGACAGAAGAGAGCTCTCCGTTGTCTCCTGTTGCCCTGCCGTCATTGATTTTCTGCATAGCGACAGCAAACTTGTATTCCAAAATCTGTATGCCGTTCACGGGGATATGAACTTTACTATCCGCAACCTGATGATGGATATTGTGGGAACCCCAAACTACGATGTCAATTCCGCGCTTTTAATGGCATTTTATATATTACTGGATATAGAGAAAAAGGAGACTCTGTCACCGGAAGATATCTCCGAATATCGAAAAGAGAGCACACTGGCAAGTCTCTATCAGGCAATAAAGGCTTTGCCGCTTGATAAAACACAGTGCCTTAAGGAGAATAATGAGCTTTGGCTCGATATTGCCTACAATTACCGAAAAGAGGGCTTATATACGGAATATATTGAAGACGTATCCCTCTTAGCCGAAGAAATTCTGGATGAAGATGCGGATATGCCTCTGGACGCATTTCAGAAAGAATTTGCGGAATACGAAAACCTTTTCCGGAATTATCTGGTATCCGAGCTTTTTACCAACATGCTTATCCCGGAGTCGGACAGAGAATCCATGGTTGTGATGTTTCAATGGATTTGTATGGAATATGCCGTTATGCGTCAGGGTATTTTTCTGAAATGGCTCTTAAATGCCAGAGAAACGATACCGCAGCCGCTCACTTATGAAACCGTACGGGATTATATCGTTGTTATCGCCAGAATGACCGGTTACGACGAGGAAGATATTTACGAATATATGGAAAACAGTTTTCAGGACATCATATGGGAGTGGTCCTATCTTTTCCTTATTCTGAGCGGTTTCCTTCCCGGATAAAAGCAGCAGCAAGAAAGGTTTTTCTTCATGAAAATAAAGCAGCAAAAGCAGATAAAAGCATTTTTAGAAAAAGAATTTGACCAAGATAAGAGTAATTCCCTGTTAAAAAAGCAGGAGGAAATCCTCGATACCCTTATCGCAAACATAAAAAACAAGTCGAAAAACCAGAAGAAAACACTGGTGCAGACCATTCTGCCCGGTATCGCGCTGTATAAATCTCTGATACAGGAAAACATGCCGGAAGAAGAGGCATATGCCTGCATGCAGAAATATATGTTTGGTACGGTTGGGGAGAACATGCATGCATCCATGCGGAAAATGGAATTGGTACCCGGCTTTTACACCCTCTACAGTCATATTTTTCTTAAGGTCATGCAAAAAACCGACCTGCAGGAAAGCGTGCAGGAGCATGGCAGGGATTATTTTGATGTTACGGTACACAAATGTCTCTGGCATACAACCTGCGCAGAAAACGGTTGTCCAGGACTATGCCGTCTGTTTTGCGATACGGACAACGTAACATACCGCGGACTGAAAAAATTAGGCTTCAGCCGCACAAAAACATTGGGTTCCGGTGAAGATTGCTGTGATTTTCATTTTTACAAAAAATAAATGTTACAAAAGGAGAATATCCTCATGTTGGAAACCGAAAGACTGTTGTTGCGAAAATGGACCGAAAAAGATGCGGACAGTTTATTTGAATATGCAAAAGACCCGGATGTCGGTCCCATTGCCGGCTGGCCGCCGCATCAATCAGTGGAGGAAAGTTTATCCATCATCCGCAATGTCTTAAACGGTGCAGAATGTTATGCCATCTGTGAAAAGGGCAGTGAGAAAGCTATCGGTGCGGTTGAACTTATTCTGAAAGGTCATAATAACCGGGTAACCCGTGATGATGAATGCGAACTGGGTTATTGGCTTGGCAAACCTTTCTGGGGAAGAGGTTATATGCTGGAAGCCGCAAAAGAACTTCTGCGTCACGGATTTGAAGACCTGGGAATGCAAGCCATATGGTGCGGATATTACGATGGCAATGAGAAGTCCAAAAGAGTTCAGGAAAAAATCGGTTTTCTCTATCATCATACCGCACAGAATGTTTCTGTTCCTTTGTTACATGAAGTCCGGATTGAGCATGTAAACATCATAACGAAAGAGCACTGGAACGCATTGCAAAAGTAAAACCTATTAACCATGACGCTTATCCACGGAGAACGTAAAATGCAGATATATGTCGACGCAGATGCCTGTCCGGTAACGGACATCGTAGAAGAGATAGCCGAAAAGCATAAAATACCGGTCACATTACTCTGTGATACAAACCATATATTATATTCCGATTACAGTGAAGTGGTCGTAGTCGGCGCCGGAGCGGATGCCGTAGATTATAAGCTGATTAGCCTATGCCACAAGGGAGATATTGTGGTGTCGCAGGATTATGGCGTGGCAGCCATGGCTCTTGGCAAAGAAGCATATGCCATTCATCAATCTGGCAAATGGTACACCGATGATAATATTGACCGGATGTTAATGGAAAGGCATCTTAACAAAAAGGCAAGGCGAAGCTCGCAAAAAAGCCATATAAAGGGTCCTAAAAAGCGGACAGAAGAAGATGACCGTCGCTTTGCGCAATCTTTTGAAAAGCTTATCCTGTCAGCAAAGTCCAGGCAGCAATAAAGAACTACCTACCATAAAAAAGACAAACTTATAATAAAAGGAATGCCTATGAACATACAGATATTCGGAACCAGAAAATGCAACGATACCAAGAAAGCCGAGCGTTATTTTAAGGAACGCGGCATCAAATACCAGTTCATTGATATGAAAGAAAAGGGTATGAGCAAAGGGGAATTTAATGCGGTAGCCCAGGCGAACGGCGGCTTGGAAAATATGATTAACTGGGACGGCAAAGATAAAGATTTGCTTGCCCTGATTAAATATCTTGCGGATGAGGACAAACTTCCCAAGGTACTGGAAAATCCGCAGGTAATCAAAACACCGGTTGTACGAAACGGCATACAATCCACTATCGGTTACCAGCCGGATGTCTGGAAGGGCTGGAATTAACTTGATTTTTTTGAAACATGATAGTAATATAACATTTAGAAAAGTGATTAAAGTTCCAAATGAATCAAAAAAGTCTATAGTGCCAGCTATAGATTTTTTTGTTATGCAACGCTAAACTACACAGTTCAAAGGAGCTATCTCTATGAAACTATATGAATTAAAGGAGATGGCGTCTTTATCCGGCTCATTGATAGAAATATGGGAGGCTTCCGTCCGGGCAACGCATCTTTTTCTTTCCGATGCAGAAATAAAGCATATAAAAGAATACGTTCCGGAAGCCCTGAAATATGTATTGTATCAGGCATTTGGCAGCATGGACGGAACCATACACGGTTTTAACGGTGAAATGCTATATGGAGTGGCAGCTTTCACCGATACCATTCTGATGTATAGTGCATTTTTATTTCCTCTGTTTTTGCTTTGGGTATTTTGTCTTCTCATAGCAATTATATCAACCGTTGGGATACTATACATAAGAAAACATTCCTAACATATTTAGCGTTAAAAATTGACAACCATTGATTTTCAGGTAAAGATGGTAAATGGAAATCAGAAATTAAGCAGGAGATAAGTACAAATGAAATTTGTAATACAACGTGTGCAGTCCGCATCTGTGACTGTAGATGAAAAAATAGTCGGAAAAATCGAGAAAGGATACCTGGTTCTGATAGGGATTGCCCAGACAGATACGAAGGAAATCGCAGATAAAATGATGCGTAAGCTTATCAATCTGCGTATTTTTGAAGATGCCGAAGGAAAAACGAATTTGGACATCCGCGCCGTAAACGGAAGTCTTTTATTGGTTTCCCAGTTTACGTTGTATGCCGATTGCAAAAAAGGAAATCGCCCTTCCTTTGTATATGCCGGCAAACCGGATATGGCAAATGAACTGTATGAATATATCATTGCGGAATGTAAGAAGGAAATTCCAGTTGTGGAACACGGTATCTTCGGCGCTGATATGAAGGTTTCTTTACTGAATGACGGACCGTTTACCATTGTACTGGACTCTGCAGAGATTTTTTGAAACCTATAATTTGGCAAATAAAAAAGCAGATGACGGGAATCGAACCCGCCTCCTCAGCTTGGGAAGCTGATGTTCTACCAATGAACTACATCTGCAATATAGAAATCATATCACGGCTTTGGATAAAAGTAAATATCGCACGGACAGGATTTCCATTTCACATGTTAAATTATAAAATATAATTTCCATATAGAATGTATTCTTTTAAATTATGGAATTTGAGTATATAAATACTTTCAGGTTCATTATGGGTATTAACTATTCGTTAAATCTGTATTTTGCGCATAGTTGTATCTCTCTTCTTTAGGACCTACAAAGCCGTATTATCTGCATCCACATCCAGCGCGCCGATGCTGAACATGTATGCCGCAATCTGGGCACGGGAACTGAAGGTTTCGGTTTCCAAAAGCCGGCTTACTTCCTGTCTGGAATATAACGCCGCCTGAATGTCCTCGTTGTCGGAAGTATGTTCTTCGGAAATAGCGCCTTCCACCTCAGCAAACACTATCTGGTTTTTAATATCGGTAATAGCCACAGCCGCGTAGGACGGCGGAAGAATACGGATGATTTTCTTTAAGGAAAGTCCCGTTTCTTCGTAAAGCTCCCGGTGGATGCAATCCTCAATGTTTTCTCCTTTTTCCAGCATGCCGGCGCACAAATTAAAAATCCGTTCGTTGACTCCCATGCGGAATTCTTTGAGCAAAAGCATTTTACCGCCGCAAATGGCAACAATGGACAAACCGGTTACCTTTTCCCCCAACTCTTCTGCTTTATCCATGTTACGGAAACTGACAATCTCATAGACCTTTTCCCTGCCGGCTTTGTTTTCGTAAGTCAGCTCATAATTTTTCAGATATCTGCCTTCTCGGACTTTTGCCATCTGTATCAGCTTCATGCTCCGTACTCCCTGTTTTTATAATATAATTTTTTCCAAATCTTCCGGTATAAACAGATTGCCATGATAATAGAAATGACCTTCCTCTTCATAAAGGTGCTTTCTGTCGGCAATATTTTTGTCTTCGGTATGATATAAAAGCAAATACTGGCATATCATTCGCATCATCCAGATAATCCCCATAATATGGTCCACATGCTTATGCGTCACAAAAATGGTGTGTATCTGCTTCCAGTCTATGCCGGCGTGCTTTAACTGGTGCAGAACACCGTTGCCGCCTCCGCCGTCCACCATGAAATATTCTTCTTTGTCTTTCAGTACAAAACAGGTATTATAACATTCTGTTACCAGTGCATTACCGGTTCCCAGCATCGTAAGTTCCATAGTTACTCTTCTTTCCTTAATACTTCCCGCAGTGGTCTGCCTATGCGTTTGCGGGTCACTTCCACAAGTCCCAGAGCCGTGTAGTCAATTACATCCGTCTGCACTTCGTCCTTTACTGTTTCCGCCCGTAAAAGTCGCAGCAGAGCCTCTCTTTTTTCGGCAGATTTCATATTGATAAAATCAATCATAACCATACCGGAAATATTGCGGAGACGAAGCTGCCTTGCACACTCTTTCGCCGCTTCCGCATTGACCTGAAAAAAGGTTTCGTCGGTGTCAGACGCCTTCTTTACAAATTTGCCGGTATTTACATCGATTACCGTCAGGGCTTCTGTAGGCTCAATTACCAGATAGGCGCCGGATTTCAGCCAAATATTCTTTCCCAGAAGCTCATTTATTTTCGTCTTTAAGGAATATAGTTTGAGCAGCGAATATTCATCCTCGTAAAGCCGTACCGGCTTTTTCATGGATAAATTTGCCCCGCCGGTAAGCGCCTCATATACCCGGGGAATATCCGTGATAATCTCGTCATAATCTTTTTCGTAGTAGTTTTTGACATCCTCAGCCGCCGGTACTTTTTTCTCGGAAAGCTGCGTAAAGCAGGCGCTGTGTTCCGCCCTGCCAAGAATGGTCTGAAAGCGTTTGCAAAGACTCTGGTACTCTTCTTTCAGTTGCCCGAATTCTTCGACGGAAAGATTTTCGGCATTGGTTCTTACCACGATGCCGCAGCCTGCAAGAGTGCAGTCGCCGTCTTCCGTTAAAATACCGCAGCTTATCAGGTATTCCAGAAAGGCTTCTTTCTTTTCTTTCGGAAGCTTCTTGGAAAATCCCGTTTTGGAACTGCCCATGGAAAGGACAAGATACTTTCCGGATAAGGATATTTTCGTAGTTACCACGGGCTGCTTGGTTTTTACGGCATCCTTTTCCACCTGCACCAGAATTTCATCCCCGCAGCGGAGACTGCCGTCCGATTTCCGGTTACGGACATAAGCATGTTTTGCATCGGAAAGAGGCAGGAAGCAAAGCTTTTTATCTCCCACTTCCACAAAAGCCGCCTGTATATTCTGGGCGATATTCTGCACCTTGCCGATATAAATATTCCCCAAAAGAGAAGCGTCGTTTTCCGCATACACTTTCAGGGAATAAAGCCGGTTATCGTGAAGAATGACGCTGATATCTTTCTGCTGATAGGATACAATGACTAATTTTTTATCTGCCTTATTGTTCACTGCCGATTTCCTCTAAGGGTACAAGCTTCGGATTTTCCTCGTCGCCGATATTGGTATAGGTGTCTTCTCTGGTAATCAGAAGCGCATTTTCCTTTAAGCTTTCTCCGTGTTCCTGCAAAAACGCCTCCACAATCATGCCCGGTTTGATATTGCCGGAGCTGCTGGCATTTATCAGAAGATAAAGAGCATCTCCCTGCAGGCTCCATTCATAAATACCGGGACGCAAATCCACTTCCGCCGTACTCTTCTTGGTTTCCTTGGTTATCAGTATCTGTTCTTTTTCCATGAAGGAAGGAAATTCCTTCTTCCAGTCAAAGGAAGGCTCCCTACCCTCCCGGAACCGTATGGTGTAACCGGCTGCCGCCACGCTTGCCATGGCATTCTTGCTGCCCTCGGGAAGCACTCTCACGGAAAGGATTTCAAAGCCGTCCACAGACGCCTCATTTAACATCCTTACGGCTTCCTTACTGCCCGGAAAGCTGTTGACCTCCATATCCATGTATTCACCGTTGCTTTCCAGCCCGATGCCCAGAGGGGCGGCAAAGGACATAATCTGATGCGGGGAAAAACCGGTAGTATAGCACACGTCAATCTCCGCTCTGCGCACCGCTTTCTGGAAAAAGCGCTGTACATCCAGATGCCCGATATATTTTAAATTTCCGTATTTCCGAAATTTTACTCTGACCTTCATTTTATTCCCTTTCCTAACTTACGACCAGCAGGGTGTATTGTCGTCCACATGCTCTTCAAAGCAGATACCGCCGCCGAATTTGGCAACACCGCAGCCCTGACAGGCTTTGCGGCAGTTGGGGCTGACTTCTTCCCGCTGTGCCTTCAGCCACTCCCTCTTCAAGAATTCCTTGGTAACGCCGCAGTCGATGAAATCCCAGGGGAAAAGCTCGTCTAAGGAGCGTTCCCTTGTGGTGTAGAAATCCACGGACAGACCGCATTCTGCAAAGGTATCCAGCCACTTCTGATTGTCGTAGTATTCGCTCCATGCATCGTAAATGGCACCCTTCTGGTACACCTTCAGGATGACCTCACAGAGCCTTCTGTCGCCTCTTGCCAGCACCCCTTCCAAAACAGAGGTGTCCGCTTCGTGCCAGTTGTACTTGATGCTCTTCTGGTTGAGCTGCTCCATGACCGCCAGTCTCGTTATATAGGATTTGTTTAAGAATTCTTCCTTCGTTGCCTGCTTCGCCCACTGGAACGGGGTAAAGGGCTTCGGAACAAAAAATGAGGTGCTTGCCACAATCTGTACCCTGCCGTTGACTCTTTTTTCCTTGGGCACCGTATCGTAAAACAGCGCAGCAATTTTGTTGGAAAGCTCTGCGATGCCGCGGATATCCTCCTCCGTTTCGGTCGGAAGTCCCAGCATAAAATAAAGCTTGACCCTTGTCCAGCCGCCTTCAAAGGCAAGCTTGGCGCCGTGCATGATATCTTCCTCCGTAAGTCCCTTGTTGATGACATTACGGAGTCTCTGGCTGCCCGCTTCCGGTGCAAAGGTTAGGCTTGTCTTCTTTACATCCTGCACCTTGCTCATCACATCTAAGGAAAAGGCATCAATTCGTAAGGAAGGCAGGGAAATGTTTACATGCTTGCCCTCTAGGTCCTCCAAAAGGAAGGTCAAAAGTTCCGGCAGCGCCCGGTAGTCGCTGGAGCTTAACGAACTTAAGGTAATCTCCTCCTGCCCGGTATTCTTAAGCATGGTCAGCGCATATTCCTTTAAGAGGTTGACATCCCTCTCCCTGACGGGACGGTAAAGCTGTCCTGCCTGACAGAAACGGCATCCGCGGATGCAGCCGCGCATAATTTCCAGCACCACCCTGTCCTGTGCAATTTTCATAAACGGCACCAGGGGCTTCATGGGATAATAGGTATGGGAAACGTCCATTTCCACTTCCTTGGTAATGGTTGCCGGAATACCCTCTTCAATGGGGTAAAAGTCCTTTAAGGTGCCGTCCTCGTTGTAAGTTGCCTCATAAAAGGCGGGTACATACATGCCGGGCACCTTGGCTGCCCTGCGTAAAAACTCCATTCTGGGAAGCTTTTTATCCCGGCACTCCCGGTACAGGTTTACCAGCTCCTCGTAACGTGTTTCGCCTTCGCCGATATAGAACAAATCAAAGAAATCCGCAATGGGCTCCGGATTGTACGTGCAGGGACCGCCGCCGATGACAATGGGGTCTTCCTCCGTCCTATCCTTTGCAAGCAGCGGAATACCGGATAAATCCAGTACCTGTAAAATATTCGTGTAGCACATTTCATACTGGATGGTAATGGCAAGCCAGTCGAATTCCTTAATCGGGTCCTGGGACTCCAGGGCAAAAAGAGGAATGTGCTCCTTTCTCATGATGGCATCCAGGTCCACCCAGGGAGAATACACCCTCTCGCACCACACACCGTCAAACCGGTTGAACATATCGTACAGTATCTGGATACCCAGATGGGACATGCCGATTTCGTACACATCCGGGAAGCAGAAAGCAATGCGCATGTCCACCTCTTCTTTGTTTTTCACAACCGCATTGACCTCGCCGCCGATGTATCTTGCCGGCTTCTCAACTTTCATTAAAATATCATCCGATAACGCTAATTTGTTCATTCTAAATCCTTCCGTCCAAAGTATCCTCTGTCAGATTTCGTATTGCCACAGGCTATTTTGCCGTCGCATACATGAGTATCATCTCTTTTAACAAAAGAAGCTCCTCCGTGTAGTCCTTATTGTCTTCCGCGCCCCAGATAAAGCCTCCCGCAAAATGGGAGCAGGCGGACATCATGGTGTGCACGGTGACACGCATAAACTCCTCCTCCGGAATATCCGTCCGGAAGGTCTTGTCCTCCTTCGCCTTTTCATACATCATATGGAAACGGGTATCCGCCGAATATAAGGAGTTATGGAAGTCGGTAAGCTGCTCCGTCTTATACTCTTCGTGCGTCACATAATAATTGAAATTGTCATTGTACAGCAGCAGTTTCTTGTGGTTCTGATACAACTCCACATAGCTGTCCAGTGTAAAAATAAGACGGTCTATCGCCGGAATGTCATGCACACCCGAAATCGGTCTGGTGGCATCCAGATTGTCCAGATATTCCTTCCACTTGGCTCCGCATACCGCAATGACCAGCTCCATTTTGGAGGGATAACAACGGAACAGCGTCGCTCTGCCCACGCCCGCTGCTTCCGCAATCTCCGCCATGCTGACACCCTCTATTTTTCTCTCAACAAAAATTCGGAACGCCGTATCGACAATTCTTCGATTGCGTTCCTGTTCTTTCTCCATCTGCTTTTGTGATTTGCTCATAATTTCATCCCTTTTTTCATGCACAGTATCTTATTTATTGTATAAAAATTCCTCTATGTTGTCAATCGCATCAAGCTGCTTGAGTTTCCGTACTTTTATCCACACTCCTCTGCTTTCACAGGCTCTGCTATAA
>CAVHWP010000011.1:0-76237 GCA_963639875.1 Bacteroidaceae bacterium
CTGTTGTGTTTCATTATATCACATTTGAAAATTATGTTTGTATCTCTACGTTTTCAGAATAACATAAGTATAGCCTGTATTATACTTTTATGCAACTTATTTTATCGCAGTGTACAATCCCACACGTCTGGTGGCACAGAGAATACATAACTCCCACAAATTTACATCTGTGACCGGATAAACGCAAGATACCGGTCTCTTGCAGAGAGGAACCTGGACTTACTCACCGGAAGTAAAACATCATTCTGCAGAAGAAGCTCATTCCGGTCAATTCTTTTTATGTACCGCATATTTACCAAATAACTCTGATGCACTCTGACAAAGCCGTCTTTGAGCTGCTCCTCATAGGCATTTAATTTTTCATAAACGGTAATATCTTTTTTCTTTGTATGGATAATAACCTGATGTGCCTTGCTTTCCAGATACAGAATATCCCGGTATTTATATACCTCCGAACCTGCCTTATGCCGGATAATAATGCTTTTCTCTCTTTCTTCTATCTGTTTTTTCTGCATTCTGTCCAGTTTATCAAGAAGCATCTGCAGATTTCTTTCCTGTACCGGTTTCACCAGATAACCGCATAAATTCACCGTTTCCCAGAATATTTTCTGGGAAAAACGTTCGTTGTAGGAAGTTGTAAAAATAATATTCGTTTCCGGATACAGTTTATTTATCTCCACCGCATATTGTATACCGTTTTCACCCTTCCTCTTCCAGTCAATATCCATAAACACAACATCGTAACAAACTCCCTTTCGGAGCGCTGCACGTAAATCGTCCGGATTGTCAAATAAATCGTACTCCCCCATGCGGCCTGTTTTCAAAATCATCTCATGTAGCTGCTCTAAAAAAAACCTTTCATCGTCGCAAATCGCAACCCGCATGATTTTCCCTCCTATGTAACCCTATATTTCAAAAAAGTTTCCAAAATAGCAAAACAGTTGATTTTATAGTGAAATTATAATTTTAGTATAACTTGTAATTTTTTATCCCGCAACTTGTTTTTTCGTTTATTTTTATATTTTTTTAATTATTTACAGTTTCAGCTTATGTCAAGTAGGGCTTTGTCTTGTATTTTTATCTAAAATGTTCGGTATAATATTGGAATAACTTGTATTTTGTTTTTCTGTTTTCTGTATTTGTCCGGAAAGGAGGTTTTTATGCCCCAGAACAGAATTCGTGAGCTTCGCCAGAAGAAAAACCTTTCTCAGTTACAGCTCTCTATGGAACTGGAAGTCACACAGGAAACCATCAGCGCCTATGAGCACAACAAACATCTTCCCAGTGTCACCGCTCTTATGAAAATGGCACAGCTTTTCGGTGTCAGCATGGATTACATTATGGGGCTCTCCGATGTTCCGCAAATTGCCGCATTCTCCGGTTCTTCTCTTGCCGATGAAGAACAGAAAAATCTTTTGCTTCTCTATTACCGTAAATTGGGCGACAAAAACCGCGCCAAATTGCTTTCCTACGCACAGGGTCTGCTCGATTCCGAGTCCCGGTAATTCTTTGTTAATTTTTCTTTTTTCTCTCCGCCTTGCAAATCCCCCTCCGCTGTACTAAAATATCTTTATATGTTTGCGTGTATTCTATGATTGGAGTATGCGCAGATTTTGAAATGGGTGGATGAAGTGGCAGGTGCGTTTTTAAATGATGTGCTGGTGCTGATTGGACGGGTTACCCTTGATTTTAGACCCCAATGACCCCGCCGAGCAGATGGAATGGTAAGGATTTTAAATCCTTACCATTCCTTAAAACTGATATTCAAATCTACTCCGCCGGTAATGCCGGGAACGGTGCCCGTATCGGAATACTGCCAGATGGCATATTCGTAAGGGAAGTAGACAATGGGCGAATAATAAGCATACCATTTATCCACATCTTCAAACTCCGACATGTTAATGAGGATGCTCCACATTTCCATGTTAGCGTATATCATGGGCGTATAACCGGCTTCCTTGATGCGGTCGATAAAGACATGCGCCATTTTGGTGCGTTCTTCCACCGTAAGCTGGTTCATACGTCCTTCTTTTGCCCCGGTTTTTTCCACATCATAAACGATGGGGTAGGTCACATTCAGTCCGGCAATGGCATCTATCACAAGGTCCGCTTCTTCTTTGGCTTCTTCTTCCGTTATGGCCTGGGAGAAAAAGTAAACGCCCACCTTGATGCCCGCCTGGGAAGCTCCTTCGATGTTGCTCTTATACTTTTCATCGAGGGTAAGCTTTCCTTCTGTGCCGTAACCTCTGACGCCGACTCTTACAAAGGCAAATTCCACACCGGAGTCCGCCACCTGCTTCCAGTCAATGGTGCCCTGATAACGGGAAACGTCAATGCCCTTATGGGAAACCACTTCCCCGTTTTCCACATACTGCAGCTCGCCGTTGTCCAGTACCTGCAGGTTTTCCTGCACGAGGGTACTCTGCTTTAAGCTTCTGTCGATGGGTACAAAGTGGTATTCCTTATTGCTGACCACGACGATTTTATCCTTATAAACCGGACGCAGGGACTCCACCATGGTGGTGCCGCTTTCCAGCGATGCCTGCAGGCTGTCAAGGATTTCGGAAGAAACCTGCTGCCTCGTGGAGCTTTCCGTGGTGGCAATGGCATCCGCCAGCATCATATCCACTTCCTCCTGGCTGTAGCTTACCACTTCCGGGTCCGCCGCTGCCTGCTGTGCCAGCTCCTGTTCTTTTTCCGCCGCTTTGTCTTCTATAATTTTATCGTAAATAAGCAGTGCCGCAATGACCACGATTGTCATGGCAATCAGGCAGCTTGCTATGGTTATCACATAAAAAAGCAATTCTTTTTTCTTTCGTTTCATGTAGCCTCCCACGGTTCGTTTTTCTATAGTATATCTCACTTCCGTTTTCCTGTGAAGTGGAAAGAATGCGGATTCACAGAAAATTAAGAAAGCCCCGCATCTTAAACAGGATTTTCTTCTCCAGACGGCTCACCTGTACCTGGCTGATGCCCATGCATGCCGCCACTTCCGACTGGGTTTTATCCTGAAAATAGCGCATTTCAATGAGATTTTTTTCTTTTTCATCCAGCGTTTCCAGCACCTGTTTCAGCATCAGATGGTTGAGCAGCGCTTCTTTTTCGGTGTCCGCGATGTTTCCGGCGCCGCCCACAAATGCCGTGGCGCTCTGTCCGTTTTTGCCCGCCACCTTGTCCACTAAATAGACTTCGCTTCCGTCGTTCTGGTAGACGGATTTGTAGATGGACTCCACCTCGGCTCCCGCTTCCAGCGCCACGGTAATTTCTTCCTCCGAAAGCCCCGATTCTTCCGCAATTTCCGAAATGCGCGGCTCCCTGCCCAGTTTCTTTATCAGATTTTCCGAAACAACGCGCACCTTCAGTCCGTTTTCCTTGATGGTGCGGCTTACCTTTATCATGCCGTCATCCCGAAGAAAGCGTTTGATTTCTCCTAATATCATGGGGACGGCATAGGTGGAAAATTTCACATCGTAGGTCAAATCGAACTTATCAATGGCTTTTATGAGCCCGATGACGCCTATCTGGAACAAATCCTCCGTTTCATACCCTCTTCCGGCAAATCGTTTGACAATGTGATGCACCAGTCCCAAATTGTTTTCTATCAGTATACTTCTTGTCTCTTTATCCCCTGCCTGTGATTTTTCTATTAATACTGACAGTTCCTCCATGATTTCATTCCTGCTCCCACACAATCCATTTTGCTCTGCATCCCATTCTGCACATTTTCTTTTTATTCCTCCTCGGGCATTTTGACCCAGTCCCCGCATTTTAATTTTTTCTTCATGCGCACAATGGTGCCCACAAGCGGCGTGCTTTCCACCTCCAGCTCATCCATGAAGGCTTCCATGAAAGAAAATCCCATTCCGGAGCGCTCTAATTCCGGTTTGGAGGTGTACATGGGTTCCATGGCCTTGTCCACATTTTCCATGCCGACACCCTTGTCCTCCACTTCTATGTATAAAATGCCGTTCTCAATCCGGCAGCGCAGATACACCTTGCCGTCCCGGAATTTACAACACACCGGCCGCACTTCGCCGTGTCTGCCGTAGCCGTATACGTTTTCGTAGCCGTGGATAATGGCATTGGTTACCGCCTCGGATACTGCGGTCTTGATATCGGACAATTCTTCCAGGGTGGGATTTAAGTGAGTAACGAAGGCTGCCACCGCCACTCTGGCAAAGCTTTCATTGTTGGATATGGCATCAAATTCCATGGACATTTCATTTTTCATAAACCCTTTTCCTGTCTTTTCGCAAACTTCCTGCGGTTTGATTTCAATCATCTTTCTTCTCCTTTTACTCCATAATCTCTATGATGCGTGTCAGTCCCGACATGGTAAGTATTCTTTTAATCTGCCTGTCGGCATGGATGGCAAAAACCTTCCCGCCGAAGCAGGAAATTTTCCGGTATCTTCCCATAATGATGCCGATTCCCGACGAGTCCATAAAACGGGTATCCTCAAAATCAAATACCACGTTGCTCACCTGTTCCGCCAGAATAAGCCTGTCCGCATTTTCGCTGATGTAAGCCGATTTGTGATGGTCAATTTCTTCCGGCAGCTTCACACACAGATAATCATCAATGACCTTAAAATCCTCCATAAATACTTTACTCCTTCCCTTATTTTAAATACAAAAAGAGAACCTATAGCGTATCCTATAAGTTCTCTTTCGTGTGTCATATTCTTCTGTGTTTTGTGCTGCACGCGTAACGAAATTTCCGCTTATTCCGCGCTCAGTTCGTCGATATATTTCTGGGCTCTTGTGGCTCTGCCTGTACCGGGCAGAAGCTCAATTACCTTCTGATAGCATGCAATGGCATTTTCTTTCTGACCGTCCTGTCTGTAGGCATTGCCCAGTACATTCATGGCATCGCCGTTGGTGGGGTCATATTCTACCGCCTTGGTCAGATTGTCAATCGCCTGCTTGTAATCCTTGTTGTCATAGAAATCACTGCCCGTGTTGTAGTAATTCAGCGCTACTTCCGGACCGATTTTATCTATCAGCGCCTGATGCAATGCCTTAAAGGCATCGGAGGTATCCTCTAAGTTGACACCTTCCTGCACATTTTCGATATGGGAAGCGGTTGCCATGGCATCCTGTGTTGTCAGGTATTCCACCGCACCAAGGAGCAGCTCATCCACGGTCTTTAAGGTACCGTCCGTGCCCACATACTCCTCCAGATCCGTACGGAGCTTGGTGTTTTCCTCGGTCAGGCTGTCAATCTGCTGCTGCATGGTGGTAATCGTAGAGGTCTTGGTATCAAGCTGTTCGCCGATGCTCCGCACCTGTTCCTGCGCCTTTTCCCGTTCCGCTGCCACGGAGGAGGGCATAATGAGGAAATACATGGTCGCCACACCCAGCGCCAGACCGATGGCTACATACAAAAAGGTGTGCCAGCCGGCGCTTTTCTGCTCCCTTACATTTAAGGGCTGGATGATGATTTCGTTGTCGCTCTGGTAGCGCACTGCCTCATCATTCTTGCGCTTTATGGGAGATTTGCCGTTTTCATCCGGCTGCAGCATACCTTCCACTTCCTTTAAATAACGAAGCGTCTGTGTACTGCCGGCATCAATTTTCAGACATTTTTCCAGTTCCCTCTTGGCCTTGTCCCACTGCTCCATGTCAATGTAAAGCAGGGCTAAAAGCTGATGCGCTCTTACGAATTTAGGATTTAAGGAAAGCACTTTCTTTAACTGGATGCGTGCCAAATCCTTGCTGTCCTGCATACAATAGGCAAGCGCCTGGTTGTATTTCTTTATGGTCTGATTGATGGTTTCCAGGCGGGATGCATTGCTCTGTACCATCTCAATGTAAGTATCTGCGATATTTTTCTGGGGGCGGAGATTTTTGCTGATGACCCATTCGCTTAATGCCGCCACCACTTCGCCCATTTCAAAATAGACCAGTCCCAGAAGATTCCGGGCTTCTACGTTATTTTTATTGAATTTTAAACTCTGCCGTAAGCTTGTCACCGCACCGGTCAAATCCCTGACCCCGGCCTTTTCCAATCCTTCGTTATAATACATATTGGAAACGCGCATAATCTTTTTGTACAGCGTGACATCCGCACCGCAATTCGTGCAGAAATCCTGTTCGGACAAACGGCAGCCACAGTTATAACACCTCATGCTACCTTCCTCTTTTACTTTTCTTCTGTCTTGGTTTCCTGCAACATTTTCACCAGAATATCCGCCATGTCGGTGATGTCCTGATTGTAAATCGCCTCTTCTGCATCTTCTACTTCAAGGCTGGGATGAAACTTTTTCAGTTCCTCTTCAAAGTTAATCATAGTAAACCATGCCTTTCTTACAACAACGCTTTTATCTCTCCCACAAGGTAAAGGGAACCTGCAAAATAAACCCGGATATGTTCTCCCGCCAGTTTTTCTGCCGCCTCCAATGCTTCCTCTACGGAATGGTATTCCCCAATGTTTCTCTCTGTATACGTCTTAAAAGTTTCTGCCATACTCTGCGTAGAAAGGGCTCTGCCACTCTGTATCTGTACGACGGATATCTCCGTAAACAGGCGGCTGTCCGTAAGCTCTTTCACCATTTCCGTGTAGTCTTTGTCCTTCACTACCCCGAAAAACAAATATCTCTGTGCCGCTCCGTCCCCCGCAGCCGACTCCAGAAAAGCCCGGATGCCGTCGGGATTGTGTGCGCCGTCCGCAAAAATGCCGGGAAGCACTTCCTCCATGCGGCCTTCCCAGACTGCTTTCGCCACTCCTTTCTGCATGGCTTCCGGTGTAAGCTTTTTTCCGAGCAGAACCTCCAGCGCCCGCAGCGCTAATGTGACATTTTCCATCTGGTATGCAGCTTCTGTATGGACACAAAGTCTAACACTATTATAATAAAGGGAATGAAAAGAAAAATCAATGCTTTTATTGTCTTTCTTCAAGAACTCATAGTCGCATTTCGACACAAAAAATGCCGGATTTTGCACATTTTCCGCACACTTTGTCAGAACTTCCCTTACAGACGGGGAAGTCTCCCAGCACACCGCAGGTACGTCCTTCTTAAAAATTCCCGCCTTTTCCCCGGCAATTTTTTCTATGGTATCTCCCAGATATTCCGTGTGGTCCAGCCCCATATGGGTAATGACCGTAAGGCTTTTTTCCGTCACGGCATTGGTGGCATCCAGCCTGCCTCCCAGTCCCGTTTCCAAAATCCAGCAGTCGCAGTCCGTCTCAGCAAACAACACCATCGCCATAAGAAACAGGTATTCAAAAAAGGAAGGATGATAGCCTGCTTCCGCATACATGTCGCCGGGCAGTTTTTCGTAAACTTTAAGAAACGCACGCAGGAAATCTTCTTTTTCCACCATTTTTCCTTCTATGAGAAACCGTTCCCGGATATCCACCAGATGGGGGGAAATAAACCGGCAGACCCGGTGTCCCATTCCGGTGAGCACCGCGTCCATATAGGTGCAGACACTGCCCTTGCCGTTGGTGCCCGCCACATGGATAATGTTCCTGCCCTTTTCCGGGTTTCCCAGACACCGCAAGAACACCCCGGTATCTGCCAGGGTGTTCTTTTTGCTGAATTTCGGTATATTCAAGAGATATTCCACTGCTTCGTCATAGGTTTCTATGCTTTTCTTTTCCATGGATACTCCTCCGGTCAGAGGCATTGCCGTTTCCGGCATGACCTCTGCCTTTTTTCTTACATTGCCTTGAGCTGTGCCAGTCTTGCCTTTACCTGTTCTGCCAGGTTCGTGTACTTGGCAAGCTTTTCTTTTTCTTCGGCTACCTTTGCTTCCGGCGCCTTGGAAATGAATTTTTCATTCTTTAACATGCCTTCGCAGCGGGCAATTTCGCCGGCAAGACGCTTCTCTTCTTTTTCCAGACGCTCGATTTCCGCCTGAATGTCAACCAGTTCCGCAAACGGAATATAAAGAACTGCGCCCGCAATCATAACGGAAACCGCATCGTCCGCAATGCCGCTCTTGTCCTTCTGTACCAGTACCTCGGATGCATAGGACAGGGTGGCGAAGAACAGCTTGCCTTCTTCAAAGGTGCTGCGGATGCCTTCGTCTTCGCTGACAACGTATACCGTTGCTTTCTTGGAAGGTGCCACATTCATTTCGGTACGGATATTGCGGATGCCTCTGACTGCTTCCTTGATGATTTCGATATCCTTTTCTTCCTTCGGATAGTTCTTGTCATCGCTGTATTCCGGCCACCTGGAAATCATAATGGACTCTTCTTCGGACTGCAGAGTGCAGAAGATTTCCTCGGTGATGAACGGCATATACGGATGCAGAAGCTTCAGTGCGTCAATGAGCACGCTCTTTAAGGTGTAAAGGGCTGCGTTCTGGCTCTTGGCATCGTCGGAATTATACAATCTCGGTTTTACCATTTCAATGTACCAGTCGCAGAATTCATCCCAGATGAAATCATAAACCTTCTGAACGGCAATACCCAGGTCATAGTTTTCCATGTTTTCGGTTACGTCTTTTACCAGTGTGTTGCACTTGGACAAGATCCACTTGTCAACGGGCTCTAATTCGGAAGCTGCCGGTACGGTAATTTCCTTGCCTTCCATATTCATCATAATGAATCGGGAAGCGTTCCATACTTTGTTTGCAAAGTTGCGGTTTGCTTCTACTTTTTCATAGTAGAAACGCATATCGTTGCCGGGCGCATTGCCGGTAATCAGGGTCAGGCGAAGAGCGTCTGCACCGTACTGGTCGATGATTTCCAGCGGGTCGATACCGTTTCCTAAGGACTTGGACATCTTTCTGCCCTGGCTGTCCCTGACAAGTCCGTGGAACAATACGGTCTTGAACGGCCTTTCGCCCATCTGCTCGTAGCCGGAGAAAATCATACGAATAACCCAGAAGAAAATGATATCGTATCCGGTTACCAGTACGTCCGTAGGATAAAAATACTTCAAATCTTCGGTCTGCTCCGGCCAGCCTAAGGTTGAGAAGGGCCACAATGCGGAGGAGAACCAGGTATCCAGGGTATCCGGGTCCTGAGTGAAATGGGTGCAGCCGCACTTCGGACAAACCTCGGGCATCTTCTTGGCTACCACTACCTCACCGCATTCATCGCAGTAATAAGCGGGAATTCTGTGTCCCCACCAGAGCTGACGGCTGATACACCAGTCGCGGATATTGTCCGTCCAGTTAAAGTAGGTCTTTTCCATACGCTTCGGGATAAGCTTGATGTCGCCGTTCTTTACCGCTTCTACTGCGGGCTTGATGAGCTCATCCATCTTGACAAACCACTGCTCTTTTACCAGAGGCTCAATGGTGGTCTTGCATCTGTCGTGGGTACCTACGTTGTGGGAGTAATCTTCGATACGAACCAAAAGTCCCATCTTGTCCAGTTCTTCCACGATGGCTTTTCTTGCCTCATAACGGTCCATGCCTTCAAACTTGCCGCCGTTTTTGTTGATGGTGGCATCGTCATTCATAATGTTGATAACCGGCAGGTTATGACGCTTTCCTACTTCAAAGTCGTTGGGGTCGTGCGCCGGGGTAATCTTTACTACGCCGGTTCCGAATTCCATGTCAACGTAGCTGTCTGCCACGATGGGAATTTCACGGTTTACAATAGGAAGAAGCACCTTTCTGCCAATGATGGATTTGTATCTGTCATCCTCGGGATTAACCGCTACCGCCGTATCGCCTAACATGGTCTCGGGACGGGTGGTTGCAAATTCCAGAAATTCTTTTGTGCTTACACTGCCGTCTTCCTCAATGAGAGGATATTTGATATGCCAGAAATGGCCTGCCTGTTCTTCGTATTCTACTTCTGCATCGGAAATGGAGGTGTTGCATACGGGACACCAGTTAATGATACGGGAACCCTTGTAAATCCAGCCTTTTTCATGCATCTTGCAGAAAACTTCCGTTACGGCTTTGTTACAGCCTTCGTCCATGGTGAAACGTTCTCTGTCCCAGTCGCAGGAAGAACCTAATTTCTTAAGCTGGGAAATAATTCTGCCGCCGTACTCTTTTTTCCAGTCCCAGGCTCTCTCCAAGAACTTTTCTCTGCCCAGGTCATGCTTGTCGATGCCCTGCTCTTTTAACTTTTCGATAATCTTTACTTCCGTTGCGATGGAAGCATGGTCCGTGCCGGGCTGCCAGAGGGCATTGTATCCCTGCATTCTCTTAAAACGGATAAGAATATCCTGCATGGTGTTGTCCAGTGCATGTCCCATGTGAAGCTGTCCCGTGATATTTGGGGGCGGAATTACAATGGTAAACGGGGTTTTGCTGTGGTCTGCTTCTGCATGGAAGTATTTTTTATCCAGCCACTTCTGGTACAGTCTGTCTTCTATGCCCTTCGGGTCATAGGTCTTTGCCAATTCTTTGCTCATACTGTTTTCATGCCTTTCTTTCTATTTTTCTATTTTTATTTTGTGCATTAAAAAACGCCCTCTGCCTACTTCTGTAAGCAAAGGGCGAATATCGCGGTACCACCTTTGTCTGCCGCACCTTTCCGATGCCTTTGCCGGTTCTGTCTTCCGGTTCCAAAACTACCTTCCGCATTCCTTCCTTCAGATGACCTTTCAGCCGGTTTCCCGGGTCATCCTCTCTGCCAAGGGGTAATGCGTACTCCTTTTTGTCAATACCTTTTTCTTTTTATAATCGTTATAATTCAGGTTTATTTTGCTGCAGGTGCGCCACACTTTGTGCAGAATGCGCCGCCGTTAAGAGGTGCGCCACAGTTTGCACATACATCTGCGTTAGCTGCCTGTGCGGGTGCCTGGGGAGCAGGAGCTGCTGCCTGAACAGGTGCCTGAGGAGCTACTGGCTGCTGGTATACAGGCTGCTGATATACGGGCTGCTGGTATACGGGCTGCTGGTATACAGGCTGAGCCTTTGCCACAACTTTGCCGTATGCCCAGTCAGCAAAGCCTGAGAACACGGGAATACCTGCCTCTTTGCCCTTGGACACATTGAGAATACCAATCAGTGCAAATACATATACGGCGATGTTTACCAGCCAGTTGATTACGGAATTAAATCTGCTCCAGATAGAAGAAATAGTGTAAACAGCGGAGCCATAGTTTCCCCATCCGAACCAGTTCATGAAACCTAAAACATCAAATACAGCGCCTATCATAGAAGGCAGTAAGCAGAGCATAAGTGCCTGCAGAACCTGTCTGCCTGCCCATTCATCCTTTTCTGCAATCAGAACTACTGCAAGAAGACCGATAATTCCAAGGTACAGACCGAATGCAGCTAAAACAAATGCCAGTACTGCGTAAACGGATAATCTGATGCCTAACTTTCCTTTTTCCATAGTTTAAAAACCCTCCTTAGTTATGTACATATTAGTATCCATGCGATACGAAAAACATTATATCCCTTTTATCACGGTTTCGTCAATTACAAAATATTGCGGTTTATGCAAGAACGGAGTTCTCCCTGCCGGTTCCGCAACTGGTTATATAAAAAAATTGCAAAGTGGTACTTTTTCAAATGCCAAGAACGGCTATAATGATTAGAAACAAATTCTTATGCAGAGGTGTGAAAATTTATTTTTCACAGAGAAAGGAATGTATTATATATGAAAAAGAAAAATCCCGTTTTACTGATTGTGGGTGTCCTGCTCCTGATTGCAGGCATCATTCTCTCCGTTCACTTTTTCCAGCCTGAACTGGAGGACTTCTTAAATACAACCACCAGCAGATATTACGCATATTCTCTGCTGCTTGCCTTTATCGGCGTGATTTTAACCGTTGCCGGGCTGTACCGGCTCTTTGGCAAAAAAGAAGAACTTTCCCGTAAGGAAAAGCTGCTCCGGGTAACACAGGCAGGTCTGCTTGCCGCTCTCTGCTACATCGGTTTCGCTTTCTTTAAGATTGATATTCCCGTAGGTACTTCCAGCACCGCATTCCATTTAGGAAATGTATTCTGCGTTCTGGCTGCTCTTTTATTAGGAGGCTTCTGGGGCGGACTTGCCGGTGCGGTCGGCATGACCATCGGCGACCTTACCACCATTTATGTAACCAGTGCTCCCAAGACTTTTATCTTAAAATTCTGCATCGGTCTCATTGTCGGTCTGGTTGCCCATCAGATTTTCCACCTTTCCAAGTGCACCGGCAAGGGCAAAATCGTGGGTGTTACGGTATTTGCTTCCATTTGCGGTATGGCATTCAATGTCGTTGCCGATCCTCTGGTCGGTTACCTGTATAAGACTTACCTCCTGGGTGTTCCTCAGGACCTTACCAAAAATTTACTGAAAATTGCCCAGATTACCACTTCCGTCAATGCGGTAGTTGCCGTTATCTGCTCTTCCATTTTCTATCTGGCTCTGCGTCCCGCACTGAAAAAAGCAGGTCTTCTGGCAAATGTAAAGTAGAAAAGTTTCCAGTTCAGGGAAAGGATGAAGTTTTTCATGAAGCTTCCAAAACTTGCTGTAATCAATGATTTAACCGGATTTGGCCACTGCTCTCTTGCAGTGGCTATTCCTATTATAAGCGTTATGGGCATGCAGGCATGTCCCGTACCCACCGGCATATTTTCCAATCATATGGCTTTTCCGGAATGGCATTATACGGATTTTACCCCGGAAATGTCCTCTTATCTTTCGGTCTGGGAACGGCTTTCTCTTTCTTTTGACGGCATTTCCTGCGGCTTTTTGGGAAATGAGGCACTTATCCCCGCACTCTCCGGCTTTTTCAAACACCAGAAAGAAACCTGCGGAACCTGTATCCTGCTTGACCCGGTTATGGGGGACCACGGAAAGGCTTATTCTTCCGTTACGCCTTCCTATCAGAAGGCGCTTACCGGTCTCTGCTCCCTTGCAGACATCCTCACACCCAACCTGACGGAAGCCTGTTTTCTGACCGGCACCGCATACCCGGAGGAGCTGCTTACTGCGCTTTCCGGATTGTCCGCTGTTTCCGGTGCGCTGCTCTCCGGTCAGTCTGATGCTTCCGGCAGGCTGCAGCCGCTTTTATCTCTGCTGTCCGGCATGGCAGCGAAACTGCACGGCATGGGCATCGGCAAGGTTGTCATCACCGGCATTAAAATAGGAAATTTCTTTGGCAATTATGTGTCTGTTTCCGGCAGCGGCGAGCTTCTTTTTTCTCCTGCCGGCGGTCCGTCCCGTCCCGGCACCGGCGACATTTTTGCTGCCATCCTTTCCGCCGATGCAGTGAAGGATGTTCCTTTTACCGACTCCGTAAAAAAAGCAGCCGAGTTCGTCCGCATCTGTACGGAGGGCTCAGCCGCCTTAAATATTCCTATCGTGGAAGGTGTGTGTCTGGAGCAGTATCTTTCCCTGCTGCAGGATCCATAAAATCCATGCCACAATAGCGGCGGCTGTTTCCGCAAACCAGAAGCAGTTCCAGATACCGTCCGCCCCAAGCAGCTTTCCGAACACGTAAGCTGCCGGAATAATGGCAACGAGATACCGCAGCAGGGAAATGGCAAGGGACATGCTGCCCTTTCCCAGTCCTTCCAGCGTACCGCTTACAGTCACGGACACCGAAGAAACCACAAAGCCCATACTGATAATGCGGATGGCGGTTTTTCCGGCGGCAATCGTTTCCGCACTGGTGGTAAAAATGCCCATAAGCTGTCCGCAGAATACCAGACAGATAATCATGCCCGCCAGCATAATACCGGCTATCAGCCGCAGGGAGGTGAAGAATGTTTTTTTCACTCTGCCGTACTCGCCCGCTCCGTAATTGTAGCCGATAATCGGGCGGATACCCTGCACCATACCGTTTGCGGTAAGGTAAATAAATGTCTGCAGTTTGTAGTAAATACCAAGCACCAGCACGTAAACATCGCCGTATGTGGACAGAATACCGTTTAAGGCGGTAATCATAAAAGAAGGCAGCGCCATATTCAAGGTTGCCGGTACTCCGACGCCGTAAATGCGCAGACAGAGGTCTTTGTCAAACATTTCTTTCCGAAACTGCACCTTCAGCGGCAGTTTTAGCTTAAAATACAGAAGCAGGTATACAACAAGCGGAATAATCTGACCGATACCCGTTGCCAGTGCGGCTCCGGCTATTCCCATTTTGGGGAAGGGTCCGATACCGAAAATCATAAGCGGGTCCAAAATCACGTTGGCAACACAGCCGCAAATCATACTGAACATGCGTAAGAACGTGGGTGCAAACAGAAGGTTGAATGCCATCAGCAGAATGCCGTGCACAAAGCTTAAGACCAGTCCCACCGATACGGAATCGTTGGCTTTTCTGTCGTTCTTTGCCCCCAGATAAAAAGCGGCAATGGCATTGATGCCCACGCCAAATCCAACAGCCACCGCTGTTTCCAGAAGCTGCAGCGGATAAACTAAGGACAATGCCGTCATGGCTTCATCACTGATTTTTGCCACAAAATAACTGTCCACGATATTATACAGGGCATTTACCAGCATGGAAAGCACCATGGGCATGGACATGGATAATACCAGCGGCAATATTTTTTTCTCCTTCATAAAGGTCTGTTCCATTGTTTTTCTCCTTATACCAGCAGTTCATCATCGTACCATGTTTCCTTTCGGAATGCAAGCTTGCTTTTTTGCCCATACTCCTATATAGTAGGAAAAAGAAAGGCAGGTATGTTATGTTAAAACAGCCGTTTACCATTGAAGGTCTCCGCCCCATCCGAAAGGGCATGACCGTTTCCCGGGACTCCAAACTGGGAGAAAAAACAAAAGTCACTTATTTTTCTCTGGGGGAACATACTTCCATCAGTCAGGAAAGCTATGACAGAGTGACCATGTACGTGGGAGCTTCCGGAAGCGGTACTTTTCTTTTGGGAAACACCCCCGAAAAAGTAACCCTGTCCCCTGACCGTGCTCTTGTAGTTTCCGCCGGCACGCTCTGCGGTATGGAAACGGAGGAAGGTCTTGTTTACACCGAAATTATTTTAGAAAAGGAGAACGTTATGAACGATATCGTAAAAACAAACGAAGTATTTGCATTAAAGGATTTGATTTCCTATGAAGAAGGCAGCATTGCCAACATGGATGTGGTAAGCAACCCTACCATGAAATATGTGCTGATGGCTTTTGATAAAGGCACCGGTCTTACCCCGCACCGCGCTCCCGGCAATGCCATTGTTTTTGCACTGGAAGGAAACGCTACCATCGGTTACGAAGGCAAGGACTATGAACTCCATGCCGGCGAATGCTTCCGTTTTGAAAAAAACGGCCTTCACAGTGTCACTGCAAACGGCCGTTTCAAGATGGCTCTTTTATTGGTTTTGGAATAAACTATAAATCTTCTTATTTTCCATTTATTGGAATTTCACGGTAATGTTGCCCATGGCACATTCCAGCTTGTAGGTGTTCGCCGCTCCGTTGTCAATGTCACTTTCCGTGGCAAGTCCGGCAAAGGAGCGGTTTCCTATGTCGATATTTCCCGCAGAACAGCTTACTTCGTAGTTGTGTTCTTCCATCGTGCTTCCGACAAATGTCATTTCCGTATTTCCCATTGCACAGGAAACCTCTGCATTTCCCTGTATATTTCCGGTCAGCCGCATTTCTCCTGCCCCGATATCTCCGGCAAAGCTGCCTCCAATCTGTGCATCGTTTAACAGCATCTGTCCGGCGCCGATGTCGCATTTTGCATCTTCCGTACAGACAAGCTTTTCTATCTGCAATCTTCCCGCTCCGATATCAATCGTTACATTTTTCACCGTCAGGCTCTCTATGGAAAAATCTCCGGCTCCTAAGTCAATATCCACCGTATCGTAGCGGAATGCCTCCGGTATCTGTATAGTAATCTTGGTCCAGTTTCCGGAAGTGACGCCTTTTCGGTCGGTGCTGGTAATGTAAAGGGTATTGTCCTTTACGCCCGTCTGGATTTTCTTGACTTTTTCTGCCTTGATATGCACATTTTCATCCTCGGAAGAAAGTATCTTTACCTCACATCCGCCAAGCTGCAGCACCATGCTGCTAAATTCTGCCATATCAAAATCTCTTTCGTAGCTTTCCGTATCCGTAACAACCGGGAAGTCCGGCAGATATTTATTTTCCTCATTTACCGTAATTTCCAGGCTGTCGTTTGAAGAAACATAGTTTCCGATGATATTCTTCAAATCTTCATCCGTAAAATTAAAATCACCGTTCACAATCTTCTGTACGGTCTCGCTAATGCCGCCTCCGCAGCCGCCCACAGTAAAAAGTCCGATTCCTAAAAATATCATAATGCCCGCCGTAATGGCGCTTACTTTCATAAATTTTCTCATAATTTCCCTCTTTTCTTACTCTATATCTATAACATTTCTTTTCCGTTTCTTATTCCGAGTATGCTTTCTGCTTTTCAGAACTTTCTTTTAAGTCTGTTTTTCATGCGTGCTTCCTCCTTCGAAAATACCGGATATCTTTTCAGAATAGATTTTCCACTCTCTCACGTATTCCCTAAGCTTTTCCTGCCCGGTGGGCGTAATCTGGTAATATCTTCTGTTTCTGCCGGCGCATTCCCTGTCGTATACGAACAGCATTTCATCCTTTTGCAGCCGCCTGAGCACCGGGTAAAGTGTGGACTCGGATACTTCCAAAACCAGCCTTACATCCTGCGTTATTTTATATCCGTAGGTTCCCTCCGGCTCTCTGGATACGACCGCCAGGACGATAGCATCAAGCAGCGCCGCTCCTGTATTAAAAACCATACAGCCTCCGTCCTTTCTGTCAGTTTTATGATATTATGTGTTTTGCAATAATATATCTTTTGCAATACTATACGTCATATAATATGTAAAGTCAATAGGGAAAGGAAATATTTGATATATAATTTTTATATTTAATTTTTAAAATAAAGATTGACAAAATAGTGATATGATGTTAGATTAAATGCAGTGGTTGTGCTACGGAAACTTGAGATGCCCGTGGCCGGTGGAGATCCATGCGTGGGCTCCACTTTTTTATTGTCTAAAATCTAAATTCTTACCCCAGTACCCCCGTCATCCGGTACACCGGCATGGCATTGCAGAAAATCATCAGTAAAAGCGCCAGCACCACAAACACCATAATTCCCATAAGAAGGATATTCTTTCTGCGTTCTCCTGCTTTCCGGTAAAACGGCAGCTTCTGAAATCCGTAACAGAGATAATACATAATGGGAATGACTGCCGGCATCAGATACCGTCCCTGCGCCTGATAATCCACGGTGTATGCATATTTCAGCAGTAAAAGCAAGGGCATCAGAATACAGAAAACCATGTTTATATGGAAGAAAGCCGTGTGAAATCTGTCCGTAACTGCCTTTCTTTCCGCAGCGGATGTTTCTTCCGGAGAAGAAACCTTTTCCGGCTTGGTCTTCGGCATAAAGAGTCCCACAAAAGCCGCACCGAAAAGAAGAAGATAGCCCGCATACATAATTTTATACATGTAAATGGTCCCGGAGCCGTAATTTCCCAGAAAACTGATAATTACCTTTGGTACAAAGCTGGTGTGGGTCAGCATATACACAAGGGAATAGCCGCTGCTCTGAAAGGTATCCCGGGCAATTCCGTAGGACTGGATAAACGCCTCCTTGGTACGCAATCCGATAAAATCCCCGTCATACAGCATATAGTTTCTCACAAAAGACCAGCCGGAGAGAAGAATAACGGCAAGGGCAACCGGACAACCTTTTTTCAGGAAATTTTTCCAGTCAAAGGTCCACTTTTCTTTTCTTTTCAGGAAATAAGCCGTAAACAACAGGAAGCTGCTGACTAAAAATCCATACGCATTGTAATACGACAGAATACACAGAACCATGCCCGCCGTTAACAGCACACAGCTTTTTACCGAAAAGGCATCTTCATATCCGCACAGGAGTCCGTAAATCATCAATGCGGTGGATAACATGCAGATGGAATCGGGATTCACATAGGTATGCATAAACAGGCTCTGGGGTAAAAAGGTCACCAGAAAGCAGAACAGCCACCGGATTTTATCATCCGAAAATACCTTCCGCCCGATTAATAACACCAGATATGCCATGAACAGCCCGCTGACTACGTTTACCATTCGCGCCGCATACAAAAGCGCCAGCGGAGAATGGGTAAACAGGCTGGCTCCCTTCATGACCGCCCCCTGTATCATATAGGGCAGAAGGGTATAAAAGCCGTATGTCCATCTGCAGTCCCCACTGAAAAGCTCTTCTTCAAAGCCGGTAGGCAGACTGCCGTGCTCCTCTATGTAAAGAGGCACCTTATAGCGGGAATGCTCATCGGGCGGATTGCCGAACAGAGGCGGTGTATCAAAGTGCGGCTGGTGCAAAGCAATGGTAAGCGCCGCTGCCAGATACAGGGCAAAATAGAAAAAAATAAGTCTGTTTTCTTGTTTTGTTTTCATAAAAGGTGTTCCTCTCCTCTGTTTTGATGATATTGACCGTTTCAGTACTGTTTTTGCCAGTTATCCACCGTGCTCAATGCAAAAAACGGAAATGCTGTCGTATTTTTCGTGGATTTTTAAAAGAAATCCCCCATTTCCACATAGTTATCCACATATACACGCGTGTCAGTTTTTGTTTGATAGGTCCGTCAGATTGCATTTTTAAAGCCATTCATCCCAAAATCTTTCAATACGTTCCGATATGGAGTCCTTCGTTACCTCTTCATAGGATGTCCATTCCCTGGGGAACAATCTCCGGTAGGAAATCTGACGGAACCGTTCGTCCAAAAGGACAATAATACCTACATCCTCTTCCGTGCGGATAACCCTGCCCGCTGCCTGCAATACCTTATTCATACCCGGAAAACGGTAGGCATAATCAAATCCGTTTTCTTCCCGTTCATCAAAATATGCCTTCAACAGCTCTCTTTCATTACAAACCTGCGGAATGCCGGTGCCTACCACAATGACGCCAATCAGGCTGTCGTGCTTTAAGTCTATTCCTTCGGAAAAGATACCGCCCATG
Organism: Bacteroidaceae bacterium; assembly: GCA_963639875.1. GTDB lineage: Bacteria > Bacillota > Clostridia > Lachnospirales > Lachnospiraceae > Acetatifactor. Next base: position 18,830 of record CAVHWP010000011.1, read on the forward strand.
ACACAGAAACCCAGCAGGATTTTGTCCGTTTCGGCGGACAGTTCCGCCGGAAATGCCGCATTTCCCGGATTTTCCTCTTCTTCCACTTCCACATCCATCATGATACCGGAGAAGTCAACGGGCTGAAAATCCCCTGTTTTTGCGGAAAACCGCTGTAAAAACTGTTCCCGTTCCTCTTCGTTCATATATTCTTCCTGCAGGATGCATTCTATCTCGCTGTCCTCTTCTTCAAGAAAATATTTAACGAAGCAGTCATACACTTCCATCATAAAAGCCCTGGACGGAAAAAATACCATATAATTTCCATGCCTGTTTTTAATTATCTCGTATAAATAACGGGCGATATTCATGTATTCCGTTTCATTTCTGCGGCTATATTTACTGGTTACATCTCTTCCGATATAAATAGCCCTCTTCTCCGGGTCAAATATGGATTTGGCATACACCTCGTAATCCTCTTTGGTGCCGCCCAGCAGATTTTTATAATACTGGATAGGCAGGAAGGTAGCTGAGAACAATATGGTACTTCTTGCCCTTTCCATACATTCTCCCAGTGCCTTAGCCGGATTGACGCAGAACAATTTCAATCTGAACATCCCGTCATAAGGCGGTGTTTCCATCATTTCGGAGTATATGACATAATTGTCGTCCAATAGCTCATAAATGCCGAGAAAATGGGATATCTGAAAATAGAAATCCAGAATATCTGCCCTGACCGGGTTGTCATCCGTCTCTTCCAGGTACTTGTTCATAGTGTCAAACAAGCGTGTCAGTACCTGTATAAAGGGGTCTATGCCGGAAAGCACCTCACATTTTTCACAGTCCTTCTTCAAAATGAGAAGCTCTTTGTTGCACCTCTCCAAATCCCTCTCTAACTTCCTTGCAAAATCCTTTATTCTGCCGGAGGTCTTAGACGGCATGGAAGAAACCGGAACCAGAAGCCCCGCTTCTGCCGCAACAATTTTTTTCTTCAGTGTCAGAAAATCTTCTTTGATGAGTTCGGCGCTGTACATCTCCCTGCCTCTGTCCAACAGGTTGTGTGCCTCGTCCACCAGAAAAATATAATTCCCATTGTTATTTTCCGCAAAAAAACGCCGCAGATATACATGGGGGTCAAACACGTAATTGTAATCACAGATAATCCCGTCCGCAAACAGGCTCATGTCCAGACAAAATTCAAATGGACATACCTTATGCTTTCTGGCATACTGCTCTATCACTTCTCTGGTAAAGCTTGTTTCATGTGTCAGCAAATCATAAACCGCCGCATTTATCCTGTCATAATGTCCTTTTGCATAGGGACAGGCATCCGGATTGCATTCCGTTTCTTCCTGAAAGCATATTTTTTCTTTGGCGGTCAGTATGACACTCTTAAATGCCAGACCTCTGTCCCTAAGAAGGCTGTAGGTATTTTCTGCTACAGTCCGGGTAATGGTCTTTGCCGTCAGATAAAAAATTTTATCGCCCATTCCCTTTCCCATAGCCTTTAAGGCAGGGAAAACCGTGGACAGTGTTTTGCCGACGCCGGTGGGTGCTTCAATAAACAACTTCTTCTTATGATAAATCGTCCGGTACACCTGGGCTGCCAGCTCTTTCTGTCCCTCCCGGTAGGCGTAGGGAAATTCTAACTTTTCCAGAGACTCCTGCCGTATCTGTTTCCATTCAAATTCATAGTCCGCCCAAATCTGGTACTCCCTTAAAAGCTCCAGGAACCATTCCTTCAGCTCCTGCATGGTATAATCTTCAAAGAAATAACGGATTTCCTCGGTTTCCACATGGCAGTATGTCATGCGCACGCGCATTTCTTCCTTCTTTTCCTTCATACCGTAAATGGCGGCATATACCTTTGCCTGCGCCAGATGCACTCCGTTTGGACCTTTTAATTTTGCTATATCTTTATAGGTGGTTTTGATTTCATCAATAACGGTAACGCCGCTTTCGTCCGTGAAAATACCGTCCGCCCTGCCTTCTACCACAATCTGGTATTTCTCCGTATCATAAAGATAGCGCAGGGAAACCTCCGGCAGATAACCTGCCCCCATTCTGCTCTGCAGAAGCCGGTGCAGTCTTGCACCTTCCAGCATGGCATTATCCGCCCCACCCGATTTTCTGTTGTCTATATCTCCGCTTCGTAACAGAAATTCCACAAGATTTCTGACGGATATCTGTATCTCCATAAGAGCAGTCCTTTCCTTGGAAGCAAAAACTCCCTGCTTAGATAGTATACCATCTAAAACAGGGAGTCAATTTTGTTGTTTTCTATTTGCAGCTTCTATACTCTTTTAGCAGGCAATCGCCAGGTCTGTTAAAAGCTTTTCCAATTCCTCATCGTAGCCGTTATAATGAACAGTCAGGACTTTTGTAAAGTCCAGTCCGTATACGCCAAGAAATGATTTGGCATCTACTACATATCTATTATAAGAAATATCAATGTCAAAGTCACATTTAGACGTAACTGCTACAAAGTGCTTCACTTCATCCGGTGTCAATTTGATTCTACGTTCCATATAACAACAGCCTTCCTTCCCAAAACCTCATGTTCCTTAATTTCTTTTGTATTATACACAGTATTTTTCAAAAGTAAAGACCTTTTTCCCACAAAATATGTCTTTTTTTCGTACATCGTCCTTCCTAATTTCTGTCACGAAACTCCGTCATATAAAGTCGGAAATGCAATGGAAGCATATTTCTTTGTAATTTCAGATTTCTTCTCTCTTCAATACTTATATTATGACAAAAAGTACGGAACAGTTCCTGATAACAGTCTTCCGTTTCCGACCATTCGGTTTCCGTCACTTCCGCGCTCCCCGTTGGAGTCATCAGAAACCAGGGGTTGAATGCCGGATGGAGGGCATACAGATTTCTTCCCTCATCCCGTAAAACAAAATTTTCTCCGGGCAGTCTGTCGGCAAAATGCTCCGCAAGCTCCGGCAGAATAGCATTCTTAGGCGAAATCACCCCATACAGAACCCCTCCCTGCAGTTCCGTAAAACGGGTAAAGCCTCTCAAATGCAGATATTCATTGCCGGCATTTCTGGCAAGCTCCATGGTGATACGCACATCATCGCTTGATAAATGCTCTAAAATACTGTGCCTGTACTGTCCTTTCAGTCCCCACACTATAGTGTGGAAAACCGCATCCGCCTTTCTTTTATCCGGAGAAGAAAGCGCATAGCAGATTGTCCGGTAATCCTCTTCGGAAAATTTCTTTTTTAAGGTACGCATAACCTTCTCTGCTTTCTCTTCTTTGGGCTTCACATATTCATAAACCGCAAACAGCGACGGCTGCGCCACCTCCCCCACGGCAAGGCGCACGCTGTCAAGGGGCAGTCTTTTCTCGTATGCTTCATAAATACCCGTAAAAATCCCTGTCATGCTGTCTTCACATACAAAAACCGTTTCCTCTGCCGTCATCTTTCCGTCCTTTCTATATCTGTCCCAACAGTACCTTGCCGCTGTCTGCCACGGTGGGATTTACCGTATACCGGTTGTCATCAAACAGGGACAACTGCCGGTAAGTCATACCGTCCTGTGAAAACTGCAGTTTGTCCCTGCTGTCCTGTGTAAGGTTGCGTACAATCGCATCCTCCTCCACCTTGACCGGGTACATCATGCGCCCCTTACAGGTAATAAAATACAGGGCTCTTTTGAGCACCACTCCTATTTTTTTCAGGGAGTCAAAATCCAGTACCGCCGTGCGTCTGGCTTTGACAATCCGCTGGGCGCTTTTCACACCTATGCCCGGAATACGCAGGAGCTCCTCGTAAGAAACCTTGTTGATTTCCATGGGAAACAGCTCCAGATGCCGGATTGCCCAGTCCTCCTTCGGGTCCAGCATCACGTTGAAAAAAGGCCGTGATTCGCTGAGCAGCTCCTCCGCCTTAAACCCGTAAAAACGTAGAAGCCAGTCTGCCTGATACAGCCTGTGCTCTCTTAAAAGCGGCGGTCCGCCCGGAAGACTCGGCAATGCTTTGTCCTCATTTACCTTTACAAAGGCAGAGTAAAAAACTCTCTTTAACCCGAAACCATTATAGAGACTCTCCGCCACCCGCATAATCTGATAATCGCTTTCCGGCGTCGCCCCGATAATCATTTGGGTGGACTGTCCGCCGCTGACAAAAACGGGCGCTTTCTTATATAAGGTAAGTTCATTTTTATTGCTTTCAATGCCGTTCTGGATAAGCCGCATGGGCGTCAGGATTTTCTTCCGGTTTTTGGACGGAGCCAGGTTTTTAAGCCCATCCGCCGTGGGAAGCTCTAAGTTTACACTCATACGGTCTGCTAAAAAGCCCGTCATCCGGATGAGCCCCGGGTCCGCTCCCGGAATTGCCTTCACATGAATATAGCCGCCGAAATGATACTTTCTGCGCAGCAGATAAAGGGTCTGGTAAAGCTGCTCCATGGTATAGTCCGGGTTATGCAGGATACCGGAGCTTAAAAATAAACCTTCTATATAATTTCTGCGGTAAAACTGAATGGTCAGCTCGCAGACCTCCTCCGGGGTAAAGCTTGCCCTTCTGATGTCGTTGGAACGGCGGTTCAGACAGTATTTACAATCATATACACATTCATTGGAAAGCAGGATTTTCAGAAGAGAAATACATCTGCCGTCCGAGCTGAAGCTGTGGCAGATGCCTCCCGCCGCGCAGTTTCCCATATGCTTTCCATCGCCCTTTCTCTCCACGCCGCTGGAAGTGCAGGCTACATCATATTTCGCTGCATCGCTTAAAACCGCCAGCTTGTCCATCAGGCTCATCCCGCTGCTTGCCAGATATTCCATTTCCGTGTCCGTGCCTTTCTGCCCTTGCAAAATCAGAACAAATGTTCTGTAATCAGAATATCACATCCTATCGGAAAAAGCAACAGGAAAATAGAACAAATGTTCTTCTTGCAAAGTGAGCAAAAAAGCAGTTAAATAGAATAGTTAGAGAACTATTTTATGTTTAACATAGAAAGGAACAGAAAATCCGTATGAGCAAGATGATTTTACCGAAGGGGTATAAATCAGAGCTGAATCTGTATGATACCCAGATTGCTATCAAGACCGTAAAAGATTTTTTCCAGACACTGCTTGCCGAAAGACTTCATCTTTTACGTGTATCCGCACCTTTATTTGTTGACCCTTCTTCCGGTCTGAACGACAACTTAAACGGTGTAGAGCGACCTGTTACATTTGATATATCCGGTCAGGACGGCCGTGAAGCTGAAATTGTACACTCTCTTGCAAAATGGAAACGTTACGCACTGAAAAAATACGGTTTCCATGTAGGCGAAGGTCTTTATACCGATATGAGCGCCATCCGACGCGACGAAGAAGTGGACAATATCCATTCCATTTATGTAGACCAGTGGGACTGGGAAAAAATTATCGAAAAGGAAGACCGTAACCTGGATACCTTAAAGGATACCGTCCGCAGTGTATACAAGGTTCTCCGTAAGACCGAGAAGTACATGTCCATTCATTATGACTACATAGAAGAAATTCTTCCTCATGATATTTTCTTTATCACCACGAAAGAACTGGAAGAAATGTTCCCGGACAACACACCGAAGGAAAGAGAATACTACATCACCAAAGCAAAGGGCGCTGTCTGCATCATGCAGATTGGTGACCTTTTGGAGTCAGGTGAGCGTCATGACGGACGTGCGCCGGACTATGATGACTGGTCCTTAAATGCGGACATCGTGGTTTATTATCCGGTGCTTGATATTGCTCTGGAGCTTTCCTCCATGGGTATCCGCGTTGACAAGGATGCGCTTCTCTCCCAGCTTGAAAAAGCAAACTGCTTAGACCGCGCAGAGCTTCCTTTCCAGAGAGCCATTATTAACGAAGAACTGCCTTACACCATCGGCGGCGGCATCGGTCAGTCCCGTATCTGTATGTTCTTCTTAAGAAAAGCTCACATCGGCGAAGTACAGTGCTCTTTATGGCCGGATGACATGATGGCAGAGGCAGAAGAAGCAAATCTGCAGTTACTGTAATTTTACGAGCCTTAAGCCTGCATAGTACAGGGTTCTAACAAACGGAAAATAAAAAAGACAAAGGACATGCGGAGGAATTTCCCGCATGTCCTTTTTCTGTCATTTTGTATTCAGGCACTTCTTCAATGGTCTTTTGCAACAATGTACTCTATGCCTTCACCGGATGCCAGAATATCCAGCAGCCTGAATACCGGTCCGGTAGGATGTGTTCTGCCACATTCCCATGCTTCTACGGTCTTTTTGGATACTCCCATATAGGAAGCAAATACACTCTGCGTCATTCCGGCTTTCATTCGTATTTCCCTGATTTCCTTATTGCTGTATTCATTGACCGGTAAAATCATGTATGTTTTTGTCTTTGCTTTGCCGGTTCCCTTTTCATATGAAATTGCTTCCTCAAGTCCTTCTCTTAAATCATCAAACAGTGAACTCATAGAAATCATCTCCTATTCTTTGCGGCTTCTTCCTTTAAAGCTTTAACCAATTTCTTCAGTGCATTCTTTTCCTCATCGGAAAGATTTTCCTGTTCCTTTTTCTCAAAGGCAGTAATCAGGTATATCACCTCGTATTCGGCAAAATCTGTATAACACACGCGAATACTTCCGCTCTTTCCTCTGTCTTTTAACGGAAAACGTACCTTACGAATTCCACCGGTACCTTCCATCACCGGCCCGGACTCCGGGTCCTTCAGCAGCATTACCTGCAACATCCGCAATTCTTCTTCCCCTAAACCGATTTCTCTCCATCTTCTGGAAAATAATGGTACTTCAATAAAGGTTCTTGTCATTCCCCTATTACCTTTCTCCTGTGTATATTTTTATAGTATACCCTATTTTATAGGGTGTCAATCTTTTATATTTCCCAGCAAAATCTCCTTTAATTCGTCCACACTGTGTGCCAGAAAGTCCGGCTTTTCGGCAAGAAGCTCTTCTTCGGAACCGTACCCGTATGTGACGCCCACGCTGATAACGCCTTCTGCCTTTGCCCCTATGATGTCAAACTTGCGGTCGCCGACCATGTAAGTGTGCTTTCTTCTTTCCGCGTCCTGTGCGGCATCCTTTTCATACAGCCTCTTTAACGCCTCCGCCACCACTTCTTTTTTATCCGTGCGTCTGCCGTCCAGTTCGCTTCCCACTACGGCATCAAAATAGCTGTCGATGGAAAAATGGGTGAGAATTCTTTTCACAAAGACCTCCGGCTTGCTGGAGGCAACGGAGAGGAGCATTCCCTCTTTTTTTAAGGAAGAAAGCAGCTTGGGAATACCCTCGTAAACTTCGTTTTCAAAAATACCCACATCCTTAAAACGCTCCCGGTATTTTTCCACCGCCTGCTCTGCCTCTTCGTCCGAAAAGCCGTAAAATTCCATAAAACTCTGCTTTAAGGGCGGTCCGATAAACGGCGTCAGCTTCTGCAAATCCGGCTCTTCTATGCCTGCTGCCGCAAGCGCATACTGCACGCAGGTCGTGATGCCCACCATGGGGTCCGTCAAAGTTCCGTCCAAATCAAACAATACATATTTTTTCATATTCCGTTCCTTTCCTCTTACAAGTACCTTACTTTTCTAAATAATCATTGACAAATTTCTACAAAACCATTATAGTTTTCTTCGTAAAACAGAAACATTGCTAGGGGCGCATTTCGCTGAGATTGTATCTTCGGATACTAACCCTCACTACTTGAACCGGATAATACCGGCGTAAGGAAGCAACGAGACATCTTTTTTGGATGCTCATTACTTTGTGTCCCTCTTTGTCAACCAAGGAGGTTTTTTTATGTCTAAAAACAAAACAAAAATTCTTGTGGAAGGCGCTGTTATGGTGGCACTGGCTACCGTATTAAGCTACATTCGTATTTTCCGTCTTCCCTGGGGCGGCTCCATCACCCTGCTGTCCATGCTTCCCATCGTGCTTTTCTCCATTAGAAGAGGACTGGGTGCAGGTCTTACCGTATCCTTCGTATTCTCTTTAGTGCAGTTTACCCAGGGTATCGTTGACGGTATTTTCGGCTGGGGACTTACGCCCGGCATGCTCATCGCCTGCATTCTGCTCGACTATATCGTGGCATTCACGGTGCTCGGTCTTGCCGGAATTTTCCGTAAAAAAGGCTTTGCAGGCTGGGTAGGCGGTATTGCCCTTGCCGTTGTTCTCCGCTTTGTATGCCATTTCTTATCCGGCGTAGTCGTATGGAAGAGCTTCGGCGAACTGTGGAACGGTTTCTCCACGGACAATACCTTCCTTTACAGCTTTTTGTATAACGGCAGCTACATGCTCCCCGAATTAATCTTCACCCTGATTGGCGCTATCGCCCTCTTGAAGGTACCGCAGACCAAGCGTTATCTGATTACCACCGAAGACTAATCCGGTGCTGAATGCCCTGCCCCTTAAAAAGGCGCAGGACCACTTAAATCAGGCAAAAGTCATTCCCTATAGTTGCACTTCACAGCCTAAATAAAAGGAATAGAGGATACGCTCCTTCAGCCTCTTTCCCGTCAGGTTGTGGAGTGCTTTTTCATAGTAATCTATCTGTGTCTGATAGCGTTTTACCAGCTCTTCGCCGGTTTCCACCACATCCGTTTTATAGTCTAAAAGCACAATGCCGTCTTCTTCCTCAAAATACGCATCCACAATACCCTGAATGAGAACCGTTTCGCCTTCCTTCGTTTCCACGCCGTACACAAAAGGCTGCTCCCTGAAAAGCGTTCCCCTTTCCTGGGCTTCCCGCATTCTGCCTGCTAAGGGTGACTGCAAAAAGTGCAGGATTTTATCCACTCTTATGGCTTCTTCGTATTCAGCGGACAACCTTCCTTCCTGCAGGAATTCCTGCATAACCGCCTTTACATCCTGCCAGTTCGCATAATTTTTGGTAAAATCCACCAGTTCCATAAGCCGGTGCATAGCGCTTCCCCTTGTGGTACCGGAGATTTTTTCTTTTTCCCGCATGAAACCCGGCACATAGGGAACCACTTCCTTTTCCGGGAAAAGCTCCGCAGTTTCTTCCTTTTCCTCCAAGGCTGCCATTTTCAGTTCGGAAACGGTTGTCTTGGTATACAGATTTTGTAAATTCTCGTAAGGGTAAACAAACGAAAACCGCTCCGTCAGCTTTTGGAGAGCCTCCGCATCCGCTGTCCTGTCCGTAAGCAGTCTGCGTTTCCGGCTCTCCCTGTCCACTTCCTCTTTGATGGCATCAAGCCCCAAATCCTCCATGGTTACTACCTTTATATGGGAAAATACCGGTAACAAAAACTGCAAAAAGCTGGTTGCCGATGTCAGCTCCGCATAGGATAAAGGCGGTCTGCCGTCGCCTTTGCCTGCTGTTTCTGCCCGGCTTTCTTCCCCAAGCTGTGCCTTTTCTTCCGTCTTTTCCGTGCAGGCGGTCAAAATCAGCTTCTCCCTGGCACGGGTCATGGCAACGTACAGCACACGCAGCTCCTCTGCCAGATTGTCCAGTTTCATTTTGGTTGCCAGAATATTTTTCCGCAGGGTCTTATTCTTGACACGGCACTCCGTGTTCACATAATCCACGCCCAATCCCAAGTCCATGTCCATAATGATGGGGCTCGCCGCATCCTGCATGTTGAATTTCTTGGACAGACCTGCCACAATAGCCACCGGAAATTCCAGACCCTTGCTCTTATGAATACTCATAATCCGCACCACGTCTGCATTTTCATCCAGAGTAACCGCTTCGCCGTAGTCCACGTCGTATTTCTCCAACTGCTCCACATAACGGATAAAGTGGAACAGGCCGTAATAGCTGTTCTTTTCATAAGCTGCCGCTTTGGTAAGCAGCATTTCCGCATTGGCAAGCCGCTTCTCCCCGGCGGGCAGCGCCGATACATAGGATAAGTAATCGTGCTCCTCAAAAAGGGTCTGCAAAAGCTCCAGAATGGTCATATAGGTCGCATATTCCCGGTATCTGTCGATTTTTGCAAGAAATCCTGCATATTTTTCTTCCGCATGGCGGCGTAAATTCTCGTACAGCGGTTCGTCCTTTTCCTCCACGCTGCGGAGAACCGCCACCTCTTCCTCCGTAAAGCCGCCGAACACGGATTTCATTACCCCGTACAGGGGAATATCCTGCAGCGGGTTGTCCAATACCTTTAAGAATAACAGCACATCCTGAATTTCTTTGGAGGCAAAATAGCCTGTTTTTCCTTCAATATAGGCGGGAATGCCCTGGGAAGCCAGCGTGTCCTTAAAGGGTTCGTCCCAGCCGCTGTTGGTGCGGAGCAGCACGACAATATCCTTATACCGGACAGACCGCAGCGCTCCGGTTTCTTTGTCCGTTACCTGAAAACCGGCAAGCAGCTCTTTGATTTTGGCTGCAATGAGAAGCGCCTCCGTCTGTCTGGCATCCAGCTCCGCTTCTTTTTCCGGTTTTTCTATCAGGAGCAGTTCGCTCTCGCAGCCGGGATTTTCCGGGTATACGGCTCCGGCATAAAGCGCCGCTTCCTCATCGTATACAATGCCGCCCAGCTCTTTTTGCATGATTTTGGAAAAAACATCGTTTACCGTATCAATGACTTCGTTCCGGCTGCGGAAATTTTTGTGCAAATCGATTTTCCGGTTTTCCCCGCCGGTCAGGGAATAAGTGTCGTATTTCTCTAAGAAAAGCTCCGGTCTTGCCAGTCGGAATTTGTAAATGCTCTGCTTCACGTCGCCTACCATAAAGCGGTTCTTTTTGCCGTCTTCCTCCCTTGCCACCGCCTTTAAGAGATATTCCTGCACCAGATTGGAGTCCTGGTATTCGTCAATCAGCACCTCTTCAAAATAATCCCGGTATTCCAGCGCCGTTTTGGTGGGCGCCATATTGCCTTCTTCGTCCTCTTCCACCAGTATCTGCAGGGCATAATGCTCCATATCCGAGAAATCCAGCAGCTTTTTGTCCGTCTTCCTGGCTTTCAGCCGCTCCATAAATTCCAGACTTAAGTCCACCAGCGACTCCACTGCCTCCGCCGCCGTTTTTGCCTGACGGAACACGGTTTCAAAAGGCAGATTAAAATAGGAGGTCTGCATTTTTTTGACCATGTTCTTTATCTTGTCATGTAAGTTCTTTACCTGCTCTCTTTTTTCCGCAGAAACGGAGTCGTCCTTTTTGCCCGGAAATTTTCCCGGTGTGAAAGCCGGAAGCAGTTCGGAAAGACGCACTAAATTTTCAGCACGGGCTATTTTTTCGATTGCCTCCCTCTCCTGTTCCAGCACCTCGCCGTACATGTAGGGTCCGTCCGGTTCCTCACAGATGCTCTCCGCCCGCTTCAGCTCCTCCGCGACACCGGCAAGCAGCTTCTGTAAATGTCCGAACAGAAACACACCGGCATCCGATGCAGCAATGTCCTCCACCGTTTCGTAAACATAATCTTTTTTCCGTTCCCGGAGCCATTTTTCGGGGAACGGGTAGCTTAACGCATACCGGTAGAGCTGCAGAATGTGCGACTCCAGCACACTTTCCCTGCCGTTCGGGCAAAAATATTCGATGGTGTGGAAAAACCGTTCTTCCCCAGAGGCAAAATGCTCTTCCAGCATTTCCTTCATCACGTCCTGGGACAGCAGCTCCACTTCCCCTTCATCCGCAATCCGGAAGGCAGGGTCCAGACCGATGTCCTCAAAATTGTTGCGCAGCACAAACAGACAGAAGCTGTCAATCGTGGTAATCTGGGCATTGTGGATAATCGCCGCCTGCCTCTGCAGATGCTCGTTTCCGCCGTCCTCATTGAGCCTCTTTAAAATTGCCTGACTGATACGCTCCCGCATCTCGGCTGCCGCCGCCTTGGTAAAGGTCACTACCAGCAGTCTGTCGATATCCACCGGATTTTCTTCCCGGCATACCATTTTCACAATACGCTCCGAAAGCACCGCCGTCTTGCCGCTTCCGGCTGCCGCCGACACCAATATGTTGCAGTCATGCAAATCGATTGCCTGCTGCTGTTCCGGGGTAAATTTTACTGCCATTCTTTCTCCCTGCCTTTTTTCTGCCTTTTTCCTGCATCATATGCAGTTGTGCATATGTGCTGCCTATACACTTGCCGCTGCGCGGCTTACGCCTGCTCCTCGTCCAGCTCTTTCCGGATATGCTCCATGGCGGTATCCTTATCCATGTCCGGCAGCACCCGGTAGGAATAGCCGTCCATGCCGGTATCAAAGCCGCACACGCCCTTGTAGGGACAGTAGGTACAGGCGCTTTCCTTGTCCTTTTTGTAAGGGTTGCAGGACACCTTTCCTTCCAAAATTTCCCTGCCCAGTTTTTTGACCTTGCCGGTTACAAACCGGGAAATCTCTTCCATTTCCGCCTCATCCATCACATCCGAGCGGGAAGACAGCGTTCCGTCCTTCTTGAATTCCACCGGAATGACATCGGACTTTCCGCTTTTTTCGTCAATGAGCCTGTCAATGACCGCCTCGTCCTTATTGATGACGCCGTTTGCCCTAAGATTTTCCCGGATTTTCTGATTGATTTCTTCTTCTGTGAGCTCCGTCTCCGTTTCCAGACAGTCGTCCGCCACATGGTAGTAAAGCATAGCGGCGGGCACCACTTCTTTTCCGGGGTGCTTCTTTTTTTCCTGCTCCACGGCAGCATTCATATACAGCACAAGCTGAAGCTGCAGACCGTAATAAAGCGCCGCAATGTCAAACTTTTTGTTGCCTGACTTGTAATCCACGATTTTAACGAAGATTTTTCCTTCCGATTCCACGGTGTCCACACGGTCAATCCTGCCGAGCAGCTTCATCTTTTCCTCTTCGGAAAGGGAAATGTTCACGCTGTCCAGATCCGCTACCGCCGAGAAAGACATTTCATAGCTCTCCGGCTTAAAAGAGCCTTTTCGCAACTGATACTGCAGCGTGTCCACCGTCCGCAGGAGAATACGCTCCATACGCTCCACGGCATAGGCGTTTCGCGCCGTAGCATACAGAATGGTGTCGCCGTACTCCGCCGCGCACAGGCTCATGACTTCTTTTATGGTTTTTTCCGCAAATTCCTTCGGGAAGTCAAACCAGGTATAATCGCTGCCCTCCAGCGCATGGGAAAATCCCTCCAGCACACTGTGGAACACATTTCCCATATCCACCGCTTCAAAGCCGAATTCCTGCCGCTCCTGCAGTTTCAGCCCGTATTGCAGGAAATGACGGTATGCACACGCCGCATAGGTTTCCACCCGGCTGACGCTGTTCATCAGGATACTGCCGTACAAAGCCTTTGCCACCGCCCGGGAAAGTCCGTCCTCCCGGTAATGGTAAAAGGCGGCGTCCATAAGCTTTTTCACCACCGACGCATAGTCCGCATTCTGCCGGTAAGCCTCGTAAAGGGTATCCGTCTGCTCTGCCAGACTCCTTTTTCCCCCGCCTTCTCCTTCGGTAAAAATACCGTCCTCTACCGCAAGGTCGCCCCTCTCCGCATAGTCCCGCAGGGACTGCGCCAGATAAGGAAGCCCTTCTCTCGGGGAATAAATCTGCTCATACATAGGCGCCAGCTCCGGCAGCCTTACCTTCAGTGTTGGGAACAAATCCTTCACCACATCCACCAGATAGGACGGGCGCAGGGTCTTTCCTTCTCCGTTTAATTTGCAGTAGGAAAGATACAGCCTTTCGGACGGCTTTGTCATATTCAGATACAGATACAGCCGCTGGATATACATCTGCTGCCTGGGTGTGGGCGCCAGCTCAATTTCCGACTCCCGTAAAAATTCCCTATCAATATCGGAAATAATGCCGCCGCTGCCGTTGTTGCCCGGAATATTTCCATCGTTGATGCCTACGAAAAACAGCACCTTTACCTCTTTTAAGCGGGTTCGTTCCATGTCGCCGACCAGCACCCTGTCCACGTTCTGGGGAATGCTGCCCACTTCAATTTCGCCGAAGCCTGCCTCTAAAATTTCCTTGAATTCGGGCAGGGTCATGCTCTCGCCCTCCAAAAGCTCCATCATCTGCTCCAAAAGCTGCATGGTGAGCCGGTAAACCTGCGCATATTCCCGCTCCCGTACCGCATCCTTCTGCCGGGCAAATTTTTCTTCGTAAGCCGCCGTTTTTTCCGCCGCCTTGTTCTTTACAAGGAAGTCATACAATGCCTTCACATAATCTTCCGTTTTGTCGGAATGCAGCATAAGAAGAGGCGAAAGCTCTTCCGCCAGTCTTTCCCGGAGCGCATCCATTTCCCATAAGAGGTCCACATTTTCCTTCATTTTGGCGGTTCTATGGGTAAACTGCCTCGTCCACGCACGCCTTCCCCGGATGCCCGTCTGAATACAGTAATTCTCTAATTTGTCCACTTCTTCCCGGGTAAAATCCGCCAGTCCGCTCCGAAGATACCGGAATACACTTTCATAGGAAAAATCATAGATGAGAATTTCCAACGCACTTTTTATGTATTCGGTCAGGGGATTTAGGACAATGCCCCTCGTCCGGTCGATAAAACAGGGAATATCAAGCAGCGTAAACTGTGTTTTTATCTGCTCCGCATAGCCAGCCAAATCGCCCGCTACCACGGCAATATCCCGGTACGCATACCCTTTTTCCCGGATAAGCTTTTCGATGAGAATGGACATCTGCCGCACTTCTTCCCGGATGGTGGATGCGGCAAACAATACGATTTCCTCTCCCGCAAGGTCCCCCTCGTATTTTTCGGTGGGATACCGGAACAGGGATTTTTCCAGATGCGCAAGGGGCGTATTTTCCTGAAACCGGGGATAGCTGCCGTCCTTTCCCATATACAAATCTTCGCCCCGGGGAATGCCCGCGTCCTTAGCAATACGGCAGACATCCGCTATGGTCTTTTTACTCAGATGAAACAGCTTCTGCTCCCCGTCCAGGGTAAACGGGTCTTCCCGCACATCCAGCGTCATGGTGAGCCAGACTTCTTCCGTACAAAGTAAAAGCTCCCGGATGACCTTATACTGAATGGGTGTAAAGCCGGTAAAACCGTCGAACACCACCACACTGTCCTTCACGATTTGGGACTTGTGAATGGCTTCGCACAGCACATCCAGCGTTTCCTCCGTGGTGATGAATTTGTCCCGGATAAACTGCATAAAGCCGTCGTACAGTATCTGCAAATCTTTCAGTTTGTAATACAGGGCGCCCTTTTTCTTTGCATACTCCATCAGCCGGGAAACATCCTTTACCGATACGCCGTACTGCATGAATTCGGATATGGCGCTCTTGATTTCGTGGATGTAGCCCTGTTTCTGTAAATAGGTGCCGAGATAGGAAAGCCCGCCCTGGCACTGTCCCGCCACCTTCCGCAAAATCAGGCTCTTTCCCGTATCGTCCAGCACCGGCAGATTTTTTCTGCCCACCTCTTCAAACACCCTGTGGGAAAGTCTGCCGAAGCTCAGCACATCGATATTTAAAATACCCCGGCTTTCGTTGTCGGGGTGCACAATCAGTTCCTTCTGGGTCTGCATGGTAAACTGGTCCGGCACCACAATCAAGAAATTCCGTTCCGGTTCTTTTTTTGCTCTTTTTAAGATTTCACTGTAAATCCGCATGCTCTTTCCCGAGCCGGAACTACCAAGTACAAAACGTAAGCTCATGCCGCCATCCTTCCCAAATCCTGTTTTCAGGCATCTCCTTTATCGGATATCCAGTTCCACGGGGCAATGGTCGGAGCCCATGACCGTTGTATGAATGGATGCTCCTTCCAGCCTGTCCTCCAGAGCTTTGGACACCACAAAATAGTCAATACGCCAGCCTGCGTTCTTCTCTCTGGACTTGAACATATAGGACCACCAGGAATAGATACCTTCCGCATCCGGGTAAAAATAACGGAAGGTATCAATGTAGCCGCTCTCAAGCACCTTGTCAAAGCAGCCCCTCTCCTCGTCCGTAAATCCGGCATTGTGGCGGTTTGTCTTGGGATTTTTCAAATCGATTTCCTTGTGGGCAACGTTTAAGTCGCCGCAGAAAATAACCGGCTTCTTTTCGTTCAGTCCGTTGATATAGGCTAAAAATGCCGCTTCCCATTCCATACGGTAGGCAAGTCTGGTAAGCTCCCTCTGGGAGTTGGGCGTGTAGACCGTCACCACATAAAAATCCGCAAATTCCGCTGTAATCACACGTCCCTCTTTGTCATGCTCCGGGATGCCTATGCCGTAGGTAACACTCAGCGGCTCCTGTTTGGTAAAAAGCGCCGTACCGGAATACCCCTTCTTTTCCGCATAATTCCAGTACTGGTGATACCCCTCAAGCGGCAGGTCAATCTGTCCCTTCTGGAGCTTGGACTCCTGAATACAGAAAACATCCGCATCCGCTTCCTTAAAAAAGTCCATAAATCCTTTATCCACACAGGCACGAAGTCCGTTTACATTCCATGAAATCAGTTTCATATTGCTTCCTCTTTTCTTTCTGTATTCTTTCCCTAATTTCTTATTTTTACTTTTCCTTTTATTTTACCATGCGGGGAAAACGGGGGCAAGCTATTTACATTTCCTTTCTCCGTGCTATATAATAAGGGCATTCCTGACATACTAAGGAAAACAAAAGGCAAGGAGAACCCTTATGTGCGACATGAACAACCTGAAAAAAAAGAAATTGTTTTTATTTGATATAGACGGCACCATTGCGGTGGGAAACACCTTATTTGACGGCAGTGCCGAGCTGATTTCCTACATCAACTCCATCAGCGGCGCCGCCTGCTTTATCACCAACAACTCCACCAAGAGCAATGACGATTATGTAAAAAAATTTGCTGACTGCTTCGGGCTTGCCACGGAGGAAAAACAGTTTGCCACGGCTGGCTACGTCACCACCCTTTTTATGCAGGAGCATTTTAACGGCAAAAGAATCTATGTGCTGGGAACCGCTTCCTATATAAAAGAGCTCCGCAGCAAAGGACTTCTTGTGACGGAACAGGCGGAGCCGGACATTGCCTGCATACTGGTCGCCTACGACAGCGAACTCACTTATGAAAAGCTCATCAAAACCTGTGAGGTACTGACCACTCGGAACGTGCCGTTTTACGCCACAAATCCTGACTTATGCTGCCCCATTGACTTCGGCTTTATTCCCGACTGCGGCTCCATCTGCAACATGCTCACCTCTTCCACCGGAAAGAAACCGGTCTACTTGGGAAAACCCGCTCCCGAAATGGTGGAACTCTGTCAGAAAACCTACGGCTTTTCCCAGGAAGAAACCATTGTGGTGGGCGACCGTCTTTACACGGATATTTTATGCGGTATCAACGCCGGTGTGGACACCTGTGTGGTATATACGGGAGAAGCCACTCCCGAAGAAGTGGCCTCATCCTCTTATAAACCGACCTATGCCTTTGAAAACATCAGAGCCTTTTACAAAGCGCTTGCCGATTAATAACAGCAGCCTTTACAAAATGCCCGCCAGTTAACAGCAGCAACCTTTCCAAAATGCCTGCCGGTTAACGTTTTTTACAGTACCTCCCGGTACAGGCGCATCACATTTTTGCAGAAAATTTTATCAATCTGCCTTTCGGTAAATCCGTTCTTCTTTAAGGCGGCAAACAATCTGTCCATGCAGTCTGCTCCCGGCAGTTCTGCGTGGGTATCAATGCCGTCAAAATCACTGCCCAGTCCCACGAAATCCTCTCCGCCGATTTTAACCATATGGGAAGCATGCCGCACAATGTCGGCAATGGTTCCCGGATTTTTCACACCGGCTCTGCAGGGCGAAAGAAAGTCTGCGCAGAAATTCAAACCCGCCACACCGCCTTTTGCCGCCAGCGCCCGTATCATATCATCCGTCAGATTTCTGGTGCAGGGACAGAGCGCTCTCGCATTGCTGTGGCTTGCCACAAATGGCTTCTTTGTCATCTGCAGCACATCGAAAAATCCCGCATCCGACATATGGGAAACATCCACAATCATTCCCATTTCTTCCATGCACTCCACAAATTCCCTGCCCTTTTTCGTCAGGCCATGCTCCGTGTTGGGTGTATTTAAGTATTTCTGCAGGGCATAATCCTGTTCTTCCAGGGTTAAGTGCGGCTCCTCCGCCCGGATGCTGTTTCGCAGTTCGGCATACAGATTGGGGTGTCCCAGTTCGTTTTTATAATTCCACGAAAGCGTCATCATGCGGACGCCCTGCTTATAAAGCTCCCGCAGGCGCTCCGTCTGTCCGCCGCATACGCCGCCTTCCTCCACGGTAAGCATAGCGGACATTTTTCCGTCCGCCAGATTATTCTCTATATCCGCATAGGAATACACCGGTGCGATAATATCCTGATTTTTCTGGAGTTCTTCTTCGTAGAGTGCCCGCAGCTTTTGCACTTCCTGCCAGGCATCCTTCACTTTTCCCAGGTTCACAAACAGGGCAAAATTCTGCAGCACATAGCCGCTCTTCTGCATCTTCCTAAGGTCCACATGACAGGTATTCTGCCTGAGGTTTGGCTGCGTATCTGCTGTAGCTTTTCCTTCCTCAGTCTGTCCGTCTGCCAGTACTTCTGTGATGTCTGCTACGGCAGATGCCTGTTCTCTTCTCTGCCTAAGTAACTCCGATATGGTATCGCAATGCATATCCGCTATCCGCATTTTGTACGCTCCTTGTTATGATATTTTAGACAACAGACACCATACGGATTGCTCCGGGCTCCGCCCTCCCGCTTATGCAAGCATAGCGTGGACCCCCGGCTTGCTACCCTGGTGTCTTAATAAAATTCTATGGCGTGGTCCATCAAAAATTGCTTCCAGATATCAATATAGGCTGCTTTTAAGTGTACGCCGTCAAAGGTATCTTCTTTTATCAGTCCGCCCGTGTCATCGCAGACAAGGGGATTTACATCCAGATAGAATATTTTTTTGTTGTCCGCTAACTTGGCGATTTCCGCATTTCTTTCATCAATGCCGGGATTGTTGATATAGTCGCCCTTATTGGAGCGTTCGGTGCTCACCCGCATGATAGCCTGCAGATAAATAATGGCATCCGGCTGCAGCTCCTGCAGATGCGCCACCACTTCCTTATATTTTTCCATGAAGGTGTCCACCGTACCGGTGCCCATTTCGTTAATACCAATCATGAAATAAATTTTCTTGAACGGATGCTCACTAAGCGCCTCTTCCACCGTAATTTTATTCTTCTGCCCGGGCACGGAAACAATGGGCGCCGAGAAGACCTTGTAAACCGTAAGTCCCGTAGAGGCATAAAAGGTGGTGTTGGAAAGCCCCGCGTAATCGTACAGTCCCACGGTACGGGAGTCGCCGATAAATACCGCATCGTCAAAATAGGACTCATCCACCGTCTGGTAGCGCCAGCGCACCGTGCCGTCCCCTCCGGAGACACTTCCCGTAAGAACACCGTCCCCGCCGGAAATGCTGTCTCCTCCGGACACACTGTCGCCACCCGAAACCGAAGCATCCCCGCCGGGCGTATTCCCGCCGGATACCGAAGCATCGCTGCCGGACGCATCCCCGCCCGATACCGTGCCGTTTCCGCCGGGATTTTCCGTCTCCGGATGCAGGAAGCCGCCGATAAAATCTTTGATGTCCTGCCGTTCATAGTACGCAATGCCGGTCAGTACCAATATGAAAATAAAAACCATGTATTTTAAGTTCTTAAGCGCTTTCACTTTTCTTACATCCTTACTAAAATCTCAGATACATAAACGGATTGTTGCCTGCGGAATAAATCCTGTCCACGCACATCCAGAACAAAATTGCCAGAATTATCATGCCGAAGAAATTGTTTTTGAAGCGTTCAAAAAGCTTTTTCGGAAGCGGAGTGCAAAGCAGCACGCCCACTGCCAGATACAGACCGTAATTCTGAAGCGCCTGCACAAAATCCCCGGCTTTCACATTGACGCCGCTCACAAAGCCGAACAGCCTGCCGAAATACGTCCGTAAATCGCCCAAATCCGCTATGGCAAAGCATACCCACGTAAGCGGCACCACAAAGAGCACATACAGATGCCCGAAAACCTTGCTTCTTGACAGAACGCCGCCCATGTCCATGATACGTTCCAGCATGATAAACAGGCAGAGCCCCAGTCCCCAGAAAAAGAAATGGGCGCCCGCACCGTGCCAGAAAGAGGTGAGCAGCCAGACAATCAGCAGGTTCCGCAGCGTCACGGCAAGCCCTCTCCTGCTGCCGCCAAGCGGAATGTAAATGTATTTCTGGAACCATCTTCCCAGTGTCATATGCCAGCGGCGGTAAAACTCCCGTATGCTTTTTGCCATATAAGGCAGGTTGAAGTTCTGCGGAAGCTTAAAGCCGAGCATGCGTCCCAGTCCCACCGCCATCAGGGAATAGCCGCAGAAGTCAAAATAAAGCTGCATGGAATAGGAAAAAGCTCCCAGCCACGCAAGCGGCGTACTGATGCTCACAAAGCCCGTTGTCTGCAGCTCGTGCCACAGAATTGCCAGTCTGTCCGCCACTAAAATTTTCATGCAAAGACCGTACACAAAGGTCTTCAGTCCGCTGTCCAGATCCTTTACAGTGACCTTTCTGCCGTGCAGCGCACCCGAAACCTCACTGTAATACACAATCGGTCCGGAAGAAATCTGGGGAAACATGGCCGCATACGTGGCAAACGAAACCAGGGATTTTTCCGCCGGAATTTCCTTCCGGTACACATCTATCAGATAGGATAAAATCTGGAATGTGTAGAAACTGATGCCGAGGGGCAGCGCAATCTCTCCGTCCAGCCATTGCTGCATAAGCGGTGAAAGCTTAAAGAACAGCAATATCCCCACGTCAATCAGAAGCGTCACGAAAAAGACAGCCCGCCTGTCCCCCTGCCCCTTCACACGGTCAATCATCTTTGCCGAGAAGAAATTAAGCAGCACAGACATCACAAGAAGCAGGATATACCAGGGCTCTCCGCATGTATAAAAAACAAGACTGCCCGCAAGCAGCACAAAATTCTTTGCTTTTGCCGGCGTCAGATAATACACCAGCATGAAAATCGGTAAAAAATAAAGTAAAAAATGGATACTGTTAAACGCCAAAACCAATCACACCACAATCTATATAAAGTATTAAAAAGTCAGTTTTTTATTATGAAAAAAAATTTTTGTTTTATTCCTTTTCCTAAATTGTATAGTGTCCCCCGGCTTTTCTCAATAGGCAAATTCTTAGAATTTTGTAACTTTTTCGCACAGAATATGTAAATAATTACACGTAATCCGCACAAAAATATTTCCTATATTTTTCATTGCCTTATTTTCGGTTATCCCCTACAATAAAAACAGAAAGGCTGGGTTACGAAATATGAAAGAAAAACTCTATATGATTCCCTTAAACGATGCGGTAAACGCAAACGACGAGTGCCCCTTCTGCCACATTGAGCGCCAGATTGAGCAGGATTTGATGGACTTCGTTTTAGGCTCCGGTTCTTCCTATATGGAAAGCGATGTGCGCGACATGACGGACCGCGCCGGCTTCTGCCGCACCCATTTCCGGAAAATGTTCCAGTACGGCAACACTCTCGGCAACGGCTGGATTTTAAAAACCCACTACCGCCGTATGATTGAAGAATTTACCAAGCAGGTACAGTCCTACAGCCCGGAAAAATCTTCTTTCAAATCCATGTTCAAAAAAGAAACCGCCGAAAACCCGGTTTCCGCCTGGACAAAGGAAAAAGAAGCCTCCTGTTACATATGCAATTATTTTAAGGAACATTACGACCGGTATCTGGACACCTTCTTTATCATGTATCAGAAGGATGAAGATTTCCGCAGACGCATTGAAAACGGAAAGGGGTTCTGCATTCCCCACTTCGGCGATTTGTGCGAAGCCATGAACACCAAGCTTCCCGACAAGGAGAAGGAAAGCTTTTACCGTATGCTCTGCAATTTGGAAAAGAAAAATTTAGACCGTCTTTACGAGGATGTGTCCTGGCTTATTGAAAAATTTGACTACCGCAACCAGGACGCGGACTGGAAAAATTCCAAGGATGCCGTACAGCGCGGCATGCAGAAATTAAAGGGCGGCTACCCTGCCGACCCCGTTTACAAAATGAGCAAATAAAATTATTCTTCCGGCGGCATAAGGGCGTTACGGAAATTGTTCAGGTAGGAAAGCACTTCTTCGTGCAGCATGTCCGCCTGAAACGAGCCCTTGCCAAACTGTTCGTTCATCAGACCGTCCATGGTAAAAAGAAGCATCTGCAGCAGTTTTTTCGCATCCGTGCCCGCCGGAAGTCCCTCTGCGTTCACATCCGCCAGTATTTTTTCATATGCCTCATCTAATTTTGCCTTCATGTCTTCGGTTTCCAGAAGCGCTTCCTTGACATTTTCGCTGCGGCTTTTCTGCAAAAACGCCAGCAGATACGGATAGCCCTTAAGCACCTGCCATCTTGCCTGTTCCACCTGCCTTGCCATATCCCAAACATTTTTGCTGCCGCCAACCTTTGCCGCAGACAGCTCCAACAGGAAAAAGCGCACGCTGTACTGGTACATAAACGCATAGGCGCCCAGCTTGCTGCCAAAATAATGGAACAAAAGTCCCTTGCTGATGGAGGCCTCCCTTACGATATCGTCCGTGCTGGCATGCGCATAGCCGCCCTCCGCAAAGACCTTCAGTGAAGCATTTATCATTCTGTCCTGTTTTTCTTTTTTCAAATCAAAAAATTTCTCGTTCATACGTAAAATTCCATTCTGTCAAAGCAAAAATTGACCCTGCCGGTCATCTAAACTATAGCACACCCGCCCGGTCTCTGCAAGGAATTCCTGCCCGGCACTTCCTTTCTTCGTAAGATATTCCCACATAGCAATTTTTTCATTCTTGTGTTATTATGAGGGCAAACAAGGTATTGAGGGAGGGCAACATGTACAGACTGCTTATTATAGAAGACGATTTGGGAATAGCCTCTGCGGTGGAAAAGCAGGCATTAAGCTGGGATTTTTCCGTAAAATGCGTGGAAAACTTCCGCGACGTCATGAAGGAATTTGCCGGCTTTGCGCCCCATCTGGTGCTGCTGGACTTAGCGCTTCCTTTCTATAACGGCTATCACTGGTGCAGCGAAATCCGCAAGGTTTCCAAGGTGCCCGTCATTATTTTATCCTCCGCCTCCGACAACATGAACATCGTCATGGCAATGAACATGGGCGCGGACGATTTTATTGCCAAGCCCTTTGACGGCAACGTGCTCATGGCAAAAATCCAGGCGCTGCTGCGGCGCACCTATGACTTTACCGCCGCCGTTCCGCTTCTGGAACACCGGGGCGCCCTTTTCAATAAGGAGGACGGCTCCCTTACCTACGAAGGGCAGAAAATTTCCCTCACGAAAAACGAAGCACGCATTCTTTCCGCTCTTTTGGAAAACAAGGGCAAAACCGTCAGCCGCGAAAAGCTGATGGAGCGGCTCTGGGAAACGGACAGCTTCGTGGACGAAAACACCCTGACCGTCAATGTGAACCGCCTCCGCAAGAAATTAAACGAAGCGGGGCTGACCGATTTTATCACCACCCGTTTCGGTGAAGGGTATCTGATTTCCGTGTAATCATAGAAAGGATGAAGCTTATGAAATTATTTCTGCATTATCTTTCTTCCCATAAAAAATCCATCGCGTTTTTTCTTCTGACCGGCATCTTGTTTTCGGTGTCCTTTGCCCTGTATCATCTGCCCGTCATGGCGGCGCTTTACCCATTTCTTTTGTGCCTCACAGTGGGTCTTGTGCTGCTTGTTATCGACTTTATCGGCTTCAAGAAAAAACACGACCTTCTTTCGTATCTCGAACAGCATACCGCTTCCTTAATACAGGCGCTCCCGCAGACGGACGGCACTTTAGAAGAAGATTACCAGACGCTTCTCCGCAAACTGCAAAAGGAATTTCAGGATGCGGAAACCGCGTCGGAAACCCGCTATCAGGACATGATTGCCTACTACACCCTGTGGGCGCACCAGATTAAAACGCCCATTGCCGCCATGAAACTGACGCTGCAATATGAGGACTCCCATCTTGCCCGCCAGATTTCCGGCGACCTGTTCCGCATTGAACAGTACGTGGAAATGGTCATGATGTTTCTGCGCCTCGGCTCCTCTTCCACCGATTATGTCATCCGGGAATACGAGCTTACTCCCATCTTAAACCAGACCATCAAAAAATTTGCCGGCGAATTTATCCTGCGCAAGCTCACCATCCACTACGAGCCCGTGGAAGCAACGGTGCTGACCGACGAAAAATGGCTTTCTTTCGTCATTGAGCAGCTTTTGTCCAATGCCTTAAAATACACCCGAAAAGGCGGCATTACCATCCGTTACGATGTGGAAAAACATACCCTGCACATAGAGGACACCGGTATCGGCATTGCCCCGGAAGACCTTCCCCGCATCTTTGAAAACGGCTATACCGGCTACAACGGCAGACGCGACAAAAAAGCAAGCGGTCTCGGTCTTTACCTTTGCAAAACCATCTGTGATAAGTTAAATCATACCCTTTCCATCACCTCCACACCCGACATGGGCACCGAGGTTTCCCTTACTTTTCCGGTAAAACTTACAGAAATGTAAGATTTGCCCGCCGGATTGTAAGCCGATTCCATGGTATGGGTTCCTCTTTTTTCTTATACTGAAACCAAGTCAAATAAGTAAACAAACAAAAGGAGGAGCTCTCACATGAGTATCTTAGAAGTGAAAGGTGTAAAAAATGTATACACAACCCGCTTTGGCAACAACAAAGTCGAAGCCTTAAAAAATGTCAATTTTCAGGTAGAAAAGGGCGAGTACGTCGCCATTATGGGCGAATCCGGTTCCGGTAAAACCACCCTTTTGAATATTCTGGCTGCCCTCGACCGTCCCACCGGCGGTTCCGTTTTACTGGACGGCCGCAATCTTTCCGATATCAAAGAGTCCGACATGGCTGCTTTCCGCAGAGATGAACCGGGCTTCGTTTTTCAGGATTTCAACCTTCTTGACACATTCCCCGTAGAGGACAACATTTATCTTCCTCTGATGCTTGCCGGCAAGAGCTACAACGAAATGCTGATAAGCCTGCTGAAATTAGGCGTATGGGTTATCATTATCTTTTCTGTACTGCTGTTAAGCTACACCAACAGCTTCCTTCGGAAAAAAAGAACCCGGGAATTCGGCCTTTACAACATCCTCGGCATGGATAAGCGGAACATCGGTCTTATTTTATTTTTTGAAACCATGATAATGGCTTTTCTGTCCCTGCTTTTCTGTCCCTGCTTTTCGGTCTGCTTGCGGGCATTCTCCTCTTAAAGCTTGCGGAACTGCTTCACAGCGAGTCCTTCGGAGAGAAACCGCCCCGCGCCAATTTCCTGATGGGACTTTTGGGCATCCTTATTTTAGGCGGTGCCTACTACCTTGCCGTCAGCATTGAAGACCCGATTTCCGCTACGGTCTGGTTTTTCGTAGCCGTCTGCATGGTCATCATCGGAACCTATCTTTTGTTTATCTCCGGTTCCGTGGTCTTTTTGAAGCTGCTGCAGAAAAACAAACACTACTACTATAAACCCAACCATTTTATTTCCGTTTCCTCCATGGCTTTCCGTATGAAACGAAATGGTGCCGGACTGGCTTCCATCTGCATCCTGGCTACCATGGTTCTGGTTATGATTGCTTCTTCCTCCTGCCTGTTTTTCAGCGAAGAGGACAGCTTAAAGGAAACGCATTCCAAGGACTTCAGCATTACGGTGCAGGAGCGTCTGTCCTATGGCACTGTGGCTCCTGAAATCACAGCATCCCTTGCCAAAAAAGCGGAGGATGTTATGCTGCTTCACAATGCGCAGGCTTCGGATTTACTCACCTATTCCTACCTGAATGTAACCTGTGTCCTGGATGGCAGTGCTTTACCTTCCGATTTTGGAAAAAGCTATTTACAGACACAGAACAACTTTTCCGGTGTCTGCCAGTTGTATTTCTTTTCCCTTGCCGACTACAACAAGATGATGGATACGGACTACACACTGAACACCTATGAAATGCTTTTATACAAAAAGGGCGGCAGAAATTACGCTTATCGGCTACCCTGAAAAGCTTTTTTGATGTGGAAGGTACCAATTCCTATATCGGCAGCACCTACTTTATTGTGGTGTCCGATATCGAAGCCGTGCGCAGCCTGCTGCCCGAAGATTACTCTACTTTCCTCTGGTATTACGGCTTCCAGACGCCCCTTTCCGAAGAGGAACAGAATGCCATGATACACGATATGGAAGTGGATTTATCCGAAATATTCACGGAGAATTCTCTGGGTGCCATGCTCCTTGTAGCGTCCGTGGAGGGTGACAGAACGGACTTTTTAGCTGCCTACGGCGGTCTGTTCTTCTTAGGTATTCTGCTTAGTGTGGCATTTATTTTAGCCGCCGTTTTAATTATTTATTTCAAGCAGATTTCCGAAGGCTACGAGGACAAATCCCGCTTCGCCATCATGCAGAAGGTGGGACTGACCGACAGGGAAATCCGGCGCAGCATCAATTCCCAGCTTTTAACGGTCTTTTTCCTGCCGCTTTTATTTGCCGGCCTGCACCTGTGCTTTGCCTTCCCGCTGATTGAAAAAATCCTGCTGTTGTTCGGCTTCTTAAACAACAAGCTGTTTATTCTGACCACGTTAATAAGCTTTGCGGCATTTGCGGTTTTATTTACCGCATGACCTCCAACGCTTATTATGACATCGTAAGAGGACGCGAGGAAAGCCGGTAGGCGGCTGTGCAGCAGACCATTCAGCGGCCGGGAGGCGGCTCGGTCTGCGGCCTCGCAAAAATTCAATTTTGATGATTTTTTTATGGCGTTTTCCATGCTTTTCCACTATAATGAAAATGACCGTTGAAAATCAATCATCTGGTTATGCGTTGTCATTTGATGAAGGTTGTCACTTGATGGAGGCTGTCACTTGATGGAAGTTTATCAAAAATTAGGAAAAGGATTGGAGAATAACTATGGAAATCGTATGTTTAGACTTAGAAGGCGTACTGGTACCCGAAATTTGGATTGCTTTTGCGGAAGAAACAGGCATTCCCGAACTGAAAAGAACTACCCGCGACGAGCCGGATTATGACAAGCTTATGAAATACCGCATCGGCATCTTAAAGGAGCACGGCCTCGGCTTAAAGGAAATTCAGGACACCATCGCCAAAATTGAGCCTCTGGAAGGCGCCAAAAAATTTTTAGACAGTCTGCGGGAAATGACGCAGGTTATCATTGTCAGCGATACCTTCTCCCAGTTTGCGGGCCCTCTTATGAAGAAGCTCGGTTACCCTACTATCTTCTGCAACTCTCTTGTGGTAGCTGACAACGGTGAGATCATCGACTTCAAAATGCGTTGTGAGAAATCCAAATACACCACGGTAAAGGCTCTGCAGTCCATTGGCTACGATACCATTGCCAGCGGTGACAGCCACAACGACCTTGGCATGATTCAGGCCAGCAAGGCAGGCTTCTTATTCAAGTCCACCGACGCCATCAAGGCAGAATATCCCGACATTCCGGCTTATGAAACCTATGATGAACTGCTTGCCGCTATCAAAGAAGTAATTGGGAAATAAGAGGCGGAACCGACCTGTACTTAAGGTTCCTGGAAAAACCAGAATACACACAGCCGGTGTCCAACGGAAGTTGGATACCGGCTGTTTTCTTTTCACTTGCAGCATTTAGCTTGCTTTCTTGGATTTGCTGCTCTCTTTTCTGTCTTCTTTAAAGCATTCTGCTTATTTCCTTCGATTTGCTGCTTCCTTTTTCGTCTTCTTTAAAGCATTCTGCTTACTTCCTTTAATTTGCTGTTTCCTTTTCTGTCTTCTTTAAAGCAAATCTCTCATATTTTTCTTTCTGCTTGTCATTATCTCTTTTTATTTAAAGCAAATAGTTCTCGTTTGCTTTTTTGCTTCTTACACCTTATCTTTTGGTTAAAGCATTTGTTCTATTTTTCAGTATTTGCTTCTTTCTTTTCTATCATCTTTAAAGCATATATCATGTTCCTTGGAATTTGCTTCTCTTACAAATCCACCTCATTGGGACAGGACGTATAGTCGTAAATCTGCATCCCCAGTTCTTCCATTTCTGCCATGTTTTTCTGGGTGTCGAACTGTTCGCCCTGGATAAGCCACTCCGGTGCATCAAAAAAGGCAGCCTTTGCCTTAGTTTTCTCGTAGAATTCCCGGCACATGGTATGGTTTCCGTGGTGGGCCACCTGCACATAGTCCACTTCCAGCTCCGTGTCATAGTTTTGCATCATCTGCTTTCCCAGTGTTTCATCATAGCAGTCCCCCATAAAGAGCATGCTCTTGTCTTCCGACTCCACAGTAAACACCAGTGAACTGTTATTGGGCATATCCTTGGTGGTCTGTGACATTCCCTTCCGGTAACTGTTCAGGAAATGCAGGGACAAATCCGAAAACTGCAGAACATCCCCTTCCTCCACACTTTCCACATTGGAGGCGCTTTCCGTCAATTCCTCATATTCCTGCAAAACCGCAATGTCATCCCATTCCTGGTCCACACTGTCATATTCTTCATAATCCACGCCATTGTCATATACGGCATCTATTTGAATATCTTTATCCCCATACAGTTTTACGAAAGCTCCGATGTGGTCCGGATGAGGATGCGTCAAAATCCAGGCATCCACCTCTCCGCCGTTCTCCCGGATGACCTCTTTCACCTGTCCGGCATTCTGTTCGGAACCGCCATC
Source organism: Bacteroidaceae bacterium (assembly GCA_963639875.1). Taxonomy (GTDB): domain Bacteria; phylum Bacillota; class Clostridia; order Lachnospirales; family Lachnospiraceae; genus Acetatifactor. Next base: position 47,354 of record CAVHWP010000011.1, read on the forward strand.
AATGATAATCAGTTCTCCCCGGTTGCTGCTTAAGGTATAAAAGTTTGCCTGCAGTCCCGACTCATCCGCATACTGCGTCACTTTCCATTCGGTATTTTTCGCCCTTCCGCAGCCTGCTGCCAGTAAAACGGCAAGTCCCATTGCCCATAAAATATGTCTCTTTTTCATACTCTTTCCCCTTATACAAAAAAATGTCCGGTTACTTCTTTCCCCTACTATAAACGGAATAGCCGGCATATCCCATACCTTTCCGGCAGAATTAAATCTTTATTAATTTCTTGCCTTGGAATTGATAACTCATTTCCTTAAAATAGAACTTTTCACCTTGGCAGGCACTTTTCGTTTCTGATAACGCTTTCGTGCCTACTATCCGTGCACAGAAAATGCCGGTACGCATCTCCGCATACCGGCACTTCTTTTGTAAATCAATTATGAACCAGACGCTATCGTCTGTCTTTTTAATGTCTTAGTAATTGTAATCAATTCCCAGACTGTCAAGGAAATCATAGACATCCCTGTAGTTCATGTTGATATAAACTCCCAGTGCGGAATTGGCAATCGTCAGTACCAGGAAAATGGAACAAAGGATAATACCGGCAATCGCCATTCCCTTACCACCCTTTTTCATTCCGACAATACCCAAAATCAGACCTGTTACATTCACCGGAATACCGATAATAGGAATGCAGCAGGCAACAATTCCCACAATGCCGAGAACCAGAGAAGCAATGGATAAACCGTTGTTCTGCTTGGGCGGCTGATTGTTGTAAGGATAATTGTTGTTGGGGTAATTGTAAGGTGCCTGATTGTTATACGATGCGTTGTAAGCATTGCCGCTGCCGTATGCTCCGTTATTATAGCCATTGCTATACGCTCCGCTGTTAGCGGCATTTGCATCCTGATAACCGTTTGCTCCGGTATTGTAGCCGTTGCTGTAGGCTCCGGTGTTGGCTCCGGCATTCTGATTTCCGTAGCCGTAACCATAGCCCTGGGACATGTTATAGGCGTTGCCTGCAGGCTGTCCGTTCTGCGGCTCCTGCGGTCTTGTGTTGTCGTAGGTTTCAAATTCTTCGCTCATGTTTTTCTCCCTCTCAAATGCGTACTATGTAATTATCTTTTCTGGGTGCTGCTGCCGGTGCTTCCGCCTCGGCATATCCCAATGCCACAGAACCGACTCCCCGTAATGTGTCGGGAAGCCCCCATTTTTTCAAAAGCGCTTTTCCCTCTTCGGACTCAAAAATTTCACGTTCCCTGTGAACCCAGACGGTGCCGAGTCCCACTGCATGAGCCGCCAGCATCAGGTTTTCCAATACACAACTGCAGTCTTCCACATAGGTATTGGCAGTACTGTCACCAAGCACCAGTACAATAACCGGCGCTCCGTAATAAGGGTCGCTGTCCGTTCCCATAACGGCTGCATTCAGTTTGGAAATACGCTCCCTGACTTCCTTATCCGTAATGGCAATTATAACCGGAGACTGCTTGCCGCGTCCCGTAGGCGCATAAGTACCGGCTTCCAGTACGGCGTTTAAAAGCTCTTCCGGTACGGCGTCCGGTTTATAAGCCCGGATACTGCGGCGGGTTTTCATCATTTCCAGAAAATCATTTTTCATCTCTCACCATATCCTTTCCGACTATTGCACAAAAGTCCATGCTTAAAGAAAATTGTAACACATTCCCTGCTCTGCTTCAAGCCGCTTGCCGGTTTTACTTTTCCTTCCTGACCGCAAAATAAAAGGCAAGGAACATCATGGCAATGCCCCAGGACTCTCCGCCGCCCAGTACATGGGAGAAAACGGAATTGCCGGTCACACCCGTTAATACTGCAGCTGCCACCTTACAGATTACATACAGAACCAAAGGACCGATGACAATAAAAAACTTCGGAACGGGAATTTTTCCCTTTGCTACCATAATAATGAATGCCACACCGGAAATAATATCGGCGGTTGTCTGCCAGGTGGTGCCCACCGCAAACGGCACCAGTGCCGACTGTGTAAAATATGTAGCAATACTGTCTGCCGAAGCGCCTGCCAGCAGGGCTGCCCTCACGTTCATCAGCGCCATGCAGCAAATGGAATGAATGCCGAAAATCCCCACAGACATCATGGTCGTGCCAAAAGAAAATGCCTTATACAGTCCCGTTCTGTCACCGTTCTGTCTGTCGAGTATGTAAAAGCATGCTGCGCGGGAAGCCAATAGATAACCCACGCAGGCAATAATGCCGATGACAAAAGATGCCTGATAATACCACAGGGGTACGTTTACAATGTTGGCACTGATAATGCCCGCCAGTACATGGGGTTCCCCGTCCCCCATGTAGGATAGCAAGCAGTCACTGACGCCGCAAAGCAGCATAGCAAAAAATCCGATTAACAGATATGCTTTTCTTTTTGATTTCTGAATATAACCCATAATTTACCTCTTTCTTTTCCCGTGACGGAATACCCGCCACCCCAATATTACGCATGTTCAGACCGCTTCCCTTATCGGGTTAGCAGCATCTAACCGAATGATAATACGGCGTATCTTACAAGTCAAGAATTTACTTGCTTTCCCCCATACGATATATTACTATAAAACTGTTAGGGAGGGCGATATTATGGATTTAAAAAATCAGATAGGTATAGACGAAAATATTATGTGGAGCGGCAAAAAAGCCATAAAAGTATCGGTGCTGGAGTCTGTTTTTAACCCCATGCTGCCGTTTGCATTAATCTGGCTTTTGTTTGACGGAGGTATGATTTTAGGCATGCGTGCCGCCGGTTCCTCCGGTCCCGGTTTCATGGGCGCTTTTCTGGGTGTCTTTTTCCTGATACACCTGATGCCGGTATGGATTTATTTAGGAGGCGTGATTACTTCCGCTCTAAAGGCCAAGAACACCGAATATCTGATTACCGATAAAGGCATTTATGTGCAGTCCGGCATTTTTACCAGACGTGTGGATATGAAACCTTTTACCGATTTATCCCACGTATCCATCCGCCAGGGAGTATTTGACCGTATGTGCGGTACCGGCGACATCATCAGCACCTGCGGCCATGGTCACGGCGCCGGCGGCGACATCTGCAACATCACGGATTATGAGCATGTATTCCGCCTGGTAAAACAGCTTCAGGAAGATATTTATTCCGATACCATGTACCCCAACGACATGCGTCCCGCCGAAAACCACGGTTACCGGACACAGTACACACGGGAACAGGATTGGTAATCGCATAACAAAAGCCCGCATGCATTGTCGCTGCGGGCTTTTCTTTTTTGCATTTCTTTTGGACTTTTTGCGTTTCTTGCGCATTTCTTTTAGGCTTTTCTTTTTGCGTTTATTTCCCTCTTACGATAATCTGTGTCTTCTCCGGGTCGATTTTGTCCTTCTCCATAATCAGCTCTTTGATTGCCTCTGCGGAAATCCTGCCGGAGGAAGGATTCATCACACTGTCAACCTCTCCCGTAATGTCGGCATCCACACTGGAATACTCGAATGCCAGCGTGGTATTGATAAGCTTGCAGTTTTTCATAACCAGATTGTCAATGTAACAAAGTCCCTGCAGGCTTTCAATAGTACAGTTAACAAGCGTCAGGTTCTTCGCATTCCAGCCCAGATATTCTCCGGAAATAAAGGAGTCGTAAACCGTTACGTTTTCACTGTTCCAGAACGCATCCTTGGAAAGAAGGGTAGAATTGCGGATTTCCATGTTTTTTACCCCGTCAAAGGAATAATTGCCGTCCAGACGTAAGTTGTCAATCTTCATGTCCGAACAGTTCATGGCAAAATAATCCCCTTTTGCGGTTACATCCTTCAGTTCCACCTGTTCACAGCTCCACAGGGTTTCCGCCGCATTGGCAAAATAAACATTGTTAAGCTTGAGTCCCCTGCATCGTCTGAAATTCTTGGGCGCCTGAATTAACGCATTTTCCACGGAAATATCGTTGGTGTACCAGACTCCCGCCCTTGCCATTTCAAACCACTGGCAATCCTTTACGGTAACATGGTTGCAGTACCAGAGCGGATATTTCCACTTAAACATACTGCCCTCCAGCCCGATGTGGCTGCTCTCCTTTAAGGGCGACTCCCCGTCGTCAAAAATAGTATCTGTAATATGCAGATTTTCTGCGTGGAACAAGGCTCTCTCCCCTGTCAGGAACGCCCTGCTCACCTCTTTTGCATTTTCCATTCCAATCCTTACCTTTCTTTATTTATCCTTCTTCTTTTTGATTTCATAAATCAGATAATCTAAATATTCCAATTTTTTCTGCTCCGCATGCACGCATTCCAGCAGACATTTCCGGTAGCAGTTCAATGCCTGAAGCTGCACGTCCTCGTTTTCCATCTCGCCTATTCTGCGGATTTCCGTATCCGGACAGCCCGTGCATTTTAAGTTTTCAATCATATCCTCCGTCAGTTTCATGACAGTCCCCTTTCCCGGCATCCGAAAGCCCTTCTCTGCATTTCAAATTTTCCCTGCATCAGGAAGCCTTTTTTCATGCCCCATTTCCCGGCATCCAAAAGCCCTTCTTGGCATCTCAAAATCTCCCTGCATCCGAAAGTCTTTCTCTTCCCTGCCACATGATTGTATCTCTTCCTGTTAAAAATGTAAAATATCTATAATTCATACTCTGTCATGTATTTTTCTCATTGCAAATAGTTTGCTTTTATTTTAAAATGGAATTCCGGAAACACTATCGTAAAGAAATTTTAATCAGATTTTTTAGATTTTTAGACACAGAAAGGCACAGGTATCATCATGGAACATCGCACCCTACGGTATTTTCTCACCATCGCCCGTGAGGAAAATATGACAAACGCCGCTAACATTCTGCACGTTTCCCAGTCCGCCCTTTCCCGGCAGATGGCGGATCTGGAGTCGGAACTCGGCAGGAAGCTTTTTATCCGCACCAACCGGAAAACCATGCTGACGGAAGACGGCATGCGCCTTCGGCAGCGCGCGGAAGAAATCGTTTCCCTGGTGGAAAAAACCGAGATGGAATTTAAGGCGTCCGATGAAACGATTTCCGGACAGATTGCCATCGGTGCCGGCGAAACACGTACTTTTTCCCTGATAGCCCGGGCGATGAAGCAGACCCAGAGCCGGTTCCCCCATATTCATTTTACCGTATACAGCGCCAATGCGGTGGATGTAACCGAACGTCTGGAGCACGGCACGCTGGATTTCGGTCTTTTATTTGAGCCGGTGAACAAAGAGCATTATCAGTATCTTTCCATGCCCTGCGCCGATACAGTGGGACTTCTTGTTTCCAAAAAAAGTCCCCTTGCCGTTAAAGAAACCATAACGGAAGAGGACCTTCTTTCGGTGCCGCTTATTGTGTCAACCCGGTTCAGCCCGGATACTCTTCTTAGTGCCGTTTCTCCGGCTGTTGCGGAAAAACTCACCATACCTGCCACCTATAATTTAATTTATAATGCCACACTCATGGTCGAGCAGGGCATGGGAGCCGCTCTTGCCATTGAACACCTGGTGCATGTCACACCGGAAAGCCCCTATGCTTTTATCCCGCTCTCTCCGGTCACCACCATGCGCACGGTTTTTGCCTGGAAAAAATATCAAATCCTCACAAAAGCCGAAGAAATGTTTCTTAAAGAACTCTCTTCCGTGCTGGAAAAAACAAAATCATGGGAAGCAGAAGATAAAAAATAACCGGAACCAGCACATCCCAGACGGTAATGCTATGGTAGGCAAGGAGGGATATTCCTATTTTTGCCGCTAAGATAAACAGGGTAAGAAAAAAACAGGGTTTCAGAAATTTCTTAAACATAAAAATCCGGTACTGCAGTTCGGACACCGGCAGGTATTTTAAGAGCTCTCTGACGGATTTTGCCGGGCCGTTCTGTTCCCTGTAAATCGTATAGCGGTAGCACAACATGCTGGTGCCGTAAATATAAAGCATGTATACGGCAAGGCAGCTCCAGAACGTATCCCCCTCCATTGCCTTCTGTGGAAACACCGCCATGATCAGAGAGCAGCCAATCATTAAAAATCCACAGTACTTGTAAAAAATATTGTTGGCAAACCAGGTCTTTTCTGCCTCAAAAAATCTTTCCAACATTTCCTGCTGCTTTACATCCACTTTCATACGACCGCTCCTTTCTGCTCTTTCTTCCCGCTCCTTCTCTCCTGTCGTTCTTCCTCCACTCTCATGCGCCTGCTCTCCTGTCCTTTCATATGCCTTGTCCTGCCGCGTCCTCATAGCCCGCAATGGTATCCAGACTTTCCTGAAAAGCCCTCAGGCGTCCCCGCTCCATAACCGCCACATAATCCGTCTGCTTATGGATTTCCGTCATGTTGTGACTGGTCATAAGCACGCAGCAGTCTTCCTCTGCTAACAGCTTCCTTAAGATGTCAAAGAATTCCAGCCGGAAAACCGGGTCCATGCCGGCAGTGGCTTCGTCCAGCAGAAATAGTTTGCTGTGATGGGCAATGGCAAATCCCAACTGAAATTTTATCTTTTCTCCCCGGGACATCATGCGGTAGGTCCGGTTCGCCGGTGCCTGCATCTTTTCCATGACGCGCTTAAACAGATTCTTATCAAAGTCATCGTACAGAATACCTAAAATCTCTGCATTCTGGTTTCCGGTTCTGTCCTCGAAAAAGATATTGTCCTCGGACACATAACCGATAATCTGCATCATTTTATCATGGTTTCCCCGCACCGGCTGTCCGTACACGAAAATATCCCCGCTGTAACGGGCATTTTCCTGCAAAATCGTTTGAAACAGCATGGTCTTTCCGGCACCGTTTTCGCCCACAATAGCATAAATATAGCCGTTTTCCAGCTCTGCACTAATATCCGACAGTTGAAATTTTTTCCGTTTTCTATAAACATTTGCAAGTTTTAATGCAAAATTCATAATACTCTAAGCTCCTTCCCATTACCCGCAGGCTTTCCGATGCCATATGACGGCACAAAATTTACTCCCCTTCATACAGAGTCTTTGCCATGCTTAGGAAATCCTCACAGCTAAGCCCCGCTGCTTTGGCTTCAAAAATAATTTCCGAAAGTCTTTTTTCCAGTGTCATAAGCTGCTTTTCCAAAAGGTAATCCGTATTGTATTCGCACACATAAAAGCCCTTGCCCGCCACTGAGCGGATAAGCCCTTCTTTTTCCAGTTCCTCGTAGGCACGCTTCGTGGTAATCACACTGACCTGCAAATCCGCTGCCAGCGCACGGATGGACGGCAATGCCTCCCCTGCGGAAAGTGCACCCGTTACTATGGCATTTTTCAGTTGGGAAACAATCTGCTCATAAATAGCCAGTGTCCCCTGCGGGGAAATGATGATTTTCAGGTTCATATCACATGGCCTCCTCAAAGTTTTTTGCTGCACGAAGTTCTTCTTTGATATGCTGGGTATTTCTATGTATTGCCTGTGTGTATTTCTATACATCATCCGGGCATTACCATACATTATCTCTGTACTTCTATATAGTATCTATGTATGTCTGTGTATTATCTGTATATATTTATATATACACTTTGTGTACAGTTTTGTCAACCCGTTTTAGAATAAAAAAAGCCGGGACTGTTTAAGTCCCGGATGATACTTCGTTCCAAAGGGTAAAACCCAATATCAGCAAACCGCCCACTGCCTGCCAGACTGTCATGCTTTCCCCTAAAACCGTAACGGAAATCACAACCGCCACCAAAGGGTCAATATAGCTTAAAATAGCTGCCTTCTGCCCCGGCAGTTCTTTCAATGCCGAAAAATACAGACAATAGGTAATACCCGTATGAAGCAGTCCCACAATCAACAGGTTAATCCATCCTACCATATGAAGCTGCCCCAGCGTAACGCCACCGGTCACCGCCACATAAGGAATGAGAATAACAATAGCAGAAAGAAATTGCAGAAATGTCCGGTGTATTCCCTCCACACCTTTAATAAATTTATTCAACAGAATAACCACCGCATAGAAAAATGCAGCTCCAAGTCCCCACAGAATGCCGATGAAATCCGAATTACTACCGATTTTACCTATTCCCGTTATCATGACCAGTCCTACAGTAGACATCAGAAAACAGATAATCTGCTTTCCTGTCAGCTTCTCCTTAAAGAGAAAAGGACAGGCAACCGTCACAATCACCGGCGCAAAATAATAGCTTAAGGTCGCCAGTGATACTGTAGTATATTTATATGCCTGAAACAGAAAAATCCAGTTTATCCCCATTGCCACCCCCGATGCCAGCAATAGCGGCACCTCTTTTTTAATATTGGCAAACGGAATTTTCTGCTTTGTAATTCCCAGATATACGGCGATGAGCACTGCTGCCAGTATCGCCCGGTACAACGCCAGCTCTCCGGACGACACCGGGATATTTCGTACAAACAACCCCAGCGTACCGAATATTGCCATGGAAAAAATCATCATCAGTCTGGGGGATTTTAATTTATTCATCTTTTGTGCTCCTTGAAATTTCTTCAGATTTTTATTAGGATAGCACACTCCCTGCCATGAAGCAATTGACTCTTTTTCATATGAGATATCGTTTTACCATTGCCTCTATAATTTCATTATTTAATGTCGTCTGCCCTGTTTCAAATGTAAGAATTAATCTTTCTCCCGGAAAAATTCCGTTTTTCTCATATAGCTCTATTTTCTTAATAGCCTTTTGCGCATATATAGCATCACCCATCATACCATTGTGCTCCCAATATATTTCCTGTTCGCTTTTTGGCGATAAAAAAGTAAAATCGGGATATATAACACCATACCCGCTTAACAGCAACGGACATTCATACTTGTATGGAATGCCGTGATAATAGAAATAGTCCGCCAATATCTTTTCGGACTTAGAGCGGACGCGCTCCCCTCTTTGGGTATAGATTTCCATAGTATTATCCTGAAATCCTTTGCCAACATATCCTTTCTCCTGCCAATCCTTCTGTTTGTCCTGCCATGTCTGTTCTATCGGTACAATCAATTTTTGCTTTGCCGCATGCTCCCCATAAAAACACTTTTCAACTTCATCATCCTCATAATCCTTAATGATATTCTCAATCTGTTTCAACCTTTTCTGTATAAGTTGCAGTACTTTGGCATTGTATTCTTTTTGTGCAAGCCCCTGGGCAATCTTCTTATCCTGCTTCCTTATATAATTTCCCACCTTATCTCCTTCCAGGCACCTATAATACCTCGGATACCCCTTGTCAACCGACACCCTCAAGGTTCCTTCCGGTAAATTTTCCATTTGGCAAATGCTTTTTTCCCTAAGCTCTTCCAATCTCTTTTTCTCTTCCCCTAAAATGCTTTTTAATCCTGCCATGCTCCCTCTTTCCTTTCGTAATTTTGACTCTGTCTACCATTTTTCCACTTTCTATCAAATGCAATTTCTTACTTTTCCACTTCCTTTTGACTCAATCTGTTGCTTTATATCATGGAGTCAAACCATCTTTTCTCAAATGTCTATTCTCTTTGACCCTATTCATTATTCTTTTCCTCAGAGTCAAGCTAATTTTCTTCTTTCATCTATTTTCTTTGACTCTGTACCTTGTTTCCTTTCAAAAAGTCAAAACAACTCCCAACTTCTTTCCTTTTTCTTTGACTCTGTACGGTATTTTTTCCCAAAAAGTCAAACTGACTCCCGACTTCCTTCCTTTTTCTTTGACTCTATACGTTGTTTCTTCCCCCTAAGTCAAACCAGCATCCAACTTCTTTCCTTTTTCTTTGACTCTGTACCTTGTTTCTTCCCCCTAAGTCAAACTGCCTCCCGACTCCTCTCCTTTTTCTTTGACCCTATACGTTGTTTCTTCTCCAAAAGTCAAATCCATGCATGCTCCAATATATAATAAAAGAAAGGGGAAATATAAATTGAAGAAATAAAAGATAACATTCTATCTATAAGAATAACTAACGTAAAATTTGGAATAAAAACTGTTGAAAATATAAGATAATAACTAATAAAAGAATAAAACTATGACTATAGATTTGAAAAAAATCCCGGAAACAAATGTTTCCGGGATTTGATTTTGAAGTGATAAATAATTATCTCTTGCTGAACTGAGGAGCTCTACGAGCTGCCTTTAAGCCGTACTTCTTACGTTCTTTCATACGAGGATCACGAGTTAAGAAGCCTGCCTTCTTCAGTACGGGTCTGAAGTCTGCATCTGCCTGGCAGAGTGCTCTTGCAATACCGTGACGGATTGCGCCTGCCTGACCGGATGTACCGCCGCCGCGAACGTTTACAAGTACATCGAACTTGTCTGCGTTGTCAGTAGCTACAAGGGGCTGACGAACGATAACCTTCAGTGTCTCTAAACCGAAGTACTCATCGATATCTCTCTTATTTATGGTAATCTTGCCTGTACCGGGCATTACATATACTCTTGCGATGGATTTCTTTCTTCTACCTGTTCCGTAGTATCTTGCTGCTTTAGCCATTTTTTATTTCCTCCTTCCAGTCCTATTAGAATGTCAATACTTCGGGCTTCTGAGCTTCATGCTTGTGCTCAGATCCTGCGTATACATGCAACTTGGTGAACATCTGTCTGCCTAAAGGTCCCTTGGGAAGCATACCCTTAACAGCAAGTTCAATTACCTGCTCAGGTTTCTTAGCTAACATTTCTCTTAATGTGGTTTCTTTTAAGCCGCCAACATATTCAGAGTGACGATAATATACTTTCTGATCCAGTTTCTTTCCGGTTACGGAAATCTTTTCTGCGTTGATTACGATTACATTGTCTCCGGTATCTACATGAGGAGTAAATTCGGGTTTGTTCTTTCCTCTGAGAACCTTGGCAACTTCTGATGCCAGACGACCTAATGTCATGTCAGTAGCGTCTACTACATACCATTTTCTATCGATTGTAGCCGGATTAGCCATAAATGTTTTCATGATATTTCCTCCATAAATAGTACTGCTGTTCTTTTGTTTTTCGGCAATCTTACCCGGCAGATGTCCGGCCACCTGATAAAATCCTTCCAAACAGTTCCGATGCAATGCTTCCCTATGTTGCCGGGGCTTTGGCTTCATAGCTCACACACTGCCACAGTGATATATTATATGCTATCTGCCGTTCACTGTCAAGCTTTAAAAGATATATTTTTGAGCTCCAAAAATTCATATTTTGCAAGCAGAAGCCCGCATGCGGGGGCTGTCGGTCCTGCTGCCTTCCGGTCGCATGCCGCAAGGATTTCCTTTATCCTTTCAGGCTCGCATTTTCCCTTTCCGACTTCCATCAGGGTACCGGCTATAATGCGCACCATATTATAAAGAAAGCCGTTTCCGCAGACACGGATTACGATTTCCTCTCCCTGCTCTTCCACCGTCACGTCGTAAACGGTTCTGATCGTGGTTTCCACAACGGCTGCCACCGCGCAGAAGCTCTTAAAATCATGCTCCCCGACAAGGTACGCCGCTGCCTGCTGCATTTTTTCCACATCCAATTTATGATAGGTAAAATACGAATAAAGCCGTTTTGTGGGCAGAGGAAATTCCCTGCTTACAATGCGGTATTCATAGGTTTTCCGAGTGTCCGTGTGGCGGGGATGGAAATCCACCGGCACTTCTCTTGATGCCTGGATGCGGATATCCTCCGGCAGTCTCTGGTTCAGGGCATAGGCAAACTTTTTCGCCGGTATTCCGGTATCGGCATCAAACACCGCCACATTGCAGAGCGCATGCACGCCCGCGTCCGTCCGGCTGGCTCCGATGACCTGAATGTCCGTCCCAAGTAACGCCGACAAATGTTTATTCAATTCTCCCTCAATGGTGGGGCAATTCGGCTGCACCTGAAATCCGCAGTAATTTGTGCCGTCATATGCCACCGTCAGCATAATTCTTTTTTTCATGAAATTTTTCCTTACTCTTAAAATAAGAACTTACCCACTGCGATACTGATGGCAAAATATGCCAGCAGAACCGTATAACCGATAGCGTCTCTCTTCTTATAAATAAGGGGCTTCATCTTAGTACGTCCTTCCCCGCCCCGGTAGCACCTTGCTTCCATTGCCATTGCCAAATCGTTGGCACGGCGGAATGCGGAAATAAAAAGGGGCACTAAAAGAGGAACCATGGCTTTGGCGCGTTTTATCAGATTGCCGCTTTCAAAATCCGCACCGCGGGCAATCTGCGCCTTCATGATTTTGTCTGTTTCTTCCAATAATATGGGAATAAACCGCAGGGCAATGGACATCATCATCGCTACCTCATGCACCGGCAGTTTGATGACTTTTAAAAATCCCAGAGATTTTTCCATACCGTCCGTCAGATTGTTGGGTGTGGTCGTCAGCGTCATAATGGACGAGCCGATAATCAGCATGGTAAGGCGGATTGCCATAAAGACCGCAATACGGATACCTTCCCTGGTAACGGAAATTTTCCATACGGAAAATACCACCTCGCCGGGTGTTAAAAACAGGTTGAACACCACGGTAAGCATCAGTAGGAAAATAATGGATTTCATACCCTTTATCATAAACTTAAAAGGTACTTTGGATAATTTGATAACAACCGCCAGAAAAACGGCGGCGCATACATATCCCCAGATATTGTCAAAGAAAAACAGGGATATGATAAACAGTACAGTACCGGCCAGCTTTACACGCGGGTCCAGTCTGTGTATGCAGGAATCTGTCTGGTAATATTGTCCCAGCGTAATATCTCTTAACATAGATACAATGCCTTTCTCTACAGAGCCTTCTTTATCGACTCTGCCGCTTCCTCTATGGTAGTGGCGTCTACGTCCACGTCCATTCCGATTTCTTTCAGCTCATGCATAATGTAAGTAACCTGCGGTGCCGCAAGCCCTATCTGCTCGAGTTCTTTATAATGTTTGAAAACTTCTCTCGGCTTATCATCATAGACCAGTTTTCCTTTATTCATGACTAAAATCCGGTCTACATATTCCGCCACATCTTCCATGCTGTGTGATACCAGCAGGATGGTAATGCCGGTTTCCCTGCGGAGTTCGGAAATCTGTTCCAGAATTTCCGTCCTGCCCTTGGGGTCCAGTCCCGCCGTAGGCTCGTCCAGAATCAGCACCTCCGGCTTCATGGCAAGCACACCCGCTATGGCAACTCTTCTTTTCTGTCCACCGGAAAGTTCAAACGGTGACTGATAAAACAAATCGTCCGGCAGACCTACTTTTTTCAGTGCCTCATAAGCACGCAGCTCCGCTTCTTTTTTTGTCAGTCCCAGATTTTTCGGTCCAAAGCAGACATCCGAAAAAACATCCGCCTCAAAAAGCTGGTGCTCCGGGTACTGGAATACCAGTCCCACTTTGCTCCGCAGCTCTTTTTTCTGAAAATCATCATCGTCAATATCCTTTCCGTTATAATAAATATGACCGGAGGTTGCCTTGATTAAACCGTTCAGATGCTGCACCAGCGTGGATTTACCGGAGCCGGTATGTCCTATCAGACCGATAAACTGCCCGTCGGGAATTTCCAGACAGACATCGTCCAGCGCCTTTACGGCAAGTGCGGTATCGTCTCCGTATACATGACTTACATGATCCAGTATCAATGACATTTTTGTTCCCTCAGTTTCTTAATTTCTTCCACAAATTCTTCCCTGCTTAAAATGCCATCCGGCAGGGGTACGTTTTTTTTCTGCAGCTCATAGGCAAGAAGTGTTGCCTGCGGTACGCCCAGACGAAGTTCCTGCAGTCTTTCCACCTGCGAAAAAATTTCTCTCGGTGTTCCCTGCATGGCAATTTTGCCGCCGTCCATGACAAATACCTTATCCGCATGAATAATTTCTTCCATATAATGTGTAATCAGAATAATGGTGATGCCTTCCACGTCATTGAGCGCCCGCACCGCCCGGATAATGTCCTTGCGGCCGTTGGGATCCAGCATGGCGGTGGGCTCGTCCAGTACAATACACTTGGGATGCATGGCAAGCACACCCGCTATGGAAATACGCTGCTTCTGTCCGCCGGAAAGCTTATTGGGGGAATACTTGCGGAATTCATACATGCCCACCGCTTTCAGGCTTTCCTCCACACGCTCCCAGATTTCCTTCGTGGGCACACCCATGTTTTCCGGTCCGAATCCCACGTCCTCTTCCACAACCTGACCGATAATCTGGTTGTCCGGGTTCTGGAACACCATGCCCGCCGTCTGACGGATGTTCCAGACATCATCCTCGTTTTTGGTATCCATACCGTCTACAAAAACCGTTCCTTCCGTGGGACAGAGAATGGCATTCATGTGCTTGGCAAGCGTGGACTTGCCGGAACCGTTGTGTCCCAGAATGGCGATAAAATTTCCCTGTTTAATATCCAGGGAAACATCATCCACCGCCCGGTTAATTCCTTCTACATTTCCGTCCTCATCACGCCGAATATATTCATATACGAGATCTTCTGTTTTAATGATACCCATATTTATAAGATTGCCTTTCCAAAACTTCCTGCACTTCTTTGCCGCATTTTCGCAAATCTGCACATTCGTAGCTTACATTTTACTATGAAAAGTCCCGAAATACAACCATAGAAAAATGTATTCAAAGTATAATTCCGTAAAATCTTTCTGAAATTTGTCTTTCTTGTAAAAAAAGGCTATAATAATTTTCAAAATACAGGAAAGGCATTTTATTCTATGAAAAAAACTCCCTTACCCATAAAAGAAATTCTAAAATATTCCCTTATTCTGCTGCTCGTGATTGCGGTCTTTTCCGTTTTATCCCGAAAATGGGGCGGTAAGAAAGGAACTCTGCTCGACTATGAACAGGCAAGGCAGGAAAGCTTAAGCACCGCAGAAACACTTTTTGTGGAAACACCTTCCACAGAAAATGACTTTGCAGACGGCAGTTCTTCCCTGCATTCTAACGGCTCTCCTTCCCCGGAACGTGTTTCTTATAAGGAAGGCTTTTACTACGAACCGCTCTCAAGCGACCTGATTTCCTATATTACCGGCGTTTCTTACCCGGCTCTGCCTTCGGAAGCCTCCGAAGATACCCTGAATGTTGGAGAGCAAAATGACATTTCTTATGCAGATTTGAGATATGTTCACATTATTCACTACGATTTTGACGGAAATCTTGCAGAAGGAGAACTGATTTGCCACAATTCCATTGCAGAAGACCTGGTGGAAATCTTTTATGACCTATATGCATCGGAATACCAGATAGAAAAAGTCACTCTGATTGAGAACTACAATGGCGATGATACCGCTTCCATGGCGGATAACAATACTTCCTGCTTTAATTACCGCGTGGTAGACGGCACAAAATCCCTCTCCAAACATGCCTTAGGGCTTGCGATTGATATCAATCCGCTTTACAATCCGTACATCCGCTACGATAAAAAAGGCGGTCAGACCGTTTCTCCCGTAGAAGGAGAAGCCTATGCTGACCGCACAGTTTCTTTTCCCTATAAAATTGACCCGGATGACCTGTGTTACCGGCTGTTTACGGAACACGGCTTCACATGGGGCGGCAACTGGAATTCCAGTAAGGATTACCAGCATTTCCAGAAAGCACTGCCTTAACCGGTGGTGCTTTTTATTCTTCGCTGCATGGCTCTTTATTTTCTTCGGAAAGAACTTCTTCTGCTGACTTATCTACTGCTGTCTTATCCTCCGCAGCTTCCTCTTCGTCGCCGTTCAGCTTGAATACCTGCATTCTTTCTTCCATCTGGTTTGCGATGTCTTTCAGCTCGCCTGCCTTTTCGGCAATGTTGGAAATAGAAGCACTGATTTCGGTAATGGAAGCGGAGCTTTCCTGCGTACTTGCCGCATTTTCTTCTGCGATGGCGGACAAACTCTGCACGGTATCAACCACGCTGACTCTTGCTTTGTCCATTTCCTCCGTCTTTACCGTAATACGGTTAATTGCCTGCAGAGACTCGGCAATACCCTTTAATACTTCTTCAAATCTTTCGTCCGTTCTGATTACGTTTTCCGTCTGCTTTTCCATGTTTTCCTTTACCACATCCATGGTCTGTACGGCGCATTCGGAATCGGCAAGCAGGGAAGCAATAATGTCTTCAATATGTTTGGCTGACTCGTTGGTCTGCTCTGCCAGCTTCTGTATCTGGGCTGCTACTACCGCAAAGCCTCTGCCCTGCACACCGGCTCTTGCCGCTTCAATGGATGCATTTAAGGACAATAGGTTGGTTTCCTCCGCAATAGAAGTAATTAAGCTGGTTGCTTCTCTGATTTTATGTACGGAATCGTTCGTATTGTTGGTCTGTTCATAAATGGCATCAATGGACTCCTTTGCATGTGCATTGATGTCCTGCAACTCATGCAGGGTTTCAAAGGCTTCGTTGCCCAGCTTGCTCATGTTCTGCGCATTCGCATACATGGTTTCGGCTTCCTTTGCCGTATCTGCCACCATATCGCCGATTTCAATAACGTTTCTGGTCGCATTCTGCGTTTCGGATGCCTGGCTTGTGGCGCTGTCTGATACCTCACTGACGGCTTTTTCCACCTGAGACAGGGTATCTGTCGTTTCTGCCATCTTCTGGTCCAGATATTCCGCAGAAGCCGCCAGTTCGTCACTGTGCTGCTTCATGGTACCGATAATGGATACCAGCTCTTCCCGTAACTTTATAATGGCTCTGGAAATCTTTCCGACCTCATCTTTTCTCTTTAAGGTATTCTCATCCAGGGAGATATTCAGATTGCCCTGGGAAACCTCTTCCAGCGCATTTGTTCCCTTGTGCAGGGCACGTACCAGCCGTCTTACGACAAAGAACAGCAGAATGGCTGCCAGGATGGTCATGCTGATGATAATGGCAAGTATAACGCCCACAATCTCCATAATCTGTGCCTTGGCGTCCGCCTGGGGCACACCGGCAAATACCATACCGATGGGGTTCATATTACGGTCATTCAAAGGAATATAATAGCCAAAATATTTCTGTCCTAAAATTTCATCTTCCGTGGAGAAATAATCTCCTTTTTTCCTTAATACCTCCAATACGATGTTGTCGGCAGCCTGGGTGCCTACAATTCGCTTTCCGTTTGCGTCCACAACGGAAGTCAGAATACAGGTGTCCTTATAAAAAATAATGACCTCCATGCCAGTAGCTCTTTTGATATTGTCTACAATGGTAATACCACCGGAAACATAGAAATCACCTTTATACAGTTCTCCGTCCTCTGTGAGCCGGTAATCGGAGTTTTTATCTGTATTCCACAAAGTATCTCTTACTGCAGTGGCTACGCCCTTTAAGCCGTTCTCAATGGTACCTGTGACAACCGTGTTGATTTTGATGCCGCTGAGTACGCACACCAGCACGCCGATTATCAGCAGTGGGGTTAAAGAAACCAAGAGTAATTTTGACTGCATCTTCATATGGAATATCCTCCCCTGTCCCTCATATTTCTGCAGGACATTCTCTCGTTAATGTCGCAATGAAAACAAATGCCACCTGCGGTGTCGCTTGTTTTCATTTTGCTCCATTATATCATAAATCCACAATTTTTTCTATAATAAGATAATATTTATGTGAATTTTGTACGAACTTCACAAATTATCTGTATTGCATGAAAGCACTTCACACATCTGCGTGACAAGATTTCTCTATCATCTAAAAAAGAATGTGTCTTTTGTGAAATAAAAAAGGATTGATGTTTCCATCAATCCTTTTATGTTTGTGTTATGAAATCAGCTATTAAACTAACTCAAGAACTACTTCCATAGCTGCATCGCCCTTACGCTGGCCAATCTTGGTAATTCTGGTGTAACCACCCTTACGGTCTGCATACTTAGGAGCTACTTCATCGAAAAGCTTTGCTACAAGGTCAACTTCCTTGGTGTTTTTCTTCTTACCAGCTGCTGCGGTAGGAACTTCCACTACAGGATTTAATACCTTTAACATCTGACGACGAGCATGAAGTCTGGAAGGCATATCCTTCTTAATCTTCTTTTCTACTTCGTCGTAAACGGTAACGGTAACACCGTTTTCAACTCTCATAATCTTACCGTCTTTGTCGCGATGTGTTTCGGAAAGAACCTTGCCGGTTTCCTTATCAACAATCTGCTTTACTCTCTTGCCGTCTTTGTCCTTGCGGGCAACCTTAGCTTTTACGGTAACTTCTTCAAAGTTGTCTTTTTCTTTTACAGCTAAAGCAATGATGCCTTCAGCGATTTTCTGAACTTCTTTTGCTTTTGCTTCGGTTGTAACGATTTTACCGTTGTTTAACAGTGCGGTTACCTGGTTTCTTAATAATGCTTTTCTCTGGCTGCTTGTTCTGCCAAGCTTTCTATACTTTGCCATTTTTATTTCCTCTCTTTCATGGTACATCCGGCTTCGCACATTGGACTTACATACCGAATGCGGTTTCTTTGCCACTTAGGGAAACTTACTGCATACCTGTCGGATTTACTGCAGTGAGTTCTTTTTATTCATCACTGGGCTTTAACTGTAATCCCAGTTCTTTTAACTTAGCTAAAACTTCTTCCAGAGACTTACGTCCGAGGTTACGAACCTTCATCATATCTTCAGAAGTCTTATTGGTAAGTTCTTCTACAGTATTGATACCTGCTCTCTTCAAGCAGTTGTAGGAACGAACGGATAATTCCAGTTCGTCAATACTCATTTCCATTACCTTTTCTTTTTCATCATCTTCTTTTTCAATCATGACTTCTGCAGTCTTGGCATTTTCAGATAAATCAATGAAAAGGCTTAAATGTTCGCTGAGTACTTTTGCAGCCAGGCTGACAGCTTCATCGGGCTCTAAGGTACCATTGGTATATACATCCAATGTAAGCTTATCAAAGTCTGTAATCTGACCTACACGGGTATTTTCTACTGTCACATTGACTCTTTCAACCGGTGTATAAATGGAATCGATTGCAATTACACCAATCGGCAGATCATCCGTTTTGTTCTTATCGGCACTGACATATCCTCTGCCTCTTGTAATGGTAAGTTCCATGTATAACTTGGTGTCCTTGCCGCCGCTTAAGGTAGCAATAACCAAATCCGGATTCATGATTTCAATATCCTGGTCTGCCTGGATATCAGAAGCGTGTACCACACCTTCGCCTTCAAACTCGATATAAGCGGTCTTAGGCTCGTTGGTTTCGCTGTTATCTCTGATTGCAAGACTCTTGATATTCATGATAATCTCGGTTACATCTTCTTTTACTCCGGGAATGGAACTGAATTCGTGTAACACACCTTCAATCTTCACCTGGCTGACTGCTGCGCCGGGCAGGGAAGAAAGCATAATTCTTCTTAAAGAATTACCGAGTGTAATGCCGTAACCTCTTTCCAAAGGTTCAACCACGAATCTGCCATACTTTTTGTCTTCGGAAATCTCAGCAACCTCAATATTAGGTCTTTCAAAATCAAACACTGCAAATACCCTCCTTTACGAACAATTTTAATTAAGGCTTATTTAGAATATAATTCGACAATAAGCATCTCGTCTACGGGAACATCGATCTGTTCTCTGGTAGGGAGTGCCTTTACAGTTCCTTTTAATGCTTCGATATCAACATCCAGCCACTCGGGAATTAATCTTCCGCCGGTAACTTCTACGATGTCTTTGTATCTCTGTAAAGATTTGGATTTTTCTCTGATTTCGATTACATCCCCAGCTTTAACTAAATAGGAAGGTACGTTGATGCACTTGCCGTTTACTAATACATGCTTATGTCCAACGATCTGTCTTGCTTCTCTTCTTGTTCTTGCAAATCCCATTCTGAAAATGATGCTGTCAAGTCTGCTCTCCAGAAGAGTCATAAGGTTTTCACCGGTCATGCCCTTCATTCTGTCGGCCTTTTCATAGTAGTTTCTGAAAGGCTTTTCCAGAACGCCGTAGATGAATTTTGCTTTCTGCTTCTCTCTTAACTGAAGACCATACTCGCTCATCTTCTTGCCTGCTCTTGCAGAGGTTCTGTTGGATTTCTTGTCATAACCCAGGTATGCGGGTTCAAGACCTAAGCTTCTACATCTTTTCAGTACAGGTACTTTATTAACTGCCATTGTTTTAATTCCTTTCTGTGAGGTCGAGCCTCTTACTATTGTTTACAGTGCGTAATTACGCTACTTTCTTCCAACTCATGTTAAATGCCATGTCAGTACAAGGTACTACACACGACGTCTCTTAGGCGGACGGCATCCGTTGTGAGGAACGGGTGTTACGTCACGAATGCTTGTTACTTCCAGACCGCATGCTGAAAGAGCACGGATTGCTGCTTCACGTCCTGAACCAGGTCCCTTTACAAATACATCTACTGTCTTTAATCCATGAATTAAAGCAGCCTTGGTAGCGGTTTCTGCTGCCATCTGAGCTGCATACGGAGTAGATTTCTTTGAACCTCTAAATCCAAGACCACCGGCACTTGCCCAGCTTAATGCATTGCCTTCGCTATCAGTCAGAGTAACAATGGTATTGTTAAAAGAAGACTGAATATGTGCCTGTCCACGTTCAACGTTTTTCTTTACGCGCTTCTTAGCGACTTTCTTATTAGCTACTGTTGCTTTCTTAGCCATGATAAACTAACCTACTTTCTCAATTTTGTCTACAGTTACGAAAATATTTGTCTGGTTGGTACAGTCAAGAAGTCAATTATTTCTTCTTGTTTGCTACTGTACGCTTAGGACCCTTACGTGTTCTTGCATTGGTCTTTGTTTTCTGACCACGAACGGGCAGACCTTTACGATGACGAACGCCACGATAGCAGCCGATTTCCTGTAATCTCTTAATGTTCAAAGCGATTTCTCTCTTTAAATCACCTTCTACAGTTACGTCTAACTTTTCGATAGCTTCACTGATTTTCTTTACTTCGTCATCTGTCAGCTCTCTGACACGGGTATCAGGATTTACACCTGCTTCTGCGAGGATTTTGTTTGCTGTTACTCTGCCAATTCCGTAGACATAAGTCAAACCAATCTCCACACGTTTTTCTCTAGGTAAGTCAACACCTGCAATACGAGCCATTTACGTTTTCCTCCATTCAATAGTTACTAAGTTGATTGGGGCTTTCACCCAACCGGACGTCAATCGTTCAATCCGATCTTTCCGGAACGGACATACCGAACCGGTATCAACAAGTAATCTCCCGTAAGCTCCGCCATTATCTATAAAAAGCCCGTGTTTTTATTACACGGGTATTTTCAGCCGCATACAATAATGGGACAAGAACTCACATACTTGATTTATAAAACCAAGTTGGTGATTATCCCTGTCTCTGTTTGTGTTTCGGATTTTCGCAGATTACTCTGATACGTCCTTTTCTTTTGATGATTTTGCACTTTTCGCAAATCGGTTTTACTGATGATCTAACCTTCACGTTAAACCCTCCTTTCAAAAAAGACCGTTTTACATTATAGCATGTAGTTGCTTGGTTTACAAGTATTTTTTAGAAAATTTGCAGAGATAAAAATTTATTTATCTCTCCAGATAATTCTTCCTTTTGACAAATCGTAGGGGGATAATTCCAAAGTTACCTTATCGCCCGGAAGAATACGAATGAAATTCTGTCTCAGCTTGCCGCTGATGTGTGCCAGAACCTTGTGTCCATTTTCCAGTTCTACCTGGAACATGGTGTTGGGAAGCTTTTCAATAACGGTTCCCTCGATTTCGATTACATCTGCCTTAGACATTTTTTACCTCCTCACTTTCCATGATTTTGATGCTTCTTTTGATTTCCTCATTTCGGATGGCATCCCCTGCCAGAAGCTTTGTCCGCAGTGCGTCATCGCTTCTTTTTACCGGCTGAATATGTTTTTTATTCTTTTTCTTGGGATGCTCTATGGTTTTAAGGAGTCCGTCACAAAGTGTGACAGACTCTTTATCCTCTTTTATAATAAGGTACAGTGTTCCTTTATCGTGACCGGCCTTGGAATAGGCATACATACCTGTTAATGTCTCCATGGACTTCTCCTTTATTAACGGGATTAATAGAGGGTCAGGATTTCGGGCTCGCCGTCTGTTATAAGAATGGTATTCTCATAATGTGCGGAAAGGGAACCGTCTTCCGTAACAACCGTCCAGTCATCATCCAGCCATACGACATCGGGTCTTCCGATGTTTATCATGGGTTCGATTGCCAGTGTCATACCTGCCTGCAGTCTGGGCCCCTTTCTCTTCTGTGCGAAGTTGGGAATCTGGGGATCTTCGTGCAGTGCGGTACCGATACCGTGACCCACAAGGTCTCTTACGATACCATAGCCAAACTGTGAAATGTAAGCATCAATCGCATTGGAAATGTCATGAAGATGGTTGCCGTCTTTGGCATACTTAATACCTTCAAAAAAGCTCTGCTTGGTTCTTTCCATTAAAAGCTTTGCTTCTTCGCTGACTTCGCCTACTGCAATGGTTCTTGCCATATCGGAGTGATATCCTTTGTAAATAAGGCCCGCATCCAGGCTGACGATATCACCTTCCTGTAAAATATGATGCTTCATGGGGATGCCGTGTACGACCTCATCATTTACGGATACGCAGATGGATGCCGGATATCCGTTGTAATGTAAGAAGTTGGGAATGCATCCGTGTGCCCTGATAAGTTTGTCTCCGAGAATGTTGATGTCCATGGTGGACATTCCCGGTTTTACCGCTCTCTCCATGTTCTGGAATACATCTGCAAGCAGCTTGCAGGATTCCCGCATGAGTTCAATTTCTCTTGCGGATTTTACTGTTATAGCCATTTCTTCTGCCTTTCTTAACCTAAGATGGCAACGATGGATGCAAAGACATCCTGCATATCCACAGTGCCGTCTACGCTCTTTAATACGCCCTTCTTGGTATAGAAATCAATCAGGGGCTGTGTCTGGTCATGGTAAACCTTCAGACGGTTTAAGACGGTTTCCGGCTTGTCATCGTCACGAAGAATAAGGGTCTCGCCGCACTTGTCGCATACGCCTTCCTTCTTGGGAGGAATGTGCTCGATGTGATAGGTTGCACCGCAGGCTACGCATGCGCGTCTGCCGGACATTCTCTTTACGATGTTTTCATCGGGAACGTCTACGTTGATTGCATAATCGATTTTATCGTTTAATTCGGTAAGTGCTTTGTCCAGTACTTCTGCCTGGGGAATGGTTCTGGGGAAACCGTCCAGCACGTAACCGTTTGCACAGTCGGGCTGTGCCACTCTGTCCAAAAGAATTTTTACAGTCAGTTCATCGGGTACCAGAAGTCCCTGATCCATATACTTCTTTGCCTCTTTACCAAGTTCTGTGCCGTTCTTGATGTTTGCGCGGAAAATATCTCCTGTGGAAATGTGAGGAATCTGATATTTGTCTGCAATCATCTTGGCCTGTGTACCTTTGCCTGCGCCCGGAGCGCCCAACATAATTATCTTCATATATTCACCATGCCTTTCTGTGCTTTATAAGCCTAACATTACTTATTTTACAGTGTATTTGCAATGTTTGCAACATGATAATGAAAAAAAACAATGGGGAAATGAAAAAAAGTATCCGGGGTTTCCTCCGGATACCTTAATTTTTAATCATTCAAAAAACCTTTGTAATTTCTGACAAGCATCTGGGACTCAATCTGTTTCATGGTCTCCAGAATAACACTTACGATAATGATAAGGCTGGTTCCACCGAAGGAAACGCTTGCTTTGAAAATACCGTTGAAGATGTATGGCAGAATACCGATAATGGTAAGACCGACCGCACCGATGAAGATGACATAGTTAAGAACCTTTGTCAGGTAATCACTTGTCGGCTTGCCGGGTCTGATACCGGGGATAAATCCACCCTGCTTCTTCATGTTGTCCGCTACCATCAAAGGATTGAAGGTAATGGAAGTATAAAAGTAAGCAAAGAAGATAACCAGTACGATGTATACTAACATACCAATCGTGTACCGGGGCTGCTGTAAGCTGCACCAGTTACTGGAGTTTAAGTACTTTAAGATTTCTGCCCACACACCTGCGGTGTTGTATTTTACAAAGGAGCTGATAATCAGCGGGAACTGAAGTAAGGACTGTGCGAAGATGATGGGGATAACGCCTGCGGTATTTACCTTTAAGGGAATACTGGAGGACTGTCCGCCTACAAGTCTTCTGCCCTGTACTTTCTGTGCGTACTGCACGGGAATCTTACGTGTACCGTCGTTTAAGATGATAACCAGTACAACCATCAGAACGATGATTGCCAGAATGATTACGGCTGCAAGAGCGGCGCTTGCGAAAGGCTTGCCCTTCACGAACTGCTGATACAGATTGTAAAGATCCTGCGGCAGCCGGGAAATGATGTTGATTACCAGGACAATGGAAATACCGTTTCCAACGCCGTTTTCGGTAATTCTTTCACCGACCCACATAAGGAATGCACTACCTGCCGTCATGGTTACGATAGCGGTAATGATATTGATTGCATTACGCTCCATGATACCCTGATTGGAGAATGCGATTGCCATTGCGGACGCCTGAATCAGTGCCAGTGCAACGGTAACGTAACGGGTAATGGATGCTAACTTCTTTCTGCCGTCCTCGCCGTCCTTCTGCATTTCTTCCAGCTTCGGAATTGCAATGGTAAGAAGCTGAATGATAATGGAGGATGTGATGTACGGGTTGATGTTCAATGACAGGATGGACATATTGGTAAAGGAACCACCTGTAATGGCATCAAAGAAGCTAAGTGCGCCTCCCATTCCGCTGGTCTGCTGTGCAAACCAGGTACGGAAGGTTTCTCCGTCAATGCCCGGTACCGGCAGTGTAGAGCCGATACGGATAATAACGAGCATTACGAAGGTATAAAAGATTTTTTTTCTGATGTCCTTGATTTTGAATGCATTTTTCAGTGTTGTAAGCATATTACATCACCTCTGCACTTCCACCAAGAGCTTCGATTTTTTCTTTAGCAGAAGCGCTGAACGCATCAGCTTTAACCGTAAGCTTCTTAGTTAACTCTCCATTTCCAAGGATCTTTACGCCATCTCTGGGGTTCTTGATAATGCCTGCTTCCATAAGTGCATTTACATCTACGGTGCTGCCGTTATCGAAAACTTCAAGAGCACTTAAGTTGATTGCAACGATATCCTTTGTATTTCTGTTGGTGAAGCCTCTCTTAGGAATACGTCTGTATAAAGGCATCTGACCACCTTCAAAACCGATTCTGGGTGCTCCGGAACGTGCTTTCTGTCCCTTATGTCCCTTACCGGCAGTCTTGCCATTACCTGAACCATGTCCACGGCCTCTTCTAAAATTATCACTGTGCTTGGAACCTTCTGCGGGTCTTAAATTTGATAATTCCATTCTGACACCTCCTATCCGTTTATACTTCTTCTACTTTAATTAAATGACTAATCTGCTGAATCTGTCCTCTTGTAGCTGCATTATCCGGAAGGATAACAGACTTGTTCAGTTTTCTCAGTCCCATGGAAAGCGCTGTTGCCTTGTTCTTGGGAACAGCTCCAATGGTGGACTTAACTAATGTGATTTTTAACATTTTATTCTCTGCCATTGTCTTTTTTCTCCTTTCAAACCATTTGTCTAACCGGTTGTCCGATTAAGCGAGGATTTCGTTTACTGATTTGTCACGGTTTTTAGCTACTTCTTCCGGGGACTTCAGCTTGCTTAAACCTGCAATGGTTGCCAGAACTACGTTCTGCTTATTGTTGGAGCCCAGAGATTTGGTACGGATATTCTTGATACCTGCAAGTTCGCAAACGATACGAGCAGGACCACCAGCGATGATACCGGTACCATCGGGAGCTTTCTTCAAAAGAACATTAGCGGAGCCATAAGTACCAATGAAGTCGTGTGTAATACTGTTGTTTTCATCCATAGCAACATTTACGATGTGCTTCATGGCATCTTCTTTACCCTTGCGGATTGCTTCAGGAATTTCTACAGCCTTGCCAAGTCCTGCGCCTACATGACCGTTGCCGTCACCAACTACTACTAAAGCGGTGAAACGCATGGTGCGTCCACCCTTTACAGTCTTGGATACACGCTTAATAACAACGACCTTATCCATTAATTCAAGCTGACTTGCATCTACGATTGTCTGTTTCATATGTCTTCTCCCTTTCCTAGAATTGTAAGCCAGCTTCTCTGGCTGCTTCAGCTAATGCTGCGATTTTACCCTGGTATATAAAGCCGCCTCTATCAAAGACTACTTCAGAGATGCCTTTTTCCAGTGCTCTCTTTGCAATTACAGTTCCAAGATATGCTGCTGCATCAACGTTATTGGTCTTTTCCAGCTCTGCCTTGATTTCTTTTTCAAGAGTAGAAGCAGATACTAATGTGTTACCAACTGTATCGTCGATAATTTGAGCATACATATGATTATTGCTTCTGAATACGGCCAGACGGGGTCTTTCGGCAGTACCGCTGAAACGGTTACGTATTCTCATGTGCTTTTTAACACGAATTTCTTGTCTTGATTCTTTACTAACCATTTTCATACTCTCCTTATCTATTATTTCTTACCAGTCTTACCAACTTTACGTCTGATTGTCTCATCAGCATACTTAATACCCTTGCCCTTGTAAGGTTCAGGTCTTCTCTTATCTCTGATTTCAGCTGCGAATTGGCCAACTTTTTCTTTATCAATACCTTTTACGATAATGATGTTCTGTCCGTCAAGAACTGTTTCGATACCTTCGGGATCGGTCATCTCTACGGGATGAGAGTATCCTAAGGATAAGGTCAGAACCTTACCGGACTTAGCTGCTCTGTAACCTACACCGTTTACTTCCAGCTTCTTTTCATAACCTTCGGTAACACCGACTACCATGTTATGAATAAGCGTTCTGGTTAAACCATGTAAAGATTTCATTTTCTTTAAATCATTGGGTCTTGAAACTACTACTTCTGCGCCCTCAACTTTGATTTCCATCTCGTGAGGAAGAACTCTCTCAAGAGTTCCCTTAGGACCCTTAACGGTCACTTTGTTATTTTCTGCAACCTCTACAGTTACGCCTGCAGGAATTGCGATTGGCATTCTACCTATACGTGACATGCCCGTACCTCCTATAATATTTTATTAGGTTTATAGTTTCCGGTTAATTACCATACGAATGCAAGAACTTCGCCGCCTACCTGCAGCTCTCTTGCCTTCTTGTCGGTTACAACACCCTGGTTTGTGGAAATGATTGCAATACCGAGTCCGCCGAGTACCTTAGGCAGATCTTCCTTGCCGGCATATACACGAAGACCGGGTTTGCTGATTCTCTTGATACCGGAGATGATTCTTTCAGTCTTATCTGCATTGTACTTTAAGGTAATGCGGATGGTCTTGAAATTGCCTTCTTCTACGATATCGTATTTCTTAATATAGCCTTCTTCTAATAAAATCTGTGCAATAGCCAGTTTCATTTTGGAAGAAGGAACATCAACTGTGTCATGTTTTGCAGTGTTTGCGTTACGGATTCTTGTAAGCATATCTGCAATAGGATCACTCATAGTCATGATTTAGTTTCCTCCTTATAATTTTGACTTGAACCATGCTTAAATTACGTTTCCATCTCGAAAACCAGACTCTGACGAGTCTGATAAACTTCAGATGGTACCGTGCAAGCCCCAAAGAATGCCGCAGGCATTCTTCCGGGGATGAAATATAGATTTTCTTAGTCGGTGTTTTTTACCGGCTTAGTAAATCTTTTCATCCTACCAGCTTGCTTTCTTCACGCCGGGAATCTGTCCCTTGTATGCAAGTTCACGGAAGCAAACTCTGCAAATTCCATATTTTCTTAAAACAGAATGGGGACGTCCGCAGATCTTGCAACGTGTGTAAGCCTGGGTAGAGAACTTGGGCTTACGCTGCTGTTTTAACTTCATAGATGTCTTAGCCATGAATTTACCTCCTATTTAGCGAAGGGCATGTTGAATAATTTTAATAATTCACGTGCCTCTTCATCTGTCTTTGCAGTGGTTACGATAATGATATCCATACCTCTTACTTTATCTACCTTATCATATTCGATTTCAGGGAAGATAATCTGTTCCTTAATACCAAGTGCATAGTTACCTCTGCCGTCGAATGCGTTAGGGTTTACACCTCTGAAGTCACGTACACGGGGTAATGCTAAGTTTACCAGACGATCCAGAAACTCATACATCTTGTCACCACGTAAGGTGGTCTTGCATCCGATAGGCATACCTTCACGGATTTTGAAGTTTGCTA
The DNA here is from genome assembly GCA_963639875.1 of Bacteroidaceae bacterium. Lineage (GTDB taxonomy): Bacteria > Bacillota > Clostridia > Lachnospirales > Lachnospiraceae > Acetatifactor. The sequence continues at coordinate 75,364 of CAVHWP010000011.1, forward strand.
CGGAATTCTTAGCCTTGGTCAGAATAGCTTTCTGTCCGGTAATGGTTTCCATATCCTTAACAGCGCCTTCCAGAACCTTTGCGTTTTCCTTTGCTTCACCAACGCCCATGTTGATTACGATCTTGTCAATCTTGGGGATTTCCATTACGTTCTTGTAACCGAACTTCTTAACCATGGCGTCTTTAATTTCACTGTTATATAAATCTTTAAGTCTGCTCACGCTTTGTTTCCTCCTTCCCCGAATTAATCAATCACTTTGCCGGTTGTCTTAGCAACACGAACTTTTTTGCCGTCTTCTACCTTGAAGCCGATTCTGGTAACCTTGCCTTCGTGAACGTACATTACGTTGGACAGGTCAATCGGAGCTTCTTTCTGAAGAATTCCGCCGTTGGGGTTAGCCTGAGAAGGTTTTGCATGCTTTGTAATCATGTTTACACCTTCTACTGTTACTTTGCTGTTCTTGTGGTCTACGGCAATAACTTTGCCCTCTTTGCCGTTATCTTTGCCGGCGATGACCTTTACGGTATCACCTTTTTTGATTTTTAATGTAGCCATGGGATACCTCCTTATAATACTTCGGGTGCAAGGGAAACAATCTTCATGAACTGCTTCTCACGAAGTTCTCTCGCTACCGGTCCAAAGATACGAGTTCCTCTCGGAGTCTTGTCATCTTTGATGATTACTGCAGCATTTTCATCAAATTTGATGTAAGAACCATCTTTACGACGTGCGCCTTTAACGGAACGAACGACAACAGCCTTTACTACATCACCTTTTTTTACAACGCCGCCTGGTGTTGCATCTTTAACAGAAGCAACAATGATATCGCCAATCTGTGCATATCTTCTTGTAGAGCCGCCCATAACTCTGATGC
>CAVHWP010000012.1:0-65296 GCA_963639875.1 Bacteroidaceae bacterium
TTCAGAAAGCTTTCCTCTTCCACCGAATAATAAATCCCCAAGTCCTCCACACCTGCCCGCTGCGGTAATTCCGCACTGCTTCCGTCTCCTTTTCCGCCGCAGCCGGCAAGGAAAGCCAGACTGGCTGCCATAAGCAGAGCATTTCTTATTAAGTTTAAGTATCCTTTCTTCCTTTTCACGTTTGTTTCCTCCCTCGTATTGTAATTTCCTTTTCATCTATTCTTTTCGTTTTTGCAATTTTTCTTTATATTTATAAATTATACTATAACAATGCTTTTATTTCATTATTTAATTTCTTATAATTTCCTTAAAACAGAAAGTAAAAAAGCATTCCGGCTTCTCCTCAAAACAGAACTTCTTAATTCTGTATATTTATAGAAAAACCGAAATGCTTTTCGCAAGGTTATTTTATTGTTTATACAAGGTTCCCTGATAAGTTGCCGTTGTTACTCCGTTTAAATAAGCAAACTTTGCTAAGGAAAGTGTACCCGAATACGTGTAGCTGCCTATCTTTTCTGTCCATAGCAATGTCCGGTTGGGAATTACTTTTCCCTCATACCGTACCTTTCTCTCTACTGTAATGGAGTTTTCCGAGGCACGAAGTATCTTTTCTTCTCCAACCTCATAGAAAATTCCCTCTTCTGTATATCCGCTCATTTGCAAATACTGTACTTCTCCCTGACTTTCTGCCTGGGAATATCCTTTTACATCCGATGCTGAAACCCATAATGGACAGCAAAAGAATACAGTTACTGCTATAATACCTAAAATATATTTTTTCATATTTTTCTCCTTCCCCTACTCCTCCCATGTTGGATAAATAATACAAAAACTATCTGACTTCTCTATATACTCTCTCCCAGGGTAATCTTCCCAGAACGAAACATAAATTGCACCTGTCTCATCAAGCTGCTGCCGATATTTCTTCTTTATTTCCTCTGCATAAAAATCCACTGTTTCATCCGTAAGTTGGCCCTGATACTCCACCGCTATATAATATGCGGGTCCATCACCCCATTGCCCCGCTGTTTCCCTCCGGAACTCATCTACAATGTCTGCTGTAAACTTATCCTTTTCCTTAACCGGAGAAAAGAAGCAAAAATATAGGATAAACAGCAGAAGGCATCCCCCCATAAACATCCATAATCCTTTATATTTATGTGTCTTCTGCTGCGTATCTGTATCTTCCACACCCTCCTGTTTTTCTGTATCTTCCACACCCTCCTGTTTTTCTGTATTTTCCTCATCCCCCGATGGTTTTCCTGTTAATTCTGATACAGAAATTTCAAAAATATCAGCCAATTCACATGCAGTATGAATGTCCAGACCAGTCAGACCTCTTTCCCATTTAGATATTGCCGAAGAGGATACATTCATCTTTTCTGCCAATTCTGCCTGTGTCATCTTCTTTTCTGTCCGAAGCTGTTTAATCTTACTGCCGATTTCTTCTTGTGTACTTTTTTGCGGAACCATGCTTTCTCTCCTGATGCCATTTTATATATTTATAATATAAAATGTTATCATATTGGATTTGCATGGTCAATTATATTGTTTCTTTCCTGATTTTTATTTTGTGATAGGGTAAGCATTTTTTAAGTTCCGGAATTCCTCCGGTTTTGCATGACTGTCAAAAGTAAATACGGCTCCTTCCCCGATAGAATTTATCTCTAATTTGTTTGAAAATGTTACCGTTGCTTTCCCATTTTCAAAAGAGATTTTCATTTCATTTTGGGGTTTCTCCGACTCCTCTATGCTTTGCACGGCCGTCAGAATTCCATTCCGGCATTCTCCTTCAAACCGTGTATAGAGCACATTATCAATGAGAAGTATCCCCTCGTAAGAGCCATCTTCTTTCCTTTTCACCGTCAGAAAACTTTCATCCTCATTACTGTAGTAATTTCCTGTAATAAAATACTTTCCGTCGGACGAAAGTTCCGGCATGGTAACGGACTCATCCACCGGAAGGAATTTTTGAACCTGTATAAGCACCTCCCGAACAGAATGCATATCTTCTATATTGATTTGCTGTCCGGCAGCCATTTCGGGAAGCCAAGGAAAAATATCATACAAATAGGAGGCTGCCTGGTTGTCCTTAGCAATGGAAATACCATTCTCCATGTAACTTTTCACCGTATCATAAAAGGCAGCCATCCGTTCCACCGGAAATGTTGCTTCCGGCTCTGTCATACCGTCAGTTACCAGATAAAACGATATACTGCCGGCATCATAAGGTACCTCGCTGGCAGTATGTAATAAAGAAGTCCCCGCAATTCCAAACACCTTATAGTACAAAGTTATCTCTTTACCTCTTTCCTCCATTCGATACCTCATCAGATACACATTGTCTTCTCTTTCTATTACATAATAAGAAATATACTGATTTGAGGTAATGTTTGTAGAATTCTCCTGCCAGAACAAAGGATAGAGAGTAAAATTCTTTTCGTCCCCGTTCTTTATCGTATGCCAGATTTCTCTTCTGTCAGCCCACAGACTAAGTTCCACTCCTTCTTTGCCGTTCTCCCAAATCTCTTTGCGGTATAAATCCGCATAGAGGTCCGTATCCTTGAAATAAGAGCCGGTTGTACCAAATTGAAAAATGGGAATGTTGGCATACACTAACTCATATTCCTCGTCCAAAGCTGGAAATGCTTCTTTTACAGCAATATTTTTTTGTGTTTGAAGAGCTGCCTGTGCAATGCTCCCAACCACCTCTGTTACTTTTTCCGCTTGTTTTTTTACAGGCAGAAGAGTACTCCTCTCCATACTCTTGAAGACCTTATTTGTCAAAACCAATATGCATAAACCAGCCGTTACAGCTCCGGCTACAGCAAGCCATATCTTTTTATTTCTTTTATGTTCAACAAAATTCATATTATTCCCCTATTTATGCTAAGCATATCTTTCATAGTGCTTTGTATTTCTATTACAGCATATTTTTTCATATTTGTAAAAGGAATAATAGTCGAGTTGTTTTTTAACCATTTTTCCAGATATTCCTTTGACATTTTTGTCTTGTCATGTAAAATATTAAATTTTATATCTTGTAATTTGTGAAATATCTTAAAACCACCTCTTCCATACCCCATTTTATCCCATACCGATTTTCAATATCCCCAAATATATGTATGATATATCCTTAAGAACGAATTTATTACAAAGGAGATTATTATGGATAATTTACATTCCCTTATGGAAAGCTACCTGCATTACTGTCATATGCAAAAGCGCCTGGATGAAAAGACACGGAAAGCATATTACATCGACCTAAGGCAATTTTCCGAGAACATTCCTACGAAAGAAGTTTCCGAAATCACCCCCGAAATACTTGAAAACTACATTGCTTCCCTGCATCAGCAATACAAACCCAAAACCGTAAAAAGAAAGATTGCGACTTTAAAAGCATTTTTTCATTATCTGGAATACAAGGATATTCTTGACCGAAATCCATTTAATAAAATTAGAATTCGTTTTCGTGAACCTGTCATTTTACCTAAAACAATTCCGCTGCATACCGTAGAAGTATTTTTAGCAACCATTTACCGGCAGTTAAATAATGCCCCAAATGAATATCAGAAAAGAAATGCTTTAAGAGATGCTGCCGTTGTGGAGCTTCTGTTTTCCACCGGCATGCGGATTTCAGAACTGTGTTCGCTAAGAAATGACAGTGTTAATTTATCGGAAGGAACCGTTCTCATATACGGCAAAGGAAGTAAAGAAAGACGTATCCATATCGGAAACGATACTGTCATCCGTATTTTGATGGAATATAAAAATAATTTTTATCCGCAAATTAAGGAATGCAGACATTTTTTTGTCAATCAGTCCGGCACTCCTTTGTCCGACCAATCCGTCCGGAGAATGTTAAATAAATACTCTGCTCTTGCCTCTATTGATTTACATATCACTCCTCATATGTTCCGTCATACATTTGCTACCTGCTTACTGGAGGAAGATGTGGACATTCGTTACATTCAGGAAATGCTCGGGCATAGCTCCATTAATATTACGGAAATTTATACCCATGTCGCCATGGCAAAACAAAAAGATATTTTAACCACTAAACATCCGAGAAAAAATTTTAATCTATAAGTATCCTGCCGTCACTGATTACGATTTTCCGGGAACACATTTCCGCATAGCGCTCCTCATGTGTCACCAGAATAACCGTGATGTTTTCCTTATTTAACCGGATAAAATACTCCATAATTTCATCCGCCATCTGCCTGTCCAGATTTCCGGTGGGTTCGTCCGCCAGTATGATATCCGGGCGGTTTATCAGTGCTCTCGCTATGGCTGCCCGCTGCCTCTGACCGCCCGAAAGCTCTGACGGCAGGTGATGAGCACGCTCCTCCAGGCCCAGAAAGTGTTCGATTTCCCGGAGTCTTTCCTTATTCACTTTCTGGGAGTTAAGCAGCCATGGCATCTGAATGTTTTCCTCCACCGTCAAAATAGGTATCAGATTAAAATCCTGAAAAACATAGCCTATTTTAGTACGCCGCAGTTTTGACAGTTCCCCGTTGTCCAGTTCACAGATATTTATTCCGTCAAAGAAAACCGAACCGGAGGTGGGTGTTTCTATTCCGCCTATCAGATTGAGCAGTGTTGTCTTTCCCGAACCGGACTGTCCCGTAATCGCCACCATTTCTCCCTTTTCTATCTGCATGCTGACATTGTTTACCGCATAAATTTCGTTACTGCCCTGTATAAACTTTTGGGTCAAATTCTTTATTTCTATCTGGCTCATCTTGGTTTCTCCGAATTTCTACCTGTAATTTTTTAACTGTTTCTTTAACTGACGGTACACCGGCAAAACAAAAGCGGAAACCGTCATAATACCGCATATAAGATAAGTAAGGACAAGTGTAATGGAAAAAGGAAGTCCCATGCCGGTTGATGCAGTCGTTACACTCACCAGCAAAATGCTGACCACCGGCGGTATCAGTACAGCCACCATGGCATTTTCAAGCCCCTGCCTGATAAATGATGCATAGACCATGTTCTTTGTAGCGCCGATAAGGGATAAAATCCTTGCCGTTTTCCGGCTGTCCCAGATATAACTGCTCAGCCTCATGTAAATAATCAGCATCATAAACAGAAACAATACGGCAAACAGGAACATAAGCAAAAGATAAATGCCTTTGTTCATAACCTGTGCTCTTTCCACCTCTTCCTGCCTGTCCAGCAGGGAAATACTTCCCTTCTGAAAATAATTTTCTATTTTTTCTGCCGTATTTTTGTGTTCACCCGCATCATGCAGTTTCACCTTAACCAAATCCACATACAAATTATTTATTCCCGCATTTACGGCAAAAGAGTCATTTCCGCTTTCCTGCACGCACTCTGTGCTTTCCACATCGTTAAGCCGGTTCAAAAAATCGAGCTCTCCCTGTGTAAAACCTCCGTAGACAGATACCCGCTTGTAAATCCACAGCTCATATTCCTGCGGCTTTTCCATCATGGCAATGTCCAGGGATAAATAGCCGAATAAAAACAAAAAAATCGTCATGACAGGAACCGCCACCGCAATACAACTTCGGTACTCCCGGTTTGTCCGCTGTTTCCAAATGGCGGTCAGGGATTTTTCAGGGGATGACAAAAAGGAAAGCTTCCATTTCGTTCTTTTCCGGCTGTCTGCTGTCTGGATATCTTCTTTCATCCGGCTCCATACGGATTTTTCTTTCTTTTCCTTCAGAACATGCCCTAACGTTCCTGAAAGAATGAGTCCGAAAACCACAATACACAAAATGGTATGTACCGGTTCTATCTTAAATATAAGCCAGGCAATTCCCTGACCCTCTTTCACTTCCAGATAAAAGTGAAACAGCAGTTTCATCGTGCCTGCTGCAATCAGGACCGCACTGATGGCAGCGCAGAAAAACAGAACAGTAAATTCCGCAAAATAAAGTCTGTTGATTTGACGGTTATCCGCTCCGCAGGAACTTAAGATTGCCATGTCCGACTGAAAACGCCGCAGATGATTTTCATAGGCAGACTTCATGATGCCTGCGGAAATAAACATGATAAACACACTTAAAATTCTTATGATTACCTGTCCGCCTGCTTCCTGTGCATCATGGGAAATTCCATGGGCGGTATCGTAATCATAAGCGGTAATATGCAGCATCGTATTGTCTGCGGTTTTCAGTCTTTTTTGAAGTAAGGAACCAAAATACTGCATCGCTTCCGTATTTTTCCACTGTTTGTCATCCAGGATATGCACATAAACCGTACCGTCTTCCCAATATGGTTCCGACAATCCTTCGATATTCCGAAAAACTTCCGCATCCTTCTCATCCGCATTTGCTATATGAAAAGTTTCTCCTTTTGCCATACTGATAAGCTGTTGGCTCCATCCGTAACTGCTGCTGTCCAGGTAAATGGAAAACAAAAGCGGCAGAATAAGCGCACACGTAATAATCACATATATGTTCAGATGCCACATGGGTCTGCGCCGAAAAGATTGTTTCAGGTAAAGAAAATAGCTCATGTCTTTTGTATCCTTTGCTCTGTTTATTGTTTATTCTTCCACCACTCTCATTCCATCCTGTAACCGGTCGTCAAATGTGGCAACAACCCGTTCCGAACGCAAAATGCCGTCTTTTATGTAAACCATATCGCCGCCCGTTTCCTCTGCGTTTTTTGCCACCTCCACGGCTCTCAGATACACCGCTTCGTAGCTTCCGTAGGGCACCTTTTTTGTTTCCAGTACAAAAACCATACCGTCATGGACAGCGGCAGCTGGCAGGGAAAGATACACTTCTTCTGTCGTGACCGGTATTTCTTCTCCGTCAATCTCTACCACAGACTCCGTTTCCACACGGCAATCCTGCGGGTAAACCGCCGCCACCTTCATGCGGAACAGACCATCTATTTTTTTGTGAAAAAAAGTACCGATAAGCAGCAGTGTAAAGAAAGTAATGGCAGCTATCCCTGTTTTTTTCTTTTTCATATCTTCTACCCCTTTAGCCGTCCCATGCCGTCCGACAATTCCTCTTCATAAACCGCGTAAAGCAGCAGAATGGGTATCAGGCAAAGCACTCCGACGGCATACAGCAGTTGTTCCTTTCCCTGTATGTACTCTTCCGCAATAACCGACAGCGGCCGCAGTACATCCTCTTTTACAAAATAAAGCGGTTGTTCCACCATATTAAAACCCTCTGCAAACATGAACACAAATACAGCAGCCACACTGCCCTTTATCTGGGGCAGCAGGGCATGCCACAGTATTTTGCAAAGCGAAGAGGTTTCCAGTCTGGCAGCCTCCACGATTTCCGTCGGTACTGTTTCCACATATTGGTACATCAGATAAAAAGCAAACGGTGAGCACAGCATGGGCAGTATCAGCGCAAACGGTGAATTCAGCATATGCATGTCACGCAAGCCGATATAAGTCGGAAGCAGGGTTGCCTGCAGCGGCATCAGCATAAGAAGCAGAACCAGAAACAGAATTGCTTTTTTTCCTTTTATATTTCCCCATTGCAGCCCGACTGCCGCAAGGAAGGACAAAACGGCTGCTCCGGTTCCTATCGCTGCCGCTATCCCTAACGAATACCAGTACTTCGGATAAAACCAGAATTCTTCTATTAAAAGCAGGTAAAAATCTTTTATCCGTATTTTCCCGCACATCCAGAGAAACGGCAGAACACATACGGCAGAAAGGGGTATTAAGCAAACACCCTCTGTAACACTCCGCAGGCGTCCCTTTTTTTGTTTTTTATGCATGCTTTTCCTCCCTGTGAAAAACGCCGCTTCCCACTGTCACAAAAACCGCTATTAACAGGACAATGATAACCGATGCGGCAGCCATGAACTGATAATTTAATTTCAGGAATTGATTGTTCATATAATACTGAAGGGTATAACTGTAATCAGGCGGATAATTCTGTCCGTAGTACAGATAGCTCTCCCGGAAGGTTCTGAAGCAGTATACCACGCCCATGACACCCACAAACTGAATGGCTTTTTTCATGAGCGGAAGTGTAATTTTTAAGTGCGTTACCATTTTCCCTGCTCCGTCCATCTGTGCCGCTTCGTAAATTTCATACGGCACGGACAAATACGCAGCGGTGAGTATAACGATACCCATTCCCAGGTACTTCCATAAAAACATGACATAGACGGGAACCGGGGTTCCCCTGTCCGGCAGAAATAAAGTAAAGGCAGCCGTGATGCTGACGGACGGCATAAAGAGCGGCAAAAACACCAGCTTTCTGAAATACCGTCCCAATTTACCTGTATTCACCGAAAATATCGTCAAAAGTAACGACAAAAGCAGAAAGACCGGTACGCATATCCCTATCATAAGGAGCGTATTCTTTAGTGCCAGCCTGAAATACGGATTGCCAAGCACTTCTGCGTAATTGGCAAAGCCCACAAACTTTTTCTGAAACTGTCCCTTGCGAAATGAAAAAAGAATGACCTTCAGAAACGGCAGAAGATAAAACAGGACAAGTCCTGCCATGACCGGCAGCAGACAAAGTCTCATTTTTCTCTGAAATCCGTGCTTTCCTTTATTCGCCCATATACATTTTAACCTTGCGTTCCAGTTCTTCAATAACTTCCTCCTCCGAAACATCCCCGCTCATGCCATAACGGTAATAGCTGTCAAACAATCCTTCCGGCAGGCTGAAACAGATGCTTCCCGTCATGTATAACTGATGCAGGTCATCATAAAAACCGTCTTCCGGATAAAGCTCTCTGTTTGCAGTAAGAAAATTCTCCGGCTGGGCACAGTATGCTTCCGCCATCTGCGCCGCATACTGCAGAGCTTCTTTTTTGTGCGGGGCATTGGGGTTTATTATTAATACATCTGCCGTTATCTGCGGCGTGGCTTCTCCCGCTATTCCCGGAATTCCGCAGACATGCACACCGGTCGTTCCCTCATATTTTGCATAATCCCAGGCATCGCCCTCTACCGTTTCCAGGCAGACCGTCTGTGCTTTCCTTCTTCTTGCTTCCTCAGGGCTTTCGTTGCCCAGCACAGCATAATCCCATGAATGATTCATAAATTCCGAATGAAGATAATCGCCGCCGTCCCGGTATTCCTGCTTTACGAAAGCAAGGATTTGCCGGAATTCTTCCGTATCAAAGGAAATCTCCTTTCCCGATTGTTCTTCTTCCATGCGCTTCCTTCTCACGTAGTCCTGCAGTAAAAAGGTATTCAGAAAAGAAATTTCGTACCTGCCGTCCTGTCCGTTTTCATAAAGCACCTTTCCCGCTTCGCACAAGTCTTCCGCCGTATGCACATTCTGCATATTTACACCGTACTCGCCTAAATTGTCTTCCTGATAAACAATCCCTTTTGCCCTAAGTTTCAGCGGCAGCATCCAGATATCCCCCTGATAAACAGCACCTTCCCGGATGCACGGATAGCAGTTGCTCCAATAGTCTGAAATCATCTCCTCCGGAATAGGGGTATACATCATGGCATTACGGATGGTTTCCGCCTGCGCCATGTCTGTGGATGTGATAACAAAATCATAGTCCGAATCACCGGCAAGCATCTTTAACGCCAGTTCCTCCCAGTCAAGAACTTCCAGTTCTATCTGATATCCGCCCCAGTCACTGAGTGCCATTTCCGATGTGGTATAGGCTTTCAGCGGTTTATTATCCTTTATGAAGGCATCCGGATAAAAAGAAAACACCGTTTCTTCCTGCGATGATTTTATAAAAATTCTGCCTGCCTCATACTGCAGGTGTCCGGGAATATCCTCGATATTTACAGCCGCATAGCGTGCCGCAACCTTCGGGTCTTTGGGGGAAAACTTCACATATTGTCCCATAACCAGATAACCGTACAGGGAGCCTTCCGATTTATCATAAGAAATATCCGACATTCCATATGTAAAATTACTGTCATAGGCTTCCGAAATTTCCCCGGTACCGGCATCGTACAGCCGGAAACAGTATTGTCCGTTTTCACAGGTATTAATCCAATAACTGTCCTTTTCCGCAACTGCCACTGCCGCCGGATTTTCCACGGGCACCGTAAGCTCTTCTCCTGACATTTTGTCAATCAGGCTGGCTGCCGTTTCTCCCCCTCGGTAGCCATACAGCATCACCGTGTTTTCTCCTGCTGCCATTTTCTGCACATACATGGCATCCTTCCTTACTGCAAGGACATTCTGCTCTCCGGTTGCCATATCAAGTTCTGTCAGTGTTCCCTTATTTTCCCTGTATACATACAGCTTTCCGCCTGCAAGACACAGATTTGACAATGACCGGCTGTCTTCCTCTCCGTAGACCGCAAACTGCATCGGGTAAGCATCATCTGCGGAAATACTATATTCTCCGTTCTTTGTACCATCCAGTCCGTAGCTGTATACGGTATTGTTCTCCGTTGTAATAAAATAGATATTTTTTCCGTCCTCATCCACACAATAATCCTTCAGATTCTGTATGGTCAGTTCCGCTACATCGGTATTGTTATTCTGCTTACCGTCATGCTGGGAACCACATCCGGAAAACCACAGGCACACACTCATGACAGCTATTAACATAAAGATTTTATTATTCCTGTTCATATACCATTCCCATTTCATCAGTGGCTAAATCATAATAATACAGGGTCTGTTTCGCTCCATCCTGCGAATATGTCCTGAAAATCCAGTACAGCATATCCTGTCCCAGAAACATATGGGTAACTGCCGCATCACTGCCTTCCAGAAAGCAGATTTCCTGTTTTTCTGTTTCCTTCCATTTATAAACAGATGTTCCGTCAGACCTGCTGTCCCAGTAATACAGAGCCTCTCCGTCACTGACCGCATAATAGGAACAACTTCCCAAATCAAAATCTTCTCCGCTCTCAAGATTATAAACATGGCGTGTTAAAGTACCCATGGAATTGTCATCATTTGCATAGCTGAACCATTTTCCCGCCCAAAGGGTATACATGGCATCCTTCCTTATGTAACCGCAGCCTGCATCCTGCAGTCGATAGGCTATCAGATAGCCTTTCCCGAAATTCTCTGCGTTGTCCCCCAGATAAGAACCTGTTATGATACCGTTTCCCATCATCAGACGAACGGTTTCTCCCGGTGCCGACTCCCATACCTTTACATCGGAGCCATCAAACACACCCACGCCATCCGCCGCACCTGCGTACAGACCGTCTTCCGTTATAAAATATTCCGCCCTGACGTCCTCAGCCACCGGCTCTTCTTCACCGCTTTCGCAATTAACCCGGCGCAGACTTTCTCTCTCTGCATTGTAGTAAAGCCATCCGTCCATATACTGCATATACCAGCCCGGATTGTCCTTAAAAACACGCAGGTTTTCTCCTTTTTTGCCGGATGTATAGATAACCGATGTGTCCGGCAGCGAAAAATATATCTGACCGTTTTCGTCAAAAGCAAAGCGGCCTTCATTCAGGAGATTGGAATTTCTTACGGACTCTGCTTCTGACAGTGCTCCCTGTTCATAGAGGTCGCTCAATTCCCATTTTTCCAGTTTCTGCAGTTCCGGCGGCAGCGTTTCCTGCCCCTGCACAACATCCGGTGTATCCTTGGTTTCTTCCTGCCAGTTTATTACCGTAGCCGGATTGTCCGTCCCATTATCCTGCTCTGTCTTTTTCTCACCGCAGCCCAGAGCCGCTATGCCGAGCATGGCTGCCAGTCCGATTACTCCCCATTTTTGTCTCTTCATGGTACCTCCGTTTTGTCATTGGTATCTTGCAATAGTTTCTTATTGATTATTATACTATAATTATGTATTCATTTCATTATATAATTTCTTAATATTTTTTAAAATAAAAACCGCCCTACGATTTCTCGTAAGGCGGTGCCTGTTCTCTTGTTTTACACATTAATTTCTGCTTTCACACCGAGCATGGCTTTGTTTTCCTCTAAGACCGGAGCAATGACCTTGGTTAAGAAGGCTTCTACCTGCTCTTTGGAGCGGCCAACGTACTTGGCGGGGTCCATGGATTTCTTGAGGTCGTCTAAGGAAAGGTTGAACGCGGGGTCTGCGGCAATCAGCTCTAACAGATTGTTGTCCTTGCCCTCTACCTTGACGGTCTTTCCGGCTTCCATGGAAAGCTCACGGATTCTTTCGTGAAGCTCCTGTCTGTCTCCGCCGGCTTTTACGGCATCCATCATAATGTTTTCGGTAGCCATGAACGGAAGCTCGCTCATCATATGCTTTTCGATAACCTTGGGATAAACCACCAGACCGTCCACAACATTCAGGCACAAATCCAGAATGCCGTCGATGGCAAGGAAGCCTTCCGGAATGGACAGACGCTTGTTGGCGGAGTCGTCCAGAGTTCTTTCAAACCACTGGGTAGCGGAGGTGATGGCGGGATTTAAGGCATCAATCATCACATAACGGCTTAAGGAAGCAATACGCTCGCTTCTCATGGGATTTCTCTTGTAAGCCATAGCAGAGGAACCAATCTGGCTCTTTTCAAACGGCTCTTCTACTTCCTTTAAGTGCTGCAGAAGACGGATATCGTTGCTCATTTTGTGAGCGGATGCGGCGATACCGGCAAGAATGTTTGCCACGCGGGTATCTACTTTACGGGAGTAGGTCTGTCCGGATACGGGGAAGCAGTCCTTGAAGCCCATCTTTTCCGCAATCATGGGGTCAATCTTATCTATTTTTTCCTGGTCTCCGTCAAAAAGCTCTAAGAAGGATGCCTGTGTACCGGTGGTACCCTTGCAGCCCAAAAGCTTCATGGTGGAGAGTACATAATTCAAATCCTCTAAGTCCAGATAAAATTCCTGTAACCACAGAGTGGCACGCTTTCCGACAGTGGTAGGCTGCGCCGGCTGGAAATGGGTAAACGCCAGTGTGGGCTGTGCTTTGTATTTGTCTGCAAAGGAAGCCAGCTCGGCAATTACATTCACCAGTTTTTTCTTTACCAGCTTCAATGCCTCTGTCATGATAATAATATCTGTATTGTCGCCAACGTAGCAGGATGTCGCACCCAGATGGATGATGCCCTTTGCCTTGGGACACTGTACACCGTATGCATAAACATGGCTCATAACATCATGACGGACTTCCTTTTCCCTTGCCTTTGCCACATCGTAGTTGATGTCGTCCGCATGTGCCTTCAGCTCGTCAATCTGTTCCTGTGTGATGGCGAGACCCAGTTCCTTTTCCGTTTCTGCCAGGGCAATCCATAATTTTCTCCAGGTACGGAATTTCATATCCTGTGAAAAAATGTACTGCATTTCCTTGCTGGCATATCTTTCCGATAACGGGCTTGTGTATACGTCTGTACTCATAAATTCATTCTCCTGTCTGTTTTGTAAGAGCGCTGTCTCCAAGGCTCATTTTATAACGTGCTCCTTCTTAAGTCAACTGTCAAACTTCTGCTCCGCTTCGTCCACCATTCGGCTGATTTCCTGCGCATACGCAGGATACTCTGCCGCTACGGCGCGGATTTCATCCCCTGCCTGGGTTGCGAGCTGCCTGTTGTACTCCATCTGTTCCCGTAGTGCCTGCCTGCGGGTGTTCAGTTCATGGCGGATTTCCACCATTTCCTTATGGTCAAGCAGTGCCTGCGGCTGTCTGAACCACCTCTCCGGCGACTTTACCCGATAACGGGAAAGGGAATACAAAAGTTTCTCCCGGTAATAGTCAATCTTGGCTTCCGCCTCCGCAAACTGTTTACGTTCTTCCTTTTCCGACTGGTATTCCTCCCACAGCTTTTTTAACTTGGCGGCATTTTCCACGGAATACTTCATATATAAATAGTTCAGCAGGTTCGTGTTGTTCACATAGCGGATTTTGACTTTGTTCTGAAGCTGCACCAGACGAACTCTCGCCTTTTCCACACGCTCCAGCTCCTTCTCCATATCCAGATACCGGAAAAATAAAACGGGAAGTGCCACCGCCACTGCCGCAATCAGCACATAAAAAGCAACGATGGTCTGATAAGAAAATGCGAACTGTAAAATAAGCAGCATAATTATACAAATGACAAAGGTAATCAGCACAATCATGGTCATGCCCCGGCAGTCGTTCAGCTTGCCGTACAGCTCGCTGCTCCGGTAATCATAGGCGCTTTTTTCACTGTCCAGCTTACCCAAATCCTGTTTAATCAGCTTCTGGTACTGCTCCGCCTTTGTCAGCTTCTCAATACCCTCCGTGACTTCATTTTCCTGCGCCTGCATCTTGTCGTACTCGGCATTGCTCATGCGGGTTTTGGTGAGGTACTTTTTTCGCTCCTGCTCCAGCGCCACCAGCTTTCTGGCGCTTATCTGTATCTCCTCCGTCTGTTCCTTCGGCAGCGCTTCTATTTCCTCAATATCCGTAAGGTAAGAAGTCACCAGACTGTACTCGCCGTTTAAAAGCGTAAGCTCTTTTTCCGCCTCCGCCATCTGCTCCAGGCAGTTCTCAATATACTGTTTTCTTTCTTCCGGCTGCTTGAAATCCACCCGGTCGCGTTCGTAGGAAATTCCTTCTTCTATGTCCTGTTCCCGCTTTTTCTTCCTGCCGAAAAGCCAACTAAATAAGCCCATGGTACCTTCTGTTCCTTTCTGCCGCCGGCAAAGCGTCTTTTATGAAAATCCCTGTCTGCCGTCCGTTCCGCCGTTTACAGCGCCACATGCGCCCGGTATTCTTCCTGCAGACTTTCAATGTTTTTTGCCATTTCGGAGTAATAATACGAAGCTTCCTCCGTCTGTCTCTTAAAAAGAAGTTCCTCCGTATTCCGTTTTTCTTCGCTCTGCTGCCAGTCCTCCGCCGCTTTCTCCAGCCTCTGTTCCAACTGCATGCTTGCCTCATAATAATCGGGCGAACCCGTTACAAATGCCACGTATTCCTTTTCGGGAAGCTGCATTCTTTTGGCGGTCAGGAAAGCCGTAAGCTCTTCTTCCTCGCCGTTCCGCCGGTATGCCTCTTCAAACATTTCCGCTGCCTTCTCATACCAGAACAGGCGGCTGAACGTAACGCCCTTGTTATGGTAAATAGCCGTGGACAGCAGTTTTTCTTCCTCCGGCAGCTCCTTTAAGAGCTTGTCGTACTCCCGGACAGCCGTGCGGTATCTGCCGTCGGTCAGCAGATGGTCCACCCTGTTTTTCTGTTTCTCAAAGGGGCTTAAGCCTGCGCCCTCCCGGTAAACCGCCTCGGTCTTTTTGATGACATCGTTTTCATACAGATGAACATACTGCAGGATAATACCGGCAAAAGTCCCCGGGTCCGTTTTCTTCTGCAGAAGGGGATACAGGGCAGCCGCCAGCTTCGGCAGCATCAGCTCTTCTTCTATCCAGCGGATAAGCTTTCTGTCCACAATGCTTCTGTCCAGAAAAAACGCATCCTCTTTCAGGACATAGCAGAGTTCCTCCGCCGAATAGACCCGGACGCCGAGTCCTTCCAGATAATATGGAGTTTTTGCATAAGCACCGGTGCTGAGCAATACCTTTCCCAATTCTGTTCGCTCCTTTTTATATTTCAAAATTTTCCGTCCATTTCTGATAACCGGACGGCGACAATTCTCCAAATCCCAAATCTTCCACATACAGACGGACTTTGTTTTCTCCCGTCATGGAAATCTCGATATACAGCCTGGTGGGCGTCTTCCGCTCCGGCAGTCCCGTAAGCGTTACCTTGCCGTAACGGGCATCCTTGCCGTTTAGGGGAGTCAGCACAATATCAAAGCTGTTGCCCTCATCCAAATACACCTCTGTCTGAAATCTGGCATCGTACCAGCTTACGCCGGCGTCTAAAAGCGCCAGATAAGAGGACTCGCCCTGCCGGTAAACCTTCATGCCGATGTTGGCTTTCAGCTTATCCTCGCCCAGAAATACATATCTGCCGGAAATCTCCGTAGGATACAGCCGTTCCCGTAAAGCGTAGCAGGCTCCCTTACTGTAAAGGTTGTTGCCCTGGAACACCCGGCGGCTCCTGCACAGAAACCGGAGTGACTCCTTCATCCATTCTTCGGAAAAGCCTTCGCCAATGAGGTAAACAGAGGTAATCATCTGCCCCTCTGCCAGCTCCTGCGCCATGGCAAGCATTTTTTCATCCATCTGTGCAAAAACACTCTGTTTCTTTTCTTCCTCCTCGGGGTAATCCCCGCAGGCAAAGAAATTCCGTTCTTCTTTTTCTATGTAAACCACCATGGGGGTCGTTCGTCTGTTGCATTCCATCCGGTAAATTTTCATTACATCCGAATGGTAATCGCACAAAAGCACCTGCCTTACCCAGAGGTCCTCCGGCTGATGCACCATGTACTGGTAAAAGCTTTCCGCATAGCTCTGGTAAAAGAAGCTTTTCGTTTTTAAGGAAAGGCCTGCTGCCACCTGCTTTAACACTTCCACCGTTCTCTCATCCAGACTCTCGCAGGAAAACATAAATGCCTCCACATGGTCGGTATCGCCGATGACATTTAATCCCGACAGGCTCCTTTTTACATAAAGGGTAAGCAGGGCAATGGGGTCATATTCGGTTTCCTCTATCACCACCGGCTCCCCCTTTTTTGCCAGATGGAACAAGTCCGTCACCAGCTCGCCGTCCTCTTTATGCTTCAGGGCATCCATACCGTAAAACCACTGGTTAAAGCCCTTCCTCTTGCACAGGCATAAGGGGATGTGATACTTCTCCGTGCCGGGGAGTACGGACAAAGTTTCCGGCTCCGCCGCCTTGTCGGACAGAAAACTAATCTGCGCGTAGTTGTCCGAAAGGTCATATCCTATTAACCATTTTTCCCTCATCCGCTTCTCCTTTCTTACCGCAGGGTAAACAGCTTTCCTGTCATAAATTCTTTTCTCCGGTATTCTTCGTACAGCTTGTCCACCGTAGCATAGTCCTGCATGGCGCTGCTGATGCTCATATCGTTAATCAGGGCAAAGCTGCCCTCCGTCATAACCGTATCACTCTTCTGCAGGGTGCCGCTTTCCGTTACCTGCTCCTTGTCATGCACCACTTCCATGATGTAATACTGCAGGCTTTCGCCGTAAAACAGCACGAAATCCTTGCTGTACACCCCGCCGTATACTTCCTTCATTTCTTCCACGAAGTAGGAATTGTCATTTCTGCTGTAGGAGGTATTTCCCTGCGGCACATAGTTGTCCCTGGGCGCATACCGGTAATAAATCATCACGCGGCTGTCCGGGGAGGATGCCCTGTATTCCACAATGGTCCTGTCCTGCAGCGCTAAAATATCCGTATCCGTAATCTGCGGGAAAGCTGTGAACATCTTCATCATGATGCCCTTGTCCATCAGGCTGCGGATAAAGACGGTCAGTAACGGCAGGGTATCCTTGTCCGCTTCCTCCGGGTTCTCCGCAAAATATTTCACATAGGCAAGGCAGCTTATTTTCTTCACGCCGTCGCCCCTGCGGCTCATGGCGGCAATTTCATCAAAGACAAACCGTTCCGTCACACTGTCCTTTGCAAAATACTCATAGGCACATTCCGCCAGAAATGCTTTTTCAATTTCCGGTCTGGCGCCGCTCTCCACGTAGCTTTTGAAAATCTGCATCCGCTCGCCCACGAAAGAACCGGAGAAAAGCATCTGCGTCAGCATCCGTTCATTCAGCTCGTAAGCATCCACGCAGAAATTATCGGCTGCCTTCCAGATATCCCGCAGCATGCGGATGGTACCTTTGGCATACAAAATCAGATACCGCAGACATCTTTCATCGTATTTTCCGTGTGCAAAAGCATAGTACACCATTTCCGTAAGTGCACTGTCCTCTGCATACTCGGTCTTTTCAATCCATCGGCTGCACAGCCGCATTAAAACCTTCGGCTCGATGCCGTAAGGTCCCATCGCCGACAGCCAGTAGTATGCCGTATCTTCCATACCGCGCACCACCATATAACGGAGAATTTCATTGCGGGACTCCATGTCGTCATAAGACATCACATCCACATTGGAAAGAAATGCCTGCAGCTCCTCCGTTCTGTCCTGCTCAAAATAATACCTCAGCAGTCTCTTCGCCACTTCTTTTTTCAGTTTTTCTCCCGCCAGTTCGTCCGTCAGAAGATACAGAAAATGCTTTTCGTTTTCCGGTGTAATCTCCTGCAGGGTCAGACCGTCAAAGCACTGGTAGATATTCACATCATGCAGATTGCCCGCAAGCGGCACCACGGCTTTCAAAAGCCTGTCCGCAGTAAGCAGTTTTTCCGCCTCATAAAACTCGGAATTCATGTAGCGGTTCTGCGCTTCATCCTCCAGTAAGATTCGGCTGTCCGCTCCCGGCAGCGAAGCATAGGCTTTCCCGTCACAAACGGGGTAAACCTTTTCGCCCTCCATTCCCGGGTCGTACACCACCACGCGGCGGATGCCCTTCTTTTTCACGGTCACTTCCTGTAAAAAGGCAAGCTGGGCAAAATCATCCGTCAGCTCTCCCATGAGCATCTCGGGTGTCAGCAGATTTTCATATAAATAGGCAAGACACTTGTTAATGCGCCGTTTGCCAATCTGGTTTATCAGAAACTGTCCCATCTGTCCTAAATAGGTGCGGTACAGCTCCGGGTAATTTTCCCGGTATTTGTAAACATTGGCGTACAGATACGCCGCCTTGTTGTAAGGAAGGCTGTTCTGATAGGAAAAATACATCAGCACCATCTTGGGAATGGGCTCCATGCCGTCTATGGAAACCTGTTCCGTATCCATGCTCTGCATGTAAAATTCATACAGTCTGGTCAGGCGGATTTCCCGTTCCACGGCAAGCTTATACCAGGTAAAATATTCTTTGCCGGTGCGGCTGCCCTTCATAAGCTGGCTGCAGATTTCCCGAAGCAGCCCGTCATCGGGTGCCGTCCGGTAGCAGGCAGTCAGGATTTTCAGTAAAAAGGCATCGTATTCCTTTTCCTTTCCTGCCAGATAGGTAAGCTGCATCACCACATCCGGGCTTATCATTTCATGGTGTGCCCCAAAATAAAGCAGTTTTTTCTCCTGCGTGCCGAGGTGCATCAGCAGAGAGGGATTGCTGTTTAACAAAAGCAGGCTTTCCGTGTAAATCACGGGGCTGCTGCAGCCTCTCTCCAACTGCTCCTCCAAAAACATCCATCTCTTGGAATAGCTTTTATTGTATTCTTCGGAAAGGTATAAAAGCAGCCAGGCAATCCGCCACTCGTCCTTGTTTTTCCGGTACAGCTTTTCCACCTTGTCCGTCACTTTATTGACATAGGACTCCTCTTCCGATATGAGGGACGTCAGATACAGGTAGTAAGCCCACAGTACATCGTCCTCCACCGCCGACTGGGCAAGGCTCTCCGATACATGGTCCAGTATCCATTTGACCTCGTTTATCCGCTGCGCCGTAATCAGAAGCTGCGCATGGAACAGTCTGGCATACAAATCCCCGTCATTTAGGGAAAGCAGTTCTTCCGCAAGCCGGCTGCTTTCTTTCGCCCAGCTTCCTGCTCCGATTTTCTTCATGCGGAAATCCAGATAAAGCTGCATAAGCTGCAGGGTAATTTCCTTCTTTTCCCGCCTCTGTCTGTAATCGTTTGTATGGCGCTGTCTTTTCACCGCCACGGGCACTTTCACGGTATCGTAATTGCCCTTCAGCACAATGCTGCCTAAATTGTTGCCGTCATGCAGTCTGCGCGTATCGATATGTACGGAAAGACGGCACAGGTTTCCCATAAAATCCTGTTCCGTCAGAACCTGTTTGGAAATGCAGATAAAGTCGCCTTCCGTTTCCACCGAAAGGTCCGTGTAGCCCCAGCCGTTGCGGGTAATCATAAGCACCGCTTCTTCGTCTTCCTTCGGGTCATCCAGCAGAAGCATTTCCGGCTGTACAATATATTCGATTTTCTGTTTTTTATGGATGCCGATTAAAAATTCTTCTATGTTTTCCACATGTCCCGGTATGTGGGAAAGTCCTAAATAATACTCCCGGTACTGTCTGTCCTGCCCGGTGAGCATGTCCGCAAAATCCGGTGCATAGAAAGCCGCAATGGCTTCCTCGGGATTGGTCTTGGCAAGATTGGCAAAATGGAACAGGTTCTTTACCTCTCCCAGAGAAAAAGCAAGCTCCTTTTTCTCCACCTGCACCGTAAAAGGCAGGCTGTATTCGCCGTGATTGCTGATAATGGAAAATTCTCCCTTTATTTCTCCCCCTTCCCGCACATTTTCGCCGTGGAAACAATACGCAATCTCTTCATCGTTTCCCACAAACTGCGTGGTCAGGCATTCCATGCGGTTGTCCGTTGTGTAGACAAGCCCTTTGGTAAGGCTTCCCTGACGGGAATAAATCCGGAAGCTTCCTTCTTTTGTTTCGCCCTTTTCAATGGACAATTCGATATTTGTGCATGAAAAGTCAAGGGAACTCTTTCCGTCCTCGAAATGTTCCTCCAGTAATCTGTTAATAACCTCTTTCATGCCTTCACCCCTTTGCCCTGTCATGTTTCCAGTATACCATTTTCCTGTAGGAATAGGCAAACTTTTTTTCATCCGGCATATACTGTCTATAAGTAAAAATTATGAGGTTTGATATGGACTCAACTCTCTTTACCAAAACCGGCTTTTTACGGATTAACGTCACCTCTTCCCTGGGACAGATACCCGTAAAAGACGCCACGGTCTCCATTACCTATACCGGCGAGCCCGGACGGGTGTTAGAGGAGCTTACCACCGATGAATCCGGCCTGACCGATACCATTGAGCTTCCCGCTCCCGACATATCCTACAGCCTTGACCCCGAAAGCGAAGTGCAGCCGTATTCGGAATTTACCATTACCGTAACGGCTTCCGGCTATGAGCCCGTCATTGTCAGCGGCTCCGAAATTTTAGCGGAATCCCTTTCCACCCAGCCCATCCGCATGAATCCGCTGGATGCCACGGAAGAATATGAAAAAAGGGTGGTTATCCCCGCCCATACTCTTTGGGGCAACTATCCTGCCAAAATTCCCGAATCCGAAGTAAAACCCATTGCGGAAACCGGTGAAATCGTCTTAAGCCGTGTGGTCGTACCCGAATATGTCATTGTCCACGACGGTGCTCCCAGCGACCGCACCGCCCAGAATTACTGGGTCAAATACACGGATTATATCAAAAACGTGGCTTCCTCCGAAATCTACTCCACCTGGCCGGAATCCACCATTTATGCCAACGTGCTGGCTATCATGTCCTTTACGTTAAACCGCGTCTACACGGAATGGTACCGGAACCAGGGCTACAACTTTACCATTACCAGTTCCACCGCCTACGACCAGAAATGGATTTACGGCAGGAACACCTACCAGAACATCAACCGGGTAGTGGACAGCATCTTTGCCAACTACGTTTCCCGCCCCGGCATCCGCCAGCCGCTTTTTACCTCCTACTGCGACGGGCAGCGCGTGACCTGTTCCGGCTTAAGCCAGTGGGGTTCCAAATATCTCGGCGACCAGAGCTACACCGCCATCCAGATTTTGCGTTATTATTACGGAAACGACATTTATATCAACACCGCAGATGTCATCTCCGGCGTTCCTTCCTCCTTCCCCGGCTACGATTTAACCATCGGTTCCTCCGGCGACAAGGTGCGCCAGCTCCAGCAGCAGTTAAACCGCATTGCCCAGAATTACCCTGCCATTCCGAAGGTTACGGCAGACGGCATTTACGGTTCCGCTACGGCTGCTGCCGTCCGCAGCTTCCAGAACATTTTCGGGCTGCCCGCCACCGGCATCACGGACTTTCCCACCTGGTACGCCATCTCCCGCATCTATGTGGGCGTCACCCGGATTGCGGAGCCGTCGTAGAGGAAAATGCTTTATAATTGTAAAAAGACCTCTGACTTTTGTCAGGGGTCTTCTGAAAAAATATCTCTTCTCATACTTACTGTTTTATCTGTCGCTTTTCTTTTTCTGGACTGATTTACCACAAAACCATTTTTAATATAAAATTCCGGTGTATCCGGATAATATTCTATATCCGCATCTACTGTAATAAATCTGCATGCCACGCCATTGTTCAGCATTTCATAAGCATATGTATTTACAATATCCAATATAAAGGAACCATATCCTTTCCTCTGTGCTTCCTCGCTTAACTTCTTGTTGATTGCTAATTTTCCAAGCTTAATTGCCGGCAATGACATGAAGTCTACGGTTTCCAAATTTGTTCCAATCTTCTCATCAATCGTCAGTCTCACGGTATCTGCCGATAATGAATAATACCCAATAAGTTCCCCGGTACCATTATGTATAAGCAGAAATGTTCTTGTAATTCCAAGGTTTTCTAAGCCCAATGCTTTTTCCTTTAAGAAAGTTACATATTCTATTGCTTTTCCGCAATCAAAAGAATACTGTGAAATATCTTCCGGGGTTAGGGAACTAATCGGTAAGATATTCACAGTATTCAAAATGCTTTCAAAATCTTTAGGGCTTAAATAACTCATTTCTTCTCAATGCTCTTTCTTTTTTCCAGCATCGCTTTATTCTTTTCAACGGCTGCGGTTGATGGTGCCGTAAGTACCTGTTTTATGATATTGACAGCATCATTCCCCGTAAGAGTCGGCGTTGCCTGAATTGGTTTTACATATGCACTCATGGTATCATCCTCCTTTGCTATTTGTTCCCCACTCATATTATACCACCTTTTCCAACTTTTTCATAGATAGTATAATACCCCAAAATCAAGTTTATTACTCAATCGCTTGAATGTCATTGTACAATAGCTTCCGCATTTCTGCAAGATTTTTTTAAGCAGAATGCTTGTTTTTCTAAAAACTCCGGATTTTATCGCTTCCGTCATCCACGGTGTTTTCAATCTTCAGTATCTTTACGTCATAACCGGCACCGGGATTTACTTCTACGGAAACCACATCGCCCACCTTGTGCCCCAAAAGCGCTTTGCCTAAGGGGGACTCATTGGAAATGAGGCCATGCAGGGAGTCGCCCCGCATGGTCGTTACAATCTTGTAAACCTCCGTGCTGCCGTCGTCCGCAAACTCTATGGTAACCGTGTTGTCGATACCCACTTCGTCCTCGGCGGACTCATCGGATATGACCTCCGCCGTCCTTATCATACGGTCTAAGAAACGGATACGGCTTTCGTTTTTGTTCTTTTCCTTTTTGGCTGCATGGTATTCAAAGTTTTCACTTAAGTCCCCATGTGCCCTGGCTTCCTTCACATCCTCCAAAAGCTTCGGACGCAATGTCAGCTTCCGGTATTCAATTTCCTCTTCCATACGACGGATATCGTTTTTCGTCAGCTTGTCGTTCATAGCCTGTCCGCATCCTTTCCTTACATGCAGCCGCTTAAAGCGGCTGCATGCTCCCAGCACTTTTCCGTGAGGGTTTATTTTGCAAGCAGCATCATGATTTCGTTACTTCTGTTTACAAACTTTGTCATATCTTCCGGCTTTAAGGGTGCATGCTGCAGCTTTGCAAGGTCATAAAGCTGTTCGCAGATCATACCCACATGTTCATCCTCCTGATGTCCGATTACATACTGTACCAGCGGATGGTTGGCATTCAGGATTAAGGTTTCGCCTTCTTCTGCCATGTCGCCCATACCCATGCCGTTCATGGCGTACATCTTCATCATGTCCTGCATACGGCGGCTTTCCTCGGAAAGGGTAATCATGGAAGAAATCTTCTTGTTTTTCAGCTTTTCTACCTTAACTTCCAGTTTATCCTTCTTCAGAGCTTTCTTCATAATCTTGGCAATGGCTTCTGCCTGGCCCTTCATTTCCTCTTCCGCTTTCCTGGAAGTCTTGGTCTTGAAGGTATCTGTCAGGTCGGCATCGATTCTCTGGAATTTAATGCCCTCGTTCTTGGACTCCAACTGGGAAATAAACGGCTGGTCAATATTGTGGGTCAGGATAACGGCATCCATTTTGGCAGCCTTGAACATATTGATGTACTGGCTCTGCTGTACCTCATCGGTAACATAATAGATAACCTTTTCCTTCTTTTCTTCGCCCTCGGCAGCATCGTCTGTATTGCCGTCGTTTGCTGCATCACCGTCGGAGACGACTTCCGCTTCTACCTTGTTGCCGTTTTCATCGGTTGCCTTTTCTGCTTCATCCGGGTCAATCTTATTGACTTCCAGACACTCCGGCAGCGTCATATATTTGCCGTCTAAGTTCTTAAAGAGAATGTAGTCCGTCATCTTCTCACAGAACTTGTCGTCCTTTAAGCAGCCGAACTTGATAAACGGGCTGATGTCGTCCCAGTATTTCTCATATTCTTCTTTTTCGGTCTTGCACATGCCTGCCAGCTTGTCAGCCACTTTCTTGCTGATATAGTCGGAAATTTTCTTGACAAAGCCGTCGTTCTGCAGTGCGCTTCGGGAAACGTTAAGCGGTAAATCCGGGCAGTCGATAACACCCTTTAAGAGCATCAAAAATTCCGGGATAACCTCTTTGATATTGTCGGCAATAAATACCTGGTTGTTGTAAAGTTTAATGGTTCCTTCGATGGACTCGTATTCCATGTTAATCTTCGGGAAGTATAAAATACCTTTCAGATTGAACGGATAGTCCATATTCAGATGAATCCAGAACAGAGGCTCCTTGTAGTCCTGGAATACCTTTCTGTAAAAGGCAACATAATCGTCCTTGGTGCATTCGTTCGGGCTCTTCATCCACAGAGGATTGGTGTCGTTCAGAAGCTCGGGACGTTTTTTGATTTTCAGCTTTTCTTCGTCGCCTTCTTTTTCGGGCTTGATGGTTTCGATAACCTCATCGGACTCCAGCTTTTCCTCTGTCTTGATAATCTGGGTTTCCTTGGTATCTTCCTTGCTTAAATAAATTTCGGTCGGCATGAAGGAGCAGTACTTCTTGATAACCTCTCTTGCCTTGTATTCGTTACAGAACTCCAGACAATCTTCCATTAAGAACAAAGTAATGGTGGTGCCGACTTCTGCCTTGTCGCCGTCTTCCATGGAAAATTCCGTACCGCCGTCGCATTCCCAGTGTACGGGCTTCGCACCTTCCTTGTAGGATAAGGTGTCAATGTGCACTTCATCCGCTACCATGAATGCGGAGTAGAAGCCCAGACCGAAATGTCCGATAATCTGGTCTGCGTTGCTCTTGTCCTTGTATTTTTCAATGAAATCCGCTGCGCCGGAGAATGCAATCTGGTTGATGTATTCTTCCACTTCGTCGGCGGTCATGCCAAGACCGTTATCCTTAAAGGTAAGGGTCTTTTTCTCCGGGTTGACAATTACGTCAATTCTCGGTTTGTAGCCTTCGGGGAGCTCGTACTCTCCCATCATATCCAGCTTCTTTAATTTGGTAATGGCATCACAGCCATTGGAAATCAGTTCCCTGTAAAAGATGTCATGGTCGGAATACAACCACTTTTTAATAATCGGGAAAATATTGTCACTGTTAATTGATAAACTGCCTTTTTTTGCTGCCATATAAAACACTGTCCTTCCTATACTAAAATACCGCCTGCCCGACGCAGGCTTATTTCATCACATAAATGTAGTGTAAATCTGTCATGGCAAAAAGTCAATATAAAAATTAGCACTCATTTAACGTGAGTGCTAATAATTTTATAAACTTTATTAAATTTATAGAAAATAGGAATCAAACACCTTGAAAAAATCGGATGTGGTGACTTCCGGGTCCTGCACACAGGTAATCTCCTTCCAGAGCTTTTCATTCAGGGTCCTTGTCAGGGTTTCCACATAACTGTCGTATTCTTCCCCGAATACTTCCTTCTTCCGCTCTTCCATGATGGTCTGCTTGTTGCGGTCGGTTTCTTCCCGGTTGTAGGTACTTAAGCATTTCAGAATATGGTATCCGTCTTCGTCCTCAATAATATTGCTGATTTCACCGGTGCTCATATTGAAAACCACATCTTCCAGCTCTTTTGATACCTGTCCTTTGCCGATGGAAGTCTGGATGTCCGCATATTCACTGTACTGCGCCGCCACACTTTCAAAATCGTGGGCTCCGTCCGTAGCCAGTGCATAGGCTTCTTTTGCCTCATTATAGGCTGCCGTTTTCGTCGCCTCGGCATATTCCACCCGCTTGCCGCTTCCGTCCGTAGTGTACGTGCGGATATAAATCTGTTCCACCGTTACCATACGGGCTTCGTCATCGCTGATTTCGGGATTGATGTCCTGAATAATCCGGGCATATACCTTTTCCGCCAGCGCATATTCCGTATACATCTGCAGGATGAGCTTTTCAGAAAGGTTCAGGGTTTCGATTTCCTTTTCATTTAAGGAAGCGTAAAACGTATCGGCTGCCGCCTTCACGCTGCTTTTTTCCGCATCGTCCAGCGTCACCTTGCGCTCCTGCGCCATCAGATTCAGTGTCTTTATCTGGGCAATCCGCGCCAGTACGGTTTCTTTCAGATTGTCCTGCAAAGTGACGCCGTTCTGGCTCACTTCAAAAATCTGTTCCCCGAATACTTCTTCGTATTCATTCTGCACCGTCGTCAGATACAGCATGATTTCCGGTACCCGGCAGGACATACTCTCTATCTTGAACACTTCGTCCTTGGCAAAACCGGTGGTCAGTACCACCTTGGTGGTACTGCCGCTTTTGCCGCAGCCCGCAAGCAGCATCAGCACGGAAAGCAACGCTGCCGCAAGCCGTTTTCCTTTTCCTTTATTTTTACTGAATAACATGAATCCATCCCTTAGGACCTTCGATACGTCCCATCTGAATACCGGTCAGTGTTTCATAAAGCTTTCTGGTAACAGGGCCCATATCGTCCATACCGCTGGGCAGGCAGATTTCATTGCCGTGGTCAACAATCTTGCCGACAGGGGAAATAACGGCTGCTGTACCGCAGAGACCGCATTCTGCCATGTCTTTCAGTTCGTCCTTGTAAACCTCTCTTTCTTCTACTTCCAGTCCTAAGATGTCTCTTGCCACTACTACTAAGGAACGTCTGGTAATGGAAGGAAGAATACTGTCGGACTTCGGTGTTACAACCTTGCCGTCCTTGGTTACGAACAGGATGTTGGCGCCGCCGGTTTCCTCAAGCTTGGTACGGGTTGCCGGGTCAAGATACATATTTTCCGCATAGCCTTCCTTGTGTGCCGTTACGATAGCATGAAGGCTCATTGCATAGTTAAGTCCGGCTTTGATGTGTCCGGTTCCGTGAGGTGCCGCACGGTCAAAGTCACTGATTTTAACGGTAATGGGCTTTGCGCCGCCTTTGAAGTAAGGACCTACGGGCGTACAGAACATTCTGAACTGGTACTCATCTGCGGGCTTAACACCGATAACCGGGTTGCTGCCGTACATGTAAGGTCTGATGTAAAGGGTTGCGCCGCTGCCGTAAGGAGGCACATATGCCGCATTGGCTGCCACTACTTTATTGACTGCATCAATAAATTTCTCCTTGGGGAATACGGGCATTTCCAGTCTTGCTGCGGAATCCATCATTCTTTCTGCATTTAAATCCGGGCGGAAGGTTACGATGTGTCCGTCCTCTGTGGTATAAGCCTTTAATCCTTCAAATACGGTCTGTGCATACTGGAGTACGCCTGCGCATTCATTCAGTACAATATTAGGATCTTCTGTCAGGGTGCCTTCGTCCCATGCACCGTTTTTGAAATTGGATACATACCGGTAATCTGTCTGGATATAACCGAAACCGATGCTGCTCCAGTCAATGTTTTTCTTTGTTGTATTTTCCATAATCTGTACTTCCTCTCCTATATTTTTTTACAATTATTATCCTTTTTTTACGAAAAGTCAACTACTTCTCCTATGCCTTTCGCTCATACTTTCTAAAATAATAGGTTATGTCAAAGTAGGTCTGTTCATCGCTTTCTTCCGTAAGCTCCCATCCCTCGCTCCTGTCCAGATTCTCAAAAAAGCGATTGGCATCGTACGATTTTTCTATATAAAGAACATACGCCGTGTCGCACTTGGGTAAAAGCGCCTTAAATACGCTTTCTCCGCCGTACACAAAAATGCTTTCCTGCTCTTTTGGGGCAATCAGCTCTTCCAGTTCTTCCACGGAATGGGCAACCGTCACCCCTTTTTGCGCAAACTGCGCATCCTGTGTCAGAATAATATTTTCCCTGCCGTACAGGGGCTGTCCCTGCGGAAGCGCCTGCAGGGTCTTTCTTCCCATAATAATGGTCTTTCCGAGTGTCAGGCTGTCGGTGTTTCTCTGTTCCGCCGGAATTCTTGTCAGGAAATCCCCGTCTTTGCCGATAGCCCAGTTTTCATCCACCGTTACAATAATGTTCATATCCTCACCATGCCTTTCTTAAAATATCCCGGTTGCCTTAAATGGCAATCGGGATATTTTCTATCTGGGGGCCAAATTCATAACCCTCTACTTTTACATCGTTGTGGGTGAACTGGTAAAAATCATGAATATCGGGATTTAACCAGAACTTCGGTGCCTCTTTGGGCTCTCTGGTAATCAGTTCTTTTATAATGGGAACATGTCTGTCATAAATATGGGCATCCGCAATCACATGCACCATTTCTCCCACCTGCATGTCACATACCTGTGCCAGCATATGCATAAGCACGGCATACTGCACCACATTCCAGTTATTGGCAGCCAGCACATCATTGGAACGCTGATTTAAAACCGCATTCAGCGTCAGCTTATCCTCGCCTTTTTTCTGGGTCACGTTAAATGTCATACTGTAGGCACAGGGATATAAGTTCATCTCATGCAAATCCTGATGCACATAAATGTTGGTCATGATGCGGCGGGAAAACGGATTGTTTTTCAAATCGTAGATTACCCGGTCCACCTGGTCCATCATGCCTTCCTTATACTGGTGCTTGACTCCGAGCTGATAGCCGTATGCCTTGCCGATGGAGCCGTTCTCATCCGCCCATTCATCCCAGATGTGGCTATGCAGGTCATGAATGTTGTTGGACTTCTGCTGCCATATCCAGAGGATTTCATCCGTGGCGCTCTTAAGCGCCGTCCGGCGCAGGGTCAGAATGGGAAACTCCTTTGCTAAATCATACCGGTTCACCACACCGAATTTTTTGATGGTGTAGGCGGGTGTCCCGTCCTCCCAGTGGGGTCTGACCTTTTCCCCTTCGGTACTGGTTCCGTTCTCCAAAATATCTTTGCACATGTTAATAAAAACGTTATCTGCGTAGCTCATCTTATACCTTTCTTTTCCGATTACACATCCCACTTGTCACAGAGTGCGATAATCTGGTCTGCAAATTTTGCCATATCCTTGTTGCTTGTGCCTTCATTCTTTTTAATAATGCCAAGCAGTCTCTGTCCGGCAGAAAGAAGCCTTGCATAAACGCCGGTAACCGGCTTCTCTTTCTTTTTAACGGGAATACCGTCCGCTTCGTACTCAAACTTGCCCGTTGCCAGATTAAACACGGTTCCACTGTAGGGCGCATACGCCTTAATGCCGTGTTCCACCATCAGGCACTCTGCGAATGCCGTACAGACGCTGTCCTCTCCGTGCACCACAAAGACCTTCCGCGGCTTTTCGGCAAATGCCGTTATCCATTCCATCAGACCGTTTTTGTCGGCATGACCACTCAGTCCGTTAAACTGTCTGATTTTAGCCCGGACCTCAATGGGCTCGCCAAACAGCTTGACTTCCTTTGCTCCTTCTATGATGGCACGGCCCAGTGTGCCGACTGCCTGATAACCCACAAATAAAACGGTGCTTTCCGGTCTCCACAGATTGTGCTTTAAATGGTGCCGGATACGGCCTGCCTCGCACATGCCGGAGGCGGATATGATAACCTTCGGGGTATCTTCAAAGTTAATGGCTTTGGACTCATCACTGGTAATGGAAAGGTTCAGTCCCGGGAAAGAAATGGGATTGATGCCCTGTTTCACCAGTTCCATTGCCGCATCGTCAAAGCACTGGGAAATATTGTCCTGAAAAATGGATGTCGCCCGCACCGCCATGGGACTATCCACGTATACCGGGAAATTTCCGTGTCCCGTTACCAGATTGTCTGCCTTGATTTTCCGGATGAAATATAAAATTTCCTGTGTCCTGCCCACGGCAAAGGAAGGAATAACCAGATTGCCACCCGCATCCAGGGTTTCCTGTATCACTTTCGCCAGTTCTTCCACATAATTCGTTTTTACCTCGGGATGCAGTCTGTCGCCGTAGGTGCTCTCCATGACCACATAATCCGCTTCCTTCGTATAGGTCGGGTCCTTGATAAGCGGCTGGTTCTTGTTGCCGATATCCCCGGAAAATACCACTTTTTTCGTAGAATTTCCTTCTGTCAGCCACACTTCTATGCTGGCAGAACCAAGCAGGTGTCCCACATCCGTAAACCGGATTTTCACACCCTCGCATAAATCAATGATTTCATCATAACGGCAGGGCACAATCCTCTGTATGAGCCCTTCCGCATCTTCCATGGTATATACCGGCTCCACCAGCGGAGCATCCGCTCTTCTTTTGGACTTCCGGTTCTTCCATTCCGCTTCCGTTGCCTGAATGTGCGCACAGTCGCGCAGCATAATCTCGCACAAATCGGCGGAAGCTTCCGTCGTAAATACCTGTCCTCTGAATCCCTTTGCATATAAAAGAGGCAGCATACCGGAATGGTCCACATGCGCATGGGTCAGCAGCACATAGTCCACACAGGCCTCCTCTACCGGGAGCTTTGCATTTTCAAACACATTCACTCCCTGTTCCATTCCGTAATCCACCAGAATGCATTTGTCCCCAACTTCCATGCAATGGCAGCTTCCGGTTACCTCGTGGTCTGCACCAATAAATGTTAGCTTCATTGTAACCCCACCTTTTCTTCGGATTTTACTGTTCTCTTCCATTGTAACTTTTTTACGGGCAGAGGGCAAGGAGAAGTTTTCGCAAAAATCCCGTCAACCACGTCCATCTGACCGTTGACACCGTATAAAAAAAGTGCTACATTTCGGATATCCTTTCGTTCCGTCGAAATGTAACACAAAAAACAAAATTCCCTGACTGCTCAAGGAATAAAAAAGAGCGCGAGACGGGAATCGAACCCGCGACCCCCTCCTTGGCAAGGAGGTGCTCCACCGCTGAGCCACTCGCGCATTTCACTTGTCCGCTAAGGACAAGTGATAGTTTACTATAGGACAGGGCTTTTGTCAACCCATGTTTTTAAAATTTTTATCATCCATCCTATTTTTTATTTTTCTTTACATTTGGGACAGACTTTTCATATGTTCAAACAGTTCCTCGCTTACATAGCAGCCGGCTTTCACATGCTCCGTCAGGTTGATGGCACAGTCAAATTTCTCAATCATGCCCCACACGGTCTGGATATTGCCCTGCCAGTTGGTGTCATCCTTCATGCCCTGCTTCAGACGTTTCCAATCCGTATACATTCTCACGGCAGGTCTGTCCTTTTTGCCGGGAACGGTGGGGAAGCTTAAGGTAACGCCCTTGGGAATGACGGTTTTTCCGTCCGCATCCGGCTTGGGAATTTCTCCGTCCACCTTTGTGGGCACAAGCAGTCTTGCCTTTACCATTTCCTTCGCCAGGAAGCGGTAATACACTTTGTAAACCGTTTTGGCATCTTCGCTTTCGGTCTGTTCCATCTGACCGATTAACAGAAGCCATCTTTCCAAATCCGGGTTCATGACCGGACGTTCCATTTCCGGAAGATGACTGTAATCCGGCTTGTTTACCAGCATGCCTGCTGCCAGGGAAACCTGCTCATTGATAAGCTGCACACCGCAGGCTCCGTCTAAATAAAAGCTTTCGCCTAAGAAATTCTTAATTCCGTTTTTATCCGCTCCGCAGGAAATTTCCCTGATTTCAAACTTATCCTCGGGAAATCTGGCGCTCAGGGTTTCCTTGTAAGCCTTGGTAATCAGGCGGATGGCGGGCGGCATGCACATGTAGCTTCCGTCTTTTCTGGCTACGGTCTTGGAAAACAGAAACGGCTCTCCGGTCGCCTTGCTGTAAACGCAGTAAATCACTTCTGCTTCCAGAAGCTTTCTGCTGATAATTTTAGCCAGCTTCTCCAGTTTTGCCTTATTTTCTTTGACAACCTCTTCGCTTTCTTCCTTTACCACCTTGGTATGGAACCACACAAAAAGGCTCCAGAGCTCCGCGCAGTCCGTCAGGCTTAAAAATTCCGCATCCTTATCGGTAAGCTCCAGTTTTTTACCGGTTACATAGGCATCACCCAGTGCGGTGATATATGCCTGATGTACGGATTTTTTAAAACGGCTGCGGGTAGATACCACGCTGCCCGGCTTTGTCTGATAGCGGGATGCCCGTTCCACACGCAGGGCTGCCTGACAGCCGGATGCTTCTTTTACCCTGGTGTTGGGACCGGTTTCAATTCCCAGAATGGTCGTGGCAAACTGATAGCTGTCGTCCTCTCCCGGATTGGAAATGTATACGGCATCTCCCACTCGGACGGTTCCTTCCACTCTGCCGACAACCACTAAATCCTCGGTATCCTGCAAGGTATACAGGGCACGGATACCCATGGCAAATCCCTCTTCCGTTTCCTCGTCTGCGCCCATAAGCTTCTTATCTTTTACTTCTTCGTTTTCGTCCTGTTTCTTTTTACCAAATAACATAATTGTCCTTTCCCCTGTATGGATGTTGGTCTGCTTTCCGCATTATTCTTCCGGCATCATGCTGGCATATTTGATGCGGTAAATTCTTCTTAAGGAGTCGTTGATGCGCTCCTCGGAAATAGTGCCGTTCTGTACGGCTTCCAGCACGCCGTTGTATGCCTTCTCAAAATCATCCGGGCACAAAATCATATCGCAGCCTGCCTTCAGAGCCAGAATGGCTGCCTCGTCTGCTTCATAATATTCGGTAATGGCGCCTTTATTCATGGCATCCGTAATAATAACCCCGTCAAAGCCAAGTTCGTTTCTTAACTTGTCCGTAACCACTGCGGAAGATAAACTGCAGGGTGTGTTGTCGCCGGTAAGCGCCGGAACTGCCACATGACCTACCATTACCATATCCGCACCGGCATCGATGCCTGCCTGAAATACGGTAAATTCCTCTGCGGCAAGCTGTTCTGCCGTCCGTTCGGAGGAAGCCATGCCCGTTGCAGGGTCTTCCTTCATATCGGCTGCTCCCGGGAAGTACTTTAAGCAACTGCTGATGCCCTTTTCCTGCATTCCCTGTACGGCGGATGTCACAAAAGAAGCTGCCAGAGCGGCATCGCTTCCATAGGAAGCATCCTTTAAGTAGCTGTCCTGCACGGTGGCAAGGTCCGCAACCGGTGCAAAATTTAAGTTTAATCCGAAAGTAAGCATACTGTCCGCAATCTTGCCGGAAGCCTCATATGCCTTTGCCGCATCGGCTCCGGTTCCCATTGCCTGCTCACTGTCCGTCTTGTCCGCAAGTCCCGCCTTTTCCAGGCTGGTGCTGCTGCCGCCTTCTTCCGCTACGCAGGTAAACAGAGCGTAACGGCTGTAAAGCGTGGTGTTGGACACCATTTCCGTAAACTGCGCCGCATCCTGCATGTTCTGGGAAGTATACACAATACCGCCGACTGCGTATTTGTTCAGCGCATCCTTGGTACCGTCGCCCGCCTTCACGGCTTTGTTGACGCCGGTAATGGACTCCGGTGTCACGATAAACAGCCCTGCCACTTTATCCTCAAGCGGCATCTGGGAAATAAACGCTTCATCCAAAATAGCGTCAAGCTGCTGTTCGGGTGTAAGGGACGGCTCCGTATTCGTTTCCTCCGGCTTTACAATCTCGTCCTCCGACTCAAACAGATTGTCTATCGTGGTTTCCTCCGTTGTAGCGGCACCGCCTCCGGTAGTCTTTCCCGCACCCCTGTGCATGATGTACCATACGCCGGTTCCGATAATTGCCACAATCAGACAGATAAACAATAAAAGGGTAAGGAACGCCAGTATCTGGTTTCTCTGTCTTCTTTTCCTTCGTAATTCTCTTCTTTCCTTTGCTTCTCTGTCCTGTATTTCCTTCTGAATGGTATTTGTACTTTCTGCCATAGTAATCTTTCAAATCCTTCCTGAAAACTCATCAACATTACACATGGTCTATTCTAACCTATTTTCCGACAGATTTCCACAGGAAATACCTTACTTTTTTAAATTGAAAGAGCGCACCGATTAAAAATTACAACCAATGCGCTCCTTCAGACTTCGATATCCAATGGATTATCCTCCTATTCAGTTTTCTTCTTTTTTGTCACATCCATGTTTTCTTTGGTTTTCTACACTCTTTTCCTTTGTACGGATTGTACGGTAACGGTGATGTTTTCCTTTGTAAACCGTTCTCTTCTCTCTGGTGTAATCTTCCTTTATCTATGGGTAACTCTATTCATTTGTAACTTCTGGATGTGGTTTATGTTTTGTATTATGTGTGCGTTGGACTGTACCTCTCTTTCTTTTATCTTCCGTTCTTTATTGTAACTTCATTATACATAACGCCTCATATTTTGTCAATATCTTTTCTGATATTTTTGTCGAATTTTGTAATTTCTTGTAAGTTATTGGAATTTTCTGTCAATTTGAGTCTGCACACAATCATGGATACTAAAAAAGACGGACACCGAAAACAGCGTCCGTCCTTTTTCTCTCTTCTTTATGCCTTATAAATAATGCTCTTCGCCAGCTCTTCCGCTTTTTCTTTTCCGCAGAAGGTTTCCACAATGGCAAGTGCAAACGGAATGGCGGTTCCCATACCTCTGGAGGTAATCATATGTCCGTCCACGGAAACCTCCGCCGCCGTTACCTTCGCTCCGGTCAGATGGCTTTCAAAGCCCGGATAACAGCAGGCTCTTTTACCGGAAAGCAGTCCTCTGTGACCGTAAATGCTGGGTGCCGCACAGATGGCAGCCAGGTACTTTTCTTCTTTGGCGAAAGCGTCCACCTGCTTCATCAGGGCTTCGCAGTTCTCCAAGTTTTTGGTGCCGGGCATGCCGCCGGGAAGCACAATCATATCAAGCTTTGCAAAATCCGTTGCGGAAATGGTCTTATCCGCCGTAATTTCAATGCCGTGGGAGCCGGTTACTTTTACAGAGTCGGTAATGGATACCATGTCAATGGCAAGACCCGCTCTCCGTAAAATGTCAACTACGGTCAGTCCTTCGATTTCTTCAAAACCTCCCGCTAAAAAAATAGCAATCTGTTTCATATTTTCTCATCCTTCCTACATATATTGTATTTGTGGGCTCTTGGCAAAATCTTTACCGGAAGCGGTAAAGTATTGCTTGTGTTCCCGCGAAAAAAAGTTATAATATAATCAGAACCTCAAAAGGAGACTCTCTATGGAAATCGAGCGCAAATTCACAGTCAAAAAATTACCGGACAATCTGGACTCCTATCCTTTTCATATCATTGAACAGGCTTACTTAAACACCGACCCGGTGGTACGCATCCGCCGCGAGGACGATGATTTTTACCTGACCTACAAGGGCAAAGGCATGATGGCAAGGGAGGAACACAACCTTCCTCTCAACAAGGACTCCTATTACCATCTCTTGGAGAAAGCCGACGGCAATATCATCTCCAAGAAGCGTTACCTTATTCCTCTTAAAAATCCGCAGTTTACCGGACAGAATACCCAGCCGCCGGAAGGCTATTCCCTGACCATTGAGCTGGATGTGTTTGATAAACCCTTCGCTCCTCTTATTATGGCAGAAGTGGAATTCGGAAGCAAGATAGCCGCCGAGACATTTTTACCTCCCGACTGGTTCCTGGAGGATGTGACTTACGACCCGGCTTACCACAATTCCTACTTAAGCAAGCTGGATTTATCTGGCATACAGCTTATTTAATTCCTGCATTCTTTCCGCAAGGGCGCTGTCCGCTCCTTTTTCCATGCGCCACTGCCAGTTTTCTCCCAAGGTGGAAGGTGTATTGATGCGCGCCTCGCTGCCCAGTCCCAGATAATCCTGCATGGGAATGATGGCGGTATCCGCTACGGACGCAATCGCTGCGCGGATAAACGCCCACTGTACTTCTTTTTTGCTGCGTCCTATCTGCAGGTAGGCATCCGCAAATTTTTTATCTTTTCTATGTAAGGTGCGGTACCAGCCGAGTGTGGTATCGTTGTCATGGGTGCCGGTGTAGACCACGCAGTTATTGTTGTAATGATGGGGCAGGTATTCGCTGTCGTTGTCCGCATCAAACGCAAACTGCAAAATCTTCATGCCGGGGTAGCCGGTTCTTTTCACCAGACGCTTTACCCGTTTTGTTAAAAATCCCAAATCCTCCGCAATGACCTGCTTCTCTCCCAGAGTCTTTTTCATGGTGGCAAACAGTTCATAACCGGGACCGTCACACCACTTGCCGTTTTCGGCGGTTTTGTCCCCGTAAGGAACCGACCAGTAAGCATCAAAGCCGCGGAAATGGTCAATGCGCACCACGTCATACAACGCAAAGCTGTGGGCAAGACGCTTCATCCACCAGTCAAAACCGGTTTTCTTATGATATTCCCAGTCATATAAAGGATTGCCCCAGAGCTGGCCCGTTGCGGAAAAAGCATCGGGCGGACAGCCTGCCACCGCTATCGGGTAACCCTCTTCGTCCAACCGGAACAGCTCCTTGTTGCTCCAGGTATCCGCGCTGTCAAACGCCACGTAAATGGGAATATCCCCTACAATTTCAATGCCCTTTTCGTTGGCATAGGCTTTGAGCTTCTCCCACTGGGTCAGAAACAGGAACTGCAAGAAACTGTAAAATTCCACGTCCTTTTCATACTTCTTGGCATACTTTTTCACGGCTTCCGGCTTTCTTACCCGGATGTCCTCTTCCCATTCCATGAAGCAGGCGCCTTTATGGGCGTCCTTTACCGCCATAAAAAGCGCATAGTCGGCAAGCCAGCCGGCATTCTCTTTTTTGAAGGCAATATACTCCTTCTTTTTCCCGAAGGAATACCGGGAAAATGCTGTTTCGTAGGCTTTCCGGAGCAGCGGATAACGGTTTTTGTACTGCTTTTCATAATTCACATAGGCTGCCGTATCCTGAAGGTCCGCCGCCTTGCATTCCTTTTCGGTAAGAAATCCTTCCTGTATCAGGGCTTCCAAATCAATGAAATACGGATTTCCCGCAAAGGTGGAAAAGGACTGGTAGGGAGAATCCCCGTAGCCGGTAGGCCCTAAGGGAAGAATCTGCCAGAGTTTCTGTCCCGCCTGTGCTAAAAAATCCACAAATTCATATGCTTCTTTGGAAAAAGTTCCGATACCGTATGCTGACGGTAAACTTGCTATGGGCAACAATACGCCGCTTCTTCTCATAGGGCTTTCCTTTCCTGCCGTTTTGCCGGCATCCGCCGCAGCCGAAGCTGCTTTTTGCTTATTTTAATTTCCAGATATCTCTGTTGTATTCGGCAATGGTTCTGTCAGAGGAGAAAAATCCTGCTTTTGCGATGTTGTGCAGCATCATCTTCTTCCACTTGTCCCTGTCTTCAAAGTCTGCCAGCATCTTATCCTTGGTGGCAATGTAATCCTCTAAATCCAGTAAGGTCATGAACCAGTCCTTGTTCAGCAGTTCTTTATACAGTCTCTGCAGGTTTTCCTTGTGACCGGTCTTCAGTGCCTTTTTGCTGACGATGAAATCTACGGCTTCCTTGATAACCGGGCTCTTGTCGTAGTAGTCCTTGGACTTATAGTCCGCCTTTTCGTAGTGGGCAATGACTTCATCTGACTTGGCGCCGAATACATAAATGTTGTCGTCACCTACCAGCTCATTGATTTCCACGTTGGCGCCGTCGGAGGTACCGAGCGTTACCGCACCGTTTAACATAAACTTCATGTTGCCGGTACCGCTGGCTTCCTTGGATGCCAGAGAAATCTGCTCGGAAATATCGCAGGCGGGGATAAGCTTCTCCGCATAGGTTACGTTGTAGTTTTCTACCATAACCACCTGCAGGTAAGGGCTTACATCCGGGTCCTTTGCAATAATGTCCTGCATGACCAGAATGAGATGGATAATGTCCTTGGCAATGATGTACGCGGGTGCCGCCTTTGCCCCGAAGATACAGGTAATGGGACGCACGGGCAGTTTGCCGGACTTGATTTCCAGATATTTATGGATAATGTAAAGGGCATTCATCTGCTGACGTTTGTACTCATGCAGTCTCTTGACCTGAATATCGAATACAGAGCCGGGATTGATGGTAATGCCTTCTTTTTCTTTGATGTAAGCAGCCAGTTCGGCCTTCTTCTGCTTCTTAATCTGCTCCAGGGAGTCTAAGAATGCTTCGTTATTTTCCTGCGCAAGCAGTTTTTCCAGTTCATCCGCATTCTTCTTAAAGCCGTCCCCGATGGTATCGGAAATGAGATTGGTCAGCTCCTCATTGCAGGAAAGCAGCCATCTTCTGAAGGTGATGCCGTTGGTCTTGTTGTTGAATTTCTCCGGGTAAATCTCGTAGAAATGATGCAGCTCGGTTTCCTTTAAGATTTCGGTGTGGATGGCTGCCACGCCGTTTACGGAAAATCCGTAGTGGATATCGATATGCGCCATATGCACACGGCCGTCTTTGTCGATAATCTGCACCTTTTCATCCTGATATTTCAGCGCCACTCTTCTGCTTAATTCCTTGATAATGGGAACGAGGGAGGGAACTACCTTCTGTAAATACTTAAGCGGCCATTTTTCCAGTGCTTCCGCCAGAATGGTATGGTTCGTGTAAGCACAGGTCTTACTTACCACATCGATGGCTTCGGACATGGTGAAATCCTCTTCCATCAACAGAATACGGATAAGCTCGGGGATAACCATGGTCGGATGGGTATCGTTAATCTGGATTACCGCATGCTCATACAGCTTGTGAAGGTCGTAGCCGTTTTCTTTCATTTCCTTAAGGATAAGGCGAGCGCCGTTGGACACCATGAAATACTGCTGGTAAATACGCAGCAGGTTGCCGGCTTCGTCGGAGTCATCCGGGTATAAGAACAGAGTCAGGTTCTTTTCAATATCCTCTTTGTCAAAATCAATGCCCTTCTTTACCAGCTTTTCGTCCACGGTCTCCAAATCAAACAGATGCAGCTTGTTGACGCCGTTTTCATAACCCAGTACATCAATGTCGTACATTCTGGATTTTACGGTGTAATCGCCGAATTCCACATCGAAGGTCACATCCGTTTTGCGCAGCCAGGAGTCCTTTTCAATCCAGTCGTTCTTCTTGGCATCCTGCAGCTTGTTGGTAAATACCTGCCTGAAAAGACCGAAGTGGTAATTTAAGCCGATACCTGCGCCGGGCAGTCCCAGAGTGGCAATGGAATCCATAAAGCAGGCAGCCAGACGTCCCAGTCCGCCGTTACCCAGAGAAGGTTCCGGTTCCACTTCTTCCACCGCTGCCATGGATTTGCCGACGGACTCCAAAATCTTTTTCACATCCGCATAGATGCCCAGATTAATCAGA
This sequence comes from Bacteroidaceae bacterium, assembly GCA_963639875.1. Lineage (GTDB taxonomy): Bacteria > Bacillota > Clostridia > Lachnospirales > Lachnospiraceae > Acetatifactor. The sequence continues at coordinate 39,146 of CAVHWP010000012.1, forward strand.
TTGTTGGACAAAAGCTTGCCGATTAAGAATTCGGCAGAAATGTAATAAACCTTTTTGTCGCCGGAAATAAGCGGTTTTTCTGCAATTTCGTCCTTGGTTAAATCCAGCAGGCTGTAATACAGTTCTTTTTCGGTACAGCCGGCAAGGTCTTTGCCGTAAGACTTCTGTGTCAGTGCATTCCATTTTTCTTGTAAATCCATGAAAATATCCTCCGTTTTCCCTCATTTTTATCTGTGGCAGCTTCCTGCCGTTATTATGTTCTATTCCTTATTTCCGTATCAGATGCTTGGGCACGCCGTTTTCGTAAATGGGGAACAGTTCTCCCATAATAAGCGGTCTTGCATATGCCAGATACTCCTCCGTAATGCTGCAGCCGTCCGCACCAATCCATTCCTTCGGTACATCCTTTTCTATGTTGGCAATGGCATGAATATCAGAAATATCCGTGCCGCAGCTATATTCTTCGCCTTCCGGTCTGGTGAAAATAATCATCTTGCCGCTAAGCCCCTGCTCGCATGCCGCAAAAGCAGCTTCCCCCGCCATAAAGGCTTCGTTGATGTCGGTCAGGGATGCCATGTGGGATGCGGCTCTCTGCAGGGTAGAAAGCTCCACCGCTCTTGCCTTGTAACCCAGTCTGCTCTGGATAAGCCCCGCCAGATACACACCGCAGCCGGAAAGCTGTTTGTGACCGAATACATCCACTCTGTCATTGCCGTGGCTGTCGATTTCACAGATAAACTTGCCGTTTGCCAGATGAATACCCTCGGAAACCGCAATGACAATGGATTTCTTTTTCGCTGCCAGTTCTTTTACTTTTTCCAGGAAAGCATCAATGTCAAAGTCCACCTCCGGCAGATAAATGGCATCCACGCCCTCGCAGGAGCTGTCCTTTGCCAGTGCGGAAGCCGCTGTCAGCCAGCCGGCATTTCTGCCCATGATTTCCGCTACCAGAATAGAGGTGCGGTAATCCCCGTAAACCGCATTGTCGCGGATGATTTCCTTTAAGGAGGTGGCAATGTATTTTGCCGCCGAACCATAGCCGGGACAATGGTCGGTAATGGGAAGGTCGTTGTCAATGGTCTTGGGAACGCCGATAAAACGCTGCTTCTTGCCATGCATGGACGCATAGTCGGAAAGCATTTTCACGGTATCCATGGAATCGTTTCCTCCTATATAAAAGAGGCATTCGATGTCATGCTGTTCCATTCTTTCAAATACTTTTTCGTAAATTTCTTCGTTTCCCGTAAGGGGCGGCATTTTGTAACGACAGGAACCTAAGAATGCGGCAGGTGTCCTTTTTAAAAGCTCAATGCCTTCATCGTCGGAAAGGTACTCGTCCATATCCAGTATCTTGTCTTCCATGAATCCCTGTATACCGTAAATCATACCATATACTTTTTTAACGCCTGCTGCCTTGGCCGCCTTGTAAACTCCCGCTGCCGATGAATTGATTACGGCTGTGGGGCCGCCTGACTGCCCGATAATAATGTTTCCTGTCATTTCTCTTTTCCCTTCTTTTTTGCGGAATTTCTTCCATAATTAAATATATACAGTAAAACGCCTGCTGCGCTGAGACAAAGCCCCGCTTTTAACCCGGGTACTTTATACACAAGACATATTTCATGGATGTTTGGAACATCCTGCATGTCGCCGTTTTCCCCGGCATTCCCGTTCACCGGTACCGCCAGGAGTCCGTCCGCAAGCAGCGCGTAATCTGTCCTTTCTCCGTCAACCCATACCTGAAATCCCTGTTCCGCCGGAATGCTGAAGCACACATAGCCGCTTCCCTCTGCCGTAACGTTACCGCTCATGGCGTCCGCCGTCCGGCTCTCCACGGTAAATTTGCGTGCGGAAAGAATATCCATGACTTCTTCAAAGACTTCCTTCTGCATACGGTACGGCCGTATCCGGATTTCTTCCCCGCCCTCTTTGAGGGCGGTGTCCTCTTTGAGGGCGGTGTCCTCGGAGTGGACGGTAAAACTGTCCCCTTTTTCAAAATACCCCAGACGAAGCAGATATTCGTCGCTGACCTTCTTTAACTCCCTTTCTTCTCCTTTATAAGAAAGGAAAACCTTGCCTTCCGGTTCTGCGGAAACAAGCGCATACAGATACCCGTCTTCTTTTACGGCAACGGTAAAGGAGTCTTCCTTCTGCTCCGTAATTTCCTCATCGATGACCTTAAACAGGGACTGCTCCACTCCCAGCTCTCTTACGAGAGCATTCTGGATGGCAAAAGCGCTGCTGTTGCTTTCCGTAAGTATGGTGCTCCATCTGTCAAACTCCTTCTCTGTCAGGAAAAATCCCGGACCGAGTGAATAATTCTGCCGGCAGACGTAGAAATCCTCCGTTTCCCCTATCTTCGTATAAAGAAACGTGTCCGGCTCCTCCACATCCATCAAAAGATACCGCAGTCCCAGAATACTTTCCGCAAAAGGCGTAGCGCCTTTATAGTGGTAGGTAACCTTACTGCCGCCCATTCCCAGTTTATCATAAATCCAGCGGATATGGCTGTTGGTGGTGGAAGAAAAAACGGACAGGGACGAAAATCCCGACAGGGCGCCATCGTTTTTTGTCATCTGGTCCAGATTGTCCATCCGGTAAAAGCTTTGTCCCGGGTCTGCCTCCTCTATCATGGCAACAATACTCTCGTATTCTTTCTGCCTGCCCAGGTAATAATTACGTCCCACAGGCTCCACACTGGTATATGCCATATTCAGTACCGCTTCGGTACAGACCAAGAGCAGTATAGCCCAGTTTGCAATCTTTTTCCAGCCTTTTTTCTGATAGAATACGGCAAAAACAATACTTAAAAGCAAATATCCGGCTAAAAATATCCATGCCGATGCCATGACTTCTACGGTCAATCCGTCCGTTGTCACAAAAATACCACATGCCGCCAGCAGGGCAAGCCCCGTCAGAATACCGGCAGCCGTCTGCCATCTGCCGTTTTCTTTCTGCTTAAGCACCACCTCACAGCACATGGTGAGTATCACCAGAATATAAAGGAAGGATTGTCTTGCCGGCAGGGAATTGGGATAATTAAATCCGTGCCAGATATAGTTCAGCAGATTGACCGAATAGCTCAATAAGAATACGGTAAGCAGAATAACGTACCCGATTTTCTTTTTCGGGCTTATTTTTTTGTGCCAGATATACATGGGCACCAGCAGAAACACGCATACGCCGCAGTAAAGATTGGGCCAGTGGTCCAGTCCTCTCTCCGTCTGCAGCATGGGCACATGCCTTGCTATCATGGAAAGAGCGTCAAAATAGACCTCGATTTTTTTCGGAAACGAAAAGTCATGAAAACCGGTGGTCTGCATGGCAAAGAAAAGCGGCACTAAAAGCACTCCCGCCATGGCTCCCGCCAAAAGCGAGCTTACGGTGAAATGAAGCACCGATTTGCATTTATCCTTAAATTTCAGACCGTTGGTGAAAAGCTCCATCAGGAAATAGAGTACTAAAAATACACAGAGAATGATAGACAGGTAATAGTTCGTAAAGATGCAGGCGGTAAGACTCAGAATATAGCGCCGGCAGCGATGGCTCCGCACCAGCTCTTCCAGCCCTAAAATCACAACGGGCGCAAGCAATAGACAGTCCAGCCACATGTGGTTCCAGTTGTATGCCGCCACATAGCCGGACATGGCGTAAAATATGGCAAAATAAGTGATGCGGATGTCCTTTGTGTCAAAATGCTTCGACAGATAATAGGACATGGTAAAACCGCACAGACCGATTTTTAAGACAATGAGATAGGTCATGTAATCCACTAAAAAGGCTTTGGGTACAAAATAGCAGAGCCAGTACACCGGGCTTGCCAGATAATATGCATAAATGGCGGTAAAATTGGTCCCCAGCCCGATGCGGACGGTATAGGCCAGGCTTTCCCCGCTGTGCAGCTTTTCCCAGAACTCCGTCAGGAAAGGCACATACTGGTGATACATATCGGAATACATGAAACTGTTTTCCCCGAAAGGATAAATCCCCCGGTATATAAAAATGCCCAGAAGCAGAAGAATGGGCATGCCAAAGGACAGGAAATACACGGTATTTTCTTTTTTCAGAATTTTCTTCTGTTTCATAATCCTCGTCCCCTTTCCGCATTTTGCCAGAAAAGCGCGTGAAAGATGATTTTTCTTTTCACGCGCTCTTTTCATGCGGATAACAGGACTTGAACCTGCACCCTCTCGGAATAGAACCTAAATCTATCGTGTCTGCCAATTCCACCATATCCGCATATCAAACATACCTAATTAGTATACGCAAAGGACATAAGATTTGTCAATATCCAAATATTCCTCTTGCATTTTTGCGCTTTCTGTCCCATAATAATGCTGTTTTACTTATAGATTAGAAATAAAATTTGCTTTGCAAAATCTACTGAAAGGCAGGGACTCCCCATGAAAGACCTGACAACAGGTAAGCCCATTAAAATCATTTTGTTATTTGCCATTCCCCTTTTTATCGGACAATTATTCCAACTGTTTTACAGTCTGGCTGACACCCGTATTGTCGGTGCCATTCTGGGGGAAACCTCACTGGCTGCCGTCGGCGCCACCACCACGTTAAGCGACTTTCTGATTGGTCTGCTGAACGGCTTTACCAACGGCTGCGCCATCATCATTGCCACCTACTTCGGCTCCGGCGACAGAGCCAACATGAAAAAAGCCATCGGCGGAACCATTCTGTCCGGCGTGGTGCTTTCCGTTCTCATCAGTGCCGGCTGCCTGCTTTTCCTGCCCCAGATTTTAGGCGCCTTAAACGTAGCCGATTTCCTCATGGCAGAGTCCAAAGCTTACATCGGCATCGTACTGGCAGGTTTACTGGCTGCTACCCTCTACAACGTGTGCGCCGCCATCCTGCGTGCTCTCGGTGATACCTTTACCCCGCTTCTGTTCTTAATTCTTGCGGCGGTACTGAATGTGGTGCTGGATTATACCTTAATTAAATACGGAAATATGGGTGTGGCAGGCGCTGCCCTGGCAACCGTCATTGCACAGGCTGTTTCCGCCGTACTCTGTTTTTTCTATATGAAAGTCCGTTACCCGGAACTTTCCTTAAGCCGCGAAGATTTCCGCTTTGACAAAATCATTTACAAAAAACTGATTGCCACCGGTTCTTCCATGGGCTTCATGGTCGCCTTCGTAAACTTAGGCACCCTTGCCCTGCAGATAACCATCAACACCTTCAATCAGGATATCATTGTGGCGCACACCGCCGCCCGTAAGGCTACCAACATTTTCATGCTGCCCTTCTCCGTACTGGGCACCACGCTGGCAACCTTCTGCGGTCAGAATTTAGGCGCCGGCAAATACAGCCGTATCAAGACCGGACTGCGCGACACCCTGCTTCTGACTTTTATCTGGTGCGCCGGTGTGGCTCTGGTCGCTTATACGCTTTCCAGGCCCCTTATCCATATGATAACGGCTTCCGACAACGAGGTCGTCCTTTCCACGGCATCCCTCTACCTGAAGGTAAACACTTCCTTCTATTTTGTCACCGCCATTATCTGTCTGTTCCGTAACAGCATGCAGGGCTTCGGCGACAACAAAACGCCCGTTTTCTCCAGCTCCTTAGAGTTAATCGGCAAGGTTGCCATTTCCTTCCTGCTTGCCCCCGCAATCGGCTACATGGGCATTATCGTGGCAGAGCCCATTATCTGGTTCATCATGGTAATCCCCTTAATCGTGAACATGGTGCGCAATCCTATCCTGAAACAGCAGGACAAGGAAACCGCATAAATACTGGCTTTTTCCACAAAAAAGAGACCTTTCAAAGGTCTCTTTTTTTCGTGAAGCACGGGGGATTCGAACCCCCGACAACTTGATTAAAAGTCAAGTGCTCTACCGACTGAGCTAGTGCTCCATATAAACTGGGCTAGCTGGATTCGAACCAGCGTATGCAGGAGTCAAAGTCCTGTGCCTTACCGCTTGGCGATAGCCCACTATTTCACAAGAGGACAATTCCTGCATCCCATATAAAAGGGTGGATAAAGGGATTCGAACCCTTGGCCTCCAGAGCCACAATCTGGCGCGCTAACCAACTGCGCTATACCCACCATGATTTATCGATAAGGCAAGACCTTAACTAAGCGTGCTTGGAGGGATTCGAACCCCCGACCCACGGCTTAGAAGGCCGTTGCTCTATCCAACTGAGCTACGGACACACAGTGTGGTTTTCACACCGACGAATGATATTTTACCTTATGGAATTACAAATGTCAACACTATTTCCATAAAAACTTTATATTTCTTTCAACTTTCTTTCAAAAAACGGCGCTTACAGTTCGTTGCCGTTCTTTCTGCCCTCTAAGAATGCCAGCGCATTGTCCATGGTGGTCTCGCTGATGGCTTCCAGCGCTTCCTTTGTGAAAAATCCCTGATGGGAGGTTACACAGACATTGGGGAAGGACAACAGACGCGCCATGGTGGAATGTTCCAAAATCTGGTCGGACATATCTTCGTACACAGTGCCGGTCTCCTCTTCGTACACATCCAGTCCCACGGCAAAGAACTTCTCATCACGGATACCCTGAATTAAATCCTCTGTCTTAATCAGGGCGCCTCTTGAAGTGTTGACCAAAATCACACCGTCCTTCATTTTGGCAATGGTGTCCTTGTTAATCAGATGATAGTTTTCCTCCGTCAGCGGGCAGTGGAGAGAAATCAGGTCGGACTCCTTCAGAAGATGGTCAAAGTCCACGTATTCAATGAAATCCAGCGCCTTGTTGGGGAATTTGTCGTAGCCGATTACACGCATGCCGAAGCCCTTGCAAATTCTTGCCATCGCCGCACCGATTTTACCGGTGCCCACGATACCGGCGGTCTTGCCGTACAAATTGACCCCCATAAGACCTGCCAGATTGAAATTGTTTTCCCGGCATTTAATGTACGCCTTGTGCATGTGGCGGTCCGCCGTCAGCACCAATGCCATGGCGTGCTCCGCCACCGCCTCGGGAGAATAACCGGGCACACGCATAACCGTTATGCCGCACTCCTTTGCCGCATCCAGATTTACATTGTTAAAGCCGGCACAGCGCATCAGGATAAGTTTCACACCGCATTTCTGCAAAATGCGGACAGTCTTGTCGCAGATGTCCATATTGACGAAAGCACAGACCGCATCATAGCCGTCCGCCAGCTTCGCCGTCTGCGGTGTCAGATTGGGTTCTATATAAGTAATATCTATATCATGGTATTTGCCGCTGCTATTGAGCTTGTCAAAAAATTCCCTGTCATAACTTTTGGTTCCAAAAAATAAAACGTTCATGTTCGTATCCGTCCTTTCTTTTTTCTATAGTATACCTCTTTTTACCAGCCGCAATCCTTAAAAAAACATAAAGTTTGCATCCTGCCGGAGAACTTTTTTACTATACGTTGAGTTTTCCATATAGTAAGAAAACCTGCATTCTCATGCAGGTTTCCAGCTTTCTAATCGGGGTGACAGGATTCGAACCTGCGACCCCCTGGTCCCAAACCAGGTGCTCTAGCCAAGCTGAGCCACACCCCGAAATATTTCGTGCAAAGGTTATTATATACTAAATCCGCCCCCTGTGTCAACCGCCATCCGCTTTTCCCGCTTACAGGTATTTCAGGGTGAAATCCGCTTCCCCCTTTTCATTTATCTCCATCAGCACATAGGACGGCTTCTTGCCTTCCTGACGCGGATAGGAAAGGCTGCCCGGATTTATCAGGGTCACGCCGTATGCCGTTTCAATCACCGGCCTATGCGTATGTCCCACCATCACAATGTCCACGCCGCGGCTGGCTGCTTCCTGACAAATAATATCGTAGCCCATGGAAATATAATAATGATGCCCATGGGTCACCCATACCTTGTATCTGCCTATCCGTAGTTCCTTTTCCATGGGTAAATCGGAAAACACATCATTGTTGCCGGCAACCATCTCCACCGGGCAGGAAGCCGCTGTGGTAAGCGCATATTCCGAGCCCTCCACATCTCCGCAGTGAATAATCAAATCCAGCGGAGTCTCCTTTTCCAGTACCTTGAAATAGTTATCGTTCTTCCTGTGTGTATCGCTTACAATCAAAATTCTCTTTGCGTTGCTCATCTGCGTAAAAGCTCCTCTTTCATGGCACGAAGTGCTTTTCCTCTGTGACTGACGGCATTCTTTTCCTCTCCGGTCAATTCTGCCGTCGTCTTGTGAAATTCGGGTACATAGAAAATCGGGTCATAGCCAAAGCCGTTCTCCCCTTTCTCTTCGTAGCCAATACGCCCTTCAATCGTGGCTCTGGTGGTAAGCTCCTCCCCGCCCGGCAGAACTGCCGCAATGGCGGAAACGAACCTTGCCGTTCTCTGTTCATCCGGCACGCCTTCCAGCCTCTCTATCAGGTTGTTGTTCTTAATGGTATAGGAAGTATCCTCTCCCAGATATCTTGCGGAATAAATCCCCGGCTCCTTATTAAGATAATCAATCTCCAGTCCGGAATCGTCCGCCAGTACAATAGCATTCGGCGCCTCTTTTGCCACGGCTCTTGCCTTTATGAGGGCGTTCTCTTCATAGGTCTTACCGTCCTCCACAATGTCAACCTGAATACCGGCTTCCTTCATGGACAAAATTTCCAGTCCCATATCCTTCAGTATTTCTCTGATTTCCCGCATTTTACCGGCATTTCCGGTTGCGAAAATAATTCTTTTCTCCATGTTCCCATTTCCTTCCTGTATCACGCCTGTGCGCAAAGTCTTTCCATGCTGCCAATTTATTTTCCGCATTGCTGCCAGGCTTCCGAAAAAGCCGCATAAACGGCATCTGCAATTTTCTCCTGCTGTTCCTTTTCGGAAAGCTTTATTTTCTCACTGGCATTTGACCCGTAGCCAAGCTGCAGTCGTCCGCAGGGGATGCCGCAGGTCTGTAAAAGCAGGTCGACCTCATCCGCCGCAAACAGTCCGTTTGCACGCGTCTGCAGCGTTTCCGCCGTCTGTTTCTCCAAAAGGTCCGCAAAAGCAATATTGCCGAAATCCGGAATAAAATACTCTGCCGGGTAATAACATGCCACACCGAAATCCGCTGCATTTTCACTTTCTCCCACAGAAAGCTGCAAAAGGAAATCCGGCTGCCATTCGGCGAGCAGGGAAAGCTTTTCCTCATCGGTAAGAGCAGCATCGCCGTCCAGATAATAAATTTTCGTGTCTGCTTCCGTTTCCTTTGCCCGCAGGACATTCCCCACACCGGCAAGAACGGTTTCTTCCCATTCATCCTGCGGCAGAAAATCCACTACCGCAATCCGGCTGTACAGCTCACCCGGCGCACAGAATTTCACGGACAGCCTGCCGCTTCCCACCGTACTGACACATTCATATGCCTGCTTCAGTTTCAGGCGGATTACCACACCGTCCTCCGCCGTCCGGCAGTCACCCGCCAGTATGGCATTGTCGTTTCCGTATAAAGCCTCCGTCCGGTAAAACTCCCCGGAGCCTCCGTTGATATACACCCACAGCTCCCGCTGCAGATAACGGTTCTCCACGGATACCGCTTCCGCCGCAATGCCTTCCTGCAGAGGGATAAAAAGGAACTCCGCTTCCTCTTCCTTCTTCTGGAAATGAAGCTCGCTCACTTTTTCGGCATCCTGCCCTGTTTCTTTTGCATAATCCTTCCCGGAGGAAGAAATTTCTGTTACGGCAATGCTTTTATGCGCCGCAAAGTAAAGCATGCCTGCCATGGCTCCCCCGCACAATAAAAGGGTAAAACCAATGGTCCAGATTATCATTTTCCTACTCATTGTCGTTTTTCTCTCGGCGGCTTAGGCCCCATGAACTGATAATAGTATGTTTTAAGCATACCGTTGTAAATTTTCCGGTTCTTGTCCGCCTTGCGTCCGATATCCCGTTCTGCCTGGTCGTATGCCGTAATCAGATACATGCTGAAACTGTCCAGCGCGGCAAAACGCTGTCCGATGGTCTTATACAGTTCTGGTAAATCCTTCTTGTCCTCCAGGCGCTCTCCGTAAGGCGGATTGGTAATAATAAATCCGTATTTCTTGGGATGACTCAAATCCTTCACATCCCGCCTCTGGAAATGTATCAGGCGGTCAACACCCGCCATTTTTGCATTTTCCCTTGCAATGGAAACCATTTTGTCATCAATATCAAAACCCTGGATATCCGTCACAATATCCAGATTTACCATATCGTTCGCTTCCTCTATAGTGTCCTCAAACACACCATCGGAAATAATATTCTTCCATCTGCGGAAGGTGAAATCCCTCTTCATGCCGGGTGCAATCTGCGCTGCCATCATAGCCGCTTCAATAGGAATGGTACCGCTGCCACAAAAAGGGTCAATCAAAATGCGGTCCTTGTTCCACGGTGTCAGCATAATCATGGCTGCCGCCAGATTTTCGGCAATGGGTGCCTTGGCGGTAAGCTTACGGTAGCCTCTCTTGTGCAGGGACTCTCCTGTGCCGTCCAGCCCTACCGTCACTTCATCCTTCAGTAAAAAAACACGCACCGGATAGCTTTCCCCGTCCTCTGCAAACCAGTTCACATGGTAAACTTCCTTCATTCTTTCCACCATGGCTTTTTTCATAATGGACTGAATATCGGAAGGACTGAACAGCTTGCTCTTGACGCTTCCTGCCTTTGTCACCCAGAACTTGCCGTTTACGGGTATGTATTCTTCCCATGGAAGGTTTTTCGTTCCCTGAAACAGTTCTTCAAAGGTTTCGGCATGGAAAGAACCTACTTTAATCAGTATTCTTTCCGCCGTCCGCAAAAAAACATTGGCACGGCAAAGTGCTTCCTCATCACCGTAAAACGTAACTCTGCCGTCCGATACTTCCGTGACATCGTATCCCAAATCTATAATTTCTTTTTTCAAAACCGCTTCCATACCGAAATGGCAGGGCGCAATCAGTTCAAAACGTCTCATCTTTTCTATCCTTCCTGTTCGCCATTCAGTATATCATTTTTTTGTATCGGTGGCAAACAAAAATACAGCCACCTGTCGGAGATGCTCCGGTGGGTGACTGCATCTTTATGCAAAATAACCGCAAACAGAAAACAAACTAAAAGTTATACTTCTGCTCGTCCTGATTCTTCTGGCTGTTCTGCTGGTTATTCTGCTGATTGTTCTGCTTCTTGTTCTGCTGATTCTGGTTGTTCTTCTGCATACTGTCGGAGCAGTTGTTAGACTGATTCTGGTTGTCATTGTACTGATTATTGTTTGACATATAAAAGCCCTCCTAATGGTTTTGTTGTTACACCGTTAGTATGTCTGACAACAGAAAATTTATGCACTTGGGAATTAAGATTTTACAAAAATTTTATAGGACTTTTTTACCATTTTTTATTGCTTTTAGTACTAAAGTATTATATAATCAAAGCGTGAATAGGAACGCATTAGCATTTCTTTCACACCCCTTATATTTTATTTATACTCCCCTCAATGAGCCACCAGCCCCCCTGGTGGCTCATTATTTTACACTTATTTTTTCTTTATGATAACATTATAGCCAGCCGCTCCGCTGCACTATCTTGAAAATAAGTATCACGCAGGCAACCGGAATAATAACCGGCAGCAATACGGACAGGATGGAAAAAGCTGCCGCCAGAATAAGCACCAGTACCAGCACCACAATCAGAATAATCAGCCACAGCGGCACATGATGTACCTTAACCTTGGGACCGTTGTTCTCACCGTTATCGGCATCTTCATAAATATATTCCCCTGAGCTTTCATAAGCCGAGGAAGCCGCTGCTCTCTTCTCCGCATCCGCAATATTTCTTGCCAAAAGTCTGGGGTCGCCCAGACCGGCAATGACCTCATCCTCGCTTCTGCCCTTCCGTACTTCCGTGTTGATGTACTCTTCGTAATAATTTGTATTTTCAGTCACCACCTGCGGATTTACCCGGCTGGCAAGTGCTGCTCTCAATTCGTGGATGAATGTAACTCTGTCCATACTCCTCGTTCCTCTCTATAGCTTCTTTTCCCGCCCCTGCTTCCGTTCAGGATTGTTACATTTTCCTTTTCTTTCTGTCTTTCATTATAACAAAAAGGAACATGCTATATGTTGTACACATTATAACATGCTCCTATGTTTGCGTAAATAAACCTCAAAAGAAGGTTTCCTAAACTTTTTATAAAATTTTACAGTTTGAAGTTGTCGAGACCGTCGCTTAAGCCTTCGGAAATCTCTTCCAGTTTGTTTGCTGTTTCTTCGAGCTGTCTCATCCGCTCGTTCATATGATTGGTGTTTTCCATCATATCATCCGCAGCAGCCACAAACTGATTGGAAATATCGGAGAGACGTTTTACTCTGTCCAAGACACTTTCCTTGGCTGCATCCAGTGTCTCCATGCTGCTGTTGACACTTTCCACATTGGTCAGGGAGCTTTCTACACCCTGTGCCACGGAAGCAAACTTCTCTACAGTTTCCTGCATCTTGCCGGCCTGTGTATCCATCTGCTGTTTGGTCTCTTCCATGAGCTGAACCATCTTGGCTGTTTCGTCCATAATGCTGGACAATGTCTTTTCTACTTCGCCTGCATTGTCGGCGGACATACTTGCCAGCTTACTGATTTGCTCCGCAATAACGGCAAATCCGCGGCCTGCCGCACCGGCATGTGCTGCCTCGATGCTTGCATTTACCGCCAGCAAATCGGTTTCGTCCGCAATGTTGCGAATCATATCGATTGTCTGCTGGATTGCCTGCACGGAATCATTAGTAACGGTAATCTGTTCTGCAATACGTCCGATTGTATAAAGCATTTCCTGGTTGGCATCGTTTAACTCTTCCATAATCTGGGAAGCATCCTTCTCTGCTACGGAAACGGCATTTACGGTATCGTACATATCCGTCATTTCTTTGGAAATATACTCAATCTGTGTACTGATGTTATAGATATTTTCCACAGACTCTGCTGCCTTATCCGCCTGTTCGGAAGCATCCTTTACAATACCGTCCATGCTTTTCTTCATAGCGCCAACATCCTGTGTTGCACCGTTGGATATGGTAATCAGTCCGTTGGAAGAAGCTAAAAGACTATCTGTTGACTCCTTGATGTTAGATACAATCTTGTAGAGTTCATCCTGCAAGGTAACAGACATCTTGAAGATATCACCTATTTCGTCTCTGCTCTTCACACGTTTCATCTTTGCGTTCTTAGTCAGGTGACCGGATGCAACCTGCTCCAGGAATTTACGGGTTAATGTCATCTTTCCGGCAAGGTTCTTTGCGAAAATAAAAATGACAATCATAAATACTACCATAATGGCTATGGTTGGAACGATAATCTTGTGGAGTTCGGCATTAATCTGGTTTTCTACATCCGTAGCGGTTCTGCCTGCAAAAACTGCGCCTACCACTGTTCCATCTGAATTAATCAGCGGAGTAAAATACCCATAATAGCGCACCTTCTGAAAAACGTAGTTTTGTTCAAAAACCACTTTCCCCTCCAGCACCTTCGCCAAAATCTCCTTATCCATAGGCGCGCCTGACGCTTTTGCACCTGTCGGATACTTTAAGCTTGTCATCGTCAGGCTTCCGTCATAAATAAATGCTGTGTCAATACCTACGTTTTCCTTCAATGTATCCAGAAGGGACGTATCGCTGGATATAGGAGTCTTGCCTTTATAAAGCTTACCGCTGCTATCCTTAAAATAGTCACCCTCATACAGATTGGAATAGGTACAGACAATGGAGTCTGCCGCAATCTGCAATTCCTTCTGTATTTCCGTATTCAGATTGTTCCGCAAGATACCGGTACTCAAAGCCGCTACAATCATGCCAATCAGCAAAAGCGGAAATGCAAACAAAACCAGTAATTTCTTGGAAAATGAGAATTTCATACGCTTAACCCTTTACGCTACCTGCGGCAACGCCCTGTACAATGTATTTAGAAAGGAACAAGTAAACAATAATAACCGGGAAAATAGAGAATACAATAGTTACGTATACCTGACCCATATCAAACTTCAGCCAGTCAGCACTTCTCAACTGTGCAATGATAATAGGCAATGTCTTAACTTTATCCTTCTTCAAAATCAGAGCAGGTTGGAAGTAGTTGTTCCAGCTGCTTACAAAGGTGAAGATTGCCTGTACGGAAATTGCCGGTTTCATAAGCGGCAGCACAATACTGTTGAAGGTTCTGACTTCACCAGAACCGTCAATTCTTGCTGCTTCCACGAGGGAAAGCGGAAGAGTACTCTCCATGTACTGCTTCATATAAAAATACGTAACCGGAGCTGCAATGGAAGGAATGATTAACGGGATGAAGTTGTTGGTAAGATGTAAGTCATCTACCAAATCGATGAAACCAAGTGCAGTAACCTGTGTCGGAATCATCATGACTGCCAGAATGAAAGTCGCAATAAATTTCTTCATTCTGAAATCGTAAACATGGATCGCATAAGCTGTCATGGTAGAAAAGTAGGTGCAGAGAATTGCACTGCTGACCGCAATAATACAGCTGTTAATCATACCACTGACAACCGGCTGGCTTCCCTTCATGACATTTGTCCAGTTTTCCAGAAAATGTGTGCTGGGGATTAAAGTGAAGCCCTTCGTCAATTCACCATTAGAGCGCGTCGCGTTAATAAACAAAATATAAAACCAAAACAGGCAGAGGAATGAAAGAATTGCCAATACCACATAGGAAATCGTTCTTCTTGTACCAACTCCAAGGCCTTTGCTTTTTTTCTGTGCTACTTCTGATCTCATTTCCTTCACCTCCTACTTATCCTTGTTATTTGAGAACTTAAATACGATAAGGCTCAGAATACCGGTTATAATAAACAGGATAACAGAAAGTGCGCCGCCCTTACCATAGTTCTTACTGAATAAGTGCTTGTTCAGATACATAATCATGGTCATTGCCGAGTTGGCCGGACTTCCCTTGCCATCTGTCAAAATCTGAGGTACATCGAACATCTGCAGACCACCGATTAAGGAAGTAATCATAACATAAATAAGAATAGGTCTTAACATCGGAAGTGTAATGCGGAAAAATACCTGTGTGGAGGTTGCACCATCCACTTCCGCTGCTTCAAACAATGCAGTATCAATACCCATCATACCTGCCATCAGAAGGATGGTCGTATTACCAAACCACATCAAAAAGTTCATGGCAGCCACCAGACCTCTGGTACTCCAGACATTGCTCAAGAACTTATAGGGAGTATCAATAATATGTAACCCGACTAAAATATCATTAATAGGACCGCCGTCTGAGAACAGAACGAAAAATAACATGGAAAACGCAGATGCCATGATTAAGTTCGGCAGATAAATAACGGTCTTAAAAAATCTGGTACCCTTCAGTCTGAGACTGGGGTCGGAAAACCATGCACCTAAAAGCAGGGAAACAAGAATCTGTGGTACAAATCCCAAAACCCACATAATCATGGTATTTTTGAAATAAGTCCAGATATCGGGATTGGTAAACATTTCCTTGAAATTCTGCAATCCAATAAACCTGGGTCCAACATGGGTAAGACCTGACATATAGTTTTCCATAAAGCTGTTATAAACAGTCTTGAACAAGGGAATCAACTGAAAAATAACGTATACTACAACGAAAGGAATTAAGAATACATAACCCCATCTGTTATAGCTTACTACCTTTCCCTTTTTAACTCTCACCTTTGACATATGTGTTGCCTCCACTTACATTATTTTACAGAGCTCGCAGTAAATCCTTGCAGCCAGACATGCCGCAAGTAATTTGCTGCCGGCTCTGCCTTTACTGCTAACTTATGTCTTTTCAAAATTCAAAAAAGCCATGCCCGCCTGCACACAACAGGCAGACATGGCTATTTTTAACCAACTGCTATTTGGTAGTAATTAGTATGTTAATTCAGGATACTTAACTACAACTGCCTTCTTGAAGTTTTCAAGAGCAGTATCAAGGTCTACATTGCCTTCGAAGTAATCCTTCATAGCATTCTGGAATTCTTCATTACATCCCTGATCGTAAGCGGAAAGGTTGCTTAAGTCGATGGACTTAGCGCCTGCAGCGTAGATACCCAGAGGGTTAACACCGCCAAGGATTGCAGAAGTATAATCGGATTCAGCCATAGCTTCCATTGCAGGCTGGTTATTTACAAAGTCGTCATCCTGCTCTACGATTTCCTTCATGATATCTTCATCACAGGTAAGTTTCAGCGTGATGTCTTTGATGAGGCTTGCATTGTCTGTACCGGTTGCTGCGCAGATCCAGGTACCGCCCCAGAAGAAGCCCTGAGGTCCTTCGGTGATGCCCCAGCCGCCTTCGTAGCCGATAGAGCCTTCGGTATCAGCAGCCATGGAGAAGTTTACTAACCAAGCAGGTCCAAAGTAGCAGAATACTTTGCCGTCGGGATAGAAGCCCTTAGACCAGTCATCAGACCAAAGAGAATGTGTTCCTGCATAGCCTTCATCAGCCATCTTCTTGGAGTCTTCAACCCACTTCATAATGTTGTCATCGATGTTAATCTTGCCATCTACAACCCACTTAGAAGATACGTTGTTGGAGTAGGTACGATAAGTATCCATTACGGAAGATACCATCTTGTAGCCTTTTTCCTTAGCAACTGCTGCGGTAGCTACGAAAGTATCCCAATCCTTAACAGCCTCCTGAACGGTTGCTGCATCGTCAGAGCCTAAGATTTCCTTAGCTGCTTCTCTGTTGTAGAATAAAGCGCCAGGACATCCCTGCCAGGAAAGACCCTTTAATACGCCGTTGGAATCGGTAACGATATCCTTGGTGTACTGATACTGATTAGCAAGGTCTGCATCGGTGATACCAAGATCAGAGACAGCCATTGTGTAGTCAGAGTCAACATATTTCAGTGCGTAGTCAGCTTCTACAAGGAAGATATCGATCTTGTCGTCTGCTGCTGCATCTGCCTGATTTAATAAAGTAGCATCCAGGTTGTTCTGGTAAGCGTTGTCTGCGTTTGCAACGATGGTCCAAACTACATCAACATCACCAATCTTACCATGGGTAGCGTCTACTTCTTCATATCCAGGATAGTGTGCGGTTACACGAGACTTAAATTCCTCGTTCCAGCAGTAGATGTTCAGAACCTTACCTTCATCAGCTGCTGCTGCTGTATCATCGGTAGATGCAGCAGGTGTGCTTTCGGTAGCCTCGTTTTCGGTAGCTGTGCTCTCGGTTGTGTCGGTAGTTGTAGTCGTGTCGCCACATCCGACAAGCATGGTAGCTACAGTTGCTACTGTAAGCAGAATGCTTAATGCTTTTCTTTTCATTACTTTTTTTCCTCCCTTAAATAATGATAGATATTTGTTGTTTACCAACACGTATACTATACATCACCTTTGATATTTTTGCAATACTTTTTCAATTTTTTTTATGCACATTTTATACATATGCCCCCCTCCGTCGTCTTTTTTTGTTCGTTTTCTATCGTTTTGCACAGTGAACAGACCATCTTTTTCGATAATAATGCCTTATCGGGCAATTTTTAGTTGCACTGTCATTTTATCTTGTGTATAATTCAAAATAAGTATATGGAATATTATACAATTATATAAAAAAGGAGATAAGAAGGCATGAAATTTGGTTTTTTCGATGACGCCAATCAGGAATACGTCATCACAACCCCCAAAACGCCGCTTCCCTGGATTAACTATTTAGGCTGCAACGATTTCTTCAGTCTGATTTCCAACACCTGCGGCGGCTATACTTTTTATAAGGATGCAAAGCTGTTACGTTTGACCCGTTATCGTTACAACGATATCCCGGCTGATACAAACGGCAAGTATTTCTACATAAAGGATGGAGATACTGTATGGAATCCCGGCTGGCAGCCTTCTAAAACAGAGCTGGATTCTTACGAATGCCGCCACGGTATCGGATACAGCCGCTTCACCGGCAAGAAAAACGGTGTGGAAGCTTCCACCCTTGCGTTCGTTCCCATGAACGATACCTGCGAAGTAAACAAGCTTACCATTACCAATACTTCCGATTCCGTAAAAGAATTAAAATTATTTTCCTATGTAGAATGGTGTCTGTGGAATGCAGACGACGATATGAAGAACTTCCAGCGTAACTTAAGCACCGGTGAAGTTGAAGTCGTTGATTCCACCATCTTCCACAAGACCGAATACAGAGAGCGTCGTAACCACTACGCAATTTACTCCGTAAATGCCAAGGTAGATGCTTTCGATACCAGCAGAGATGCATTCCTTGGTGCTTACCGCGGTGCTGCTCTTCCCGAAGCTGTTGAAAACGGTGCCTGCACCAATTCCATGGCAAGCGGCTGGTCTCCCATCGCTGCTCATCAGATTAACCTGACTTTAGCTCCCGGAGAAAGCAAGACCTATGTCTTCGTTTTAGGCTACATTGAAAATCCCGAAGATGACAAGTGGGAATCCTACGGTGTTATCAATAAGAAGCGTGCTTTTGCAATGCTTGACCGTTACAAGACCGAAGCAGATGTTGATGCTGCTTTCGCTGCCCTGAAGGATTACTGGAAGAAGCTTCTTTCCAAGTACACCATTGAATCTTCCAATGATAAAGTAAACCGTATGGTCAACACCTGGAACCAGTATCAGTGTATGGTTACCTTCAACATGTCCCGTTCCGCTTCCTATTACGAATCCGGTATCGGACGTGGTATGGGCTTCCGTGACTCCTGTCAGGACTTACTTGGTTTCGTACATCTTATTCCCGACCGTGCAAGAGAAAGAATTATCGATATCGCTTCCACCCAGTTCCAGGACGGCAGCGCTTATCATCAGTATCAGCCCCTTACCAAGAAAGGTAATGCCGATATCGGCAGCGGCTTCAATGACGACCCTCTGTGGCTGATTGCAGGTACTTCCGCATATGTAAGGGAAACGGGCGATACTTCCATCTTAAAGGAAATGGTTCCTTACGACAACGATATGTCCGTAGCTACCACCCTTATGGAGCATCTGAAGCGTTCCTTAGATTACATCATCAATCACAAGGGACCTCACAAGCTTCCTTTAATCGGACGTGCAGACTGGAACGACTGTCTGAACTTAAACTGCTTCTCCGAGCATCCGGGTGAATCCTTCCAGACCTTTGGTCCCAGTGAAGGTCCTGTTGCAGAATCTGTATTCATTGCAGGTATGTTTGTAAAATACGGCGAAGAATATGCACAGTTGGCTGAACTTCTCGGTGATGAAGCAGAAGCCAAGAGAGCCCGTGATGAAGTTGCCCTTATGTACGATGCTATCTTAAAGGATGGCTGGGACGGCGAATGGTTCATCCGTGCATACGATGCATACAGCCACAAGGTTGGTTCCAAGGAATGTGAAGAAGGCCAGATTTACATCGAGCCCCAGGGCTTCTGTGTACTTGCCGGCGTCGGTGTTAAAGAAGGACAGGCTAAAAAGGCTCTGGATTCCGTTAGGGAAAGACTGGATACCAAGTATGGTGTCATGATTTTACAGCCTGCTTACACCAGATATCACTTAGAGCTTGGTGAAATCAGCTCCTATCCGCCCGGATACAAGGAAAATGCAGGTATCTTCTGCCACAACAACCCTTGGGTTTCCATCGCAGAAACCGTTATCGGACGTGGTGACCGTGCATTTGAAATCTACAAGAAGACCTGCCCCGCTTACGTGGAGGACATCAGTGAAATTCATCGTACCGAGCCTTATGTATACTCCCAGATGGTTGCCGGACGCGATGCCAAGTTCCACGGTGAAGCTAAGAACAGCTGGCTGACCGGTACTGCAGCATGGACCTTTGTCAACATCTCCCAGTACATCTTAGGTGTATATCCTACCCACAAGGGCTTAAGCATCAATCCTTGTGTACCTAAGGGCTTTGGCGACTTCAAGCTGACCCGTGCTTTCCGTGAAGGTATCTACAACATCGAAGTCAAGAACCCGAACGATGTAGAAAAGGGTGTTGTTTCCATGGTAGTTGACGGAACACCTGTTGAGGGCAATGTTATCCCTTACGAAAAGGGCAAGACCGTTTACAACGTAGTTGTAACCATGGGCTAATTCTTTGAATTAATTAAAAAGTAAAACCGGCATGTGAAATTCACATGCCGGTTTTTCAATTTTATTTCCCTCTATACCTGTTATCCATATCGGAAAGTACATAGACCACGTCATCATCAATCTTTCTGTTTTTGCCATTTAACCACTCATGCAGTTCTCCCTTAAAGTACACAAGACTATAATCACATAAATATAAAACTCTGCCATCAGAAGTAACTGAGAAACTATGTACATCATCCGCAATCTTTGTCGCTTTTCCTTCATTATACATTTTTAACGTACCACAATTCGTCTCATCATCCCAATCCGTAAAATAAAGAACCATGTCAAACTCCGGATAGGCTGCCCGATAAAATTGCTCTACATCATAGTCAATCCTATTTTGATTGATGTACCAATCCCCTTTTTCCTCTTTATAATCCTTAAAATATTCAAAATCCGTATCATTCAGGAAATAACAGTTATCTGCATAAACTTCTCTGTCGTATACTTCTGCTTTGCCAACAACGCCATCTTCAATAGAGAGCCGGTAAAGTTCACCATATTGCTTTCCCTCAGTAATATTGTCTATATAATAAACAACGGTTCCTGAAGAATTAATCCTAAAACTGCAAGCCGTGCTATCCTGCTCAACCATTGCATTCGTTGCCTTTACCGCTATATAGTTTTCCTCGGACGAATATAAAGCCTCTTCAACCATTCGTCTGATTTCATACTCAAAATCTTCATCTGTAAGTTCGGAAAGCTTCTGTTTTTTTGGTTCAGACTGATTATAAGCCTCATATATGATTGCAGGAGTGTCGGACGCATAGACAATGTCATAATCATAACCATGGTACAAAGAATCTGTAAGAACAGTATTGTCAGTACCATCAAAAAAGCGTAACGAATATTCGGTCAGCTCTACGGTTTCATTTTCAAGAACAGCTCTCTTGGAATCACGTTTTACTTTCTCCTTATATGCCTCTTGTTTCTTCTTTTCTTCCATCTCTCTACGGGCACACTCATTTTCCCATTGTGCATACTCCCTTTCCCATTCAGAATATGCTGCTTCATACTCTTCGTTGGTATCATAACGTCGCCAATCAGGCCGTTCCGGAGCAATCACATTAATCTCAAGATCCGAAGGAGCTGTAATGGTCGCATCAATATCTTTCATATCATCATTCACATATTCCATCAATGCCTTTTTCTCAATCTTTTCTGTCACGTAGTAGACTTCACCTGTATCGTAAACTTTGATAACCTGACGAACATCTGAAGCGATTTTAGTTCTGTCATCATTCACTCCTTGTTTATATAATGCATTTTCTTTAATATAATATACCGTTGTAAAATCCTTCGTTATGTATACAAGAAAACTGACATCACTTACAACTTTTTCCTTTTCTTCATCCGCATATTTCATGTATATATTATTTTCTTCACTAATATATATGATTTTTTTACCATCATCCGAGATTTGAAAATCTCTGACTCCACTATCAATTTTATCCTTTGAATCTTTGTCTATTTCATACTGATAAAGATTACCTTCTTCCCCCTTAACGTATGTTACAAGACCGGTTTCCTCGCTCACTGTATAAAACCGAACATCTGAATCAACTTTGACTGCCTCTTCATCTGGTTTTTCTATTTCTTTATAATATAAATTCACACCAACATCATTACTTGAAACTTTATCCGGAAAGAATATATACTCTCCATTTTTGCTTAGGTATGTGTAGCGATTGAAATGCTGCCCACTATATGCAAAACCTGCATTACTTATATCCTCTCCATCTGCCAATCTGGATGTTAACTGATATGCTTTATCCTCTTTCTTCAGGTCAGTGAAAAAAATTTCCTTATCTTTTAGATAGAAAATACAACTTTTATTTAGCGAGCTGCTGCCACTGTTCTCTTCCTTAAACAGAAATATCAAAATTATAACAAGGGTCATTACTGCTATTATTGCCATTACTGCTATTATAACTGCTTTCTTAGAAAATTTCTTTTTTTGAACTGGAAGTTCTACCGGCTGTTTTTCCGCAATATCTTCTGCTATCAACGTACCACAATTGTCACAGAATTTACTGCCGGTTCTCAACTTCTTATTGCATTTAGGACATATTATCATGTTATTATCCTCCTATTTGTAAATATATGTATAATATAGTATAGCCCGTATACGGGCTATTGTCAATATATGGAGCATTCATTAAAATTAAGGGAGATATAAATATATTTTCTGGTAAAGGACAGAACATGATTGTATTTAATCGCTTGTGGTCAACCATGAAAGAAAAAAATATTTCGCAATATAAGCTAATGAAAGACTATAAAATCAGTAGTGGACAATTAGACCGTTTAAGGAAAAATGGAAATGTCAATACTTTTACGCTAAACCAAATCTGTGAAATTTTGGACTGTAGTCTTGAAGATATTGCCGAGTATAAAAAAGAAGATACGTTAGATAATTAACTGATACAATTTATTTTTAATATTCTGATTTTTCTCTTGACATATGTTCTATAAGAATATATAATATCTAATGTTGTGAGAGCAACAGATGTGCGTTTAGCTCAGCTGGATAGAGCGTTTGGCTACGGACCAAAAGGTCGGGGGTTCGAATCCTCTAACGCACGTAAAGAACTTCTTCTATATAGAAGAAGTTCTTTTTTTGTACAGATTGTTTATGTGTGTATTTATGTGAGTACTCGCTCTTCAGGCACTGCACCGCTTGTACTTCTTAGCTTGCTCTTCAAGCGGTGCATTTTTTACTTTTTCTTATCAATAACATAGATTTGTACCGCCGTTACCTCTGTTTCCCGTTGTCCGGCGGTATTTTCTAAACCATTTATCTGCTTTCGCTCAGATTGGTACCGCTTATTCTTCTTATTTTCTTTCACAGGCGGTATGCTCCCACCTTTTTCCAGCCTTCTCTCACAGGCTTGCACCGCTCACTCTTCTTATTTTCTTTCACAGGCGGTACATTCCAACCTTTTCCAGCCTTCCCTGCAAATTTACACCGCCTATTCTCTTTAATTTGACTTTGCCGCGGCGTGAACCTCCCTCTGTTCCTTATAAACATACAAAAAACAGCCGCTCCCGTCTGTGAAGCGGCTGTTTTCTAAATTCTTCTATGTTTGGATTGTGAATCTCTTTACATTACAAGGTATTGCCTACTCTTCTTTTGTTTCCTTTTTGGCGCCCAGCCTGTCGCTGACCTGCAGCAGCCATACACATGCGATAATCACCACGGCTGCCACAAAGATGCCCGCCATACCATAACCCATTATTTTAAGTCCCAGCATAACTGTTTCTTTCATAGCTCTGTCTCCTTTTCTGCTCTGTCCTGTATTCCGCTGTCTGCGGAAATTTTACTGTTCTGCTTTTCCTGCCTGTCCTACATAAACTGTGTCACAATCTGGATAATCAGACCGCCTGCAATTGCGGAGCAGACCTGACCTGCCACATTAGCACCGGCTGCCTGCATGATAATGATGTTGCCGGGCTTTTCTTCCTGCGCCATTTTCTGCACCACACGGGATGCCATGGGGAATGCGGAAATACCGGCTGCACCGACCATGGGATTGATTTTGTTTTTCAGGAAAATATTCATAAACTTGGCAAGCATGATGCCGCCAATGGTATCAAAGATAAAGGCTGCCAGACCGATTGCCATGACAAGCAGGGTATCCAGTCTTACAAAGTCCTCCGCCTTCATGCTGAAGGAAATCGTAATACCCAGAAGCAGGGTAATCAGATTGGTGAGAGGTCCCTGCGCCGTTTCGGATAAGTTCTGCAGAACGCCGCACTCTCTGATTAAGTTGCCGAACATCAGGCATCCGACTAAGGATGCGGAAGAAGGAGCAATCAGTCCCACGATAATGGTTACGATAATCGGGAACAGGATGCGGGTTCTCTTGGATACAGAGCCCGGCTTGTAATCCATGGAAATGCTTCTTTCCTTTTTGGTGGTAATCAGCTTTATGGTCGCCGGCTGCACAATGGGTACTAAGGACATATACGAATATGCCGCTACCGCTATGGCGCCGATGTATTTGGAATGCAGCACCTGTGATACCAGAAGGGATGTGGGACCGTCCGCCGCACCGATGATACCGATGGAAGCCGCATCCTTTAAGTCAAATCCAAGTAACAACGCCAGTAAAAGTGCGGCGAAAATACCGAACTGTGCACCCGCACCGAACAAAAACATAATCGGCTTGGCGAGCAGTGGACCGAAGTCAATCATAGCGCCGATACCGATAAATAAAAGCAGCGGTAGGGCTTCCGATGCCTCAATACCTACTTCGTACAGCCACTGAATAATGCCATGTGACTCCGGAATGCCCTCTAAAACCTGATTGATGGCATTGCTGCCGGGAAGGTTTACCAGAATTGCACCAAACCCCATCGGCAGTAAAAGTGCCGGTTCATATTCCTTTTTAATTGCCAGATAAATCAATAATGCGCCTACAGCATACATGACAAGCTGCTGCCAGGTAATGGCACAGACGCCCTCCCATAAAAAACTCATTTTTTCGTCCTCCACGTATAAAATATTTTTAACACATCAAATTAAGTATATTACATTATATCGGTAAGCTATTCCAAAGTAAAGAATTATGTGGTAAACTTTAACAGGAATTTAATACTAAAAATGAACGTTAGGAGATGTTATCGTGCATTTTGATTTACATTGTCACACAAAAGAAGGTTCCTTAGACGGAAAAGTAACGCTTCGTGAGTACGCACTTTTGCTGAAAGAAAAGGGCTATGACGGCATGCTTCTTACCGACCATAATTCCTATAACGCCTATCGCTGCTATAAAAAGATAAAGGAGGAACCGGTTTTTAAGAATTTCACGGTGCTAAAAGGCATTGAATACGATACCATCGATGCCGGACATATTTTGATTATCATGCCGGAATATATCAAGCTGCCCATTTTGGAACTCAGAGGACTTCCAGTTACAGCACTGATTAAAATTGTTCATTTCTTCGGTGGTATTTTAGGTCCCGCACATCCTTGCGGAGAAAAATTCCTGAGTTTCTGCCGCAGCAAGGTCTACCGCAAAAATCCTGATATTTTAAAAGATTTTGACTTTCTGGAGTCTTTCAACGCCTGCGAGAGTCCCGAATCCAACCACCGGGCGCACGAACTTGCCAGACACTACGGTCTTCGGGAATTCGGCGGCAGTGACTCCCACAAAACAGACGCCATCGGCTTTGCCTACACCGAATTTGAAGACAGCATTTTCACGGAGTCCGATTTAATCCGTGCGGTAAAGAAAAAGTCACACATGACCTGTGGCGGACGTTACTACCATGGCACCACCAAGGAAAAAATCGGCGTATTCAACAATATCCTGGTATACTCCTTTTTCTTCTATAACAAGGCAGCCGGTCTTTTTCGTTCTCGTAAGAGAAAAAATGCTATTACAACTTTACGCAAAGGTGCATGAGCGATTGCCTCTATAAAAATTTTGCGTAGTGCTGATAAGCACACAAAAAAGCTTCAAATACTGATAATTCGTACTTGAAGCTTTTTTAGTGCTGGTGGCCGGACTTGAACCGGCACGGTGTTGCCACCGAGGGATTTTAAGTCCCTTGCGTCTGCCTATTCCGCCACACCAGCCGACGCTTATAATAGGTTATGGGGCCTATAGGGCTCGAACCTATGACCCTCTGCTTGTAAGGCAGATGCTCTCCCAGCTGAGCTAAGACCCCATAAAAACGACCCAGATCGGACTCGAACCGACGACCTCCGCCGTGACAGGGCGGCGCTCTAACCAACTGAGCCACTAGGCCATAATAGACTATTTAATTAAAAAATGGACCTTCGGGGACTCGAACCCAGGACCGACCGGTTATGAGCCGGTTGCTCTAACCAACTGAGCTAAAGGTCCTTAACACTTAGGACACAATGCCGATAAACTACATCGAAATGACTCCGACGGGAATCGAACCCGTGTTACCGCCGTGAAAGGGCGATGTCTTGACCGCTTGACCACGGAGCCAGATAACTATCTGAACCAATATGAATACTTGACTCCAAAATAGCCAACTCCCCGAGTAGGGTTCGAACCTACGACCCTTCGGTTAACAGCCGAATGCTCTACCGCTGAGCTATCGAGGAATAAAAGAACACATATGATTGCTTGTGCCTTCAAAACCGAACATTGAACTTCTTATCTCTCTTCCGACTTCCGTC
>CAVHWP010000013.1:0-64725 GCA_963639875.1 Bacteroidaceae bacterium
CGTATCATCTGAACGATAACGGGGAGAAAATCGCAGACCCTCTGTACCGGGCAGCTTATGGGGATGAAACCATAGAGGTCTATCCGGCAATGGAAGAAGACGTAAAAAAGCTGCAGGAGCTTCTGGAAAATGCAGCGGCGCCGGATATACGGAGCGAAGAGGTCTTAAATATTATTATGGAAGAAGCGGAGCCGTACCTGACCGGAGAGAAGACGGCGGAGGAGGCAGCACAGGTTATCCAGAACCGGATGCAGCTTTATATGAGTGAGAAATAGAAGGGAGGAACCACAATGAAAGAAAAACGAAAATGGCTGCTTACCTTAGGCATAGCGCTATGTCTGTGTGCCGTCGCAGTGGGCGGACGGCAGTAAAATCTGCGGAAAAATCGTTTCCCGGGGAGATAACCGTGTGACGGTAGTGAAAGCAGAGAAAACGGACCGGGATACCTATGTGGAATTTACCTTTACAACGGATGAAGAAACAGGGTATACTCTTTCTGAAAATGTGCAGTTGTTTTACTGGACGGAAATTTTGTAAGCACGCCGGTGACGGAAGAGAGATTTGAGAAGAGCCTTGCCGGTAAGACGGATACCGTTTTTTACCTGTTTGAAAAGGACGGGGAAGTGGTGCAGATATGGGAGCCGTACATTCCGTAGCAGAAAACAAATCTAAATCTAAATTATTTCTAAAAAAATAGTTGACGAATACACATTTTCTGCTATAATAACTATTGTGCATGCGGTCATGTACATATATTAACCCATATCAGTCGAGATGCTTGAAGGGACTGAAGGGAGGTCAGGTGCATTTATGTCAAACGTAATCGTTAAAGAAAACGAAACTTTAGACAGTGCTTTACGTCGTTTCAAGAGAAGTTGCGCAAAGGCAGGTATCCAGCAGGAAATCCGCAAGAGAGAACACTACGAGAAACCCAGTGTAAGACGTAAAAAGAAGTCTGAAGCAGCAAGAAAGCGTAAATATAACTAATCAGATAAGTCCTTGGTCGCTTTGATCCGGGACTTATGTTTTATCGGTTGATTTTAAAGAAAATCTTTCATATATATAGAAAAGATTTTCTTATGAGGAAAGGAATGCAGAAATATGTGGACGAAAGAATTGTTCGGAACGGATATTTACCATCTGGTCACGGCTTTCGTTATCTATAGTATGTTAGGATGGCTTGTAGAGTCCATTTACATGTCCTTCTGCAATAAAAAAATTACCAACAGAGGATTTGCCAAAGGTCCGTTCTGCCCGATATACGGATTCGGTGCTGTAATCGGCAATCTGATTTTAACACCACTTCGTCATCACAGACTGGCACTGTATTTTGCGGGAGCCATCAGCGCTACCTTCTTTGAATTCCTGGTAGGCATGATGATGATTCGGCTTCTGGGCGAGTTTTGGTGGGACTACAATGAAAAGCCTTTCAATTACAAAGGAATTGTGTGTCTGGAAAGCACCATTGCATGGGGCTTCTATGCAATCGGCGTGGTATGTTACCTGAATGATTTTGTATACGGTGTGATTGACCGTATGAATATGAACATGGTGGTACACGTAGTCAGCGGTATTCTTCTGATTGCGGTCATTGATTACATTGTACAGCTTCTGAAAGTATTTAAGGTAGATGTGTCGGCAAAAAGAGAAGCTGTCATCGAAAAGTACCGCAGCTTCAAAGCAAGATGGTACTAAAAACAGCAAACACAGACATAAGATGTTTCGTATTAAGTCATACAAAATGCTGCGTTTCCATATCTTTTAATAAAGGATATGGAAGTGCAGTTTTTTTATGAGAAAGTTAAAAAGATTTTTAGGTTTTTTACTCTGCGTGACTCTTTTTCTGGGAAATGTCCTGCCGGTAAGAGCCGCAGCGGAGATAACAGCGCCTTCGGCAATTCTGCTGGAAGCCTCCACCGGACAGGTCATTTACGAAAAAAATGCAACGGAGAGGAGAAGCCCCGCCAGTATCACAAAAATCATGACGCTGCTTTTGATTTTTGAAGCGCTGTCGGAGGGAAAGGTTTCCCTGCAGGATGAGGTGGTGACCAGCGCCCATGCCAAGTCCATGGGCGGCAGTCAGGTGTTTTTGGAGGAAGGCGAAACCCAGACACTGGAAACCATGATAAAATGCATTGTTATCGCTTCCGGCAACGATGCATCGGTGGCGGTGGCAGAGCATATAGCGGGTTCTGAAACGGATTTTGTGGAGGAAATGAATGCCAAAGCGGCAGAACTCGGAATGGTGGACACCCATTTTGAAGATTGCTGCGGACTGACGGACTCCGACGGTCATTACACAACGGCAAAAGACGTAGCCATTATGTCCAGGGAGCTGACGGTAAAATACCCGGAAATTTTTACATATACCCAGATATGGATGGAGGATATTACCCATGTGACGAGGCAGGGCAGCAGTACCTTTACCTTGTCCAGCACCAACAAACTGTTGAAGTGGTATCAGTGGACAACGGGACTCAAAACCGGTTCTACGGCAAAGGCAAAATTCTGCGTTTCCGCCACGGCGAGCAAGGACGGCGTGGATTTGATTGCCGTTATCATGGGAGCACCGGACCCCAAGGAACGGTTCCACGATGCAGAAAAACTGTTAAACTACGGCTTCTCGGTGAGCAACCTCTATGTGGACGAAAATAAGGACCCGCTGCCGCAGATGCGTGTGGAAGGCGGCGTGGAGGAAACGGTTTCCCTGCATTATGCAGAGGAATTCCGATACTTAGATGTGACCGGCAGGGATTTGTCGGCGGTGGAAAAAGAGTTAAAGCTGCCGGAAAGCGTGGAGGCTCCCGTGACGGAAGGAGAAACGGCGGGGCAGGCTGTGTACCGGATAGGGGGCGAGGAAATCGGCAGAGTTGCCGTATTGTACGATGTTTCCGTGGAAAAGGCGGGATTCGGCGACTATTTTAAGAAAGTACTGGGTGTTTATTTTCATTTGTAAGGATGGAAAAATTATGCTATAATGTTGTCGGTGTTTTTGCACCGGCAGCAGAATGGCATGCCGGATGGGACACGGCAAAGGAGTAACGGGATGCTTGGCGTGCTGTGCATTATTTTAGCGGTTTGTATGATTGTGGGTTTATGGATTATTCTTTACGATACCCACCATTTTGTGACAAGGCGGTATCGGTTTGCCTCCGCCAGAATAAAACAGAATACCAAAATTGTTATGCTGTCCGATTTGCACAACTGCCGGTACGGGGCGGACAATGCCCAGCTTTTTGCGGCAATCGAAGCGGAAAAGCCGGATTTGGTAATTCTTGCCGGCGACATGATTACGGCAAGCAACCGGGAAAAGACGGCGCATACCGTGCGTTTCATCGAAAAGCTGAAAAACAGTTATCCTTTGTATTACACATACGGCAATCACGAACAGAAAATTTTTTTGAAAGAGGAATATAAAAAGACGGCGGAACGTTTTGAAAAAGAGCGGACGGAAGCCGGCATTTCCTTTTTTAACAACTGCCACAGCACGCTTGCGGACAGGGGGATTTCCCTTTACGGATTGGTACTGGACCATTCTTATTTTCAGAGGTTTCAGAAAAAAGAGATGCCCGAATGCTATATGGACTCCCTGATAGGCAGACCCATAGAAGATACTTACAATATTTTAATAGCCCACAACCCGGATTATTTTCCGGAATATGCGGAGTGGGGAGCCAATCTCGTTCTCTCCGGGCATATTCACGGCGGCATCATAAGAGTGCCGTTTTTAGGAGGCTTTATTTCTCCGGCAATCCGCTTTTTTCCTAAATATGACGGCGGACTTTTTACGGAGAAGGGTGCTTCCATGGTGTTGGGAAGAGGCATCGGAACCCATGCGCCCAAGGTGCGGCTTTTTAATCCCGGCGAACTGATAGTGGTGGAACTTACCCCACAGGAGTAGATAGAACCGAAAAAGTACGGGAACGGAACGCAGGAATACACAGAACCGGAAAGGTATCATAACGGAAGGAACAGACAGATGGCATTATCCGTGAAATTAGAGGTGTTTGAAGGCCCTTTGGACCTTTTACTGCACCTGATTGAAAAGAACAAAATCGATATTTACGATATTCCCATTGTGGAAATTACCGACCAGTATCTGGCGTACATCAAGCAGATGCAGACCGAGGACATGAATGTCATGAGTGAGTTTCTGGTGATGGCGGCGACCCTGCTTGACATCAAATGCCGGATGCTTCTTCCTAAGGAAGTCAACGAAGAGGGCGAGGAAGAAGACCCGAGAGCCGAGCTGGTACAGCGCCTGCTGGAATATAAGATGTATAAGTACATGTCCTACGAACTGCGGGACAGGCAGGTGGATGCGGAAAAGTTTTTCTACCGGGAAAAGCATCTTCCGAAGGAAGTGGAAAACTACAGGCAGCCGGTGGACTATTCCGAGCTTATCGGCGAGATGAATTTACAGAAACTGCAGGATATTTTCAAATCCATTATTAAAAAGCAGGAAGACAAGATTGACCCCATCCGAAGCACCTACGGCAACATCGAAAAGGATGAAATCGATATCGATGCCAGAACGGCTTACGTGGAGGATTACATAAAGCAGCACAAAAAGACAAGCTTCCGGCAGCTTTTGGAAAAGCAGAGCACCAAGATGGAAGTGATAGTGACCTTTCTGGTCATTTTGGAAATGATGAAAATGGGACAGATTGATATTGTGCAGGAAAACATTTTCGACGATATCATGATTACGGCAAGGGAGCAGCAGAATGGACAAGAATAAAGCAAAAGCGGCAATCGAGGCAATCCTTTTTACCATGGGAGAGTCCGTGGAAATTTCACGGCTGGCTGCCGTTCTGGAAAAGGACAAAAAGGAAGTAACGGCGCTCTTAAAGGAAATGGACAAGGATTACCAGAAGGAAAACAGAGGTATTTTTCTCATGTGGTTAGAGGACAGCGTGCAGCTTTCCACCAAAGCGGATTTGTACGAATACCTGATTAAAATAGCCAAGACACCCCACAAGATGGTGCTCACGGACACGGTAATTGAAACCCTTTCCATCATTGCCTACAAACAGCCGGTTACGAGACTGGAAATTGAAAAAATCAGAGGCGTAAGCTGTGACCACGCCATCAACAAGCTTCTGGAGTACGAGCTGATTACGGAGCTCGGAAGAAAGGACGCACCGGGACGCCCCTTACTGTTTGGCACCACCGAACAGTTTTTGCGCTGCTTCGGCGTGAAGTCCATCGAAGAACTGCCGGAGCTGTCTCTGGTGCAGGTGGAGGAATTCAAACAGCAGGCAGAGGCGGAAGCGGGCATTCTGGCGGCGGACACCATTGCGGAGAATGCACTGGAAGAAAACGAATAGAGAAAGTTTCCGAAACGGGCATGTGAATGAAATTTCGGAAAAAGACATATACATAGTAGTGACAAATCAGGAATGTTGCTACTATGTTTTTTTATTTTAAAAAAGTTATCAGCATGCTGCTTTTGTGCAGCCTTTTTATGGGAACGCTTCCGGCAACCACGGAGGCGGAACCATCACTTTCTTTGTACGCCACGGCAGCCGTGCTTATGGACGGCGATACCGGCAGGGTTTTGTATGAAAAAAACGGGGAACAGTTTCTGGCAAATGCCAGCACCACCAAAATAATGACCTGCATTCTGGCACTGGAATACGGCAATCTGTCGGACACGGTGGAGGTATCGAAGCGGGCGGCGGGCATGCCCAAGGTCAAGCTCTATATGAAAGAAGGGGAACACTTTCTACTGGAGGATTTGCTGTATTCCATGATGCTTGAGTCCCACAACGATTCCGCCATGGCGATTGCCGAGCATGTGGGCGGCAGCATGGAGGGCTTTGCCGATAGGATGAACCGGAAGGCGGAAGAAATCGGCTGTGAAAATACGCTGTTCCTGACGCCGAACGGTTTGGATGCCCAGAAAACGGTGCTGGAGGAAGGCGGGGACAGCGAGATTTCCACCCACGGCACCACGGCGGAAGATTTGGCGAAAATCATGGCATACTGCGCCTTCCATTCCCCAAAGGCGGAGGAGTTTTTAAAAATAACGCGGACGTCCGCCTACACGTTTCAGAGCGTGGAGGGACGCAGCTTTTCCTGTGTGAATCACAATGCCTTTTTAACCATGATGGAAGGAGCGCTGACCGGCAAGACCGGGTTTACCAACAAGGCGGGCTACTGTTATGTGGGCGCACTGGAACGGGACGGCAGGCGGTTTACCATTGCCCTGCTTGCCTGCGGCTGGCCGAACCACAAGACCTATAAGTGGTCGGACGCCAGAACCCTTTTTTCTTACGGACTTGAAAATTATACATATCATTCGCTTACGGAGACATCCTATGAGAAAGACCTGTTAGCCCCAATCCCGGTAAAAGACGGACAGACGGCGCATCTGGGGGAAGAGTATTCCGTGTCTGTGGAAATAAGACCGGCCGGAATACAGAAAGGAGAAGACCGGCATGATGGCGTGGATTTTGTGGCTCTTAAAGAAAATCAGAAGGAAAGCATAGGAATTTTATTAAAGGAAGGGGAAAAAATAGAAACCCAAAGCCGGGTGGCGTCAGGTCTTACGGCACCGGTGCAGAAAGGCACGGTGGTGGGAGAGATTGCCTATCTGGCGGGCGATACCCTTTTGTATAAGGAAGAAATTGTGACGGCAGAGGCGGTGGAGAGGATTGATTTTCTCTGGTGTCTTACGAAAGTATGCCGCATTTTCCTGCCCGGATGAAAATTTTTTCACAAATAAGGCGGAAAAACGCCCGGAAAATGCCGGCAGCATGTAAAGATTTTGTTAAGAAACACAAAAATAAAAGATAATTGAAAAAATAGTAAAATTTATGATGGAAAGATTACTCCGTTTATGCTACAATAATACGGACATTGATAATAGGGGAGATGTTTTTGCAACGGTGCAAAAAAGGTCTCCCCGTTAAATTGTTTTTATTTATTTATGATAAATGGAGGGCTTGAAAACATGAGTAGTACTTCAAAAGCGAGCCAAAGAATCAATGCTTTGCTCGACGACAACAGCTTCGTTGAAATCGGTGCTTTCGTTACTGCAAGAGCGACGGATTTCGACTTAAAGCAGACCCCGACTCCTTCCGACGGTGTTATCACCGGCTACGGAGTAATCGGCGGAAATCCTGTATACGTTTACAGCCAGGATGCTTCCGTATTGAACGGCACCATCGGTGAGATGCATGCAAAGAAAATTGCCAATCTCTACGACCTTGCCATGAAGACAGGTACACCTGTCATCGGACTTTTGGATTCCGCAGGCTTCAGACTGCAGGAGTCAACCGACGCCCTGAATGCATTCGGTACCGTTTACAAAAAAATGTCCGATGCTTCCGGCGTAATTCCCCAGATTGCGGCTGTATTCGGAAAATGCGGCGGCGGACTTGCCGTTATGGCAGCCATGGCTGACTTTACCTTTATGGAAAAGAACGATGCCAAGCTGTTCGTAAATTCTCCCAATGCCATCGAAGGCAACAACACCGCAAAATGCGATACCTCTTCCGCAAAGTTCCAGAGCGAAGAAGCAGGCAACGCTGATTTCGTGGGAGACGAGGCAGAAGTGATTTCCGGTATGAGAAACCTGATTTCCATGCTTCCCGCCAACAACGAGGAGAACCTTGCTTTTGAAGAAGGTACTGACGATTTGAACAGACTTACCGCAGAGCTTGCAGGCTGCAAGGATGCGGCAGTGACACTTTCCATCTTAGCCGACAACAACGAATTCGTTGAGGTTAAGAAAGACTATGCAAAGAATATGGTAACCGGTTTCTTACGTTTAGACGGTGTGACCGTCGGCGCCGTAGCAAACAGAAGCCAGATTCTGGATGCAGAAGGAAATGTTGCGGAAAAACTGAACGAGACCCTGACACCGGCAGGATGCGAAAAGGCAGCGGATTTTGTAAACTTCTGCGATGCTTTTGAAATCCCCGTTCTGTCCCTGACAGACGTTACCGGTTACACAGCATGCGAATGCGGCGAAAAGAGACTTGCCAGGGCTGTAGCACGCCTTACCTTTGCTTTCGCAAACGCTACCGTTGCAAAAGTAAACGTTATTTTAGGAAAAGCTTTCGGCAGCGCTTACATAACCATGAACTCCAAGGCAATCGGCGCAGACATCACCATTGCATGCCCGGATGCACAGATCGGAGCTATGGATGCAGA
Organism: Bacteroidaceae bacterium; assembly: GCA_963639875.1. Taxonomy (GTDB): domain Bacteria; phylum Bacillota; class Clostridia; order Lachnospirales; family Lachnospiraceae; genus Acetatifactor. Next base: position 8,164 of record CAVHWP010000013.1, read on the forward strand.
GCTGGCAGCCAAGATTATGTATGAAGGACAGGGTGCCGAAGTAATCAAAGAAAAGGCATCCGAATATGCAGCACTGCAGAACAACGCAACAAGTGCCGCAAGGAGAGGATATGTTGACCAGATTGTCGAAGCTGCCGATTTAAGAAAGTATGTAATCGGTGCTTTTGAAATGCTCTTTACAAAATGTGAAGAGCGTCCGGTTAAAAAGCATGGAACAGTTTAGAAAGGGAGATACTTAATATGAAAAAATTTCTGACAATGTTATGTATGCTCACCTGTGTTTTGGGACTGACTGCCTGCGGAGAATATGAGCCTACTGAGATGGAACAGCAGAAGGGCGAAGAAGCTGTTTCCATGTCTACTAACTTTATTCTTCCCTACATGACCAGCTTCTTTGATGACGAACTGGTGGAAGCGGTTCAGGAAAACTATAATGTGCATGAAGTGGAAAGTCAGGTAGAGGATTACTTTTCTCTCTACATCTCCATGGTAAGCCAGAATTACAATATTAATTTTGGCTATGACTCCATTGATGTGGAAGGAAATGCCATCCTGACCGGTATGGTTTCCTTTAACAACACCTATGATGAACTGGGAGATATCAAGACATCTGAAGGCTTCCAGGGCACATATAAGGTATCAGGTGACGAAATCACTGTTTCCGTACCCGTTACGGGAACCAAGACAGATTCCAACGGAAATGTCAGAACTGCAACCGCAGAACTGATTTTTACAAACGACATTTTCCTGACATTGAAATCCTGTGCGCTTAACCTTGACCAGACCATGGGCGAGCTGATGATAAAGGCAGCCATGGATACCCTGATGGGTATGATGACGGTATTTGCCGTATTGATTTTAATCAGCATCATTATCTGGGCTATGGGCGGGATTCCCAAGCTGCAGGAAAAGCTTGCCAAGAAGCCTGAAAGCAAAAAGGAAGAGTCCATTGACAATACCATTGCACAGATTGTGGAAAAAGAAGAAAGCACAGAAGACGACACCGAGCTTGTTGCCGTTATCGCAGCAGCCATTGCCGCTTATGAAGGTTCACAGAGTACTGACGGTTTCGTAGTCAGAAGCATTAGAAAAAGAAGATAATCGGAGGAAGAAAAAATGAAAAATTATACCATTACCGTAAATGGAAACGTATATGATGTAGTAGTAGAAGAAGGCGCATCCGCAGGCGTAGCACCCGTTGCAGCACCCAAAGCACCCGTTGCAGCACCCAAGGCTGCAGCACCCGCCGCTCCCAAGGCAGCACCCAAGGCTGCAGGCGCAGGAAGCATCAAGGTAGAAGCCGGTGCAGCAGGCAAAGTATTCAAGATTGACGCTGCAGTAGGCACTACAGTAAAGAGGGGTGACGCCGTTGTTACCATCGAAGCTATGAAGATGGAAATTCCCGTAGTAGCTCCTGAAGACGGTACTGTTGCAAGTATTGATGTTGCCGTAGGCGATGCAGTAGAAGCAGGCAAGGTATTGGCAACTCTGAACTAAATAAAGGCAACAGCCGAGAATTACAGGAGGTCATCAAATGGATTACATAACAAGTACGTTAGGTAACCTGTTACATCAGACAGCTTTCTTCAATCTGACCTGGGGAAACTACCTGATGATTGCAGTTGCCTGCTTTTTCCTCTATCTGGCAATTCGGCACGGATTTGAACCCCTGCTGTTATTACCGATAGCATTTGGTATGCTGCTTGTAAACATCTATCCGGATATCATTCTGCATGCAGAAGATTCCAATAACGGTGTCGGCGGCTTACTGTATTATTTCTATATTCTGGATGAATATGCCATCCTGCCGTCCCTGATCTTCATGGGCGTAGGCGCCATGACGGACTTCGGACCGCTGATTGCGAACCCCAAGAGCTTCCTCTTAGGTGCTGCAGCACAGTTTGGTATTTTCGCCGCTTACTTCGGTGCAATTGCACTGGGCTTCAACGGAAAGGCTGCAGCAGCCATTTCTATTATCGGTGGTGCGGACGGTCCTACCTCCATTTTCCTTGCGGGTAAGTTAGGACAGACCGGACTTTTAGGACCTATTGCCGTGGCAGCATATTCCTATATGTCACTGGTACCCATTATCCAGCCCCCCATTATGAAGCTCCTTACCACGGAAAAAGAACGTAAAATCAAAATGGCACAGCTTCGTCCCATTTCCAAGCTGGAAAAGATTTTATTCCCTATCGTGGTTACTATCGTTGTCAGCCTGATTCTTCCTACCACAGCTCCCCTTGTAGGTATGCTGATGTTAGGAAACTTATTCAAGGAATCCGGTGTTGTAAGACAGCTTACGGAAACCGCATCCAATGCCATGATGTACATCGTAGTTATCCTGCTTGGTACATCCGTAGGTGCCACCACCAGTGCAGAGGCATTCTTAAACATGGATACCCTGAAAATCGTAGCACTCGGTCTGATTGCCTTCGCTTTCGGTACCGCGGCAGGTGTCCTGTTCGGAAAACTGATGTGTGTACTGTCGCATGGCAAGGTTAACCCGCTGATTGGTTCTGCCGGTGTATCCGCAGTACCTATGGCAGCCCGTGTATCCCAGAAAGTCGGCTCGGAAGCAGACCCTACCAACTTCCTTCTGATGCATGCGATGGGACCCAACGTAGCAGGTGTTATCGGAACCGCTGTTGCGGCAGGTACCTTCATGGCAATTTACGGAGTATTCTAAGCAGTAGCTGATTAATAAAAGAAAATTAGGAGGAACAGTTATGCCCGAAGTAAAACCGATTAAAATTACGGAAACCGTTCTGCGTGACGCACATCAGTCCCTGATTGCTACCAGAATGCCGACCGAACTTATGCTTCCCATCGTAGAAAAAATGGATCAGATTGGTTACCACTCAGTAGAATGCTGGGGAGGTGCAACCTTTGATGCATCCTTGCGTTTCTTAAAAGAAGATCCCTGGGACAGACTCAGAAAATTAAGAGATGGATTTAAGAATACCAAGCTGCAGATGCTTTTCAGAGGCCAGAACATTTTAGGTTACAGACCTTATGCAGATGACGTAGTAGACAGCTTCGTAGAGAAGTCTATCGCAAACGGTATTGATATTATCCGTATTTTCGACTGCTTAAACGATCTGCGCAACTTACAGGAAGCAGTTGATGCAACCAACAAGATTAAGAAGACCGAAGGCCGCGGACATGCACAGGTTGCACTGGCTTACACCTTAGGCGATGCTTACACCATGGAATACTGGGTAGACATGGCAAAGAAGATTGAAGAGATGGGTGCAGACTCCATCTGTATCAAGGATATGGCAGGCTTACTGGTTCCTTACAAGGCTGCCGAGCTGATTAAGGAAATGAAAGCCGTTACCAAGCTTCCCATCCAGCTTCATACCCACTATACTTCCGGTGTTGCCAGCATGACTTACTTAAAGGCAGTAGAAGCCGGCGTCGATGTTATCGACTGTGCAATCTCTCCTTTTGCAATGGGTACGTCGCAGCCTGCAACCGAAGTTATGGTAGAAACCTTCAAGGGAACTCCTTATGACTCCGGTCTAGACCAGAACAAGTTAGCGGAAATCGCTGACTACTTCAGACCTTACAGAGATGAGTGTCTGGCAAACGGACTGTTAAATCCCAAGCTTTTGGGTGTTGACATCAAGACTCTTCTGTATCAGGTACCCGGCGGTATGCTTTCCAACATGGTAAGCCAGTTAAAGGAACAGAACGCGGAAGATAAGTACTATGATGTATTAAAGGAAATTCCCCGTGTCCGTAAAGACCTGGGTGAGCCCCCTCTGGTTACTCCTTCTTCCCAGATTGTCGGTACACAGGCTGTATTCAATGTACTGATGGGCGAGAGATACAAAATGGCAACTGACCAGACCAAGGATATTCTCCGCGGTAAATACGGCAAGACCGTTAAACCTATGAATCAGGAAGTAATCGACAAGGTTATTCCCGGTGAAGAAAGAATTACCTGCCGTCCCGCAGACTTAATTTCCAACGAAATGGACAAGTTGGAGTCTGAAATGGCAGAATGGAAGCAGCAGGATGAAGACGTACTGTCTTACGCACTGTTCCCTCAGGTAGCTACCGACTACTTCAAATATCGTATGGCACAGCAGGAAAAGGTTGACCCTGCACAGGCTGATAAGAAGAACGGCGCTTACCCTGTATAAACACAACAAACAAAGAGGCCGGCAGCTTTCGGAAGAAAGCCGCCGGTTTTTTAGAAAGCGGAAAATGACGATGAAAAAAAGAGTGAAGTATTTACATACATGTCTGGCGGCTGTGCTGGGTCTTACCCTTCTTGCCGGCTGCGGACAAACAGAAAAAGTGCCCGAGGTGCGGGAAGCCGTGGCACCTCTCACCTCTTATGTGACGGAGGAAGAGTGGGAAGCAGCGGATATGGGGCAGGAGGAAAACAATGCAGCCGTAGCAGCAGTCATGAAAAAGGCAGCAAATAAAGAAGATATTACCATTGCCTGCATCGGAGGCTCTATTACTCAGGGCACTATTTCAAGCGGAACGGCGGACAAAGAAGTAGGCTTTAAGAAGAGCTACGTGGAGCTTTTCAGCCAGTGGTGGACGGACACTTTCCCGGAAACGAAGATAAATGTCATCAATGCCGGCATCGGTGCAACGGACTCCTACCTTGGCGTACACCGCGTGGATGAGGATGTCCTTTCCTATAACCCGGATTTGGTGCTGGTGGAGTTTTCCGTAAACGATGCGGGAAGCAACCGGGCACGTATCAACTATGACAATCTGGTGCGGAAAATTCTGCTTGCCGACAATCACCCCGCCGTAATGCTTTTGTTTATGGGACAGACCAACGGCTCCAATGCCCAGACTTCCCATGCACTGGTGGGATTTCAGTACGGACTTCCCATGATAAGCTATTGCAGCGTCATACAGAAAATGATGGATGACGGACAGTATACCGCAAAGGAGCTTTCCGGGGACACCACCCATCCTTCTGCATTGGGACATGCCATTACCGGAGAGCTTTTATGGAAGTACTTAAACAGTGTGTATGAGAACTGTGACAGCTATGCGGAGCCTGAGGTATTTGACAAACCGGCATTTACGAACGAAAAATACCTGCATGCCACCATTTTACCGGCAGAGGATGTGAAAGTGAATGAGCCTTTTACCGTTACCTGCAGCAGCCTTGGACTGGAATACAAAAGGACCATAGACGGAAGCGGTGGACAGTTTGGCGTCTATGTGGACGGCAAATATGTGAGCAGCATCAATACGGATTTTTCCGGCGGCTGGGGGAATTATGCGGCGGCAGAGGAGATTTTTTCGGCAGATGAAACAAAGGAACATGTGGTAGAGATAAAAGAAATGGAAGGATATGAGGGAAAATCCTGCGAAATACTGGGAATTCTCGTATCAGAACTTGACTAAATCCCGTCCTTCGGCTAAAATATTTAGAAAATAACGAGTGTTACGATAAAGAAAGCAGTTGCGGAAACCGGTCCGGTAATACGGACTGCACAGAATGAGAGGAACCATGGCGAGAAAAGAATCCATTACCATAACGGATATCCTGAATACGGCATTTGCACTGACGAGAGAAGAAGGAATAGTGGGCGTCACGGCAAGAAATGTAGCAAAAAAAGCAGGCTGTTCCACACAGCCTATTTTCCGTGTGTATCACAGCATGGAAGAACTTTGGCAGGCAGTGTATGAAAAGACGGTTTCTTTCTTTGAAGATTATTATGAATTTTATCCGAAGATGGGAGACACCCCTTTCTTAAATATCGGCATGGCATATATTTCGTTTGCCAGGGAAGAAAAAAATCTGTTCAAGCTTTTATTTATAGAAGAAATGGAGCATAAGAAGAGCCTGTATGAAATTTTGAACGGCAGTCAGGGCAGTCTTGTGGCGGAAATACGGAAGGCTTCCCAGGACGGCTGCGAAAAGCCGGAGGAAATGTTCATGCGGATGTGGCTGTTCATACACGGGGCGGCATGCATGTGCCTGACGGGAGATTATGACCTGTCGGACAAAGAAACAAAGGAACTGTTGATGCGGGAGTATACAAATGGACAATAAGCAGGATGTTATAGTCAGGATAGAAGAAAAATACACTTCCATGAGTAAAAGCCATAAGGCGATTGCGGGATTTATTAAGGAGCATTACGACCAGGCGGTATTTATGACGGCGGCAAAGCTCGGCGAAGAACTTTCCATAAGCGAGTCCACCGTGGTAAGATTTGCATCGGGACTCGGCTATGAGGGGTACCCGGAGTTCCAGAAAGCACTGGCGGACTGGGTAAAAAACAAGTTGAGCAATGTGCAGAAGATGGATGTCAAATATGCCAACCACAGCCAGTCGGAAATTCTTACCTCCGTGCTGGAGGCGGACATTGAAAAGCTGCAGGACACCATTGGAAATCTGGATGCGGATGCTTTTGAAACCGCTGTGAATGTCATTCTGGGGGCGGAAAATGTCTACATCATAGGACTGCGGAGCTGCGCTCCTCTGGCGGAGTTTTTACAGTTTTATCTGAATATGATACGGGGAAACGTGACGTTACTCAACAGCACCAGCGTCAGTGAAACCTTTGAACAGATGATTCGCATCAGCGATAAGGACGTCATGATTGGCATCAGCTTCCCACGGTATTCCATGAGGACCTTGAAAGCCATGGAGTTTGCCAACGACAGAAACGCCAAGGTCATCAGCCTGACGGACTCCATCCATTCCCCCATGTGCCTGTATTCTTCCTGCAACCTGCTGGCAAGAAGCGACATGGTTTCCATCGTGGATTCCTTGGTGGCGCCTTTGAGTGTCATCAATGCCCTGGTGGTGGCGCTTTGCTTAAAGAAGCCGCAGGATGTCAAAACCAATCTGGAAAATCTGGAAAGCGTATGGAACAATTATCAGGTTTACCTGAATGATGAAATTAACTTTATCGATGAGGAGCCTATGTTAGACAATCCTCTCTGGAAAGGAAACGATGCATAAAACGGTGGTAATCGGAGGCGGGGCAGCCGGCATGATGGCAGCCATAGCTTCCGCCGGAAACGGCAGCAAAACACTTTTGATAGAAAAAAACGAGAAACTCGGGAAAAAGCTTTTTATCACGGGAAAAGGCAGATGCAATGTGACCAATGCCTGTGAAACGGAGGAGCTTTTACCCAATGTCATGAGCAATCCCCGGTTTCTGTACAGCGCCTTTTACGGCTTTACGAATGCGCAGGTTATGGATTTCTTTGAACGGGCGGGGTGTCCCTTAAAAGTGGAGAGGGGCAACCGGGTGTTCCCGGTGTCCGACCATTCATCGGATGTCATCCGCGCACTGGAACGGAAGCTCAGGGAAGAAAACGTGGAGATTATGCTTCACAGCACCGTGAAGGATATCCTGACAAAGGTAACGGAAGAAGGAAAGAAAGTCACGGGTGTACTTTTGGAGAACGGCAAAAGAATAGAAGCGGATGCCGTGATAGTGGCGACCGGCGGCAAATCTTATGAAAGAACCGGTTCTACGGGAGACGGATACCGCTTCGCCAAAGAATGCGGGCACGAAGTGACGAAAATTCTGCCGTCTTTGGTGCCCCTTACCGTAAAGGAATCTTACTGCAGGGAAATGATGGGACTTTCCTTAAAAAATGTTTCGATAGAACTTGCCTGCGGCGGCAAAATATTATACAGTGGTTTTGGAGAAATGCTGTTTACCCATTTCGGGGTCAGCGGTCCGCTGATTTTATCGGCAAGCAGTTTCTATGTGCAGAAGGCTTACGAAAAAGAAGCATCGCTTACCATTGACCTGAAGCCCGCACTCAGCGAAGAACAGCTTGATAAGAGGCTGCTTCGGGATATTGAGGAAAATAAGGGAAAGCAGTATAAAAATGTTCTGTCAGGTCTGCTTCCCGCCAAAATGCAGCCGGTGGTGGTAGCCCTTTCCGGTATCAATCCGGACAAAAAGGCGGGAGACATCACGAAAGAAGAACGAAAACGGCTGGGACAGCTTTTGAAAAATATGCCGTTTACCGTGACGGGCTGCCGGGACTTTGCGGAAGCCATTATCACGAAGGGCGGCGTGAAGGTAAAGGAAATACAGCCCTCCACCATGGAGTCCCAAAAGGTAAAAGGACTGTTCTTTGCCGGAGAGGTACTGGACTTGGACGCCCTTACCGGCGGCTACAATCTGCAGATTGCCTGGTCCACCGGATACCTTGCGGGGCAGGCGGCGAAAGAAGCATAACCCATGGAAAAGAACAGACGGCGGGAGCCGGAAAGATAGAACAGAAAAGGGGAGGAAAGAAATGGAGGAAAAGGGTATGAGTTATTGTGTGGCAATAGACGGACCTGCGGGAGCGGGGAAAAGCACTATAGCCAAAGAGATTGCAAAAAGAATGCAGTTAATTTATGTGGATACCGGCGCCATGTACCGGGCAATGGCATTGTTTTTATTAAGAAACCATGTTTCACCGGACGATGCGGCAGCCATTGAAAGGACCTGCGAGGATGCGGAAATCGGCATCTGCTATGAACAGGGCCAGCAGGTAGTATACTTAAACGGTGAAAATGTAAACGATTTGCTCCGTTCCGAAGAAGTGGGCAAGATGGCATCCATCTCTTCCCAGATTAAATCCGTGCGCCGCAAGCTGGTGGATTTGCAGAGAAGGCTGGCGGAAACCACGGACGTCATCATGGACGGCAGGGATATCGGCACCTGCGTACTGCCGGATGCGGATGTAAAAATTTACCTGACCGCAAGCAGCAAGGTGCGTGCCCAGAGACGTTTTGACGAATTACAGGAAAAAGGCATTGCCTGCAATTTCGATGAAATCGAAAAGGACATTATCGAAAGGGACCACCGGGACATGACAAGAGAGGAGTCCCCCTTAAAGAAAGCGGAGGACGCCATCGAGGTGGACACTTCCGATATGAATATTGAACAGGTGATTGCCGCCATTATCCGCATCTGCGAAGAGAAAAGGGAGAAATAGGGTGGAAGTCATACTGGCAAAAAGCAGAGGCTTCTGTTTCGGTGTCAAGCGCGCCGTGGATACGGTATACGGACAAATCGGTAAGACCGGAAAGCTGTATACATACGGCGATATCGTAAACAACGAGGAAGTAGTAGGCGATTTAAGAAAGAAGGGCGTTTCCGTCATAAACAGCATCGAAGAATTAAAGCAGGCGGAAAAAGGAACGGTGATTATCCGGGCGCACGGCGTGGGAAAAGCGGTGTACGAAGCCATTGAAAAAGAGGGCTTTGAACTGATGGACGCCACCTGTCCCTTCGTAAAAAGAATTCATAAAATCGTGGAAGAGGAAAGTAAAAAAGGAACGCAGATTGTGGTCATCGGAAACCCGGCACATCCCGAGGTTGTCGGCATCGCAGGCTGGTGCCACAGCCCGGCAATCATCCTCGAAACCATGGAAGAAGCCGAAAAATTTACCCTGAAAGGGGCCGAAAATGTCTGCATTGTGTCTCAAACGACATTTAATTACAATAAATTTCAAGATATAGTTGAAATTTTAAAGAAAAAAGTCTATAATGTTACTGTTGCGAATACTATCTGCAATGCAACTGAGGAGAGACAAAAGGAAGCAAAAGAAATTGCTGCCGCCGTAGACGTTATGATAGTAATAGGTGGCAGGCACAGTTCCAACACCAGAAAGTTGTATGAAATTTGCAGTAAGGAATGTGCCAACACTTATTTTATACAGACACTGGATGACTTGCATTTAGAAATGCCTAAATCTGTTCGACTGGTGGGTATTACAGCAGGGGCTTCTACCCCAAATAATATTATTGAGGAGGTTCAAAATTATGTCAGAATTAACTTTTGAACAAATGTTGGAAGATTCATTAAAGACAATACACACAGGAGAGGTAGTTGAAGGTACCGTTATCGACGTGAAGCCGGAAGAAATCGTGCTGAACATCGGTTACAAGGCTGACGGCATTTTGACCCGCAATGAGTACACCAATGAGCCCGGTGTGGATCTTACCCAGGTGGTAAAAGTCGGTGACAAGATGGAAGTTAAGGTTCTTAAGGTAAACGACGGCGAAGGCCAGGTAGTTCTTACCTACAAGCGTCTTGCAGCTGACAGAGGCAACAAGAGAATTGAAGAAGCATTCAACAACAAAGAAGTATTAAAGGCTACCGTTTCCCAGGTACTGGACGGCGGTTTAAGCGTAATCGTAGATGAAGTCCGTATCTTCATTCCCGCAAGTCTTGTTTCCGATACTTACGAAAAGGATTTAAGCAAGTACGCAGGACAGGAAATCGAATTCGTTATCAGCGAATACAATCCCAAGAGAAGAAGATACATCGGCGACAGAAAGCAGTTAATCGTAGCAAAGAAAGCAGAATTACAGGCTGACTTATTTGCACGTATCAAAGAAGGCGACATCGTGGAAGGTACCGTTAAGAACGTTACCGACTTCGGCGCATTCATCGACCTTGGCGGAGCAGACGGTCTGCTTCATATTTCCGAAATGTCCTGGGGCCGCGTAGAGCATCCCAAGAAGGTATTCAAGGTTGGCGACAAGGTTAAAGTCCTGGTTAAGGAAATCAGCGGTCACAAGATTGCATTAAGCCTTAAATTTGACGAATTAAATCCCTGGAAGAACGCAGCAGAAAAGTATGCGGTAGGCAATGTGGTAACCGGTAAGGTTGCAAGAATGACCGACTTCGGTGCATTCGTAGAATTAGAGCCCGGCGTAGATGCCCTGCTTCACGTTTCCCAGATTTCCAAAGAACATATTGAAAAGCCCGCAGACGTTCTGCATGTAGGCGATGAAGTAACCGCAAAGATTGTTGACTTCAACGAAGCAGACAGAAAAATCAGCTTAAGCATCAAGGCTCTTACGGCTCCCGAACCTGCAAAGGAAGAAGCAAAGAAGGATGAAGATGCTGACGTTGTTTCCGTAGATATCGATGCAGTTATCGCTACAGAGAAGGAAGAGGATGCCGAGTAATCCTGAAAGGATAAAGATGGTATACGATTACGAGTATTTTAAGACTGCAGTATTCCAGCTCACATCCATTGACCTGAATGCCTACAAAGAGAGGCAGATGAAACGCAGGATTGATACTCTGATTGCCAAAAACAAAATTGTCGGTTACGAGAAATATGTGCAGGCACTGAAAACGGACAAAGCGTTGTTTGAAGAGTTTGTCAATTATCTGACCATCAATGTTTCAGAGTTTTACCGCAATCCTGACCAATGGGAGATACTGGAAAAGGAAGTCATACCGGAGCTGATACAGAAATTCGGTAAGAACTTAAAGATATGGAGTGCCGCCTGTTCCACGGGCGACGAGCCGTATTCCCTTGTAATGGCATTGTCCAGACAAATTCCGTTATCCCAGATACGGATTATTGCAACGGACATTGACAAGCAGGTCATAGCAAAAGCCAAGACAGGGCTCTACAACGAGAAGAGCATTGCCGGGGTGCCGCAGGATTTAAGACAGCGGTATTTCAGACAAATCGGTTCTTCCTATCAGATTTCCGATGAAATCAAAAAGAGAGTGGAGTTTCGGGAGCACAATCTCCTGAAGGATACTTATCCGGCTGACTGCAACCTGATTGTATGCCGCAATGTATTGATTTATTTCACGGATGAAGCCAAAGAGGAAATTTACCGTAAGTTCTTCAAGGCGCTTCGCACCGGCGGCGATTTGTTCATAGGCAGTACGGAACAGATTTTAACCTATAAGGAAATCGGTTACGCACGAAAGAATTCGTTCTTCTATGAAAAGCCTAAAATGTAAACGAACATAACATAAAAATCCAAGCCAAACGGCTTGGATTTTTTTATGTGAAAAATTTGAAATGAGTAAATCGAAATTCCAAAGGAAACCCGGAAAAATCAATAAACGGAACTCATCATATCCAGTACATGGCGGGCATAGGTGGTGAATGCCCTCCGGTCTTTTTTGATTTCGTCGGTCAGTTCAAAGAACAGTTCCTTACTCTTGTATTCCCTCTTGAAGAACGGCTCAAATATAATGTCCCACTGCTGCAGATATAAGGAATACTTACGGGTATAGCAGGTAGCAGCGGTAGCCTGTACACGGAATTCCTTATCCACAAAATCCGCAACGGATTTGTGCAGGGCCACATCCTCCTCGGGCAGATAGTAATAGTCCTTGTAGTTAGCATAGAAATATTTCAGCTCTTCCTCGATAAGAGGCACCTTTAAGGTGGCGGTACCGTCTTCTCCCTTAAAATAGCAGTTGCCCACGGAAAGGGAAACCGGAACGGGAAGGGGAGTGGGGAGCGTGAGCGTCATGAGAAGCTCCTGCCTGCGGTTGCCGGAATAGTCGGTGTAGTAGTTTGCCTGTACCTTTTTCGCCGTCACTTCGCCGTTAAAGAGGTCGTGGTAAGCCAGAATGGGCAGGACTTTCAGCATGCCGATGACGTCTTCCTTGTTGTGTAAAAGAAGTAAATCCCGGAAATCCTCGATGGGCTCCTTTACATAGTCGTGGTAGATGCTGATTAACTCACCGCCGGAATATTTATCCTCCCTGCCGATACCGAGGAAAGCCTCGATGGTTTTCTGCTTGCAGTTGGAAAGCTTTAAGAAATGCTTGTAGGGAGCAATCCTTTTGTAGATGTCCAGTCCGTCGAAACCGTCGAAGTGGTACGGCAGACCGAGGGATGCGGCTTTCTGCTGCAGATAGGGGATATCAAAGGCATTGCCGTTGTAGTGGATTAAGTAGTGGTAAGAAGCCGCAAAGGTAAAAAAGGCTTCCAGAACGGCGGCTTCTTCGTCGTATTTTTCCACCATCCACTGGTGTACGTGGAATTTGCCGTTTTCACAGCAGGCGCAGCCAATCAGGTAAAGATTGGAGCTTTTTGCCGTAAAACCGGTGGTTTCTATATCTAAAAACAAAATATCATCAACGGGTGCAATCCGCTCCAGAGGATAGCCCGGAGTGAAAGAATCCAATATGTAATCCGCTATAAACATAAGTAACTCCTTTTTCTTTTACTTTCCAACATTGTATCACATTTTTCGCTTTTTAAGTAGTTTTTTTTGCCAAAAAAGTGTATAGTAAGGGTATACATTTTTTGAGAAGGAAAATGGGAGGAAAAAGGATGGCAACATTGACATTTAAGGGGGGTATCCACCCGTATGATGGCAAGGAGCTGACAAAGGACAAGCCGATTCGGGACGTGCTTCCCAAGGGAGATTTGGTTTATCCTATGCAGCAGCATATCGGAGCACCTGCCAAACCTATTGTGAAGAAAGGCGACAGGGTACTTACCGGTCAGAAAATTGCGGAGGCGGGAGCATTTGTCAGCGCCCCGGTGTACGCAACCGTTTCCGGCACGGTAAAGGCGATTGAGCCGAGGAGAGTGGTGACAGGAGAGGAAGTCATGAGCATTGTGGTGGAAAACGACGAGCTGTATGAGGAAACCGAAGCCTGGGAGCCGCTGGATGTAAAAAAGGCATCCAGAGAGGAAATTATTGACCGTATCAAGAAAGCGGGCATTGTCGGCATGGGCGGTGCGGGCTTCCCTACGTTTATCAAGCTTTCCCCGAAGGAGCCGGACAGGATTGACTACGTGATTGTAAACTGTGCGGAATGTGAACCGTATCTGACTTCCGACTACCGCAGGATGATAGAGGAGCCCCAGAAGCTGATTGACGGCTTAAAGGTTTCCTTAAGCCTGTTCCCCAAAGCACAGGGCATTTTAGCGGTGGAGGACAACAAAAAGGACTGTATCGCCCTTTTAAAGAAGCTTACGAAGGACGAAAGCCGCATCAGCGTAAAAGCCATCAAAACCAAATACCCGCAAGGTGCGGAGCGGCAGATTATCTATGCGGTGACCGGCAGGGAGATTAACTCCTCCATGCTGCCTGCGGATGCCGGCTGTGTGGTAAACAACGTGGACACGGTGGTGGCAATTTATACGGCGGTGCACGAAGGACGCCCCCTGATGGAGCGTATCGTGACCGTGACCGGCGATGCCATCAAGCATCCCTGCAATTTTAAGGTGCGCATCGGCACCAATTACCATGAACTCATCGAAGAAGCGGGCGGTTTCCGTGTAAAGCCGAAAAAAATCATTTCCGGCGGTCCCATGATGGGCTTCGGCGTATTTGATTTGGACCTTCCCACTACCAAGACGGCTTCGGCGCTTTTAGCACTTTCTTCCGATGATGTATCGGAGATGGAGCCTACGGCGTGCATCCGCTGCGGACGCTGTGTGGAGGTATGCCCCGGAAGGGTGATGCCTGCCAAGCTGATGCAGGCGGCTGTTCACGGCGATGAAGAAACCTTCCTCAAATTAAACGGTATGGAGTGCTGTGAGTGCGGCTGCTGCAGTTATATCTGCCCGGCAAAGCAGCCACTGACCCAGACCATTAAATCCATGCGCAAGATGCAGCTTGCCAAAAAGAAGAAATAGGAGGAGAAATCATGGCTGATTTATTGAAAGTATCATCCAATCCCCATGTGCGGAGCAAGGTCAATACGGCGAGCATCATGTTTGCGGTGGTAATAGCCCTCCTGCCTGCTACGGGCTTTGGTATTTATAATTTCGGACTCCGGGCGCTCTGGGTCATTCTCACCTGTGTGGCATCGGCGGTCCTGACGGAATTTTTATTCGGACTCTATAAAAAGAAACAGACCATCGGAGATTTGTCGGCAGTGGTAACGGGACTTCTGCTTGCCTTGAACCTGCCGGTCACCATTCCTTTATGGACGGCAGCTTTGGGCAGTGTCTTTTCCATTCTGGTGGTAAAGTGCTTATTCGGCGGTCTGGGACAGAATTTCATGAACCCGGCTCTGGGCGGCAGATGTTTTCTGTTGATTTCCTTCCCGGCTCTCATGACGAATTTTGTCTGCGATGCCTACAGCGGTGCAACCCCTCTGTCCGCCCTTAAAATGGGAGAGGAAGTAAAGCTCCTTCCCATGATTATCGGACGCACGGGCGGTACCATCGGAGAAACCTCCGTGATTGCCATTGCCATCGGCGCATGCCTGTTAATTGCCCTGGGACTCATTGACCTGCGTATTCCCGGCATGTACATAGCCACCTTTGCCCTGTTTATCTGTTTATTCGGCGGACACGGCTTTGACCCGGCATACGTGACGGCACAGGTAGCCGGCGGCGGTCTGATGCTCGGCGCCTTCTTTATGGCAACGGACTACGTGACACGCCCCATAACCAGAAAAGGGCAGTACCTGTACGGTATTTTCTTAGGTATCCTGACCGGTATTTTCCGTGTATACGGCAAATCTGCGGAAGGTGTTTCCTATGCGATTATCATCGGCAACCTGATTGTTCCTCTGCTTGAAAAGGTGACGGTTCCGAAAGCCTTTGGAAAAGGAGGCGGCCATCATGAAAAATAGTCAGGACATGAAAAAAATGTGGAAGGACGCCGGTATCCTTTTTGCCATTACCCTGATAGTGGGACTGATGCTCGGTTTCGTAAACGAACTGACAAAAGAGCCCATTGCCAGACAGGAAGAGTTAAAAGTGCAGAATTCCTGCAGGGAGGTTGTGGCAGCGGCGGACTCCTTTACGGAGAAATCCTTTGCGGCAGGCAGCTCCGAAGCCTTTGCACAGGTGGTGGAAAGAGCGGCGGAAAACGGCGTAAAGGTGGATGACAGCTACTTTGAAGCCAAAAATGCAGCGGGCGAAACCATCGGTTATGTATTCCTGCTTACAAGCTCCGAAGGCTACGGCGGCAACATTGAACTGATGACCGGCATCCTTACGGACGGCAGTTTAGGCGGCGTTTCCATATTAAGCATTTCCGAAACCGCAGGACTCGGTATGAAAGCGGGAGAGGTGCTTATCCCCCAGTTTGCGGGAAAGAAAGCCCAGAGCTTTGTCTACACCAAGAGCGGAGCCGTGGCGGACAACGAAATCGATGCCATCAGCGGTGCAACCATTACCACAAAGGCAGTGACCAATATCGTCAACACCGGTGTGGATTTATATAACAGCTTATTTGCGGGAGAGGAGGCAGCAAAATGAAAGAAAACAGTGCAGTAGAACGTCTTTATAACGGCATTGTGAAGGAAAACCCCACATTTGTCCTCTTACTCGGCATGTGCCCCACACTGGCGGTTACCACCTCTGCCATGAACGGTCTGGGCATGGGGCTTACCACGGCGGTGGTGCTGGCACTGAGCAACCTGATGATTTCCTTACTCCGGAAAATCATCCCGAACAGTGTGCGTATTCCGGCGTTTATCGTCGTCATTGCCTCCTTTGTAACGGTGGTGCAGCTTTTATTGGAAGCGTATCTGCCTTCCTTAAACGAGGCGCTTGGTGTGTATATCCCGTTAATTGTTGTAAACTGTATTATCTTAGGCAGAGCGGAAGCCTATGCTTATTCCCATAAGCCCATTGCCTCCCTGTTTGACGGCATCGGCATGGGACTGGGATTTTCCGTGGCGCTGACCTGTATCGGCGCGGTCAGGGAAATCTTAGGCGAAGGCAAGCTCTTCGGTTTTGCCGTTATGCCGAAGGCATATACACCCATCGGCATCTTTGTCATGGCACCGGGCGCTTTCTTTGTACTGGCAGCGCTGGTTGCCCTGCAGAATTATGTGAAAAAGAAGCTGGCAGCGAAGGGAAAAGACGTCAGCAAAATCGGCTCCGGCTGCGGTCATGACTGTATGAACTGCTCCGTTGGAGACTGTGCGGAAAAGGAGGAGCAGTAATGGAAACCGTCAGAAATTTACTCATTATTTTAATCAGCTCTTCTCTGGTCAGCAACGTGGTACTGAGCCAGTTCTTGGGACTCTGCCCGTTCCTCGGCGTATCCAAGAAGACCAACACGGCGGCAGGCATGGGAGCGGCGCTTATTTTCGTCATCACCTTATCCAGCGCCATTGCCGGTGTGATTTATAAGTTCCTTCTGGTACCGTTCCACCTGGAGTACCTGCAGACCATCGTCTTTATTCTGGTCATTGCCGCACTGGTGCAGTTCGTGGAAATGTTCTTAAAGAAATATATGAAGTCCTTATACAAGGCACTGGGCGTTTACCTGCCGTTAATCACCACCAACTGTGCGGTTTTAGGCGTGGCAATCACCAATGTGCAGAAGGAATACGGCATTTTAGCCGGCACGGTCAACGGCTTTGCAACGGCATTCGGTTTTCTGATTGCCATTGTGATTTTAGCCGGGCTCAGGGAAAAAATGGCATACAACGATGTACCGGAATCTTTTCAGGGCATGCCCCATGTACTGCTGACGGCAGGACTGATGGCGATTGCATTCTGCGGATTTTCCGGACTGTTATAAGGAGGATGGGCGATGAGTGCAACGGGTATTATAGGAGCTGCCGTACTGATTGGCGGCGTTGGCATATTTGTCGGTATTTTCCTGGGAATAGCAGGAATTTTCTTTAAGGTGCAGGTCAATGAAAAAGAAGAAGCGGTCTTAAACGCACTGCCAGGAAACAACTGCGGCGGCTGCGGTTTCCCGGGCTGTGCAGGTCTTGCGGCAGCCATTGCAAAAGGCGAGGCGCCGGTCAATGCCTGTCCCGTAGGCGGGGAGCCGGTAGGCGAAGAAATCGCCAAAATCATGGGCGTGGAAAGCAAAAAGACCGTGCGGATGGCGGCTTATGTGCACTGCATGGGTGACTGTGAAAAGACCCACCCGGATTACGAATACACGGGCATAGAGGACTGCCGTATGTTGAGCTTTGTACCCAACGGTGGACCCAAGTCCTGCAACAGCGGCTGTCTGGGCTTCGGCACCTGTATGAAGGAATGTCCCTTCGGTGCCATTCATATGGAAAACGGCATTGCAGTGGTGGATAAGGAAGCCTGCAAGGCGTGCGGCAAATGTATTGCGGTATGTCCCAAGCATCTGATTTCCCTGGAGCCCTACGAGGCAAAGCATATTGTGGCATGTTCTTCCAAAGACAAAGGACCGGTTACCATGAAAGCCTGCAAGGTGGGCTGCATCGGCTGCGGCATCTGCGTGAGAAACTGTCCCAATGAGGCGGTCAAGGTAGTGGATTTCCATGCCGTTATCGACCAGGAGAAGTGTACGGGCTGCGGCGCCTGCGCGGAGAAGTGCCCGAGACATGTGATAGTATAGGAAAGCAGGAAAGGTACGGTGGCAGGTATGAAGCTTCCCGATGAGTACGAACAGGATAAATGGAGCCCGGGAATGAAGGGAATGCTTGCCGGAGCCGTTATTTTCGTGGTGGGTATCTTTATCCTGATTGTGATATTAAATACAAACAACCGCAGGAATGCGGTGACTCTGCCGGATACGCAGGAGCAGAAGCCGGTGGTGGATGATTTGCCTGCGGACTATTCCGTGACGCAGACCGGCACTCTGACACCGGACGATTTGGACTTCTGGGACATGTACCCGGAGGAAACGGAAGAAGCAACGGAAAGCAGACAGGAAACGGAGCCGGTAAAAACCAGTGACCCGGCTACGGACGGCAGGCATACGCTGGTGACGGACAAGGACGGCAAGGAAGAATGGGTGCTTATCAGTCCCTATCTTCCCAAGCAGGAGTACGATTATACCAAGCTGGTGTGCCAGTCCGATTTAATGAAATACTACGTGGACGGCAGACAGGTTTCCTACGTGGGAGCGGCTGTTTCCAAGTATCAGGACTACGTGGATTTTGTGAAGCTGCGCAAAGCGGGGATTGATTTTGTCATGATTCGCGTGGGTGTCAGAGGCTACGGCACCGGACAGCTTATGATGGATGAGTACTTTGAAGACAACATGAAGTGGGCAACGGATGCCGGCTTAAAGATTGGCCTGTATTTTTCTTCCCAGGCAATTACGGAAGAAGAAGTGCTGGAGGAAGCGGCGCTGGTGCTTGATAACATCGGGGACTATGAGATTTCCTATCCCATCGTATTTGATATGGAGCTGGTGAACAACGACACCGCCCGCATTGAAGACCTGACGAGGGACGAGCGGACGAATTTAACCAAGAAGTTTCTGGATACCATCAGTACGGCGGGCTATCAGCCCATGCTGTACGGCAACAAGGAATGGCTCATTAAAAAGATTGATTTGTCAAGACTGACCGCCTATGATGTGTGGCTGGATCAGCCCGGGGATTTGCCGGATTATCCGTATGAGTTTACCATGTGGCAGTACAGCGATACGGCAGTGGTGGATGGCATTGCGGGCTATGCGGACCTAAGCATCAGCTTTATTGACTACTCGGAAAAATAAAGCTTACGGATTGGCGGAAAAAGTAATTTGATACAGTTTGGAAGATACCGGCAGGCGTGTATAGATTTCGGCATACATACCTGCCGGTATATTTTCTACATAATTGGGCACAAATGCCTTGGGACAGCCCGCTTTTTTTAAGATATCCACGGCTTTGTTGTAGGCAATGGCGGCTTCCTCCATGGTGGCATAGCGGCCGATGACGTAGTTTCCGCGCACATGGATTTTGGAAAGGTAGAGCCCTTTTTCTTTTTCATAGGAAACACCGTGGTAGCGGTTTAAGATAACCAGATTTTCCCGGCGGAAATCGGTGGTGTCCCCATTTTCAAACCGGTAGTCGCGTCCCGGCACCGCATAGTTTTTGATGCCGTAGCGGTTTAGAATATTGACCTGCATACCGAAGTCGGCAACGAAATAATGTCCGCCCCGTTTCATGATTTTGTGGGAGGAATAGTAAAAAAGGTCGTCCACATCGAATTTGAGCACCAGGTCTTTGGAAAGGTAATAATAAAAGAAGTGGGGACGCACGTAAAGGGGAGTGGAAAAATAGACGCCGTTGTCCCGGAAATTGACAAGCACCACCCATTTTTCAAACGAAAGAAAATACTCCTCCGTATAATCGGAAAGGGAGAGGGAGGCATCGGACAGCAGGCGCTTGGCTTCTTTGTAAGCGCTTACGGCATTTTTCTGCACGGGAAAGCTGCCCAGGCTGATATGCTTTGCCCGGTAGGTCACGGAAGCACGGTAGTAGAGACTGCCGTCTTTTTTTTGTGCCGAAAAACAACCTTCCATAATAGACTCCCTTCTTTTTTATATTTAGATTTGGCGGGAAAACACAATTTCCCTGCCTTCACCATAACAGATTTTATAAGAAAATACAAATTTTAGAAATATTTTGCAGACAGGCTGTATAAAATAATAAAAGTGAAGGAGAAAAAGACATGTATAAAAAATATATGGCGGCTTTGCTTCTTATCAACCTGATTGCACTTGCCGCAGTGGTAAATCTCACGGAACTGAAGGTAAGCTATGTGGTGGCAACGGAA
Organism: Bacteroidaceae bacterium; assembly: GCA_963639875.1. Lineage (GTDB taxonomy): Bacteria > Bacillota > Clostridia > Lachnospirales > Lachnospiraceae > Acetatifactor. The sequence continues at coordinate 28,350 of CAVHWP010000013.1, forward strand.
GCCTTCCATCTGAATGTGGAGGAGGCGCTGATGCCCCTGGAGGAAATGAGCTTTGCCTGCGAAATGGACAGGCCGGCGTCCGGACAGCGGGTGCTTTCCGTGGAAGTGACGGAAAAGGAAAGACAGTATGAACTGTCGGAGGACGATTACGAGGTGCTGCTCCGCATTGTGGAAGCGGAAGCGGGAGGTGAGGATGAAGAAGGAAAAATGCTGGTGGCGGGTGTGGTCTTAAACCGCGTGAACAACCCGGCATTTCCCGATACCGTGCGGGAAGTGGTGTTCCAGCGGGAAAACGGGACCTCCCAGTTTTCTCCCGCCTACAACGGCAGATACAAAAAGGTAACGGTCAGCGAGGAAACGAAGGAGGCGGTGGAGCGGGTGCTCTGCGGGGAAGACATTTCGGAAGGCGCTCTTTATTTTGCCGCCAGAAAATACGCGGACAAGGATAAAATGAAGTGGTTCGACGAAAAGCTGACGTTTCTGTTTGCCCACGGCGGACACGAGTTTTTTTATTAACCACCATTGCCAAAAAATAGGCGGTATGGTATACTGATTCCAATCTTTTTAAAGACAGAATTGAGTGTCTGAGGGCACGAAAGGAGATACAGAATGGAAGAAGTATTGTACAACAGTACCAGAAGCAACGGCACACCGGTAAAGGCTTCGGAAGCAATCTTAAAGGGACTTTCCGACGACGGAGGACTTTTTGTACCTGACCGTATTCCGGCTCTGGACAAGAGCTTACAGGAGCTTTCGGGGCTTACCTATAAGGAAGTGGCATATGAAGTAATGAAGCTTTTCCTGACGGATTTTACGGAGGAAGAGTTAAAGCAGTGTATCAACAACGCTTACGACAGCAAGTTTGATACCGAAGTGATTGCACCCTTAGTGGAAGCGGAAGGCGCTTATTATCTGGAGCTGTTCCACGGTGCAACCATTGCCTTCAAGGATATGGCGCTGTCCATACTTCCCCATCTTTTGATTACATCCGCTAAGAAAAATCAGGTAAAGAAAGAAATCGTTATCCTGACCGCCACAAGCGGCGATACCGGCAAGGCAGCGCTGGCAGGCTTCGCAGGCGTAAAGGGAACCAAGATTATCGTCTTTTATCCCAAGCACGGCGTCAGCCCCATCCAGGAGAAGCAGATGGTGACCCAGAAAGGGGACAACACCTGTGTAATCGGTATTACCGGCAACTTTGACGATGCCCAGACCGGCGTAAAGAAGTTGTTTGGCGACAAAGAACTGGCAGCGGAAATGGACAAGGCAGGTTATCAGTTCTCCTCCGCCAACTCCATCAACATCGGCCGTCTGGTTCCCCAGATTGTATATTATGTATACGCTTACGCACAGCTTTTGAAGGAAGGCAGAATTGTAGACGGAGAAGCCATCAACGTGGTCGTTCCCACCGGCAACTTCGGCAACATTTTAGCCGCTTTCTATGCAAAGAACATGGGACTTCCCATTAAGAAGCTCATCTGCGCATCCAACGACAACAAGGTTTTATATGATTTCTTTGAAACCGGCGTTTACGACAGAAACAGAGAGTTTGTACTGACCACCTCTCCCTCTATGGACATCTTAATTTCCAGCAACTTGGAGAGACTGATTTACCGCATTGCCGGCAACGATGCCGAAAAGAATGCCGCACTGATGGCAGCCTTAAGCGGTCAGGGCAAGTACGAAATCACGGCGGAAATGAAAGTAAAATTAGCAGATTTCTACGGCAACTACGCAACGGAGAAAGAAACCGCGGCAACCATTAAGGAGCTGTACGAAGAAACCGGCTATGTGATTGATACCCATACGGCAGTAGCCGCTACCGTATACAACAAATACAAAGCACAGACAAAGGACGAGGCAAAGACCGTGATTGCATCCACCGCAAGCCCGTTCAAGTTTACCAGAAGCGTCATGGAAGCCATTGATGAAAAGTACGCATCCATGGATGATTTCGCACTGGTGGACGAATTGTCCAGGCTTGCCAATGTAAAAGTACCCAATGCCATCGAAGAAATTCGTACCGCACCGGTACTGCATGACCGCGTATGCGACAAGGAAGAGATGAAAGCGGTTGTGAAGGAATTCTTACATATGTAATGCTTTTCACAGGAAACGGAGGCGGATTGTCAGATGGAGCATACTTACATTGCGATTGACTTAAAATCCTTCTATGCCTCTGTGGAATGTGTGGAAAGAAAGGAAAATCCGCTTACCACCAATCTGGTGGTGGCGGATGAAAGCCGTACAGAAAAGACTATATGCCTTGCTGTTTCCCCCTCCCTGAAGGCATTCGGGATACCGGGAAGAGCAAGGCTTTTTGAGGTCGTGGCGGCGGTAAAGGAAGTCAACAGAAGGCGGCTTGCCGCCATTCCGGAGGGAAAATTTTCCGGGAAAAGCTGTCATGCGGAGGATATCGAAAGCGATAAAAGCCTTGCGGTAAGCTATATCGTGGCGCCGCCCCACATGGCAAAGTATATGGAATACAGCACAAGGATTTATCAGATTTACCTCAGGTATTTTGCCCCCGAGGACATGCATGTGTATTCCGTGGATGAGGTGTTTATGGATGCCACCCGGTATCTTTCTACCTATAAAATGAGCGCCCGGGAACTGACCCGGAAAATCATACAGGATATTTTAAGCGAAACCGGCATTACCGCCACGGCGGGCATCGGCACCAATCTGTACCTTTGCAAGATTGCCATGGATGTGTGGGCAAAGCATACGGAGGCGGACAAAGACGGCGTGCGTATTGCGGAGCTTGACGAAATGAGCTACAGACGGTATCTCTGGGACCACAAACCGATTACGGATTTCTGGCGGGTGGGCAGAGGTTACGCCAAAAAGCTGGCGGAAAACGGCATGTTTACCATGGGAGACGTTGCCCGCTGTTCCGTGGGAAAGCCGGGAGAGTTTTATAACGAAGGACTTCTGTACGATTTGTTCGGCGTGAATGCGGAGCTTTTAATTGACCATGCCTGGGGCTGGGAGCCCTGCACCATAGCGGACATCAAGGCATACAAGCCCTCCGCCAACAGCATCAGCACCGGACAGGTACTGCCGGAGCCCTATGATTTTGAAAAGACCAGACTGATTATACGGGAAATGACGGAGCTTTTAGTGCTGGACCTTTTGGATAAGCATCTGGTGACCGGCCAGATGGTGCTGACGGTGGGGTACGACATTGAAAATCTGACGGACAAAAGCAGGAGAAATGCTTACAGCGGAGAAGTGGTGACGGACCGCTACGGCAGGAAAATTCCCAAGCATGCCCACGGTACCGCCAATTTAAAAGAAAAAACATCTTCTGTCAGTATCATCATGGAGGCGGTCATGGAGCTGTACGACCGGATTATGGACCCTGCGCTTTTAACCCGCCGGATGTCGGTGGTAGCGGCAAATGTAGTGGATGAGAGCGAAGCCGAGGCGCAGAAAAAGGAAACCTACGAGCAGCTTTCCCTGTTTACGGACATAGAAGCGGAAGAGGAACGGAAAAAAGAAGAAAAGGCGGCACTCTTAAAAGAACGGAAAGCCCAGGAGGCGGTGCTTGCCATCCGGAAGAAATTCGGCAAGAATGCCATCTTAAAGGGCACCAATTTAGAAGAAGGCGCCACCACCATTGACAGGAACCGGCAGATAGGCGGCCACAAAGCATAGGAGACAGGCGATATGAAAGGCAAATACGACGACATTATCAATCTGCCCCACCATGTGTCAAAGGACAGACCCCACATGCCCATTGGGGACCGGGCAGCACAGTTCGGCGCCTTTGCGGCTCTGACCGGCTACGACGGACAGATTAAGGAAACCGCCCGACTGACGGAAGAGGACGTGGCGCTGACGGAGTACCAGTACCAGCTCTTAAACGAAAAGATGGCATATATCGAAGCCCATAGGGAAGAGCATCCCCTTGTGGGCGTGCGTTATTTTGTGCCGGACGAAAGAAAGAGCGGCGGAAGCTACGAGGAGTACCGGGGCAGGGTAAAGAAAATCAAAGAGTACGAAAGAGAACTGGTTTTTGAAGACGGCACCAGCATCCCCATAGGAGAAATCAAAGAGCTGCAGTTGGAGTTTGAGAATTTTCAAAATTTTTGAAATTTTTGAAAAAAATGCTTGCTTTTTTCGACGGGATATATTATGCTATACAAGCATCATTCAAATGGCTTGTTGGTCAAGCGGTTAAGACGCCGCCCTCTCACGGCGGAATCAGGGGTTCGATTCCCCTACAAGCTGTTGCTATTTAGAATAGCCCAACCCAAGGAAGATTCCTGAAAGCACATAAACGTGGATTCAGGGATTTTTTTTAGGTAAAGATAAAATAAAACTTTGGAGGCGGCAATGTTACAGGCGAAAAATCTGACCTTTTCCGTGGAAGACGAAAACACACCCGCAGGGAAGGAAAAAAGAACGATTATCGATAAGGTATCTTTTGAAATAGCGGACGGAGAAATGCTGGTGGTGACTGGCCCCAACGGCAGCGGCAAATCCACACTGGTAAAACTGCTCATGGGCATCGAAACACCGGACGCCGGAGAAATCTTACTGGACGGAAAGGACATATCGAAGCTGTCCATTGCGGAGCGTGCCAAAGCAGGTATCGGCTATGCGTTCCAGCAGCCGCCCCGTTTTAAGGGCATGACCATAAGAAAGCTATTGTCACTGGCGGCGGGAGAGCCCTTAAGTGAGGAAAAATGCTGCGCGCTGTTATCCGGTGTGGGCTTATGCGCCGGCGAATACATTGACCGCCAGGCGGACGATACGTTATCGGGCGGCGAAATGAAGCGTATTGAAATTGCCACCGTACTGGCAAGCCCCCATAAGGTATGCCTGTTTGACGAACCGGAAGCGGGCATTGACCTCTGGAGCTTTTCCATGTTAATCAAACAGTTTGACAAAATTCACAAGCAGAAAAAAGAGAGCATTTTAGTCATTTCCCATCAGGAAAAACTGATTCAGATGGCGGACCGTATCCTGCTTCTAAAGGACGGAAAGATTGACAGCATCGGAACGAAGGAAGAACTTAAGGACAAGCTGTATGACGGCACCCTGGACATGGGCTGCAAATACGGCGAAAGGTAGAGGTAAGGGAAAATGGAAATAGATGCAATCACAAGGGGAGTCCTTGACAAAATAGACGATACCGGATTTAAGCAGGAGGGAGCCTACAACCTGCGTTACAACGGCTATGCCCTCTGCCGGGGTGACTCCGAGCATATCAAGATTAAAAAGAGAGAAGACGGCCACTCCGGCATTGATGTGGTAATCAGCTCCGACACCAAAGGGGAAACGGTACATATTCCCGTGGTTATCACCAAAACCGGCATGACGGATGTGGTTTACAACGATTTTTACGTGGAGCCGGGGGCGGAAGTCACCATTGTGGCAGGCTGTGGCATCCACAACAGCGGCTGCGACGAAGCCAGACACGACGGCATCCATACCTTCCATGTGGGGAAGGGCGCCAATGTGGTCTATACGGAAAAACACTACGGAGAAGGGGAAGGCAGCGGTACCAGGGTCTTAAATCCCGTGACCCGTATTATTCTGGAGGAGGATGCCCAGTTTACGCTGGATACAGCGCAGATAAAGGGCGTGGACTCCACTGTCAGGGAGACGGAGGTTTCCTTAAAGGAAAACGCCAGACTGTATGTGACGGAAAGGCTGATGACGCACGATGCCCAGAGTGCGGTTTCCAATATGAATGTGGCGCTTAACGGCAAAGGCAGCAGTGCCCGGATTGTGTCCCGTTCCGTAGCGAGCGGCAGCTCTGTACAGACCTTCCATCCGAGAGCCATCGGCAATGCGGACTGCCATGCCCACATCCAGTGCGACTCCATTATCATGGACAAAGCAAGGGTTTCTTCCATCCCGGAAATCAACGCCAATCATGTGGATGCCGCCATTATCCACGAAGCGGCAATCGGACGGATTAACAGCGACCAGCTTTTGAAGCTGATGACGCTCGGTCTTTCCGAAGAGGAAGCGGAAGCAGTCATCATAGAAGCATTCCTAAACTGAAAATTTTTCTTTTCGGTAAGCGGTTTCTGTGGTATACTTATTATGATTTTTGGGAGGTTCCGGGACGATGACGGAAAAGGAAGCGCAGGAGGCAAAAAGACACAAAAGAGTAAACAGACTGAAAAAAGGAATTATGGGTCTTTTTGTGTTCGCGGTACTGGCTCCGATTGTACTGACCGTGGTATTTATGCTGCGGATAAACAGTCTGGAAAGAAGACTGCGTGACGTGACCGGAAGTCTTGAAAAATTACAGGCAGAAGAACAGAAGTCTGCGGTGGAAGCTTATGTCTCCGCTCTGGGAAATCCTTCCGGACAGGGAGAGACAGCCGGACAGGGAAATACCTCAGGACAGGGAAATGCCTCCGGACAGGAAACTGCCCGTGGACAGGAGGGTACTTCCGATGAGGAGGGTGTCCCGGTCAGAAAGGTCTATCTTACCTTTGACGACGGACCCAGCTCCAACACGGACAACATTTTGGATATTTTGGATACTTACGGCGTAAAAGCCACCTTTTTCGTGACGGGAAAAGAGGGTGCGAAAGCAGAAGCCTCCTACCGCCGGATTGTAGAGGAAGGGCATACGCTGGGGATGCATTCCTACACTCACGACTATTCCGTTATCTATGCTTCCGAGGAAGCCTTTATGGAGGATATGGAAAAGCTGCAGCATTATCTGTATGATGTGACCGGCGTGCAGAGCACGTATATCCGGTTTCCGGGCGGCAGCTCCAACAAGGTCAGCGATGTGGATATGCGCCTGCTCATTACGGATGTGCACGAGGCGGGCATGGAGTACTTCGACTGGAATGTATCCAGCCAGGATGCTTCGTCCAAGCCCCTGACGAAGGAAGAGATTTTAGACAACTGCCTAAACAGTATAGAACGGTTTCAGAACTGCATCATTCTGATGCATGATGCCGGAAGCAAGGACAGCACGGTGGAGGCTCTGCCGGAGCTGATAGAGCATATACAGGCTATGGAGCATACGGAGCTGTTGCCCATTACAGAGGATACAGTACCCGTCTGGCATATAAAGATGACACAAGAAACGGAGGATTGAAAGAATGGGCTTTTTTTCTGAGTTAAAAGAAGACTTGTCCCAGGCAGTCAATGAACTGATACCTGAAGAAGAAAAAGCAGAACTCGCCGCAGAAGCAGCGGAGGAAGCACAGGCAGCAGAGGCAGAGGAAAGCGAAGCGGTCCCGGTGTCCGCATGGACAGAAGGTCCCGCACAGGCGGAAACGAAAATTTCCGCACAGACTGATGCGGCAGACGCAGAGCAGGAAGCGGTACCGGCGGATGCGGAAGAACCGGAAGGCTTTGCCCCGGAAGAAGCACAGCCGGTTGAGGAGGCTTTCACAGAGACAGCAGGCGCTGCGGATTTCCCGGCAGAGGACGTACATACAGCCGCTTTTACAGAGGAAACGGAAGACAGCCAGGAAAAGAAGGATATGGCGCAGCTTACGGCATGGCTGAACGAACTGGATGAAAAGGATGCCCCCAAGGAAGAGGCACCCGCAGAAGAAATAAAGAAGGAAAATAAAGAGGGAAGGGTAAAGATGGACAATCAGACAAGAGAAGCAGCCGATGAAACCTCCATTATCACCGCCGGCATGACCATCACCGGTGATATTGCATCCGAGGGTTCCGTAGAAGTCATCGGTACGGTAAACGGCAACATCAACATTTTAGGAAAGTTAAACATTACCGGCAATGTGACCGGCAACTCCATGGCAGCGGAAATCTTTGCGGACAATGCGCAGATTACCGGCGAAGTAGTCAGCGAAGGCGCCGTCAAGGTAGGACAGAGCTCCGTTATTATCGGCAACATCACGGCAAAGAGCGCCGTCATTGCCGGAGCCGTTAAGGGCGACATTGATGTGCAGGGTCCCGTGGTACTGGACACTTCCGCCATTGTTATGGGCAATATCAAATCCAAAGCCGTACAGATTAACAACGGTGCGGTTATCGAAGGTATGTGCTCCCAGTGCTATGCGGATGTCAATCCCAGCTCTTTCTTCGAGGACTATAAAAAAGGAAAAGCCAAATAAGGAGTTAAGGTATGCGCAGAATATTATTGAAATTAAGCGGCGAAGCATTAGCCGGCGACAAGCATATGGGATTTGACGAAGAGACCGTAAGAGGCGTGGCTCTTCAGGTAAAAAAATTAGTGGATGAAGGATATGAAATCGGTATTGTAACCGGCGGCGGCAATTTCTGGCGCGGACGCTCCAGCGAAAACATTGACCGCACCAAGGCAGACCAGATTGGCATGCTGGCAACCGTTATGAACTGCATCTATGTATCGGAAATCTTCCGTTCCGTAGGCATGCAGACCGAAGTACTGACTCCCTTTGCATGCGGCTCCTTTACGAAGCTGTTTTCCAAGGACAGAGCCAATACGTATTTTGCAAAGGGTATGGTTGTATTCTTTGCGGGCGGTACCGGACATCCTTATTTCTCCACCGATACCGGCGTGGTGCTCCGTGCCGTGGAAGTGGAAGCGGATGTTATCCTTCTTGCCAAGAGCATTGACGGCGTATACGACGCAGACCCCGCCAAGGTGCCGGATGCGAAGAAATACGACGAGATTTCCATTGACGACGTAATTGCCAAGAACTTACAGGTTGTGGATATGACAGCCTCCATTCTGGCAAGGGACAACAAGATGCCCATGTGGGTATTCGGCCTGAACGAAAAAGACAGCATTGTAAACACCATGAGCGGAAAATTCACCGGTACCAAGGTAACGGTCTAAAGTTTGATTAAAGGAGAACAGATATGGATAAGAGAATCAGCGTATATGAAGAAAAAATGACAAAGGCGTATGAGTTTTTACAGTCCGATTATGCCAGCATCCGTGCCGGACGCGCCAATCCCCATATTTTAGATAAGCTTCGTGTGGATTATTACGGAACCTCCACCCCCATCCAGCAGGTGGGCAACATCACCGTTCCCGAAGCCAGAATTATTCAGATTGCACCCTGGGAAAAGAGCTTAATCAAAGCCATTGAAAAAGCAATCATGACTTCCGACATCGGCATTACCCCTTCAAACGACGGCAGCGTAATCCGCCTGGTATTCCCGGAGCTTACCGAGGAAAGAAGAAAGGATTTGGTTAAGGAAGTAAAGAAGAAAGCGGAGGAAGCAAAGGTTGCTGTCCGTAACATCCGCCGTGAAGGAAACGATGCCTTCAAGAAGTTAGGCAAGGAAGATGTTTCCGAAGACGAAATCAAATCCCTGGAAGAGGATTTGCAGAAACTGACAGATAAATATATTAAAAATGTAGATGCACTCATGGAAGAAAAGTCCAAAGAAATCATGACTGTATAACGGAAAGAGGGCAGGTCCTGCGACCTGCCCTTTGGTTGCATCTATGACTTTCAAAAAAGGAGTACCGGGATGGACGAATTAAAGATACCCAATCATGTAGCCATTATTTTAGACGGCAACGGAAGATGGGCGAAAGCCAAGGGAATGCCCAGAAGCTACGGACATGTGCAGGGCGCCAAAACCGTGGAGGATATCTGTGAAATCGCATACAACATGGGCATACAGTACCTGACGGTGTATGCGTTTTCCACAGAGAACTGGAACCGGCCGCAGGACGAAGTGGACACGCTGATGAAGCTTCTCCGCAACTATATGAAAAACTGCATCAAGCGCGCCACGAAGAACAATATGTGCGTGCGTGTCATCGGTGACAAGACCAGACTGGACCGGGACATTCAGGACAAAATTGCGGAGCTGGAGGAAATCACAAAGGACAACACCGGTCTGCATTTCCAGATTGCCATCAACTACGGCGGCAGGGATGAAATCCGCCGGTGCATGGAAAAGATAGCGGAAGAAGTAAAGGAAGGCACCTTAAATCCGGAGGACATTACGGAAGAAACCATAAACAGCCATCTGGATACGGCAGGGCTTCCCGACCCCGATTTGTTAATCCGTACCTGCAATGAGCTGCGCACCTCCAATTTCCTGCCGTGGCAGCTTACTTACACGGAGCTTTATTTTACCCCGGTTCCCTGGCCGGATTTCTCAAAGGAAGAATTACAAAAAGCGGTAGAGGCATATACTAAAAGAGACAGAAGATATGGCCTTGTAAAGGAGGAGTAGAGATGTTTGTAACAAGACTCATAAGCGGAATTGTACTGGTGGCGATAGCCCTTTTAGCCTTTATATCCGGCGGAGAGATACTGCTCGGCATTTCCGTGTTTATCTCCATAGCGGGCTATCTGGAGCTCTGCCGTGCGGTGGGCGTGAAAGAAAAGGATAAAAAAATAAACGCACTGGAAATCGTGGGCATTATCGGTATTCTTGCCTACTACGCGGTACTGTATTTCTTCCCGGCAGTGGAAGAGGGCGATGCCGCCATGTCCATGGGAAATGTGCTGTATGCGGTCATTCCCGTGATTGGCGTGTTCATGTTCAGCATGCTTTTGTATGTGGTGCGCTTTCCGAAATACCGCTCCGAGCAGATTATGGCAAATGTCTTTAACTTCCTGTATGCGCCGGTGATGCTTTCCTTTATCTACCTGACAAGGGAGCAGGAAGCGGGCAAATACATTGTGTGGCTTATTTTAATCAGCTCCTGGGGCTGCGATACCTGCGCTTACGTGGTGGGAATGCTCATCGGAAAAAAGAAAATATTCCCGGTTTTAAGCCCGAAGAAGTCCTTGGAGGGCTGCATCGGCGGCGTAGTGGGAGCCGGTCTTATTGCGGCATTGTATGCTGTATTTGTGGTGGAAAACGTATTCCCGGATAAACGGGTCACGATTGTTCTTACCGTTATCTGCATGGTGGGCGCGGTTATGAGTCAGGTGGGAGACCTGGCAGCCTCCGCCATCAAGAGAAACCACGAAATCAAGGACTACGGCAAGTTAATTCCGGGACACGGCGGCATTATGGACCGGTTTGACAGCGTGATTGTCACAGCACCCATGATTTATTTTCTGACGGTACTGTTTTTATAAAAGAAAAAGACTTTTCTCGTAAAGCGGTGAAGGAGAAATACAGGCTATGAAAAAGATTGCAATTTTAGGCTCTACCGGCTCCATCGGCACCCAGACACTGGAAATCGTAAGAAACAATGCGGATTTATCGGTGGTGGCGCTGGCAGCGGGCAGAAATGTGGAGCTGATGGAAAAACAGGTAAGGGAATTTGCCCCGAAGCTTGCGGTGATGTGGAGCAAAGAGGCGGCAGAGGATTTACGGGCAAGAATAAAGGATACCGACGTGAAGGTAGCCTGCGGCATGGACGGCTTAATCGAAGCAGCCACCCTGCCCGAGGCGGAGGTACTGGTCACGGCGATTGTGGGTATGATTGGCATTCGCCCCACCATAGCGGCAATTAACGCCGGCAAGACCATAGCCCTTGCCAACAAGGAAACACTGGTCTGCGCCGGACACATCATCATGCCTCTTATCAAAGAGAAAAAGGGGCCCCTGCTTCCCGTGGACAGCGAGCACAGCGCCATTTTCCAGTCCCTGCAGGGACAGCCGAAGGAAAGACTGGCAAAGATTTTACTGACTGCCTCCGGCGGACCTTTCCGGGGAAAGAAAAGAGAAGAACTGGTAAACATAAGACCCGAGGATGCCTTAAAGCATCCCAACTGGTTCATGGGACGGAAAATCACCATCGACTCCTCCACACTGGTCAACAAGGGTTTGGAGGTTATGGAGGCCCACTGGCTGTTTGACACACCCTACGACAAAATCCGGGTAGTGGTGCAGCCCCAGAGCGTCATCCACTCCATGGTGGAATACGAGGACGGCGGCATCATGGCACAGCTCGGCACGGCGGATATGAAGCTCCCCATCCAGTACGCCCTGTTTTATCCGGACCGTAGATTTTTACCCGGAAAAAGACTGGACTTCTACGAGCTTTCCCGGATTACCTTTGAAAAGCCGGATACGGATACCTTCCGGGGACTTTACCTCGGCTACCGGGCGGGTGAAACGGGGGGCAGCATGCCCACGGTTTACAACGCCGCCAACGAAATGGCAGTCAGCCTGTTTTTAGACGGAAAAATTGGGTATCTTAAGATTACGGAGCTCATAGAAGAATGTATGGAGGCTCATAAACTTATCGTAAATCCTTCCGTGGAGGAAATCCTTCAGACGGAGCAGTGGACTTACGACTATATCAAACAAAAACAGTAAGGACAGAACAGTATGCAAGTAACGCTCATGACCATCATCTGGTTCATCATTATTTTCGGAATTGTGGTGCTTTCCCACGAATTCGGACATTTTATCATAGCAAAGGCAAACGACATCCGTGTCGTGGAATTTTCCGTGGGTATGGGACCGAAAATCCTTTCCGTAAAGCGGAAGGATACGGTATACGCCCTGCGGCTGCTTCCCATCGGCGGCGCCTGCATGTTTGAAGGCGAGGACGGCAGGGAGAGCGATGCGGAAGGAAAATCCGAGGCGGAGTCGGACGCCGGCTCCTTTAACAAAGCGGGCGTCTGGTCCCGAATTGCCACGGTGGTGGCGGGTCCGGTGTTTAACTTTATCTTAGCCTTTGTGGTAGCGGTGATTTTAGTGTCCATGGCGTCCCCGGCGCCCAGCACCATAAGCGGTGTGGTGGAAAACAGCCCGGCGGCGCAGGCGGGACTTACGGAAGGCGACCGGATTGTAAGCATCAACGGGGAAAAGACCTACCTGTTTAAGGACATTTCCCTGATTGCCTACTTAAACGGCGGCAATCCCATGGAGATTGTATACGTAAGAAACGGCGAAAAAATAACCACGACCCTGACACCGGCGTACAATGAGGAGTACGGCACCTATATGCTGGGCATTACCGGCACCTACGGCCATGCCAAAGGGCTTTCCGTATTCCAATATGCCTGGTATGAGATGCGGTACTGCGTAGTCAACACCTACAAGAGCCTGGGCATGATGCTTACCGGCAAATTCTCCAGACAGGATGTGGCGGGCCCCGTGGGCATTGCTGTAAATGTGGTGGGCAAAACCTACGAGAACACCAGAAGCTACGGCTTAAAGACCGTATTCTACAATATGTTCAACATTGTGCTTCTGCTGTCGGTGAACTTAGGTATCCTTAATTTACTGCCCATTCCGGCGCTGGACGGCGGCAGACTGGTGTTTTTGATTGTGGAGGTATTCCGCAAAAAGCCGGTACCGCCCGAAAAAGAAGGCATCGTACACTTTGCGGGTCTGGTGTTCTTTATGGTGCTGATGGTAATTATTTTCTTTAACGATTTAGTCAATATTTTTGCTCATTGATGGTACGGAAAGAGAGAAAGATATGAAGATACAGTGCACAAGCTGCGGTGGTGAATACGAAAATACGGAAAAAATGTGTCCCTACTGCGGAACGGAGAACAAGGAAGCCGCAGGACGGGAAATGAAGCATATCTTAGGCAGTTATGATGCGGAAGCCAAGGAAATGGAAACCACGGTGCCGAAAAAGCACTTAAAAAGATGGTCCCGGACCCTGCTTGCCGTGGTGCTTATCATTCTGATAGTGCTTGTGGCGGGAACGGTGGCTGCCGTCATAAAAGGACAGGTTGACAGTGCCGTGGAAGCCGATAAGGGAAGCCGGATGCTTACGCAGTTGGAGGCGTATTACGAGGCGGAGGACTACGAAGCCATGCGGGAATACTGCCGTAAAAACAGCCTGTACGGCTATGAATACGACAAGTACTGGGAAGTCATGGATGTGGTGCGAAACATCGGTTACTGCACGGAAGACATCGAAAACTATGAGAAATACGGAAACAGGGAGCTTCTGGACAGCTTTACGGAACAGATTTGGACCTACGGCACAATGGCTTATGAAAAAGGTTACGAAGCCGTAAACGATAGGAACTTTTTAGAAAACGAGGACAGGATAGAAGCCCTTTTATCCGGCTTCTCGGACACCTTAAAGGAGCACGGTTTTACCGATGAAATGATTGGGCTTTTGAAAACCGGAAACGAAGAGGATAAGGAACTCTTTCAAAATAAGGCAAGGGAGAATTTTTAAGGCACATGAAATGCATGTATTGTGGCGGGGAAGTGCCTGCCAAAAGCACGAAATGCCCTTACTGCGGAAGGGAAAATCAAAGCGGCATTGCTTTTGAACGGGAAGTAAGAGAGAAGGAAGAAAGAAACCGGGCGCTGGGCGACGAAATCTTAAAAAAGAATTTGCCGTGGCTCACCCAGAAAATGCTGACGAGAATTATTGTGGTTACGGCGGTATTGAATGTGGTGCTGTTCTTTTCCACCTTTCTCATGTTTTTATGGAGTGACAGAGCCCCTGCCGTAAAAGAGGCAAAAGCAGGCTCCGCCGCGGAACGGTACCGGCAGAATTTTGAAACGGAAGATTACTACTGCGGAAATTTTATCGAGAGCATGAGCGATTACATAGGTGCCAAAACGGATGGAACGGAGATGAAAACGTACTATCTGGAGAGCATGGTAAGGCACGGCTTTTATCTGGCGGAGCAGATTTACGACGGTAAAATGGACGCAGAAGAAAAAGAAGAAGCGGCGGCGCTTTTAGAGGCTTTTTTTGCGGATTATGTCGGACTGCCGGAGGAATACCGGTACTTTTACCGGACGGAAGAATGGAGTACCGGGGACTATGAACAGCGCACGGCATCAAGGGATGCGGCGGTTTCCTGGCTCTGTGAAAAGGAGGGCGTGGACTGATGGGATTTATCATTTTTCTTGTGGCAATCATAGCCTTTTACGTGTACGCCGGTAAAAAATGGAAGGACGAAACCAAAAGACGGTTTAAGATAGCAGTCTGCGGCATTTCCCTTCTGTGCACGGTGTTTCTGCTGTTAATCTGCATCAGCGGGGCAAAAGACCTTTACGAAACCGAGAAAGACCGCTCCCTTTCCGCCAGGATGGACAGCGTGGAATACGAGCTGCGCAGGGGAGACTATATCGGCGCCATTACGTCCATGCAGGTCAACCATGATTATGAGGAGGAATTTTCCTATATCTGGGAACGATGCGAAATGTATATGACGAGAAATTACTGCGCGCTGTATAAAAAAGCAGCGGAGGAAAACGAAGCGTACCGGGACAAGGCGGCGGAATGGGAGCAGAAGTTAAAAGAAATCTGTGAAAATCCTGCTTATCCCGCACAGAATGCCCAGTATGGCGAATATTTTCAAAACAGTGTGCGGTAGTTTTGACTTTTAGTGGGAAAAATATTATAATATTTATTATTTTCAGACAGGGAAAGAGAAGGAATACGAAGGAGGCAGAAAGCTTTATGAAGAAATTGGAAGAATATGTGAGAAGCATACCGGATTTTCCGGAGGAAGGGATTATTTTCAGAGATGTAACCAGTGTCCTGCAGGATGCGGACGGTCTGCATCTTGCCATTGATACCATGCAGGATTTGATTAAGGACATCGATTATGATGTGGTAGTGGGCGCGGAGTCCAGAGGATTCATATTCGGCGCACCCATCGCTTATAATAATCATAAGCCCTTTGTACTGATTCGCAAAAAAGGAAAACTGCCCTGCGAAACCATTGAAGAAACCTATGATTTGGAGTACGGCACGGCAACCATCCAGATTCACAAGGATGCCATCAAACCCGGACAGAAGGTGCTCATTGTGGATGACCTGATTGCTACGGGCGGTACCACGGAAGCCATGATTCACCTGGTGGAAAGACTGGGCGGCGAAGTGGCAGGACTGGTATTCTTAATGGAACTGGCAGGCTTAAAGGGCAGAGAAAGACTTTCCAAGTATCGTATGGAATCTGCCATTATTTATGAAGGAAAATAAAACAGCTTACAGGTAAAGGTGCGATGACCTATGACAGAAGAAAAAAACGGATTGGTTCTTGATGATGGAAAAATAACGGCATTAAAGGAATTTATGACACCTGATGAACTCTATCAGATGTTAATTGCGCGTGTCAAAAAATACCATCCTTCCGACGATATTTCCATGATAGAAAAAGCCTACAAGGTGGCAGGCAAGGCGCATGAGGGACAGTTTAGAAAGTCCGGCGAGCCTTACATTATCCACCCTCTTTATGTTGCCATTATTCTGGCGGATTTGGAGATGGATAAGGAAACCATTGTGGCAGGCATTCTGCACGATGTAGTGGAAGATACCGTCATGACGGAAGAACAGATTACCGAGGAATTCGGGGCGGAAGTGGCGCAGCTTGTGGATGGTGTTACCAAGCTTGCCAATATCCCCTTAAGCAGCGGTACCGGTTCGGAAAGCGATGCCAGACTGGAAATGCAGGCGGAAAACCTGCGTAAAATGTTCCTTGCCATGGCAAAGGATATCCGTGTCATTATCATCAAGCTGGCGGACAGACTCCACAATATGCGTACCTTAAAGTACCAGAAGCCGGAGAGTCAGCAGAGAATTGCAAAAGAAACCTTAGAGGTATATTCCCCCATTGCCCAGAGACTCGGTATTTCCAAAATAAAGGTAGAGTTAGATGACCTGGCGCTCAAATACTTAGAGCCGGAAGCCTACTACGATTTGGTGGAAAAGATTGCGGTCCGAAAGAGCGAACGGGAAAAATACATTGAAAATATTGTGCAGGAAGTAAAGAAGCATATTGAAAATGCCGGCATCAAGGCGGAAATCGACGGCAGGGTCAAACATTTCTTCAGCATCTACAAAAAGATGAAGAACCAGAACAAGACCATCGACCAGATTTACGACTTGTTTGCCGTGCGTATCATTGTGGACACGGTAAAGGACTGTTATGCCGCACTGGGTGTTATCCATGAAATGTATAAGCCCATTCCGGGACGTTTCAAGGACTACATTGCCATGCCCAAGGCAAATATGTACCAGTCCCTGCACACCACGGTAATCGGCAGCTCGGGACAGCCCTTCGAGGTGCAGATTCGTACCTTTGAAATGCATAAAGCGGCGGAATACGGTATTGCCGCCCACTGGAAATACAAGGAAGCCTCCGACGGCAGGAAAGTGGAAACACAGGAAGAGGAGAAGCTTACCTGGTTACGGCAGATACTGGAGTGGCAGAGAGACACTTCCGACAATAGGGAGTTCATGAATTTGCTGAAAAACGACCTGGATTTGTTCTCCGACAATGTGTACTGCTTTACGCCCAGCGGGGATGTCAAGAACCTGCCCGCAGGCTCCACCCCCATTGACTTTGCGTACAGCATTCACAGTGCCGTGGGCAACCGGATGGTGGGCGCCAGAGTAAACGGCAAGTTAGTCACCATTGATTATGTGATTAAAAACGGAGACCGGGTGGAAATCATCACCTCCCAGAACTCCAAGGGTCCCAGCAGGGACTGGCTCAAAATCGTAAAGAGCACTCAGGCGAAAAACAAGATTAACCAGTGGTTCAAGAACGAATTCAAAGAAGACAATATCGGCAAGGGAAAGGAGCTTTTGGCAAACTACTGCAAGGCAAGAAGCATCCAGCTTTCCGATTTGTTAAAGCCCGAATATATGGAAGCTATCCAGCACAAGTACGGCTTCCTTGACTGGGATGCGGTGCTGGCTGCCATCGGACACGGCGCCTTAAAGGAAGGTCAGATTGTCAACAAGATGCAGGAGTACTACGAGAGGGACCACAAGAAGGAGCTGACCAACGAAGAGGTACTGGCTTCCATTGCGGAAAATGCCCAGAAGAAGCCCTCCGAACGAGGCTCCAAGAGCGGTATCATCGTAAAGGGCATTACCGATGTGTCCGTGCGTTTCTCCAAATGCTGTTCCCCCGTGCCGGGAGATGAAATTGTGGGCTTTGTCACCAGAGGCCGCGGTATTTCCATTCACCGGACGGACTGCGTGAATATATTAAGCCTGCCGGAAATGGAGCGTTACCGTCTGATTGAAGCGGACTGGCAGCAGGATGCGGAAACCGCAAATGCCGGAAAGTTCTTTGTGGATATCAAGATTTACGCCAACAACCGTAACGGACTTTTAGCGGATGTGTCCAAGGCGTTCACGGAGAGGGATATCAACATTATTTCCGTCAATACCCGTACCAGCAAGCAGGGCATTGCCACCATGCAGCTCTCCTTTGAGGTTTCCAGCAGGGAAGAGCTTACGAAAATCATTGAAAAGCTGCGTATGGTTGACAGTGTGATTGACATAGAAAGGACTGTGGGATAATGGCAGAATTACAGATTGGCAGGATTGTTCTGGGAAGCTGCGCGACCAACTGTTATTACATCCATAAAGAAGGGAAAACGGAAGCGGTGGTTATAGACCCCGCGGACAGAGGCGCCTATATCTATGAAAAAATAAAGGAAAAAGGACTTTCCGTGGCAGCCATTCTTCTGACACACGGACATTTTGACCATATTCTCGGGGTAAAGGAGCTGCAGGCGGCAACCGGTGCAAAGACCTACCTTCTGAAGGAAGAAGTACCCCTTTCCTCCGACCCGGAGAAAAACCTTTCCGGCTGGTCGGGCACACAGGTAAGCCTGGTTCCCGATGTGGAGGTTTCGGACGGAGAGGAGCTTACCCTTGCCGGCATTACTTTTAAGGTACTGGCAACACCCGGACATACCGAAGGAAGCTGCTGTTATTACAGCGAAGAGGACGGCGTGGTATTCTGCGGAGACACGGTTTTCTTAGAGTCGGTGGGACGTACCGATTTTCCTACGGGAAGCGGCAGTAAGCTGCTTAATTCCGTAAAGGAGAAAATCTTTACCCTGCCGGATGAGGTAAAGCTCTACCCGGGACACGGCGATGCCACTTCCGTAGAGCATGAAAAGAAGTACAATCCGTTTTTTTAATATAAGCTTTTTTACAGGAAGCGTTGAGGGGAAACTATGATATTCAAGTGTAAAAACTGCGGCGGCAACACGGTTTACAGTCCGGAACAGCACCGGATGTACTGTCCGTACTGCCAGAGCTTTGACAGTGATGAAAAGATAGCGGGCGAGGAGCCCACCACCTTTCAGTGCCAGAACTGCGGGGGAGAACTGCAGATACGGGACTATTTATCCGCGTCCCGCTGTCCTTACTGTGAGGACTATATTATCTTTGACGAGAGAGTGTCGGGACAGTACCGTCCGAAGCTCATGATTCCGTTTCTTTTGGGAAAGGACAAAGTCAAGGAGCTGATGCGAAAGAAATTCAAATCCTGTGTTTTTGCACCGGACGATTTCTGCTCGGATGTAAAGCTCGATACCATGACCGGTATGTATGTGCCGTTCTGGATGTATGATTACCATGCAAAAGGCTTTTTTGACGGCCTTGGCAGGATAGTCCGCACCTGGGTATCGGGAGGACGGGAATTTACCGAAACCAAGACCTACCACATTGTCAGGGACCTGGAGGCAACCTTTGAAAAGGTGCCGGCGGATGCTTCTTATCTGATGCCGGATGCCACCATGGATTTGATGGAGCCGTACCAGTACGGACAGCTTGAAGACTTTAAGGAAGGCTTTTTATCCGGCTTTTCCGCAGAACATTACAACATGGAAGCGGAAGAGGCAAAAGGACGTGCGGAAAACAAATCCAAAGCCGACATGCATGAGATTTTGAACAACAGCCTGCAGGGCTATACAGGCGTACAGGGAAGGGAAAACGAACGCATTTCCTTAGAACAGAAGGACCATTGCTTTACCCTGCTTCCGGTCTGGATTTACCGGTACATATACAAAAATGAAGCCTATATCTTTTACATTAACGGACAGACGGGAAAAATCGTAGGAAAAGTACCCTTGTCAAAACCGAAGGTATTTGCCTACGGGGCAACGGTGTTTGCCTGCCTGTTTGCCATTATGGTTCTGTTAAAATATCTCTTTGTATTTTTGTAAAAGGAGAGAGCGGGGAAAGGTAAGGATTTCATGAAAGCATATTTTAAGTATTTCAGGTGGCTGTTTCTCATCGTTTTGGTACTGGCAGCCGCTTACGTGGGCGTATATTTCCTCCATAGTGCCGTGGACGGCGGGGCAGAGAGGGGAAACAGGCAGGCTCCCGCACAGAGAGTATACGATTTTGCCGATAAGCTTACGGATGAGGAAGAAAGCAAATTGGAAGTGCTGATAGCGGAAAGAGAAGCGCAGATACGCTGTGATTTGGTACTGGTGACGCTGGACGAACCGATATTGTCCTACGGCGGTTATGAGGATTGGGAAAATACCAATGCCAACTGGAACGCGAGCATGCGCAGCTATGCGGACGATTTCTACGATGACAACAATTTCGGCTACGACAAGGTGCACGGGGACGGCGCTCTGCTTTTAGACAACTGGTATCTGGCGGGGACGGCGGACAGCCAGGCGGGCACCTGGTTTTCCACCTGCGGCAGGGTCTATGAGCGCTATACAACCGGTATGGTAAACAGAGTCCTTACTGATGTAGAGGACAATGTGGACAGCAGCCCTTACCGGGCGTACAAAACCTACGTGGAAAACGTATACCGGGAAATGTCCGGCAAGAAGGGCATCAATATTCCCTGGTTTATTGTCGTTCTTATTCCCGCAGCGGCGGCAGGCTATTTTATTGCCCTGCATATCAAACCGAAGGAAGGAAAAAAGACCACGGGAGCATCTGCTTATCTGGATAAAAACAACGTGGTATGCCATGTGCAGAAGGATGAGCTGGTGAATACGACGCTGACAAGCCGTAAAATTGAGAGCAGCTCCGGCGGCTCGGGAGGTTCCCACGGCAGGTCGGGCGGTCATGTGAGCCGGGGCGGCGTGCACCACGGTGGCGGCGGACGGAGAAGATAGACCGGACAGAAAAGAAAAAAGGAGCGGAAGCTCCTTTTTTTATGAAAACTTTCGGGCAAAATAAAAAACATCCACATGACGGTATGGATGTTTTTTATTTCTGATGTAATTAGCCTTTTTATTTCGATTATGCCATCTTGTTAACGGCAGCAGCTAAACGAGATACTTTTCTGGAAGCATTGTTTTTGTGATATACTCCCTTGGAAGCAGCTGAATTAATTTCGCTTGTAGCAGCAACTAATGCAGCAGAAGCAGCAGCCTTATCACCAGCTTCAACAGCAGCATTTACTTTCTTAATAGCTGTTTTAACGCCGGACTTGATAGCCTTATTTCTTTCAGTTCTTACCTGAGCAACAACGATTCTCTTCTTTGCAGATTTGATATTAGCCAAGATCTACACCTCCATTTTCCAAATGATTGATTGTAAGAAAATGTTCCATTAAGGCCAGACACGGACGACCAATGTAAACATACTGTAATATTGTAAGATACACATTCCCAAATGTCAATACATATTCCTTGTTTTTTTGCAAAAAATAGTAAAAAAACAAGAAAGGCAAAAGAGGATATGAGTTATTTTCAGGCAAGAACGGACCTGGCTCTGGAAGCCAGGGAAAGCATCTCGGAAGCGGACGGTTCCCTGCACGGAGTCATCGCGGAGGAAACGGAAAAATCCGGTATGCACATCACCACGGTGAAGATTACCACAAAGAACGGTGCGAAGAGCATGGGAAAGCCCATGGGCAACTATGTGACCATAGAGGCGCCCGCCATGACGGAGCCGGATGAGGACTGCCACCGGGAAATTGCCAATGCCATTGCGGAGGTATTAAAGCAGATTTTACCCATGGACGGCAGTGCGGAAAAGAGCGTTCTTATCGTGGGACTGGGCAACCGGGAGGTTATAGCGGATGCGCTCGGTCCCCATGTGGTTGACCAGCTTTTCATTACGCGCCATATGGTAAAGGAATACGGCATGGCGGCTTACGGAACGGAAAAGGTGAATGTGGTAAGTTGCATGGAGCCGGGTGTGACCGGCAGAACCGGTATGGAAGCGGCGGAAATCATAAAGGGTGTGGTGGAGCAGACAAAGCCCGACATGATGGTGGTGGTGGATGCGCTGGCGGCAAGAAATGTCCGGCGATTAAACCGCACCATCCAGATTACAGACACGGGCATTCATCCCGGTTCCGGTGTGGGCAACCACCGGAATGCGCTGACGGAAGAAAGCATGGGCATTCCGGTCATCGCCATCGGGATTCCCACGGTTGTGGATGCGGCAACCATTGTCTTAGACGCGCTGGAAAAAATGCTTTCGGAGGAAAGCGAGGCGGACAGGCGGAATTATCTGTCCGAGTGCCGGAATGCCTTTGCGGAGCTTCATAACATGTATGTCACCAGCAAGGACATTGATGCCGTGATAAAGCAGGTGAGCTTCATGGTGGCGGAGGGCATCAACATGGCATTAGAGAGGGGGTAATGCCCGGAAAATGTGGGCATGTAATCCCCCTTTCCCGCATATAATACCTATGGCTCAAAGTTGGTTCGGGAGGGATGCTTTTGGCTTTCAGGAAAGAAGCGGGATACCGGAAAATACTGTCCTGTATGGGGCTGCTTTTGGTACTTGCCGTGATAGGCGGCAGCAAGGGAGGCATGTATTTTTATCTGCCTCTTTTTGTGTACGGAGCCGAAGGAAAAGAAGGACAGAAACAGGAAGAAAGGGAGACACAGCCCGCAGAGGTGATTTATTATATAGAAGTTTCCGGGGAAGAGGGCAGTGAGCCGGAGCAGGAAGAAAAAGAACACTTAAGCGCCTCCGGGGAGGTGTCCGGGCAGCTCACGGAGGCGGATGCTTCCATGGAGGAACTGCTTTTACAGGAAAACAGTGCGGGCTTTTTTGTGCCGCCGCAAAAACAGGTGCAGTACGATTTCAGCCGTTATGCGGACTATGAAACCCTGTTAAGCAGCTTTTACACCATTGACGCCTATGCGCTGGCAGGCAATGATTTGTTTGACATAAACGATTTGCTGAAACGGGATATGAGCATGGAAAAAGATGCTTCCGCTCCGCAGATTTTGATTTACCACACCCATTCTAAGGAAGCCTTCGCAGACTCCGTGCCGGGGGAGCGAAGCGATACCATTGTGGGCGTGGGGGAGGAGCTTACACGGATACTGACGGAGGCTTACGGCTACAACGTGCTGCACCATACGGCACAGTACGATACCGTAAGGGACGAGGCTTACGGCAATTCCCTGCCGGAAATCACAAAGCTTTTGGAGGAAAATCCGTCCATTCAGGTGGTGATTGATTTGCATCGGGATGCGGGCGGCGCAGATAGGGCGACCACGGTGGATGTGAACGGGAAAAAGACGGCAAGGTTCATGTTTTTTAACGGCATATCCAGGAGCCGCAAAAACGGTGATATTGCGTACTTATACAATCCAAACTTAAAGGGCAATCTGGCATTTTCCTTTCAGATGCAGGCATTTGCCGGGGAGTATTATCCGGGGCTGACCCGCAAGATTTACATAAAGCAGTACCGCTTCAACATGCACCTTAAGGAAAGAACCCTGTTAATCGAGCTGGGAGATGAAAACAACACCGTGCAGGAAGCAAAAAATGCCTGCTATCCGATAGCACACCTCTTAGACCTTGTACTATCGGGGCAGACACCTTAAAAGACATATAAAAAAAGAAAAGTAGAATACTCAGGCGTTGGCTTCCGCCATACGGTAGCCGACGCCGATTTCCGTGAAAATAAACTCGGGCTGTGCCGGGTTAGCTTCGATTTTTCGGCGGATATTCGCCATATTCACACGGAGTATCTGGTTGTTGGAGTCCACGTAGGGCCCCCATATCTGCTCCATGATGTAGGAATAGGTAAGCACCTTGCCTGCGTTTTTGGAAAGCAGGGAGAGAAGCTTGAATTCTATCTGGGTCAGATGCACCGGTTCTCCTTTTAAGGTTACCACATGCTTTTCGTAATCGATGGTTAAATCCCCGGCACGGTACTGCATGGTGGAAGGAGAAGCGGCGATGGCGGCGTGCCGCAGGGAGGTGCGGATACGGGCAAGAAGCTCCGAACTGCCGAAGGGCTTTGTGATGTAATCGTCAGCGCCCAGGTCGAGCGCCTGTACCTTATCCTGTTCCTTGCTGCGGGCGGAAATGACGATAATCGGTACCGCCGTCCAGGTGCGCAGCTTGGCAATGACATCCACACCGTCCATATCGGGAAGACCTAAGTCCAAAAGAATGATTTCCGGACATACGGAAGCAGCCAGGGACAGACCGGCTTCTCCGGTTACGGCGGAAACCACCCGGTAAGAGGCGGACTCCAAAATGGATGTAATGTAATGGCAGATGTTCTTTTCATCTTCGATAAGAAGAATGGTTGTCTTATGATTCAATTTTAAATTCCCCCTTTGGAAGAACAAAACAGAAGGCTGCTCCGTTCTCGTGATTTTCACAATAAATTTCCCCATGATGGGCGCTGACAATGGTCTTGCAGATGGATAAGCCGATGCCCATGCCGCGTCTGCTGTCATAGGAATTCATGCCGCTGACATCCCCACCGTCAAACAGGGTGGGGAGCTTTTCCGGGTCGATGCCCTTACCGTAGTCCTTGATACAGAAGGAAACCTTGTTTTCGGTAACGGAAACGGTAAAATCTATGGGTTCATTTGTCTCGGAATGGACAATGGCATTTTCAATCAGATTGATAATAACCTGTTCGATAAGAACGGGATCCATGGGAATAAAGAGCATTTCTTCCGGCACGGAAGCGTGAATGCGGGCATCGGGAAAACGTTTTTTTACACGCTCCAAAGCTTCGGAAACCACCTCCTCCACGGGCTCGGGGCGCGTGTTGATTAACAGGTTGTCGCCCTGAATTCTGGTAACGGTGAGCAGATTTTCCACTAAGTTAAGAAGCCAGTTGGCATCGGACTGAATGGAAGAAATCAGTTCCTTTTTTTCGGAATCCGCCATGGCATCCGCCTGCTCCAAATACAGGGAGCTGTTGCCGATGATGCCCGTTAAGGGCGTGCGCAAATCGTGGGAAACGGCACGCAGCAGGTTGGCGCGCATCTTTTCTAATTCCGCCGCACGCAGCAGGGCTTCGCGCTCCATAATCACTTTCTGTTGTTTACGGAGCTGTGCCGTCAGGGTACAGGAAAGCAGGTTGATGACCAGCATGCAGGAGAAAATGAGCGGATAGCCGGAGAGCGTAAAATTCAGTTTATGATAAGGGTAAGTAAACGCATAGTTAATAAAAACAACGCATATAAGAGAGCTGACGATGCTGTATACATAACCGTTGGTATGCATGGCAATGAGAATGAGTGCCATGGAATACACAAGATAAATGACGCCGTGGCTGCCGTCACTGTCAGGCAGGAGGCGGAAAATGACAGAGGAGACCGCTGTGAAGAGGACAAGAATTCCGACGGTAATCAGGATATTCATGGGTACATTATGGTCTTTCATATAGGCATAGGGAGAAGCCTGCGTTTTTTCCTTTTTTCCGAACATGATAAGTACCTTTCCAAGCGACTCAGGCTTTTTCTATAAGGTTCTGCAAACATAATAAACCATTATATAGGATAATGCCACCTTTGTTCAACTATATGGGCATAAAGATTTTGTTAAAATTGAGAAAATCCGTAAGATGTGGTACAATAAATGATAAAATGCAGATGGGAAGGAAGTTTTTTATGAATATCTTTTTTCTGTTTTTTTCATTTCTGCCCGCAGCGGTAAGCCTGCTTTTACAGGTGGCGGCAGCAGCGGTCTGGCAGATATTTATAAAAGAAGGTCTGGTGAACAGCACCCGGGGCAGTGTGTTGTTTTACCATCTTATCGGGTTGTGCGTGTTCGGATACTGGTATTTTGCCGTGAAGGGCACGGGGCTTAAAGAGACGGCAAAAAAAATAAAAGAAAATGGAAAAAAATGCAGTATTTTGACGGTTATCGGGATTTTTGTGTCAGGGATGCTTTTATGCGTGCTCGGCAACAGCATGGTGGGTGTGGAAAAGTATCTGTTCCCCTCTCTGGTGGAGCAGTACCAGCGCATAATGGAAAATGCCGGCATGGGGACTTCGGCTCTTACGGTGTTTGCCTCCGTAGCAGTGGCACCCATAGGCGAGGAGCTTCTGTGCAGGGGACTTACCCTTCACTATACGAAAAAAGTTACACCGTCCTTCCATATTGCCAATTTTTTACAGGCACTGATATTCGGACTGGTTCATTTTAATATGATTCAGGGACTGTACGCCTTTGTAATCGGGCTGTTTTTGGGCTGTGTGAGAGAAAAGTACAACTCCCTTCTGCCGGCGATGTTTCTTCATTTTGCGGTGAATGCCTCTTCCCTGTTTTTGATGGGAGGGCTGCTTAACCGGATACCGGATACCCCGGTTTCCTGGGCTGTCTGCTTTGTGCTTTCGCTGGCAGCATCCGTGTGGGATATTCATAAATTCTTAAGATGACATTCCACTGTGCCTGATATAGAATAAAGAAGAATTCAGAAAAAAGATACTTTTTTGAAAGACACACTTTTGAAAGGATGGAAATAAAGTGAAAAGAAATTATGCGAAAAGAATTACGGCGGGCATTTTAAGCGCCGTGCTGGCAGCAGGAATGGCGGGCTGCGGAAAGACAGCCGCAAGCGACGGCAGCAGCACTACGAATGAGAGTACACCGGCTGGCAGCAAGGACGGCTATGTTTATCAGGCTGAGTGGCTTTCCAAGAGCACCCCGGACAATTCCGGCGACGGTTACAGCAGCGCCGATTTACGAAATATCTCCGTAATCGATGATGTACTGTATTATGTCCGTTACGCCTATACGGATAACGGTTATACACAGGACTTCTGCAGGGTGGATTTGAAAACCAGCCCCGCAAAGGAAGAGACCCTGTTATCCCTTGCGGAAACCAAATACGACAATGGTGTGGCTACCGATGAGGTAACGGTAGGCGACATCACGGAAGAGGGAACCTCTGATACCGGTGCGGCAACAGACGACACCACAGAAGAGGGAAGCAACGACACCGGTGCAGCGGACGGCACCGAAGGCTATGAGATGCTGGACGGTGTCAGCTCGGTGGTAGCCGTTGATGCAGATACCCTTGTGGAAGTGGCAACCCGTACTCCGAATATTGAGCAGAACTGGGATGACCCCAACTTCGATTACGAGAACTATTACAAGGAAGTGCAGGACAATACCCAGATGATTTTAAAGAAGCTGGGCATGGACGGCACCGTGATAGCGGAAGCGGATGTGACAGAGCTGTTTAAGGGTCAGTACCTGTCGTACAGCATGGCGGACGGAGAAGGCAATGTGTACCTGTCCGACAACAGCAATATCTGGGTATTTGACAAGGACCTTGCCCTGACGGATACCATTCCTCTGGCAAGCGACGGCAACTTTGACGGCATGAATGCCATGGGCGTCACAAAGGACGGTCGTATTGCCATTCTGAAATACGGTACAAACGATATAGAGCTTCACGTATACGATAAGGAAAAGAAATCCTTCGGAGATGCCTGCGCAGGCATGCCCTCCAACATGTGGAACAGCGGTCTCAGCTTTACGGAGGACGGCTCCGTGCTGCTCAACAATTCCGAAGGCGCTTACCTTTATGACATGGAGAGCCAGACGGCAGCCCAGCTTGTAAAGTGGATGGACTGCGACCTGACTCCCGACTATGTAAGAAATATTTATGCCATGTCAGACGGCAATTTTGTTGTATTATATGAGGATTGGAATACCAATGAGAGAGATATCATCGTTTTGAAAAAGGTAGCGGCAGCAGATGTGGTACAGAAGCAGATAGTTACTGTAGGTGTTCTGTATTCCAGCCAGAAGCTGCAGTCCGACATTGTAGCGTTTAACCAGAGTAACGACAAATACCGTGTGGAATTAAAAGATTATGCTTCCGATATCGAATATACATCGGAAACCGATTATCAGAATAACTACCAGAATGCCGTAACACAGATGAACAACGATATCGTGTCCGGAACACTGGATATGTTTGCAGCCGACTCCGTGGATATCGAAAACTTAATCAGCAAGGGAGCGGTAGAAGACTTAAACTCCTATTTAGAAGCTTCCACACAGTTAAAGAAGAGCGATTTAATGGAAAATATCGTCAATGCCATTGAAGCGTCCGGTGTGTTGTACTGTGTTCCTACCAGCTTTTCCATCAATACGCTGGTCGGCAGAACCGAAGATGTGGGCGAAAAATCTGGCTGGACCATGGCGGATGTGAAGGCACTCTGCGATAAGTATCCGGATGCGTCCCTGTTTGCCAATGCCACCAGAAGCACGGTATTGAACGCACTTTTAAGCTATGATTTTGACTCCTACGTGGACTGGGAAAACGGCGCCTGCCATTTCGATCAGGACGAATTCAAGCAGTTACTGGAAATGGTAGCCAAGTATCCTTCCGACGCAGATTTTGACTGGGATAATGATTATGTGGCAGAGCCCAAGGCTTTCCGCAGCCATACCGCACTGCTGGCAACCATGTATATTTCCGAAGTGACGGACTATCAGGTAGAAGAGAAACTCTTTGACGCACCCATTACCGCCATCGGTTATCCGACGAACGGCACAAAAAGCGGTGTGGCGGCAAGCATCTCCGGCGGTGTCTGCATCAATACCGCATCGGGGAACAAGGATGCCTGCTGGGAATTCATTGAATACAGTGTAATGAATACCAACATAAATTCCATCTTTATGTACGGCCTCCCTACCCGCAAAGCGGACTTCGATGCCCTGATTGAAAAGAAACTGGCAGAAAAGGATTCTTCCTACGGCTATTCCTGGGATGATGTGGAAATCACAGTGGAAGGAACCACACAGGAAGACGTGGATAAATTAAAAGACCTCATCAGCAGAATAGACGGCATTTCTGCAAACCAACAGGACAGTAACCTGATGAACATTATCACGGAAGAAGCGGAAGCTTACTTCACAGGACAGAAATCCCTGGATGATGTTACAAGTATTATACAAAGCCGTGCTACCATCTATGTAAACGAAAACAAATAATGAGAAGTAAATTTTAGCAGGAGGGGCTTATGAAAGCCTTCGGGAAAAAGCAAAAAGACGAAGCGAAGCTTGCCATGGCAAAACGCGGCAGTGCTGAACGGAAAAAAGAGAAATCCAGCAAATGGATGAAAAGACAGAAGATAGGCTCGGGGTTGTATCTTGCCCCCAGTCTTTTGGGCATCTTATTGTTTTACATACTGCCTTTTCTGGTAGTTATGTTTTATGCGGTTGTGGACAATCCCATAAGCCGTCAGTTTGTGGGACTGGAAAACTTCATAAAGGTGGCAAAGAACGTGGCATTCCGGACAGCGGTAAAGAATACGGCGACATTCTCTGTCATAGCGGTGCCGCTGGCAGTGATCCTTTCTTTAATTCTTGCCATGGTACTGGATTTGAAACTGCCGTTCCGCTCCCAGTTTCGTACCTTTTTCTTAAGTCCCATGATGGTACCGGTTGCTTCCATTGTTTTAATATGGCAGGTATTATTCCATTACAACGGTGCGGTCAACGATGTGCTACAGGCATTCGGCATGGATAAAATTGACTGGATGAAATCCCAATACGCACAGATTGTTGTTATCATTCTGTTTTTGTGGAAAAACTTAGGCTACAACATGATTTTGTTTATGGCGGCTCTGGCGAGCATTCCCAAGGAGCTTATCGAAGTAGCGGAGCTGGAAAGCGCCAACCGCTGGCAGATTTTTTTTCACATTAAAATAAGGTATCTTTCCTCCACCATTTTGTTTGTGACGATTATGTCCCTCATCAACTCATTCAAAGTGTTCAGGGAGGTTTATCTGCTTACGGGGGATCATCCTTACGACTCCATATACATGCTGCAGCATTTCATGAACAATGCCTTTGCGTCCCTTGATTACCAGAGGCTTTCCGCAGCGGCGATTCTTATGGCTGCGGTTATGATTGTAATTATCGGAATTCTGTTTCTGGTTGAAAATCACTTCGGAAAGGATGTGGAAGGATGAGTGATGAAAAAATGCCTGCTCTTACACCTCTGGAGAGGAAGGCAAAGAAAAGGTCGAGGGAAAAAAAAGCTATTTACAAACTCCGGATTGGATTTGCAACTATTGTGGCAGCGGTCTTTGCTTTTCTGTTCCTACAGCCCATTGTACTGACCATAACCAATTCCTTTATGTCATCCTCGGAGATTTCTGCCAACTACGGCTCCGTATTCGCCACCAATGATAAGGGCGGCAAGGTGTACATATCGGAAAAAGTCAACTTAAAATTCATACCGGATATGGTTTCCTTCAGCCAGTACGCAACGGTGCTGTTCAAGAGCCCGGAATACCTTTTGAAGTTCTGGAACTCTGTAATACTGGTGGGACCCATTGTATTTTTCCAGTTGTTTGTGGCATGTCTGGCCTCGTATGGCTTTACCAGGTACCGGGGGCGCATCCGGGAGATTATCTTTTTCTCCTATATCATACTGATGCTGATGCCTTATCAGGTAACACTGGTGCCCAACTACTTAGTGTCCAACTGGCTGAACATTGTAAATACCTATTGGGCTATCTGGCTGCCGGGTATCTTTTCTCCCTTTGCCGTGTTCCTGCTGACCAAGTACATGCGCAGGATTCCGGTATCAGTCATGGAGGCGGCGCAGATTGACGGTGCGGGGGAATGGCAGATATTCCGGAAAATATGTCTGCCGCTTTGCAAAGGATGTATCTGTTCCGCAGCAATTTTAGTATTTATTGACTATTGGAATATGGTGGAACAGCCGCTGATTTTACTGTCAGATGCGGAGACACATCCGTTATCCGTATTCTTAAGTAAGATTAATTCCGGGGAAATCGGTCTTGCCTTTGCAGTGGCAACGATTTACATGATTCCCAGCTTGTTAGTATTTTTATATGGTGAAGAGTATCTGGTAGACGGCATTACCTGCCAGGGCGGAATAAAAGGTTAAACCAAGGAGGATTACCATGAACGAAAAAGCAGGAAAGAAAAAAGACTGGATAAAAAATGCGGCGATTGTATTCTTGACAATTATGCTGATACTGACATTCTTTTCCAACACCATTATGAATTATTCTCTGCCGGAGGTTGCCATCCAGTACATCCAGTCCGGCACTATTACCTCTAAGGTACGAGGTACCGGTACGGTACAGAGCAGCTCCCTTTACAATGTAAAGGTAACGGAGAGTCGTAAGGTAACCAGCGTAGCGGTCAAGGTAGGAGATACCGTTGCAGAAGGCGATGTAATCTGTTATCTGGATGAAAAGGAAAGCACGGAACTGCAGACGGCAAGAGATGCCCTGAAGGCAGCACAGGTGGCCTATGATACGGCATTGCTGTCCGGCAACCTGACCGCTTCCCAGATGCAGAACGGTGGCAAGAGCTTTTCCGTGGATACTTATAAAAAACAGTTAATCAACGCACAGAATGCGATTACGGCGGCGCAGCAGGAAATCGACGCTTACCAGCCGGATTATGATGCGATAAAGAAAGCCAACGACGATGCACAGGCTGCCCTTACTTCGGCAAATAATAATGTAACCAATATTGAAGGATGGATGAGCTATCAGGATACCATCAGCAGCGGTAATGAAGCGGCTAAAGACAAACTGCAGAAGCAGTATACGGAAGCCAAGCAGTTAGCTCTGGCAGCACAAAACAATGCCAATGTGGCAAGCGCCGCACTGGCACAGGCGGATGCCAGCATGAAGGTGCTTACGGATAAACTTGAGGCGGCCAAGACAAGCGCAACCGAACTGGCAACTGACATCGGTGCCAACTTAAACTTAAACAGCCTGTATGAAGCAGTGGTTACCGCACAGAACAATGTGGATGAGCTCACCAAGAATTCCCAGAGCACAACCGTTACCGCGGATGTTGCCGGTACCATTACCTCCATTTCCGTAACCGCAGGCGAGCAGACATCTCCCGATACTCCCGTGGCAGTTATCCAGCCGGAGGGCAAAGGATTTACGCTGAGTTTCTCCGCTACGGCAGAGCAGGCAGCCAAGATTTCCGTGGGAGACCCGGCAGAACTTGTAAATTCCTGGTATTATTCCGATATCACGGCAACCGTGGCTTCCATCAAGCCCGACCCGCAGGACAGAAAGAGCAAGATTATCACCTTCAACCTTTCCGGTGACCTGACGGAAGGACAGTCCTTAAGCTTACAGGTAGGACAGAAGAGCGCCAATTACGATTACATCGTTCCCAACAGTGCTATCCGTGAAGACAACAACGGTAAGTTCGTACTGATTGTGGAAAGCAAGAGCAGTCCGCTTGGCACCAGATATTATGCAACCCGTTACGATGTGCAGGTGCTGGCAAGCGACGATACGCAGACAGCCATAAGCGGTGGATTCTATGGTTATGAAAGTGTTATTACTACTTCCACCAAGCCGGTAGAGGCAGGTAAGTTAGTACGTCTGCCGGATTAATGCAGAGTCCTTCTGAAAGGAAAGAAAGCCATGAAAAAAATCAAATTAAACGTGTCCCGTAAGCAGCTCATATGGGGCATTACCGCACTGGTGAGTTTGATAATAGGTCTTATCCTCACGGGACTGCGTATCCATATGGCAGACGGACTTCTGACACAGAAAATGGCGGACAGATGGTCAAACGTCAGCAAATCAGCACAAATCAGCTGTTTTTTCGCAGAGTCTGCACAGGTTACGGAAGAGTCCTTACAACAGTTTGAGTACAATCTGAATAAGGGACTGGAGGAAGCTTCCATTGTCAGCGAATCCGAAAATGAAAATGCCAGACTCTGGGCGGATGCTTACAGTGCCAAGGGTACGGTGACGATTGAAAGTGACAGAGCCAGTGTAGATGTGACAGCTATCGGAATTGGCGGTGATTTTTTCCGATTCCACCCGGTTACCTTAAAAAGCGGAGCTTATTTTTCGGGAAATGACCTGATGCAGGATTATGTCATTATCGACGAGCAGGCAGCCTGGCAGCTGTTTGGCTCCAATGATGTGGCAGGACAGATAGTTTATATAGGAAATGTTCCGCATGTGGTGGCAGGTGTTGCCAAAAGAGAAGAGGGAAGACTGGCAGATGCTGCCGGACTTTCTGCCTCGATTGCGTATGTATCTTATCAGACCTTAAGCCAGTACGGTGTAGATTACGGCATTAACTGTTATGAGGTGGTAATGCCCAACCCCGTAAAGGGATATGCCAAACAGTTTGTGGGTGAAAAAATAGGGGTTACGGAAAATGATGTGGAAGTTCTGGAAAACACCACACGCTTCGATTTCTTAAACCTGTTAAAACAGCTCACCCAGTTCGGTACCCGTTCCATGAGCAGCAAAGCCATTATTTATCCTTACTGGGAAAATATGGCAAGAGGGTATGAAGACATTGCCCTTCTGCTTCTGGTATTTGAATTGTTATTTATTTTGTATCCTGCCATTTTTACAGTGGTTGTGATAATTCTTGCCTGGAAGCATAAAAAGTGGACAGCAGGAAGTGTCTGGAATTCCTTATGTGATTTTATTTATAACAAGAAGTCAGAGAACAGACAGAGACGGAGGAAAGAAGGAAATTCCGGAAAAAGAAAAGGAGGAAGAATTATGAAAAAAAGAAATTCTCAAAAAGGAGGAGCAGAATTATGAAAAAAAGAGGAAAAATCATAAGCCTGTTATTATGTGCAGCTATGACCCTGAGCCTTGCAGCCTGCAGCAAAAGCGATGGCAGCGGTAACGGTACAAACAGCAGCACAGGTGGTGCAGGCGGAAACGGCAGTGATGCGGCAAAGCAGGGTGTTTATAAAGAAACCCCCCTGAGTATTGACGGTCTTTCCAATGATTATGTAATCGGCAATGCGTCCCTGATTAACAACAAACTGTACATGGTTGTCAATGAAAACCGTTACGATGAAATGCAGGGAACGGTAATTAAATTAGTGATTGCCGATGAAGATGGCAGCAATGCAGAAGTAAAAGAACTTTTCAGCAGCCTGAAGCCGAATCCGTACTATGACAGCATTGGAGAAAACGCAGGAGAGGATGTCACAGAGACAATAGTGGAAGATAACGGTGAGACTGCTACGGAAGACAGTGGAGAAGTTGATTCAGAAGGTACCTATGATAATACTTATGTTTCCACTGCGGTATTGTGCGATGGCGGAGTTTTCCTGTTGGTAGAAAACTCCAGCTGGGATGACCAGCAGAACTATTCCAGTAAAATGGACTTATATGCTTATAGCTTAGATGGAACAGAAAAGTACAGCAAAGAGATATTTGCCAATAACGGTGACAACTACCAGTATATGGAGAGACTGGCAGGAAGCAAGGATGGAGAGCTTGCAGGTATCTCGGATGGAGAGCTGTTCCTGTTTGATTCCGAAGGAAATGAAACGGGCAGAACGCAGATTGATACTTCAAATGGCTGGGTAAATACAATGTTCTTTGATGAGAACGGGGATATCAGTTTGTTTATGGTGAATAATGATTATACCAGACTGAACCTGTATAAGTATGATAAGGCCGGCAAACAGATCGGGGAGTCCGTGGAAGTGTCTTCCAGACTTATAAATTATACGATAAATTCCGGCAAGAGCCATGACGTTTTTGTTACGGATAATTTAGGCGCGTATGGTTATAACGTTGGTGACAGTGATCTGACCATGCTCTTTAGCTACATAAATTCCGATATCAACAGCAATGATGTCAATGGTCTTTATGAAATTGATGAAAACCGTATTCTTATGACCTATTATTCCAATGGCAATGGCGAGAGCCTGATTTCCATGTTGACCCATGTTGCTCCGGAGGATGTACCGGACAAGCAGACACTTGTACTTGGCTGCTATTATCTGGACTGGGATTTGCGTTCAAGAATAGTGGCTTTCAACAAGAACAATGATAATTACCGTATTACAGTTTCGGATTACTCCCAGTATAACTCCGGTGATGATTATACAGCCGGTTATACACAGCTTAACAATGATATCCTGTCCGGAAAAATGCCGGATGTATTGGCACTTAACAGTACGAGCGATATTCCGGTAGATGCCTATATTTCTAAGGGGCTGTTTGCGGATATCAGTGAAATGATTAAGAATGACCCCGAACTGAACTACGACGATTATTTAAGCAATGTGTTTGAAGCCTACATGCGTGACGGTAAGCTCTATACACTTGTTCCCAAATTCTCTGTTAATACGGTTATAGGTAAAACATCCGTTGTGGGAGACAAAGAAGGTTGGACAATGGATGACTTAAAGGCACTTATGGCGAAATATCCCGATGCCAGTGTGTTTGGGGATACTACAACCAGAAGTGAATTGCTGTGGATGCTTATGACATTTTCCGGTTCCCGTTTTGTAGACAGAGAAACTGGCAAGTGTTCTTTTGACTCACAGGAATTTGTGGAACTCTTAGAGTTTATGAAGCAGTTCCCTGAGGAATTTGATTATTCCGCTCTTCCGGATGATTACTGGATGAGTGCCCAGAAGGCATACCGGGACGGAAAAATTTTACTGATGAATCTCAATCTTGCAAATGTGGAAAATTATATTACGAATGTAGGCATGTTTGGAGAGCCGGTCACTCTGGTTGGGTTTCCCACTAATGAAGGGAATGGTGCGGTTATTACACCGAGCAGTGCCTATATGGTTTCTGCCAAGTCTAAAAACCAGGATGGAGTATGGCAGTTTTTACGTTATTATTTAACGGACGAATACCAGAGAGATGGAAGCGACAGCTGGGTTCTTCCAATCAAGAAAGATGCGCTGAAGGAGAAAATCAACAAGGGTACAGAAAAACCTTACTGGACCGATTCGGACGGAAATAAAGAATATTACGACTATACCGTATGGTTTGGCGATGAGGAAGTAGTGCTGGATCCTCTGACCCAGGAGCAGGCAGACCATTTGTATGATTACATCTGCTCCGTAACACAGGCTTACTACAGTGACGATTCCTTAAGCAATATCATTACGGAAGAGTCCGCAGCATTCTTCTCCGGACAGAAGAGCGCACAGGATGTGGCAGACATCATCCAGAGCCGTGCACAGATTTACATTAACGAAAGCAGATAAAAGAGATTAAGAAAAAAGCAGACACGAAAGTGCCTGCTTTTTTTGCGTGAAGCGGTTCCCAGTTGACATTGCTCATCTTTTTATATACTATTTAATTATAATAAATGATATATGCCAATACCGACAATGAATACATTAAGAAGAACAATGAAGAAGGGAGCCGGTTTTCAATGAAAAAATATAGTATATCCATCCTGTTATGCATAGCAGCTACGTTGTTAAGTGCCTGTTCCGCGGAAAGGATATATGAGTCCGAGAAGATGAATGCTTATGAAAGGACGGAATGTTTTCTGACAATGGAATATGCGGATACCCGTATTGATGCATTGGAAAGTACGGACGAAAAAGCACTTTATTGCGAGTCGAGATTTGAAGATATAGACGGAATTACTACTTATGTGGTCAAAAACACCTATGAATATGATTACGAAACCGGAAAAGCAGAAAAAATAGAGTCTTTTACAGCCGAAAATTATTCCCCTTTTTATGTACCGGGAGGGAAAATACTGGAACTGGATATTGACAAAAATCTGTATGTTCTGGATGAACAGCGGCAGCTCATAACAAAGGTTAATTTAACAGAGTTGACATTTCCC
>CAVHWP010000014.1:0-29722 GCA_963639875.1 Bacteroidaceae bacterium
TCAACATCACAAGCATTGATGCTGATCATGACAGATCCATGCGAGAGGTATATGGTCTGGATAAAACATTACGCGAGTAAACTCACATAAGCGGTTTCCGCATTACCGGACAGGCGGTTTCCCGCCTGCCGGATTTGCGGTGTTACCGCACGAGAATATTCAGCTGAAAGCGGAAATACCGTAACCGAAGTTATATTAAGAGATAAAACCTTCGGAGACTGTCTGGGATGCGGAGCCTGCCAGAGAAACGGCGGAATCTGTGTTCAAAAGGATGATATGACGGAAATTTATGATGCTATGAAGAAGGCAGATGTGATTGTGCTGGCTTCCCCGGTGTATTTCTATACCTGGACATCTCTTATGAAGCGGCTGATTGACCGTACATTTGCGGTATTGCCGGTTCTGACGGATAAAAAGTTTTACCTGCTCAGCGC
Organism: Bacteroidaceae bacterium; assembly: GCA_963639875.1. Taxonomy (GTDB): domain Bacteria; phylum Bacillota; class Clostridia; order Lachnospirales; family Lachnospiraceae; genus Acetatifactor. The sequence goes on from CAVHWP010000014.1 coordinate 435, forward strand.
GGGAGCGGCTCCGGAAGAAGAATATATGCAGACAATGGTTGACAGTTTCCGCCAGTATGTTGCCTGCTTCGGAGCAGGTGGAAACGAAGAGGGCTGCATTCTGTTTGCGTGCGGCACAAACGAACCTTCCAATATCAGATTTTATGCCTGATTTTGAAAGGAGGTATCTGCAACGGGCTCTTTTTATATGGAAATGGGTGGTGAAAAACAGTAATTTTATTATCCTACGGTGGGGAAAAGTATAATAAAAATAAAAGCAACACATACTATAGTAAGCACGCTTATAAAAAAGTGCTATGTGAAAAAAGATTGACAAAAATACCCGAATTGGGTAGTATTAAAACAAAAATACCCATATCGGGTACAAAGTACCTATATCAGGTACAAAGCACTTATATAAGTACAAAGCATCTATATAGATGCTTGGGAGATTTTATTTATGAATATAAAAGAAATGAGAGAATTAACCGGACAAACACAGAAGGAATTTGCGGACCGTTTCGGTATTCCCATTGGAACACTTAGAAGATGGGAATACGGAGAAAGCACTCCGGCGCCGTATATTCTTAAATTGATAGCGGAAAAGCTTCCCATGAAAAAAGAGTCCATGAAAAAGATAGAATCTGCAAACGGAACCTATTACTTTGATAGTTTAACCGGGACAATAGTGGATACGAAGGGAACAAAGATACGCATCAATGTAGATATAAACGGTGTAAATGAACAGAACCTTGTAATTTATGCCAATTCACTGTTTGAAAGCTACTATGATGCGGTTGAAAAATTTATCCGCGACTGCAATATAGATAAAAAAGAAGATATTCTGTGGGGGTAGTATATGGCAAAAAAGAGGGCGGAAGAATACTATCTGATGCATAAGGATATTCCGGTATGTCTTATGGAATTATCGGCAGATGGTACACTTGGAAATTATAAAAGAAACCTTTCTGCTTTGGACCATTTTCCAATCGGCGGCCAGATGAATGAAATGAAATTTCATGAATGGTGGAGGGACCGTGCAATTCCCAAGACCAGAAATGGTGCAAAAACTGCGCTTCAAAGGCTGGGTTATGAGTCTACAAGCAGTGCGCTTGTTGATAATCTGGCATTAAGTCTGTCCGATTGTTACTGGATTCAGCCGCGGGGCGAAGGTCTGACATGGGCAGATGCCAATTTATTTACAAATGATTTTGTTGATACATTTGGTGATTTAACCATAAATAAAGATAAGGTTATTGATTTGCGTCACAAAACAAAATTTAACTGCGCGGCATCTCAGGGAGAACTGCAAAAGAAATGGTGCATTGATGCTTCGGGACGCAGATATATGGTAAAGGGAAACTATGGGGACTCTTATCAACAGAGCATAAATGAACTGTTTGCCACGGAATTGCACAAAAAACAGGGATTTTCCAATTATACTCCCTATCAGGGAATAATGATTACAGTTGAGGGAGGAATGGAAGGACTGGGTTGTTTATCCTATGATTTCTGCTCTGAAAATAAAGAAATTATAAGTGCCTGGGAGTTGTTGCAGTCCATAAAAATAAGACAGAATGAGTCATATTATTATCCTTTGAAAAAAGTGTGCCTTTCTCTGGGGATAAAAGAGGAAGAATTTGATGCTTTTATGGATTACGAAATTATGACGGATTATCTGCTTTCCAATACGGACAGGCATATGAATAACATTTCTGTAGTCAGAAATCCGGATACGTTGGAAATCCTCGGAATGGCACCTATATACGATTCGGGTAATTCGATGTTTTACAACATTTCCTATGACAATCTGGATAAAATACATCTGGACGATATCGTTACACATTCTTTTATCCGAAAAGAGATAAAGCTGTTAAGCTATGTAAGGGATAGAAAAGCAGTTGACATAGAGAAAGCAGAAATGGACTTTGCCATATATGAGAAAGACTTAACAGAGCGTCATATCCGAATTCCGAAATTGGAAGCGCTTTATGAGAAAAAAAGAATGAAACTGAAATCTTTTCAGGAAGGAAAAGACCTCTGGAAAACATTCTATTGACAAAAGTGGAAAATGAGAATATATTTATTACGTAATTAGTTACCTTATGTAATTATATAAAATAACTAAAAAGAAAAAGCAAACCGGGAAGGAGCAATTTGCGATGACAAGGGATAAAGTCAAGGAAGTAATGGATGCCTGCTATCTGGCGAAACGTGTGAGGGATTTGCTTCCCACGCTGCCGAACGGCGTGACTTCTTCGCATGTGCATTATCTAGATACGATACGGAAACTGCAATTAAAAGCGGACAGCGTGAGGGTAAGCGATATCAGTGACGAACTGGGACTTCCGAAGCCCGGTGTTACTAAAACCATAAAGGATATGGAGAAGCTGGGACTTGTGGAAAAGCAGGCGGACGAAACGGATGGCAGAGTTGTGTTTCTTAAAATTACGGCAGCCGGAAAAGATTTGCTGGACGAATATGTGGATGAGCTTTTTGGAGAGCTGAGCAGGGAGCTTGACGATGTTTCCGACGAAGACGCAGACACCATGATAGAAACGGTAGAAAAACTGTACCGGGTTATGAGAAAAAGAGCAGAATGAAGTGATACCATACGGTGTGGGAAAGAGTACAGAAAGATGAGGAAAATTGGAAAATGAACCAGGGAGAAAAAAGAGATTTTACACAGGGAAGTATTCTGAATAAGTTAATACTGTTTATGATGCCTGTCTTTGGTGCGCTGGTACTGCAGGCGGCATACGGCGCGGTGGATTTACTGGTTGTGGGAAGGTTTGGCACGACAGCCGGACTGTCGGCGGTATCCACCGGCAGCCAGATATTGAATCTGGTTACTTTCGTTATCACGCAGTTTGCCATGGGCATTACCGTGCTGATTGCAAGATATATCGGAGAGAAAAATTCCGGTCAGATAGGGGAACTGCTCGGAGGAGCCATCACCGTATTTACCATAATTTGCATCGTATTGTTTGGCGTGATGGTTTTCTTTGCAAAACCGCTGGCGATTTTGATGCAGGCGCCCGAAGAAGCCCTTTCCCTTACGTCCGTCTATGTAAAAATATGCGGCGGCGGTATATTTTTTATAGTTGCCTACAATGTGCTGGCGGCTATTTTCAGGGGATTTGGGGACAGTAAATCCCCGCTTATATTTGTAGCGATTGCGTGCGTGGTAAATATTATCGGAGATTTAATTCTGGTAGCGGGATTTCACCTGGATGCAGCGGGTGCGGCGATTGCAACGGTAGCGGCACAGGCAGTGAGCGTGGTACTGGCGCTCATTATACTGAAAAAGAAAAAGTATGACTTCCGCATCCGGAAACAGGACCTTAAAATCAACAACCAGTGTAAGAGATTTATAAAAGTAGGTCTTCCGCTGGCTCTGCAGGAGTTTTTGACACAGATGTCGTTTTCAGCCCTCTGTGCGTTTATCAATAAGCTGGGACTGGAGGCATCGTCTGGATATGGGGTAGCCTGCAAGATAGTTAGTTTTGCAATGCTTGTTCCCAGTGCGCTTATGCAGTCCATGGCATCCTTCGTGTCGCAGAACGTCGGTGCCGGAAAGCCCGACCGGGCGAAAAAGTCCATGTTTACCGGCATGGGCTTTGGCGTGATAGTAGGTGTGGTGGTATTTATTGCCGTATGGAACTTCGGCGATGCTTTGTGCGGCATCTTTACACCGGATTTGGAGGTTATCGGGAAAGGAGCGGAGTATTTAAGAGGATTTGCGCCGGAAACGATTGTTACGGCGGTATTGTTCAGTATGATAGGCTTTTTCAATGGTTACGAAAAAACCGTCTGGGTCATGATACAGGGACTGGTTCAGACCTTACTGGTGAGATTGCCGCTTGCATACTTTATGAGTATACAGCCGAACGCAAGCCTTACCAAAATAGGGTTGGCAGCGCCGGTTGCCACCTGCTTCGGTATTCTTCTGAACGTGATTTTCTATTTTATATTTTTTAGGAGACATCGGGAGAACGGTTCTCTTTTTTCGTGAGGGAAAACATGTTATGAAAAGAAAGTAAACTATGTGGAAATTTTGAAAGAAACGGCTGTTCTGACGGTGGTGGGTATTGCGGCAGCAGTTTATTTCTTTTTGGTGCCCAGCCTTGCATCCGTCAGCAGTATTTCGGTTCATGCACGTCTTGACATGGTGGTTAGATTATGCTAACCTGCAGTTGACCAAATACATATAAAATAGTCACGGCAATTTTCAAGGATAAAAAGAGCATTCTGATAAGGAATTCAGCCGGCACAAAGAATTTTCTGATAAAAACTATCCAACAGGCATAAAGAGTCTTTTTGAAGTTTAACGGACAGATGGGAGCACATAGGAAGATGAGAGATTTCAGGGAAGAATACAAGACATTTTTGCGGGAGTATCCTTATAAAACCATAGAAGTGGACGGTGTTACGGTCCGCTATCAGCGCGGGGGGAAGGAAGGGGCGCCGACCGTTCTGTTTTTTCATGGACTGGAAATGCAGGAAATGTGGATGCCCTATGCACTGCATTTCCGTGAAAAATACGGATTTTTAATCTATGAATATCCGTTTTTCACGGTAAAGTTAGAGGAACAGACAGACTTTCTCCGCAAACTGTTGGATAAGCTTGGCATTGAAGAGGTAATACTTCTCGGTGCCAGCGACGGCGGTGTCAATGCACAGATGTTTGCCAAAAAGTACCCGGAAATGGTAAAAGCCATGATTTTGGCAACCACGCTGACTCTGGACAGCGATTACATCCGTAATATCAAAAAAGAATGGCTGACTGGACCCATTATGATAAGTCTGATGAAAATTATGCCCGCTAAGACTCTGATGAAACAGCTTATAAAATTAAGCCCAAAATTCTTAGAATGCGAAACACCGGAAAATAAGGATTACGGCGTAAGCTTCTATGAAACAGTTGCTTCCGATTTGCAGTACAAAAAGCGCTTTATTCACAGCTATACCTGCGTATTCATGCTGAGAAACTGTGAATACTTTAAGAAAGAAGATTTTGAATATCTGCGCGGCAAGGTGCAGATACTCGTTCCGGAGCATGACATCTTCAAAAAAGAAGACCAGGAAATCCTGGCAGCCCTGTTCCGTGACCTCGATGCCAGAATAGAGGATGCACCCGGCGGACATGTCGGTTTTATCGTACAGGCAGATGCCTATCTGGAAAAAATAGACAGATTTCTTGAAGAAACGGTGAAATAAAAGAAAGTATATGCGTAATAGCATTTTTGTCCCCGGAAATACAGGCTTCCGGGGATTTTTCCTGGTTGATTTGACTCCATTCGTATGTACGCGTTATAGAGTCAAATATAAAAGAAATCCTCACCTATATTATTAAAAATTTCAGTTACCCTATGCAAACTCGCCATGAAAAGTGCTATAATCCATGTCAAAGGAAGAGGAAAAATTCTCTGAGAGGTATTTTTAGAAAGACAATATCGGCATACTTCAAAAGGGAATATTTCAAAGCTCCACAGAAAAGAGGACTGATTGATATGCTTAAGTACAGAATAATGGCGAAAGCGGTAGAGATGATGTGCTTCAAGTCATCATTGGAAAGATTGTCCGAGATTTACCCGGATATGGACATGAAGGCGTACAAGAAGAAGGCAAAGAGGGAATACAAAGCCATGCTTTTGCGGACGCCGGACATCGGGGGAAGCTCTCTGGAGGCGAATTTGTATATCGCAGCATTTGTATTTTCCTTACATAAGGCAGAGCCGGAAAAAATCACCCCGGAGGTTGTGAACGAGATGGTAACGGCGGTGTTTGACTCTCCGTTTATCGTAAAGGTGCACAAGAATAAAAAATGCACCCTGTTTACCGATAAAGTACAGGACAAAAAGGTGAAGGAGAGCATAGCAAGCCAGAATTCGCCGTATGAGCTGGACTGGAAATTCAAGTATGAAAAAGGTGTGGACGAGTTTTACAACACCTACACCGAGTGCGGCATCTGCAAGCTCGGCAAGCAGGAAAACTGCTTTGCGTTTGTTCCCTGCCTCTGCAATATGGATGAAAGAAATTACCGGAACGAAGGCGGAGAACTTCATCGGACTAAAACACTGGCGCAGGGAGATGACTGCTGCAACTTCCATGTGACCAGAATTAAAAAATAAACAGGAAAAAATTTCGCTTACATTGCCCGGAAAAAAGTGCTACAATAACTCACGTTGGTAAAAAATAAATACAGAACTTATAACGACATTAAATATTATCACGGCCCGTGTCTGATAGCTGTGATGCATTTAATGTCGTTTTTTGTTCCAAAGAAAAAAGGAGAAAAATTATGCCAAAAACAAAATTACAAAGTATCGTATTTACAGCACTGATGGTATTCTGTATGGTCTATTGCATGACCGTCTACACCATCGCCATGAAATTCGGACAACTGTCCTACACCGTATTTGCCCTGGCAATAAAGGAAATGTGGGTGGAATATGTGATAGTCTATCTGCTGATTTTCTTTGTTATCACGAAAACGGCGCAGAAACTGGCTTTCCGCATTGTGTCCCTGGCGGAAGATAAACCCATTTTTCTGATACTGGCAATCCAGTGCTTTACCGTATGCCTGATTGTGCCGTGCATTACCCTTTTCGCAACCTTTTTTCACAACGGCTTTACGGCGGACTGGTTCCCTCAGTGGCTTCAGCTTGCCGCACTCTGTTTCCCGGTTGCGCTCTGCCTGCAGGTATTTTTCGTAGGACCGCTTGTAAGGCTGATTTTCCGCACAATTTCTTCAAGATAAAGTTGGATATATGTTGTCATTTGTACTATAATAGCACGAGAGAATGTAGGATATTATGCCTGCTCGGGGTTCCGCCGTAAAACCGCAACGGCAAAAAACCTTAAATTTGCAGGTAAATGAGAGGATTGAGATTCCCGCCACACGGACAGAATACATGTTATTCTGGTAAACGACAGTCTGGGATTTTAAAAGACGGCATTCCCCGAAGCAAAAAATACCTACTACGGAAATGTTTTTTACGTGTTCACCATGGAAAAGGCACTGAGAGAAAAGCCTGTGATTAACCGGGAAAAAACCGGTTATCTGGAACATGGCGGAATTAATGTATAAAATTACGTCCAATCCGCAAAACAGTTGACACTTAGCCTTTGTTAGTAGTACACTTTTAACGTAAACAACAGTAGGTAAACCGCGACAAGGTTTCCTGTTGATAATATTATTTTATTTTTACCAAAAGGAGGTAAATTTTCATGGCAGAAGCATGGAGAGGTTTTGTGAAAGACGGCCATTGGGATGTTGATGTCAATGTTCGTAACTTCATCCAGAGAAACTACACCCAGTATGATGGTGATGAAAGCTTTTTGGAAGGTCCTACAGAGGCAACCGATAAGCTTTGGGGCAGACTGCAGGAATTACAGAAAGCAGAACGTGAGCACGACGGCGTATTAGAGTGCGAAACAGAGGTTGTATCCAGCCTTACCGCATACGGCCCGGGCTACATTGATGAGTCTATGAAAGACCTTGAGCAGATTGTTGGTCTTCAGACAGACAAGCCGTTAAAGAGAGCATTCATGCCTTACGGTGGTATCAAGATGGCAGAGGAAGCTGCAAGCACTTACGGTTACGAAGTTAACCCTAAGTTCCACAAGATTTTCAATGACTATCATAAGACACACAACCAGGCAGTATTTGATGCATATACAGATGAGATGAAGGTTGCTCGTCATACTCATATCGTTACAGGTCTTCCTGATACTTACGGTCGTGGACGTATCGTAGGCGACTACAGAAGAGTTGCTCTTTACGGTATCGACTTCCTGATTGAGAAGAAGAAAGAAGATAAGAAGAACTGCGGTAACGGTACTATGACCGAAGAAGTTATCCGTCTGAGAGAAGAAATTGCTGAGCAGATTAAGGCTCTGCAGGGAATGAAAGAAATGGCTAAGATTTACGGCTACGATATTTCCGGTCCCGCTACCAACGCTAAGGAAGCTGTTCAGTGGTTATACTTCGGTTATTTAGCAGCTATCAAGACCCAGAACGGTGCAGCTATGTCCGTTGGACGTATCTCCACATTCCTGGATATCTATATCGAAAGAGACTTAAAGGAAGGTACTCTGACTGAGAAAGAAGCTCAGGAGTTAATCGACCATATGACCATGAAGTTCCGTATGGTTAAGTTCGCTCGTATTCCTTCTTACAACCAGTTATTCTCCGGTGACCCTGTATGGGCAACTCTGGAAGTTGGCGGTATCGGCATGGATGGCCGTCATATGGTTACCAGGAACGACTATCGTTTCCTTCATACTCTTGAAAACATGGGACCCAGCCCTGAACCGAACCTGACCGTTCTGTACTCCAGTGCTCTTCCCGCAAACTTCAAGAAGTATGCAGCTAAGATTTCCGTAACAACATCTTCCATCCAGTATGAGAACGATGACGTTATGAAGCCTATCTGGGGCGATGACTACAGCATCTGCTGCTGTGTATCCGCTACTCAGACCGGTAAGGAAATCCAGTTCTTCGGTGCTCGTGCTAACCTTGCTAAGTGCTTACTTTACGCCATCAACGGTGGTAAGGATGAGAAGCATCTTGACAAGAATGGCAAGCATATGCAGTGCGGTCCTGAAATCGCACCCATTACTTCCGAATACCTTGATTTCGATGAAGTTATGCATAAATACGACATCATGCTTGACTGGTGTGCAGCTCTGTATGTAAACATCCTGAACCTCATTCATTACATGCATGATAAATATTACTATGAAGCAGCAGAGATGGCTCTGATTGATACCGACGTAAGAAGAACCTTCGCAACCGGTATTGCAGGTCTGTCCCATGTAGCTGACTCTCTGTCCGCTATTAAGTATGCTAAGGTTAAAGTTATCCGTGACGACCAGGGTTGCGCTATCGACTTCAAGACCGAGGGCGAATTCCCTAAATACGGTAACGATGACCCCAGAGCAGACGAATTCGCTGTATGGCTTCTTAAGACCTTCATGGAGAAGATTAAGAAGAACGTAACCTACAGAAATTCTGAGCCTACAACCTCTATCCTGACCATTACTTCCAACGTTGTATATGGTAAGGCTACCGGTGCGCTTCCTGACGGAAGAGAAGCTTACAAGCCTTTCGCTCCCGGTGCATCACCTTCTTACGGTGCAGAACAGAGCGGTCTGCTTGCATCCCTGAACTCTGTAGCTAAGCTTCCTTACGAGTATGCTCTGGATGGTATTTCCAATACCCAGACCATGGCACCTTCCGCTCTTGGTCATGACCTTGACGAGCAGAAGAATACTCTGGCAGGTGTTCTGGACGGATACTTCGACCGTGGCGCTCATCACCTCAACGTTAACGTATTCGGTACAGAGAAGCTGTTAGATGCACAGGCACATCCTGAGAAGCCTGAATACGCAAACTTCACCATCCGTGTATCCGGTTACGCTGTTAAGTTCATCAGCCTGACCAAGGAACAGCAGGATGACGTTATCGCAAGAACCTGCCATAAGAGCCTTTAATCTTAACAGGTTTTCAAGGTAATTGATGTAAATTGGGGTCGGGCAGTAATGTCCGGCCCTTTTCTGGTAATACTAAGACAAACGCAGAAAGGCATAGGTATTTATATGATTAAAGGTAGAATTCACTCATTAGAGTCATTTGGCGCAGTAGATGGCCCCGGAATCCGTTATCTTATTTTCTTAAAAGGATGTAATATGCGTTGCCAGTATTGCCACAACGTAGATACCTGGAATCCCGAAACAGACAATCTGCAGACGGCAGATGAGCTTCTGGATAAAGCAGAGCGTTTCCGCAGTTACTGGGGCAAAGAGGGCGGTATTACCGTCAGCGGCGGCGAAGCATTGCTGCAAATCGACTTTTTAATTGATTTATTCAAAAAGGCGCATGAGAGAGGCATCAACACCAACCTGGATACCTCCGGACAGCCTTTTACCAGAGAAGAGCCTTTCTTCTCCAAATTCAACGAATTACTGAAATACACCGACCTTGTTATGCTGGACATCAAGCACATCGATGACGAAGAGCATAAGAAGCTGACCGGTCATACCAATAAAAACATTTTGGATTGCGCAAGATACCTTTCCGAGCAGGGCATTCCCATGTGGATTCGTCACGTACTGGTGCCCGGCATCACGGACAAGGATGAATATTTAATCAAGACGAGAGAATTTATCGACACTCTGGACACCGTGATGAAGGTAGAGGTTCTTCCTTATCACACCTTGGGCGAATACAAGTGGAAAGAGTTAGGTATTCCTTATAAACTGGAAGGTGTGGATCCTCCTTCCGAAGAGAGAATTCAGAACGCCAAGAAAATTCTGGAGTTCTCCAAATATTAAAAGCACGATGCTAAGCTTCATGAAAATGGGACTTAGCATTTTTGATGCGAGAGCGATGTATAGCAAAAATCCCAAGCATAAATTCAAGGATGAAAAGGCAGAAGAAATTGTGGAAAAGTTAGATTATGATTTTTCCAAGGCAAGCAAGGATGCAGCCATGAGCGGTGGTGTTGTGGCGAGAACGGTGGTGCTGGATGAATTAGTATCGGATTTTATCAGCAAGAACCCGGATTGGCCGTCACAGGTGACCAAGAGGGGCAGGATGCTTTTCATCATTGAGGGTCTGACCATGTACCTGACCAGGGAACAGGTGGGACAGATGCTGCAGATTATCCGCAACAATTTCGACAATGCCTACGTCATAATGGAATGCCTGTGCCCGAAGTTTGTTAACAAGGAAGGCGTGGAAAAATCCATTCAGTCCACTGGCGCTGTCTTTACCTGGGGCGCCAACAGCTTTGAAGAGCTGGGAGATATTGCAGACGGCTTCCGCAAAGTGAAAAATGACAACATTCTCCGCGGCATGCTGACCTTAAGCCCCATTTACAAACTGGTTATCTGGATGCCTTTTGTGAAGAAGATATCCCAGAAGATACTGGTGTTTGAGAAGGCGTGAGAAATTTATCTTGAAGACGGTTGCAATTGCGCCAAAAATATGCCATACTGAATACATTGGTGCTATGTAGACGAGGGATGAATATACTACATAGTGCTTTGATAATTACGAATTCATGATGTGGAGGCAGAAGCTTTTGCTTGAACGGTTGCAATTTTATATTATTCCCATAGCGATTTGCATATGTTTTCTTTTTTTTATTTATTACGGGAAAATAACACCAATGAGAAGTGTTATGAAATACTTTATTGTAGGGACGCTTGTAGTTTTAGCAGTTATTGTGCTGGAAATAGCGGAGAAATTTTTTGTTGAACCGGATTATACGCATGTTAGTTGGTATCGCTGGGTGATTTCCATTGCTGCCTATATTTTGCGTCCGGGAATTGCTTTTATTATGTTTTTGGTACCTTTTCAGAACAAACAGAAATCACCGATGGTTTCCTGGCTGGTGGCTATGCCTTTTGCCATAAATGCATTCTGTCTGTTGATTTCTCCGGTTTGTGGTATCGTCTACACCTTCAACGATAAAAACGAATTTATCAGCGGTCCTCTCAGGTATCTGCCCTTTGTAGTAGGCTTCTCCTATCTTGTGTGTTTTGTAGTATGGTTCAGTCTGGCTTCAAGGAATGGTCATGGTGTGGAATGGGGAGTATTCATTCCCATCATCATAATGGTTGGTCTGGCGGTTTATTTGGAATCCGAGTGCAATTTACTTGGTTCACTTCCGTTAGCAAGTATTATAGGGATGATATTTTACTATATATACTTTTACATGGATTATTATATCAAGGATTCTATTACGGGTGCTTACCAGCGAGGTAAATTTTATCAGGATATAATGAGAAATGGTTTTAGGTACTTTATTATTTTTGACATGAATGGTTTACGGCGTATCAATAATGAGATGGGACATTTATATGGGGACAATGCTCTTGAAAACTTTGGGCAAGCCGTACTCTCCGTATTACCCAGTAAGGCCGTTTTTTACCGAATTGGCGGTGATGAATTTGCAATCATATATCGCCATGCTAAGGAAGAAGATATAAACCTCCTCATAGAGAAAATTGAAAGCAGGTTGGACACCAATGTTATTCCCTATGGGGTTTCTTTCGGTTTTTCCAGTTTTGAAAAAGCGGAGGATTTTAATGCTGCATATAAAATAGCAGACAAAATGTTATATAAAAACAAGGCTGAATTCTGGCAGACCAATCAACAATGAGGTGGTTAGTATGAGATATGCAAATGTGGTGATTGCAGGGGGCGGCGTATTGGGAAGCCAGATAGCTTTCCAGTCGGCTTACTGCGGAGCAAATGTAACTGTCTGGTTGCGGAGCGAGGGTTCCATCGGCAGAACCCGGCCCAAGCTGGATAAGTTGAAAGAAACTTACATAGAAGCCATCGAAGACATGGCATCCGGCAAGGGTCCCTGGTGTGCAGGTATTGCGGATGAAGACAATTTCAACAAAGAAGAGTGCCTGAAAAAAGTCGAAGCGGCTTACAGCGATATTAAATTAGAGCTGGATATGGCAAAAGCGGTAGCGGATGCCGATCTGTTAATTGAGTCCATGGCGGAAAATGAGAAGGATAAAATTGCTTTCTACGAGAAAGTGGCACCGCTACTTCCCGAAAAAACAGTGGTTGTAACCAATTCCTCCACGCTTCTTCCGTCCATGTTTGCCAAATATACCGGCAGACCGGAGAAGTACCTGTCCCTGCATTTTGCCAATTCCATCTGGAAAAATAACACGGCAGAGATTATGGCACAGTCCAAAACGGACGAGAAATATTTCAATGACATTTTACAGTTTGCCAATGACATCCGCATGATTGGACTTCCGGTAAGAAAGGAAAAAAGCGGTTATCTATTAAACTCCATGCTGGTTCCGTTCTTGCTCAGCGGACTGGATTTGTATGCATCCGGCGTTTCCGACCCGGAAAGCATTGACATTGCCTGGACACACGGCACCGGTGCTCCCAAGGGTCCGTTCCGGATTTTTGACACCGTTGGCTTAAACACCGCCTACAACATCGTGCATCAGTATCAGAGCGTACCGGGAATTTTCTCCCCGCTCCTGAAAAAAATGATGATGCCATACAATTTCAAGAAGATGGAAGAAATCCTGAAGAAGTACATAGACGAGGGTAAGCTCGGCATGTCCTCCGGCGAAGGATTTTATAAGTATAAGTAAAATAAGAAAAGACAAATAAAGAGAGAAAAGCCTGAAAGCTGCATGATAGCCTTCGGGCTTTTTTCTTATGACAGATAGTTTCCGAGGTTGTGGTTTACACAGTCCCGGATATCCTCTGCAATGGATTTGCATCGGCTCTGTTTTATACCTGCGGCAGTTCCCACCGCCAAAAGTTCCTTCATGCCGGGATTGCGCCCATTGCCGTCCACGGTTGTGGTATGTTCTCCATAATAAGTATTACTGTAAGTCAAATCGTAGGCGGGCGCCAGACGCCAACTGTCGGAAGCTTCCTCATAAAGGTAGGAGAAGTTTTTGGAATGGTCGTCCCGGTTGTGGGCAAATACATTAAAACACATGCGGCGGAACATATTTTCCATATCCTGTTCATTGTTTCCGGTGAGAATACTGGTTAATTTCATCAGACCGTGGTAGTCGAGACTTGGCTGTGTAAAAGCAAGCTCTAAAAGGGCAGCAGCCGTCAGGACATGAATTCTTTGATAATCATTGTCTTTTTTTTGACGGTCAAATCGTCTGGTACCAAAATAACCCTTGCATTTCTGAGAAGGAAATAATTGGGACTCACTCATGGAAATACCGCATTCTTTGGCGCATAAATAATATTCGTATTCCATAAAACCGGCGTTTTCTCCATCGGGAGAGGCAGGAAATTTGATTATCCATGGTTCATTGTTAATTTCTGTGAGAATTTTGGGGCGCGCGCCGCCGCTGGTGCCGCCCAGTGAAAATAACTCACCTAATTTGTCGGAATATTCCGTGTTCAGTATTTTTTTGCATTGATATGCCAGGTCATCCAAATCCAGATAATCGGGATTGGCAGCCCATTCCTCCTCGGGTTCATAAGTCAGGGCTCCCATGCCGGAGGTGCCAACGATTGCCAGACGGTCTAAGACGGTAAGCAAATCCGGATTTTTACCCTGTGCTTTCAGAAGGCGCTCCAATAAAAGTCTGCCCCAGGCATCCGGAAGGCTGTCGGCAAATACACCCCAAAGACCCTGAAAATAATACTTAGAAGGAAGAAAGACCTCTTTTCTTAAGGGCAGGGAAAAGGGACTGATGGAAAAACCGTTTTTTAACCAGTCTTCGGTATACTCAAAAGCTACCAGACGAGACTGTGCCATGGCAAGAGTTCCGACGGGTATATTATGATAAAGTACATGAAGGTATTTATTTTGACTCATTAATAACCTCCTCAATATTCCGGTAAGGCACTGCGGTAAATAAGTTGCGCAGTTCATCGGCTACCTGCAGGGCAGTGGCAATTTTGGTAAGGGAAAGCAGAGAAATCTGTCCGGTTGTTTCAAATCGCTTGATGGAGCCGTAGCTTACATTGCTCATTTTAGCCAGTTGTTGTTGAGAGATTGACCTGCGTTTGCGGATAAGCCGTAAGCGGTCAGCAATTTTTTTATCCAATTCCTCGGAAGTTTCCCAGATAAGACCCTCCATAGTGTTTGCTCCTCCTAAAGTTCGCACAAAAATAGTTGCAGATAATATATTATCTATTTTAGCCTTAAACCGGTCAAAATGTATCATATATTATCCACAACTATTATATATCAAATGCAAAAATAATGCATCTTTTTTATGTTATGGAAAAGAAACACTTACCTTTTTATCTTCGTCCGCCCGTGTTCATGGTGCCCATGGCGCTGACGGAGAGGGAAGAGGCATCAATCAGGGCATCGGAACCGCTCTGTTCCTCGGAGGTGGAAGGAATGGTACCGCTCAGCTGTCCTTCTATGGACTGTGCGCGGAGCTTTACAATCTGGTAAAGGGTATCGGCAGCCGTCTGGTATTCCTCATAGGTATAAAAAGCTGTCGGGTCCGTTTCCACCAGGGAGTCAATAAGATTTCTTGTGCGGTTGTAAAAGGTTTCAAAACCGTCTCCGTAGACATATTCTTCTACCAACTGGTTTAAGTATGCATAATACTGTTCCCGGTAAGTTTCGTTTTCCATAAGTGTGTCAAAAAATTCGGTTCCGGAAAAAGCATTGTCGATGGCGCTGTTTACCACTTCTGTGGCACTGTCGGAGCTTCCGCCGCCCATGCCGCCGTTTGCACCCATACCGCCGAAAGCAAGGTTGTAGTCCCAGGGAATGAGATTGAGCTGTCCGTTTGACTCATACAGGTAGTAGTTGTGCGCCATGTTGCCGGAAAGGCTGTCCATATTGACGGAGAAAACATGCACCGCCATGTACTTTAAGAGGTTATCTATATCCATATAGGTTTCCAAATCCGTGCCCTCGGAAATGTTTTTCAGGGCTTTCACAACCCGCTTGTGGTCAGATTTCTTGGTGTCGGTTACTTCACCGTCCCAGATGGTGGAGTAACTGTCCAAATCATCATCCGTGTAATTTAAGTCGGCGCCGCCGCTGGATTTGGAAAAGCCGCCCATGCCGCCGAAATCCGCCCGGTCGTTTTTGCCGGGCATGTCACCACTGGGAGCACCGGCGCCGGGTCTGTCGCTGTCACCGCCGGAAATATCGCCGGTATCGGGCATGTCACCGAATTTCTCACGGTCACCGCCATCGCCCGGCATGTTGCCGGCATCTTCTCGGTCACCGCCGCCCCCCGGCTTGTTACCGTCCTGTTTATCGCCGCCCATTTCCATGCCTTCCGGTTTATATAAAGCCCCTTTTTCTGTGCCGTAGTTGCGCAGCAGGAAACTGTCCTCTACGGCTTCCAAAGCAAGATAAACACCGCGGTACTCCCCATTGACGGAAATCTCCGCATAGTTATAAAGGGAAGCGTCCGCACCAAGAAACTGGAACATGTCGTAGCAGAGAGCCTCCTTCATATTGGTGGCATCCGCATAATTGTTGTTCAGAATCAGTTTATCCAGACCGAAGCAGGTCTGTCCGTCCACATAGTGGTCAAACTCCAGCTTCAGGCTGTAGCGGTCCGTGGTGGGGTCATTTACCACAGAGCTTAAACTGGTGTTGCCCTTGGTCCGTATGCCGACCTGATAAAAGGTCTGCCCATTTACTTCTACATCGCAGGCATAATATTCTTCCTCAAGGGCATTGTCCAGCATCTCCTGCCAGTCGTCTTCGTCCATTAAAATGTTGACAGTCATTATGACATCTGTGTCAAATAATTCCGACTCATAGGACATACTGACAGACTTTCCGCCGGCAGCAGCCGCGAGTTCAGTAGAGAAATACATGGCTGCAAAGCACAGACAGAGGGAAAAAGCCATTATGACAGCAATGATTTTTGTAATGTGTCTGTTAGAAATCATAGATATTCTCCGTTATAGCTGACAAGGGTTGCATTTTCCACGCCGGGAAGGGCGGAAATGCGGTTTACAAAAGCAGTAGTGGCATCTTTGGTACGCAGTTCCGTGGTAAGTTCGATGCCGGAAGCATTAACAGTTTTGGATTTTACAATAACATGGGAGGTTTCCTGCTTCAAAATCTGCAGAATAGCCTCTTCCGCTTTTTCATCCGCGCAGGAAGCAATGAAGATGTAAGGGGTGTTATGTACTTTGCGGTTGGCAAATAAAATCAGAAGAACGCCGATAATTGCCGAACCGATAAGCGCAAGGGGTATCATGCCCGCACCGACTACAATACCGGCTGCCAACGACCAGAATAAAAATACGATTTCAAAGGGCTCCTTAATGGCGGTCCGGAAACGTACAATGGAAAGGGCACCGACCATACCAAGGGAAAGAACCACGTTGGACGTTACCGCCATTATGACAAGCGTTGTGACAAGTGATAAACCAATCAGTGTCAGTCCAAAGCCTTCCGAATACATGACACCGGTGATAGATTTCTTATACACCATAAAGATGAACAATCCGATGACCAGGGCAACAGCCAGTCCAAGGATGGTATCCAGAATGGAAAATTCAGTTACGCTTTCTAAAAAGCTGGATTTGAAAATGTCTTGAAAACTCATAATATATATTCCTTTCTTTTAAAAGCCTGTAAACAACAGGCATTATTTACAATTTGCAGAGGGTTTACCCGTACTTCCGGCAGGTACCGTATTTGGAAAATGCCTGCTGGCGGATGCCGTCTAAGTGGAGCAAATCGGCAATCACCTCCGGAAGGAACGCATCGTATTTTACTTCTAAAATAATGTCCTGTGGGCACTCGGTGGCACTGATGTCATGAATTTTGCTTTCCAGAAAGTCCTGCTGGAACATGCTGGTGCGGATGCACGAGTCAAAAGTAACCCGAACGTTACCGGCACGGTAAATATAGGGCTCACGCACATAGGAAACCATGACCTTGGGACGCAGCATTTCCGTCTGCATTTTGTGGCAGAGCTCCTTTACCAGAGCGGGCGACTGCTCATTCAGAAAATCCGTCCTGCCCGAGAGGATGGCGGAATAATCTGCAATGGAAATCGGTGCGTCTTCCTTTCGGCAGAGGTTGTTGTGCTTGATTTTTTTCTCCAAGGTAATATAGGAAAAATCGTTATTGTAATACCGGATGCGGAATTTTTCCCGCACGGCAACGCCGTTTACCTTTTCCCGCAGTGCTTGGTCATCGAAATTGTCAAAATAAATACTGCGGATGAGGTACAAACCGTCCGCCCTTGTATGAGGGTCCTTCTGCATCAGGGGGGAAATCCTCTGCCGGATGGCAAGGTAGTCTGCGGGACCAATTTGAAATTTCAGTTCGTGTCGATATCTCTCGTCCATAAATTCTCCTTTATAATGGGTCTTGAAATCAGTTTTCCGGTTCTGTCACATAGGTTTTTTTGTTTCTGATGCCAGTTTACAGGATGTGCCTAAAATGAACCTAAAAAAGAATGTGAAAATTTTTTGAACATTTGCTTTTTTTCAGGCATATTTTAACTTTCCATATTATAATGAGATCAAACGAAAGAAATAAAAGATTTTTGCCGGAACGGAGGTTGCCATGAAGATATTGATAGCAGAAGATGAGGTGTCCATTGCCCGGGCGCTGAAGGTTGCTTTGGAAAAAAATAAATACGCGGTGGACATGGTTCATAATGGAAAAGACGCACTGCAGTACATTGCTTCCACGCATTACGATGCGCTGGTGCTGGACATTATGATGCCGGAAATGGATGGCATAGAGGTGCTGAAACGGGCAAGAATGCAGGGAATTCATACACCGGCGTTGTTTTTGACGGCAAAAAGCAGTGTGGAAGACAGGGTCACGGGACTGGATGCCGGGGCGGATGATTATCTGCCGAAGCCCTTTGCCATGAGCGAGTTTTTAGCAAGGGTGCGGGCGCTGGTCAGAAGAAGCGACAGTTATGCTTCCGTTGTGCTGACGGTGGGCAATGTTTCCTTAAACTGCAGCAGTTACATGTTGTCCGCCGGGGACAATGAGATACGCCTGAACAATAAGGAATTCCAGTTAATGGAGCTTTTCATGCGCCATCCGCACCTGATTTTTTCCTCGGAGCACCTTATGGAGAAGGTCTGGGGACTGGACTCGGATGCGGACATAGACGTGGTCTGGACATACATTGGCTTTTTACGCAAGAAATTAAAAGAGCTGAACGGCAGCGTGGAGATTAAAACCATCCGCGGAGCCGGCTATGCTTTGGAGGAAACCTATGCTTAAGAAAATGAGATGGCGCTTCATCGGCGCTTCTATGGCGGCTTTTTTGACTGTTATTATCGGGCTGGTGTGCCTGGTAAATGTGTGGAATTATTTTTCGGTGGTCCGGCAGCTTAACGATACTCTCGAAACGCTCAGTGTGACGGAGCCGCAAAATCCCCCAGGACCGCAGCCTTTTAAGAACTTTTCGCCGGAGGTTAAATTCATGATGCGCTTCTTTGTGGTTACCTGCGACAAGGAAGGGCAGATTACGGAAATGGATCACGACAATATCGCCTCCGTTTCCGAGGAGGATGCGGAAAGCTTTGTGAAATTTGCCTTAAATAAAGGAAAAGACCGGGGATTTTACAAGGGATACCGTTACCTTCTTACGGAAAATGAGGAGGGTGACACCATTATTTTCCTGAATGCGGAGCGGGAACTCCAGAACATGAAAACACTGTTGTCCATTACCGCAATGGTGGCTTTCGGCAGCAGCCTGATTGTTTTTATTCTGGTATTTCTGTTTTCCAGGCGGGCGATTGCGCCTTTTGCCAGAAATGTGGAGATGCAGAAGCAGTTTATTACCAATGCCAGCCACGAGCTGAAAACGCCGTTGACCTCCATTCTTGCCAGCGCGGACATTCTCGACATGGAGCAGGAGGACAATGAATGGGTGCAGAATATCCGGCAGCAGTCCGGTTATCTTTCCCGGCTGATCCAAAACCTGATCACGCTTTCCCGGCTGGATGAGGAAAATCCTTTCCCGGAAAAGTCCGAGTTTTCCCTAAGCGATGCGGTGTGGGAAATTGCGGAGCCGTTTTCTTCACTGGCGAAAGCGCGGCACAAGGAATACACCCAGCACATTGAGGACGGGCTGGTGCTTGTGGGTGACAGGGCGGCAATCCAGCAGATGGTGTCCATTTTACTGGACAATGCCATGAAGTATTCGGAGGAAAACGGCAGGATTTCGTTGCTCGTACAGAAGAGCTCCGGCAAGGTGGAAATAGAAGTGTTCAATACCTGCAAGAAGGAAGAGGGCGCGGATATTTCCCGTATCTTCGAGCGTTTCTACCGCATGGATGAGTCCCATTCCGGCAGGGTGAAGGGCACCGGCATCGGACTTTCCATCGCCAAAGCCACCGCCGAAGCACATGGCGGAAGCATCAGGGCATCCTACCAGAAGGACGGCATTTTGTTCCGGGTAGTGCTGTAAAAATAAAGGGAATTCCTGATATTTTTGTCAGGAGTTCTCTTTTTTTATATAATTTATGCAAAACTGCTCTGAAATCACAACAAAGATTGACAATAATAAAATGTAAATGCTAAAATAAATAAAAAAGGGTGGGGTTGCATGAAAGAAAAGATAAACAGAATATTACACAGAAAGATACCAAACAGGTATCTTGTCTATGTGGCGATTGCTGTTGTTTGCGTGCTGCTGGGAAAGCGTCTGGTAGAAGATTATATTGCATATAACAATCCGAAGATTTATATGACAATGTCGACACAAAAAAACGGTGACGATTATTCTTTTCAAATGCTTTTCTTAAATTCAGAAATCAGTTCCCGGGTAGGATGTGCGCAAAAATATTATGACCGGCAGAAAGAATGGAACAAAAAAGTAATGGAATATGAGGCACATCTGAGAAAAGATTATGTAAATCCCATGCATATTTATACCTCCACTGAGATAAAGGATGGAAAAACGTATGTCACTTTTTCAGGTACGGCAACAACACCGGAAGGGGAAGAGGTAGAGATAAATCATGTTATTGAGTTGTCTTTTGAGTGCCCGCTGGGGGATGGATGGTACAATCAAAAAAGGTGACGGAGCATAGACAAAAGGTAGAAGTCTTGCCCGGCAAGGGCAGGTCTTTTTGTGAAGGGAGAAAAGATGGAAGCTATTATTATTGTAGGAATTCTGATTAGTGTATGTATTGTGTTGGATGAAACTGTTTTTAAACCTAAACGAAAAAAATCAGGGACTCAAAAATCAAGTCCATTTTCAACGGGGAGCAACTGGAACGGCAGCGATATTTTACCCTATGAAAAGAAGATGCTTCTCACAAAAACAGAATATGGTTTCTGGAAGTGCTTAAAGCAAAAGTGCGATGAAAAAGGATTTATTATCTGCCCTAAAGTAAGAATGGAAGATTTTCTGTCCGTGACGGTGAAAGACAAAAAACAGCTTATGAAATACAGGGGCTATATTAAATCCCGGCATATTGATTTTATGATTTGCGACAGTGCTCTGCATATTCTGGCAGGTCTGGAACTGGATGACCGTTCCCATAATTCGGCAAATGCCCAGAAAACTGACCTGTTCAAAAACCAGGTTTTCACGGTAATTGGGCTTCCCTTATTCCGGGTAATCATTGGGGGTGAAAGCTACGAAACTCAGTTAAACAGAATATTTGCCGTATTGTGCCCGGAAGCAACACAGGCGAGCAATGCTCTTAGGCACAATACGGCGAGCGGCGCTCCGGGTCAGCCGTCAGCGGAGTATGTACATAGTCCGGTGGAGAAAAAAGTAACGTACTCGAAAGCCGACGTTTCCAAGGGAAAAATTGACTCTGTTGACCCTGCAAAAGGAAATGGCGAACAGAGTCAAAAGAAAGAGGAAGGAAATGGAACATTTTCTGACTCTTTGAAAAAAAATTGATTACAGAGTCAAATCGGAAAAAGGTATTTCAAAAGAAAATTTGACTTTGTCAGAGAAAATACTCCATAGAGTCAAACGAAAGAACTTCTTAGGGCGTGCAGTGTTTGACTCTACAGAAAGAAATCCTAAAATAAGTCAAAGAAGTCCGTAGGGAAGCGCACTTTCATTTGACCCAGATAAAAGAAATGCCGTTCAGAGTCAAAAAAGCAAATCATCAAACGAAAAAGTCTTTGACTCTATAAGCAATTCCCAGAAACAGAGTCAAATATTACTTAAGAAACCTTACCAACATTCCCGCAAATGTGCTATACTGTTTGTAAATGTTGTCGGGGTCAAAAGCCCCGACCTTGATGCAACATACTGCAGAAAGGGACCAAAGATGAAATACGCATACTGTAACGGAAAAATTTTGAACGGAACAAAAGACATGCAGGTACAGGAAGGTCTGTGTATCCTGACGGACGGCGAAAAAATCACGGACATCGTGCCGAAGGAACAGGTGCCGGCAGAGTATGAAGCGGTAGACCTTGCGGGAAAATACATAATGCCCGGTCTGATAAACATGCATGTGCATCTGGCAGGCAGCGGAAAGCCCCAGAAAAAGCAGAGAGATAACGAAAAGCTGGTTCGCAACCTGATGGGAACGGCGCTTTCCAGAGCCGTGGCTTACAAGGTGGTAAGCGGATTTGCCAAAACAGAGCTGATGAGCGGTGTCACAACTATTCGTACCGTGGGCGGTCTGGGCGATTTCGATACCAGACTCCGTGATGAAATAAAAGCCGGAAAAACCGGACCGAGAATTTTAGCAGCCAACCAGGGTATTTCCGTACCCGGCGGTCATATGGCAGGCTCCGTGGCAGTTGCGGCAAAAAATAACGAAGAAGCACTGGCACATCTGGCGCAGGCGGAAAAAGAAAAAGTGGATTTGGTAAAACTGATGATTACCGGCGGCGTTCTGGATGCCAAGGAAAAAGGCGTTCCCGGTGAATTGAAGATGCCCCCCGAAATGGTAAAGGCGGTCTGTGACAAGGCGCATGAAGCAGGATTTATCGTATCCGCCCATGTAGAGTCACCGCAGGGTGTAAAAGTAGCTTTACAGAACGGGGTGGACTCCATTGAACACGGTGCGAAGCTGGACGATGAAATGATTGCACTTTTCAAAGAAAGAGGCGCTTTCCTCTGCACCACCATATCCCCGGCGCTTCCTTATGCACTGTTTGACAGAAGTGTCACAAATGCATCGGAAGTGGAGCAGTACAACGGAAATGTGGTATTTGAAGGCATTGTGGAATGTGCAAAGCAGGCACTTGCCAATGACATTCCGGTGGTGCTGGGAAATGATGTGGGATGCCCCTGGATAACCCAGTATGACTTCTGGAGAGAGCTGTATTACTTCCACAAATACGTGGGTGTCAGCAATGCATTCGCCCTGTATACCGCAACGGCGAGAAGTGCGGAAATGGCAGGAATAGGGGATGTTACCGGTACATTGGAAAAAGGAAAAGCTGCTGACATGATTGTCACAAAAGAAAATCCGCTGGACGACTTAAAGGCGCTCCGTCATGTGGACATGGTAGTGGCTTCCGGCAGACTTATCCGCAATCCCAAGTTCAAGAGAAGAGAACAGGTCGAAGCAGAACTGGATAAATTTTTGTAAAACCGGCACCCAAAAAGCCGGCAGGTAATAGAAAGGATGGGTAAAGTTATGAGCAAAATTGATGAAGTAAGAGCAGAAATGGTAACCGCAATGAAAAACAAGGACAAGGAGAGAAAAGACTCCCTTTCCATGTTGTTAAGCGCATTGAAGAACAAGGCTATTGATAAGAGAGAAGATTTGACTCCCGACGAAGAAAACGAAGTTATCAAGAAGGAAATCCGCCAGACCAAGGAAACTCTGGAAACCGCTCCTGCAGACAGAACGGATATTATTGAGCAGTGCGAAAAGCGTCTGGCTGTATACAAGGAATTTGTACCGGAGGATTTGAGCGAAGATGCCATTCGTGAGATTGTTAAGGGTGTTCTTTCCGACCTCGGTATCGAAGCGCCGACCGCCAAAGACAAGGGCAAGATTATGAAAGAACTGATGCCTA
This sequence comes from Bacteroidaceae bacterium, assembly GCA_963639875.1. GTDB lineage: Bacteria > Bacillota > Clostridia > Lachnospirales > Lachnospiraceae > Acetatifactor. The sequence goes on from CAVHWP010000014.1 coordinate 23,864, forward strand.
AGGTAAAAGGCAAGGCAGAAGGCAGTGTTGTCAACAAAATTGTAGGCGAATTCCTTCAGTAAGAGAAGGCTGATATTCAAAAAGTAACATTTGACAGATACGGGATGCTCCCAGGGGGCATCCCGTTTTCCATTTGTCGTTTATTTTCAACCATCTGTCTCAAAATCCCCACAACGTAAGAAAAATCCTCTATAATCAAAATATCTTCTGAAGAAAACATCCCCCCCGACAGAGAGGCAAAAGTATGATTGTAAAAATAAAAACGGACCCGGCATACGGGAAGCCGGAAGTGCAGATTTGCACGGCTGCGGTCACGCCGGAAGTAGAAAAAATGGCAAAAACCATAGAAGATGCCCTGTGCGGCAGTCTGTATGCATATAAGGACGAAGAAATCGTCAAGGTACCCTACCGGGAAATCGTGCGCATTTTTACCCAGAACAAAAATGTATATCTGACTACGGAAACCGAGCAGTTTCGCATCAAAGAACGCTTGTATGAACTGGAAGAAACGCTGGACGGAAGCCAGTTCGTGCGGATTTCCAACACGGATATTGTCAACGTGCGGAAAATAAAGCGGCTGGATACCGGCATCATCGGAACCATAAAAATGAAGCTTTCCGGAGAGCAGGAGGCATATGTTTCCCGCAGGTACATGGGCAAAATCAAGCAGGCGCTGGGATTGTAGGAGGTGTGAGTATGAAAAAAGAACTGATAAAAAGAATAATAGACGGTTTTTCCTATGCTGCCGCCATCAATGTGGTGGTCGCACTTATTTGTATTCTGGTTTGCAAGGTAGAACCGCTGGTGCCTTCGTATTCCGCTTATTTTGAAAACAAAAGTCTGGCGCTGCTCATTCAGATTATTCTGACGGGTGTTATCAGCGGAACCTTTGCGGGGGGAACTGTTTTGTTTGAACAGGCAAAACTGGGACTTCTCTTACAGAGCCTTCTGTATTTTCTTTTGACAACGGCAGTCTGTATTCCCATTACCGGCTTTTGTTGGGGGCTCTTTGTATACAAAACATCAGCCATCATTTTCCTGTGCGATTATTTTGCCACCTACTTCGTCTGCTGGACAGTGGCATATCGCAGCTCGGTAAAGGAAGTCCGGGAAATCAACCGCCGGATTGCGGAAATCAGCGGAGAGGAGAACGAACAGGATGAAGACAAATAATCAAAATAAAGCGACAACGGATAAAGAACAGACAGACAGCCCCCAAGCCATTATCGTCACCGGGCTTTCCAAGCAGTACCCGGACAAAACCGCCGTGGACAACATTTCTTTTTCGGTGGATAAAGGCAGCACTTTTTCGCTGCTCGGTGTAAACGGCGCCGGAAAAACCACCACGATTAAGATGCTCTGCGGGTTGACCCGCCCCACCGGCGGGGAGGCAAATGTGCTTTCCCACAGTATTCACACAGAATTGGACGAGGTGAAGAAATTAGTGAATATCTCGCCACAGGACACCTCCGTGGCGTCCCGGCTGACCGTGCGGGAAAATTTGGAATTCATTGCCGGAATTTACGGAGCCGACCGGAAAAAACAGCGGGAAAAAGCGGACGAAATGATACAGTATTTCCATCTGCAGGAAGTGGCGGACAGGCGGGCAAAGGTGCTGTCCGGCGGCTGGCAGCGGAAATTAAGCATTGCCATGGCGCTGATTACCGAGGCGCAGATTATTTTTCTGGATGAGCCTACTCTGGGACTGGATGTGCTGGCAAGGCGCGAGCTGTGGGAGGTCATCCGCCGCATGAAAGAAAAAATCACCATCATTCTCACCACACATTACATGGAGGAGGCGGAAAGCCTTTCCGATAAGGTGGCGGTCATGGTGGACGGCCGGATAAAAGCCATGGGAAGCGTGGAGGAATTAAAGGAGCAGACCGGTGCGGACAATTTAGAGGAAGCATTTGTATGCATTGCACAGGAAGGAGGAGTGCGCTCATGAAAGGTCTTGTTTTTGCCAAAAGAACCATAAAGGAAATTTTGAGGGAGCCGCTCAGCTACATTTTCTGTCTGGGATTTCCGCTGTTAATGCTGCTCCTTATGTCGGTACTCAACGAAAGTCTGCCAAAAGAAGCGGGCATGTCGCTGTTTGCCCTTGAAAATCTGGCGCCCGGAACCGTGTATTTCGGGCTTACCTTTATCATGATATTTTCCGCCATCCAGATAGCCGGGGACCGCGCCACTTCCCTGATGGTACGGCTGCATGCGTCCCCCATGAGGGCGGTGGATTTTATCGAAGGCTACACGATACCTCTTTTTATTCTGGGAATTCTGCAGATGTGCATTACTTATGCGGCAGCTATCATTTTGGGAATTATTCTGAAAACGCCCTTAAAACCGGCGGCTGTGGCGGGCAGCATGCTGCGGATTTTGCCGTCTGTTTTACTGTTTGCTTCCCTGGGTCTTCTGATTGGCAGTATTTTCAATGAAAAGGCGGCGCCGGGGCTCTGTTCGGTGCTGGTAACCGTTACCGGCATGCTGGGCGGAATTTGGATGCCGGTGGATACGCTGGGCGGAAAAATTCTTGCGGTAAGCAAGGCTCTGCCGTTTTATTATGGGGTAAAAGCAGCAAGGACAATGGACGCAAAAGCCCTGATAATCACGATAATTGCGGCGGCGTTTGCGGTTTTGGCTTCGGTTTTCGTGCTTCGGAAAGTTTGGAAAAAAAGTTGTTGACAGAAAAAATATGCGGTGCTATACTCTCACCATAGCAAAGGCGCTACGAAAAATCGTAGTGCCTTTTTTGTTTTGCAAAACAGTTCTTTTAATCAAAACAACTTTGAGGAGGAATGATTATGACAGAGGAAATTATGAGTGCAATCACCAACGAAGTATACGGTGTCTGGTTCCTCATCGGCGCAGCCTTCGTGTTCTGGATGCAGGCAGGCTTTGCGATGGTGGAGACCGGATTTACCAGAGCGAAGAACGCCGGTAATATCCTGATGAAGAACCTAATGGACTTCTGTATCGGCACGGTGATGTTTATTTTAATTGGTTTCGGACTTTTCTTAGGAGAAGATTTTTTAGGCATTCTCGGTAAGCCGGGATTTGACATCTTTACGGATTACGCCCACTTTGACTGGTCCAACTTTGTATTCAACTTAGTATTCTGTGCCACCACAGCAACAATCGTTTCCGGTGCCATGGCTGAAAGAACCAGATTTTTATCCTATTGTGTATATTCCGCTATTATTTCTGCAGTTATCTATCCCATTGAAGCACACTGGACATGGGGCGGCGGCTTCTTAGCCCAGATGGGATTCCACGATTTCGCAGGTTCCAACTGTATCCACATGGTTGGCGGTATCTGTGCTTTAATCGGCGCTGCAATGGTTGGTCCCCGTATCGGTAAGTTTGTAAAAGATAAGAGTGGCAAAATTACAAAAGTAAATGCATTCCCCGGACATAACCTCCCGATTGGATGTCTTGGTGTATTTATCCTCTGGCTTGGCTGGTACGGCTTCAACGGTGCCGCAGCTACTTCTATTGAAGAAATGGGTTCCGTTTTCGTAGCAACCACCATTGCTCCTTCCGTAGCAACTGTTGTTGCCATGATTTTCACCTGGGTTAAATACGGTAAGCCCGATGTTTCCATGTGTCTGAATGCATCTCTGGCAGGTCTGGTTGCCATTACCGCTCCCTGTGATGTCTGCGATGCATTCGGTGCAATTGTTATCGGTTTTGTTTCCGGTCTCTTAGTTGTATTTGGTGTATGGCTTCTGGATTATAAATTAAGAGTTGATGATCCGGTTGGCGCGGTTGCCGTTCACTTCATGAATGGTATCTGGGGTACCATTGCAGTAGGTCTGTTCGCAACTGATACCGCTCCCGCATTTGCAAGAGCAATCAGCGGCGGTGCAAATCAGATTGCCGGCAAAGGTCTTTTCTACGGCGGCGGCTTCAAGCAGTTAGGCATCCAGTTATTTGGTATGCTTTGTACCGCAGCATGGACGGCAATTACCATTACCATTGCCTTCCTTGTAATTAAGAAGATTTTCGGCTTACGTGTTTCCGAAGAAGAGGAGATCACCGGTCTGGATGTAACCGAACATGGTCTTCCTTCTGCATATGCAGGCTTCAGCATTATGGATATTTCCAATACCATGACCATGGATGTAAACGAGAATACCGACCTTGGTGTTTCTGATTACGAAAAGGCATCCGAGTTCCAGAAGAACGCAGCCGTTAAGGTAGCCGAGGCTCCTAACATGACTCTGGCAGACGGCATTTATAAAGTAGTTATTATTGCAAAACTGGCGAAGTTTGAAAACCTGAAGAAAGCTCTGAACGACCTCGGCGTAACCGGTATGACCATGACGCAGGTTATGGGCTGTGGTATTCAGAAGGGTGCCGGCGAGATGTATCGTGGTGTTGAAATGGATGCCACCCTGCTTCCTAAGGTAAAAGTAGAAGTTGTAGTCAGCAAAATTCCTGTATCCGAAGTTGTGGAAGCTGCCAAGAAAGCTCTTTACACAGGCCACATCGGTGACGGTAAGATTTTCGTTTACAACGTAGACAAGGTTGTAAAGGTTCGTACCGGCGAAGAAGATTACGCAGCTCTGCAGGATGTAGAGTAATACAGATGCCGTGAAACACCGGCAAAAGAACAGTAAAAAGTTTGTGTGTACATAACCATAATAAAAGACTGTGTGTCGTCAGGCATACAGTCTTTTGACACATGATTCAAAGCTGACTCCAAAATAATCAGCAATCTTTAGTATATTATCAAAACTAATGTTTCCATCGGCTTCTTTATATTCGTTTACCTTTGCCTTCAGTTCATTCATTGGAATCAATATGGCGGAAGCAAAGGCATCTGCAAAATATTCCGTAGCATTTTTTGTCCAATAGGGCATGCTACCTGTTTGTCGGCATCCTTAAAATGATGGCATAATTCATGTGCGGCGGTAAATCTTTGACGGGTAATGGGTCTGTTTGCATTTATGCCCACTATAGCTATGTCATCTTCTGACTGAGTCGGTATGTATACTCCTTCAAGCTTCTTAAAATCACGTATTACAAAATGAACCCCTTCATCTTTCAACATCTTGAATGGGCTTATAGGATATATTATTTCCGAATTACTAAAATAGGCGGCCAGATATGCGGCCGCCATACTTTCTGCATCCGTGTAATTCTTAATATTTGATTTAAAACTAACCATTTAACTCCTTTGCATCTTCAGCTGCTCTTTGAATTTAATTAAATTCATAATTTCAGCCTGATCGTTTTCATCCAGTTTTTCAAAACTCCTTGCAAATACAGCCGCAGGCTGACTCGGTTGATTTTCGTTTAATATGGCATCAGCTGTAACACCAAATAATTCACTCAATCTTGAAACATCTTCAGCTGTGATTTTTCTTTTACCATTTTCCATCTGCGTATATGTTGCACGATTAAGTCCCAAAAAATTAGCAACATATTCCTGGGAAAGATGAAGCTGGCTTCTAAAATTTTTAATCCTCTCATTAATAGTTGTCATTGTTTTTCCTCCTATTTCCAGCTAATTCATTATAATGTGCATAGTTAGATTTTACAACAGTTATTTGTTAGATTTTCTAACTTATATATAAAAGTATTGTCCGGAAAAAGAATTTAATTTACCGTAGTTCAAAAAAAGAGCTATAAAAGTTCTAAAAAAATACATACAAAGTACAATTGTTATTTGCTTAGCGCATGCTAAAATAAAAAATCAATAACCGAAGAACACAAATAAGGAAATGCAAAGAAGCATAATTGTTTTCTTTGCGTTTTTTGATTATAAGCGATATTAAAAAGCAAGGGAGCTTTCAGAAGTTTCCTTGTTTTTTTATAAAAAGAAAAGGAGAGATGATTATGAAAATGATACAAGCG
>CAVHWP010000014.1:29732-62008 GCA_963639875.1 Bacteroidaceae bacterium
AATGGTTTTTTGCCGATGACCAAAATACACGTCCTGGGAAGAGGAAAACAAAGAGGTCTGAAATCGGGAGATGTTTATTATGACGGAATTCCCAAAGATAATTTCTACATTGCCATAGCAGATGAGGATGTAGATAAAGTAATCAATCTCATCAGTGAAACGGCAAGAACCGGACACGGTATGCCGGGAGACGGAAAGATATATGTGTATCCCATAGAAAAAACCATAACAATTTCCAGTAAGGCAGTAGAGTAGGGAGGGAAAGATATGAAACTGGCAATGATTGTAATCAGACCGGATATGTATTACGAAACAAGCAAAGCACTGATTGATAACGGCTTCTTTTCCATGACGAGCATGAGCGGTACCGGACGAGGAAAGCAGAGAGTGGATTTTGTGACAGCGGAAGACGAAGACGTGGTAGACAGTGACTATCATCAGATGGTAGCCAAGAAAATCATAGAAATCTGTGTCAGGGATGAACAGGTAGATGAGCTGATTGGGATTATTACACAGGTGAACAGCAAGAACCATTCCGGAGACGGAAAGATTTTTATTATCCCGGTAGAAAGCGGACAAAGAATCCGTACCGGAGAAACCGGTGATGAATCCATTATGTAAGTAAATTACGAAAGTGTACGGTTAAAAGGAAAGAGGTAAAAATTATGAAGATGATAAAAGCTTATATCAGACCTCAGAATGAGAAGGATGTCCTGAAGGCTCTCGTGGATAAAAAAATTTATGGAGCTACTTTCAAATCAGCATTGGGAAGAGGAAAACAAAGAGGGCTTAAGGTAAGTGATGTTTATTATGATGAGATACCCAAGGTTATGCTAATGATTGCTGTGGAAGATGAAAAAGAAGCGGAAGTAAAAGCAATTATTTCTTCCGTATGCAGAACCGGTAAGACAGGCGCCTTTGGTGACGGAAAAATTTTTACAATTCCGGTATTAAAGGAAGTAACCATTAGTTCGGGAGAAATAAAAGAGTAAGAGGCGGAGGAAAAGCTTATGAAAAATTTATTTCAGATAAGAAAGGAAATACCCAAAAGACTTAGTACACTAATTAGTGCGACAACTTTTTCGTTATTGATTTTGGCTTGGTTTATAGGAAGTAATTATACGAATATCAGCCAGATTTTTCTCCCGACACCACAAGCAACTTTTGGAGCTTTATGGAAGGGATTGGTGGATAAATCCATCTGGGCAGATATCGGTATAAGCTGCTACCGGGTATTTATGGGATTCCTGATTTCGATAGTGATAGGTGTGCCGATAGGAATTCTGGCAGGTACATATAGAATTGTGGCAGCAGTCGTAAGACCTCTAATCGGATTTATGAGATACTTACCGGTTTCGGCGTTGATTCCGCTTATCATGGTATGGACCGGTGTAGGAGAAACTGCCAAAATCACAATCATCGTTGTGGGAGCAGTATTTTCCCTCATAACCATGATTAGTGATATAGCCAAAGGTGTCCAGACGGATTTAATCCATTCTTCTTATACATTAGGTGCAAGCCAGGGACAGGTTTTAATGAAGGTTATTATTCCCGCCATGATGCCCCAGATTATGGATAGTCTCAGAACGGTAATGAGTTGGGCGTGGACCTATCTGGTTATGGCAGAAATGCTGGCTTCCAGTTCCGGATTGGGCTATTCCATTATGATTGCGGAACGCTTCATGAAGACATATGTCATTTTCATGGGTATTTTCACAATTGGCATCTTAGGATTACTGATTGATAAAATTTTTGCTGTAACAAATCATTTGTTATTCCAATGGGCAGCGGAAGAATAGAGGTGTGCTATGAAACGAAAGAAGACAGCGACAGAAAATTACACTGGTGTTGGGGTTTCGGCAACAGTAGCAAGCAGCAAAATTTGTTGTAGAAACATAAACAAAATATATAAGTCCAAGAAACAGGAAACGTATGCGCTGAAGGATATCAATTTAGAAATTCTGGATAACGAGTTTATTTGTATTGTCGGTCCTTCCGGTTGCGGAAAATCTACTTTACTTCGTATTCTGGCAGGATTGGATGATGCAACAAGCGGGGATATTATTCTGGATGATAAAAAACTGGATGGTCCGGGAGCAGAACGTGGAATGGTATTTCAGGCATACACCTTGTTTCCATGGAAGACGGTAGAAAAAAATATCCGGTTTGGATTGGATTTGAAGAAGATGCCGAAGCCTGAGGCGGATGCGGTTGTAGATAAATATCTGGATATGGTGGGACTGACGGAGTTCCGGAATTCATACCCCAATCAGCTTTCAGGAGGTATGAAGCAGCGTGTTGCCATAGCGAGGGCACTTGCCAATAACCCGCAGGTTATCCTCATGGATGAGCCTTTTGGAGCATTGGACCCGGATACCAAGGCGAATATGCAGTTGCAGTTGAGAGAACTTTGGGAAAAGGAAAAGCATACGGTTATTTTTATTACTCATGATATCGAAGAAGCCGTTTTCCTCGCACAGCGTGTATATGTTATGAGTGCAAGACCCGGACAGATTATTACGGATGTACCGATATATCTTCCTTATCACAGAACACTGGATTTGAAGGACACACCGGAGTTCATCGCATTAAGGAAAGAAATACACAGTATGTTACATACCAGGGATTTTGCTGAGTCATAGAATGGAGTGTTCGTAATGCATCAGAAAAAGGACAGCCTGCTTATACCATATTTGCTGATGACATTGCCATTAGGTCTGCAGAGCATGATTACCAGCCTGGTTAATACAGTAGATACCTTGATGATTGGGCAGATTGGTGATTTGGAATTGTCTGCGATAGGGCTGGTTAATCAGATTTATTTCATTCTCACATTAATGATAGTAGGAATGATTAGCGGAGCGACTATTTTCCTGTCACAGTTTTATGGGAAACATGATGTGGAAGGTATGCGGATGTGTGCGGCACTTGCCAGCGGGGTGATATATGGCGTCTCAGCAATATTTATGATTGCAGGAATTTGTTTCCCACGGTATTTACTGCGTTTTTTCTCTAACGAGGAACCATTAATTGTATGTGCTGCCGGATATTTCAGAATAGTTGCCATCAGTTATCTGGCGGCAGGATTCAGCCAGGTTTGCAATATGGTGCTTAAGAATATCGGAAAAGTATACATTCCGCTCTATACCACTATAGTGGCAATTTTAATCAATATCGTATTGAATTACATACTGATTTTCGGACATTTAGGATTTCCGGCTATGGGTGTTGTGGGAGCAGCGATAGGAACCCTTGGAGCACGGATTGTGGAAGCAGTCATATTGTTCATCTGCCTGTATAAAAAGCATAGGGAATATGCGCCGTGTTTATCGGATTTGAAGCGGGTGACGAAGTCCTTTGCAAAACAATTTGCACTTATCGCTCTTCCGGTTTCTTTAAGTGAAACTATTTGGAGCATAGGTACATCGCTCTATAGCATTGTATATTACCGAATGGGATATGAGTATGGCGCAGCCGTCAATATTGCAAAAGTTGTGGAACAGCTGCTCTGCTGCTTCTTTAAGGGAGGCGGACAGGCAGGAGCCATTATTTTGGGAAGATTTCTGGGAGAAGGTAAAAATGAAAATGCTGTCCGTGCTGCAAAAAAAATGGCTTTTTATAATGTCATTGCCGGATTGATTATCGGCATCGGAATGTATGGTGCAGCGGAACAGATACTAAGTTTTTACAATGTTTCAAACAGGGTCAGGGAAACAGCAATCATGATGCTGCGGTATATGGCAGTCATGATGCCCCTCAGAGGATATGCCTGGCTGCATATAACAGCAACACTGAGAGCCGGCGGAGATACCAAAACCTGTATGTTGATTGACAATGCTACGGTATGGCTTGTCGGTCTGCCGTTTGCCTATATAACAGGTTTCTTTTTAGAAACGAGAATAGAAGTTGTATATCTTTGTGTTGTTCTGGATGACATTGCAAAAACCATTCTTTGTGCATTACGCGTAAAAAGCGGGAAATGGATTAAAAAATTAACATAAGCTTTTATTACGGTATAAGATGCAGAGCATTTTATATAGAAACAACAGTCATATCATATTTAAGGAGGAGAAAAGTATGAGAGAACGAATGAAAAAAATTATGGCGCTTATTATGGTCACAGCCGTTGCTTTAACAACGACAGCATGTGGAGAAAAAGCAGAAAAAACAGCGGGAACAGCTTCTCCAACCAGTGAAAGCACTGCTGCGGAAGAGAAAACAACAGATGCTCCGCAGGAGATTACAACAGTCCGAACAGCATATTCCCCTTTTATCGGCGGTATTGGTGTATATGTGATAGAGGCTGCGGATATGGATACGGAATATGGTATTGATTTGAAAATAAATGCCATGGGAGATGTTTCCCCGGTTATGGGCATTATGACGGGAGATGTTGACATTGCATTTAATACAGTTCAGGGATATATGACAGCCATTAATGCACTTGTTGAAGAAGGAGCGGACCCCAGTACTTTACCGAGAATTGTATACCTGCACAATGAGTCCACCGGGGCAGACGGTCTGGTTGCCAAAGCAGAAATTAAGACACTGGAAGACTTAAAAGGAAAAAAGGTATCTGCTCAGTACGGCAATGTAACACATTACATGCTGGCAAGAGCACTTGCTACAGCAGGCATGAGCATTGACGATGTTGAATTTGTAGATATGGGACCCGGAAAAGGCGGTTCTGCATTTATTGCCGGAAGCCTTGATGCCGCAACCACTTTTGACCCCTATCTGACACAGGCTGTAAATGAGACCGGGGCAAATCTGTTGATTTCCACAAAAGATTTGGACAGATGTATTTACGATGTATGTATTGTATCGGCAGAGGTGGCAGAAGAAAAACCGGAATGGTTATACAATACTCTGAAATGTATTGAGGCTGCTACAGAGTACTGCAACAGTGATTTGAGCGGAGCAGCCGAATTGACAGCGGATATATTCGGAGCAACTCCGGAAGAGGTTGTAGATATGTGCTCTACAGTGTATCTGTATACCATGAAAGATAATGTGGAAGCCATGGCTGAAAACGGCTGGTTGTATGATTCCCTTGCAGATATTCAGGATTTCTATGTATCCATCGGTGAAATGGATCCGAATATAGACTTTAAGGCTCTGGTTGATTCAGACTTTTTGGTAAAGGAATAAAGATGAGTAAAACGGAACAGGAAATGTGTAAGATAAGCGAAAAGCTCTGGAGCAATCCGGAGCTCCCGCTTATGGAATATAGGGCAGCAGAATTAGTGAGCGGCTGGATGAGAAATAATGGATTTTCCGTAAAGGAAAATCTCTGCAACATTCCCACGGCTTTCAAGGCAGTTTACGGGGAAGGAAAACCAAATATCGGTTTTTTGCTGGAGTACGATGCTCTTCCGGGATTGTCAAACGATAAGACTGCTTATCAATGTACGCTTGGACAAAAAGCCGGGCATGGCTGTCTGCATAACCATATTGCACCCGCAAACGGCGGAGCGGCAATTATGGTGAAGGACTATCTGGAAGCACTCAGGGCATCAGGTAGGAAAGTGAGCGGTACAATCACCGTTGTAGGTTGTCCGGCAGAAGAAATTTTATATGGTAAAGTAGCTCTTTTAGGACAAGGAGCTTTTGAGGGAATAGATATCCTGCTGACTTCTCATGCGGACTACCAGAATGCCGCAATGTCACGACCGACATTGTCTGCGCTCGGTACAGAATTCCTTTTTACCGGAACAGCCGGACATACCGGAATTGAAAGAAAGGGAAATGCGTTATATGCCTTAGAGTCCTTTGTACAAATTATTCAAAAGTTCCAGATGCACAATAACAATGGTGTGCGAATAGAACATGCAATCAGAAACGGCGGCATTGCGCCGAATATTAATACTGATAAAGCAAGCATATGGCTGAACCTCAGGGCGGCGGATTATGAACAAATGATTGCAGTGTATAACAAAATAAGACAAGCCGCAACGGCTGTGGAAAATATGCAGGATGTCCATGTAAAAGAGGGATTTATAGCCGCTGCAAGAGGGTATCTTCCCAATGATACACTTGCGGATGTTTTGTATCAAAAAATGAAAATGGAAGATACGGATATTTACACAGAAGAAGAGAAAGTCCTGTTAAAGAAAATAGCCGGAGAAATAACAGGGGAAGAAAAAAGTGATTTACAGGTAGATCTGACACCTAAATTCATAAAAGAAGGTATCGAAGACTATAGTCAGGATGACGGCGATGTCAGTTGGAGAATTCCTTTGGGGAGAGTTAACTGGGCGCTTCCGCTTTCCATACCGCTCCATCATTGGGCAGCCACTGCGGTTGCGGGAATGGAGTTAAGCTACAAAGGAATGATTTTGGCAGAAAGGGTATTGGGAAAAGCAGCCATTCATATGCTGGAGCAGCCGGAGATAGTTGACAAAGCCAGGGAAGAATTAAAAGCAAGAATAAGCAATACAGTTGTGAAACCACCCATGTATAATCCGGATAAAAACTTTGCAGCCAAAGCGGAAAGCTTTTGGGAAGATGCATGGATATAAAAAGGAAAAGGAGAAAAAGATATGAAAATACCTGAACATAGTGCTTTATTGGTAATTGATTTACAGGCGGGAGAAGACACAGATGGTATTCCTTTAATGGAAGGCTCCACTACATTTGAAAATGCTCCCAAAATTATTAAATTTTTCAGAGACCATAATCTCCTGGTTATCCAGGTAAGAGAACTTCATAGAGCGGATATGAGCGATTTCGGAAGAGAACTGGACGGAACAGAGGGTGTTCATTGTCTGGAGGGTACTGTTCATGAGCAGTTTAATCCGTTAACCGCACCGGTAGAAACAGATTATACCTTTTATAAGAGAAGATACAGTGCATTCCTTTATACGGAGCTGGATTTACTTCTTCGCTGCAAAGGAATTACCACATTATTTTTAATCGGAGGTCTGACGGACGTATGTGTCAGGTTTACAGCGGTTGATGCCCATCAGAACGATTACCATTTCAAGGTAGTAACGGATTGCGTAACGGGATCTTCCAGAGAGGCACATGAGTTTGCATTGCTGAATATGAAATATTTGCAGAGAGATTCCCATGTAACTACAAAGGAAATTTTGGAAGCGGAGGTATAGAATTATGTTAAACATTGAAGAACACAGTGCTTTATTATTAATAGATATTCAGGATACCAAAGAACCGGATCATTTCTCCAACATGTATAGAACGGAAGAACAGAAGAAGAGAAAAGAATTCTATCATGAAAATGCGAAAAAGGTAACAGATTATTTCAGAAAACTGGGAAATGTGCCTATTATTCATGTGATAGAACTTCACAGAGATGATTTGGTAGATTTCGGCAGAGAGCTGGATGGTTCCGAAGGCGTTCATTGTCTGGAAAAAGACTCTATTTTCTGGGAGCCCTGCGCTCCGATTGAAGGGGAATATGTTATACCTAAAAGAAGATACAGTGCTTTTTTCGGCACAGATTTAGAGATTTTATTACGAGGCTTAAAAGTAGAGCATCTTTATATTTGCGGCGGAATGACGGACATCTGTGTCCATTATACTACTGTGGATGCTCATCAGCGGAACTATCATGTACATGTATTTAAGGAAGCCTGCGGAACACACAGTCCCGTGGAAGTAGCGCAGGCAGCGCTTGATAATATTGAATATTTTCAGGCAGGTTCTATTATTTCCGTAAATGATTTGGACACATAAACGGCAATCTTATATTTAATATAGAAGAAATGAAAAACGCTCTGACGATTTTGTCAGAGCGTTTTTTATAAGCCCCCCTACATGGAAATCCATCCGAAGGCATTTGCAATGGAGCTGATTAAAATAATCACCGCAAAAATCGGACAGAGGTACTGAATCATGATGTAGAAAACTTTCTTTCTGCGGAAAGAGCTTTCGCCGTGCAGCACTTCTTCCTCCACGCGCTTGATGCCGATTACTTTGGAAACCAGCAGACAGATAGCGATGGCGGCAATGGGCATCATAACGGAGTTGGTCAGGAAATCAAAGAAATCCAGAAACTGCATGCCGAGAATATTCACATTGGCAAGCGGTCCGTAGCCCAGCGAAGAAAGACTTCCCAAGAGCAGCATAATTATGCCGATTAAAACGGTTGCTTTTCTCCTGCTCCAGCCGAATTCGTCCTCAAAGGTAGAAACGGCGCTTTCCGTCAAGGCAATGGAGCTGGTAACGGCGGCAAACAGCACTAAAAGGAAGAATAAAATACCGATTACGGTGCCAAACCCCATGCTGTCAAATACCTTGGGAATGGTAATGAACATCAGGGAAGGACCTGCCTGCAGGGTATCCGGGTCACCGCCGGAGAAGGAAAATACGGCGGGAATAATCATAAGACCTGCCATAATGGCAATCGCCGTGTCGAAAACTTCCACATTCCGGGTAGAGTCTTCAATGGAAATATCCTTTTTCATATAGGAACCGAACGTAATCAGAATACCCATGGCAATGGACAGGGAATAGAACATCTGTCCCATGGCTGCCACAACGGTCATCCAGGAAAAATTCTTTATATTGGGAATAAGGAAGTACTCCACACCCTTTAAGGCGCCCGGGCGGGAAACGGAGTAAATCGCAATAATCACGGAAAGCACAACCAGAACCGGCATCATGAATTTGGATACACGTTCAATACCGTTGCGCACACCGGCGTAAATAATGCCGAGGGTAAACAGGACAAACACGATAAAGCAGATTTCCGTGGAAAGTCCATCCGTGATAAAGGAAGAAAAGTAGCCGTCCGTTGCCAGCAGACTGCCGTTTCCTTTGATATATTCCACGAGATATTTGATAACCCATCCGCCGATAACGGAGTAATACGGAACAATCAGGATGGGTATGATGGCATTGAACCAGCCGCCGAAAGAAAGCCAGTGGGATTTTCCGAAGGAAGAAAAAGCACTGACGGGACTTTTCCCGGTCATACGACCGATGGAGGTCTCTGCAACAATCATGCTGTAGCCGAAAGTCAGCGCCAGAAGAATATATATAATCAGAAAGATGCCGCCGCCGTATCTGGCAGCCAGATAAGGGAAACGCCAGATGTTGCCAAGGCCAACCGAAGCACCTGCAGCTGCCAGTACATAACCCATCTTTCCGGAGAAGGAACTTCTTTTTTTATCCTGTGTGTTCATAAAAAACTCCTTTTTTATACATTATTTTGCAAAACAGTGCTTCAAGTATAGCATAAAACATCAAGAATGGGAATATTATTTGTATTTTATGCAAAAAATGTAAAAATGGCATCAGTAAGACAGTTTATTTTTTGTTTATCATTTCTTTACAATTATATTAGCACTCACCTCTTGACAGTGCTAACAATAAGTGTTATAGTACACATAGAACAAAGGAAGAGGGAAAAGTTCCGGAGTTCCAAAATGAAAATGTAAACAAATGGAACGAAGGTTTCCATTTTTGCACAATGAAGGTTGTGCGATCATAGAAGGAGGAAGGACTTATGATGATGCCCAGTGTATTTGGTAGAGATATTTTTGATGATTTTATGGATGGTTTTGCATTCCCCGATGTAAGCAAGGAGCTGTATGGCAAACATGCAAAACAGATTATGAAGACCGATGTCAGGGAGTTGGACAACGGTTACGAAATTATGATTGACCTGCCCGGCTTCAAGAAAGATGAAATCAACGTTGAGTTGGAAAACGGTTACCTGACCATTTCCGCTTCCAAGGGTCTTGACAAGGATGAAGAAGACGAGAAAGGCAAATTCATCCGTCAGGAGCGTTATGCAGGCGCAATGAGCAGAAGCTTCTACGTTGGTGATTGCATCACCGAAGAAGACATTCATGCGAAATTTGAAAATGGTGTATTACGGCTGGATGTTCCCAAAAAGGAAGCAAAAGCAGTGGAAACCAAGAAGCATGTCGCTATTGAAGGCTAAACAAAAAGCTGCCCCGGGACAAACTCCGGGGCATTTTTTCTATCATCAGATTACAAGGAGTGCAGAGTACGAAGGGAGGGATAGCGGACATGGCACAGAAAAGAGATTATTATGAGGTTTTGGGCGTGAATAAGTCGGCAACGGATGCGGAAATCAAAAAGGCATACCGGAAGCTGGCAAAGAAATATCACCCCGACATGAATAAGGACAACCCCAAGGCAGAGGAACTTTTTAAGGAAGTAACCGAAGCGTATGAGGTGTTGAGTGATAAAGAGAAACGTAAGATGTACGACCAGTTCGGCCATGCAGCCTTTGACGAAGGCGCCGGCCAGGGTGGTGCATACAGCTCCGGGGGTTTCGGAGGAACCGGAGGCTTCGGTGGTAGCGGCTTTGGAGGAACCGGGGGCTTTGGAGGTTTCGGCAGCGGCGGCTTTAACGGCAGTGGTTTCGGAGGTTTCGGCAGCGGCGGCTTCCATTTTAATGGAAATTCCGGCGACGGTTATCAGGAATACTATTACACCGGCGACAATCTGGATGACATTTTTGACGGTTTCTTCGGTGGCAGCAGAAAGGGCCGCAGCCGTTCCAAAGATGGCGAAGATGTGCTTGCCAAAGTGGATGTCAGCTTTGAAGAAGCGGCACTCGGTGCGGACAAGGTTATCCGTTTCCGTGCCCCGGACGGCAGTGAGCAGTCCCTGCAGGTACACATTCCCGCGGGCATCGACTCCGGTCAGAAAATACGTCTGAAAGGCAAGGGTATGCCCGGACAAAACGGCGGCGGAGCCGGCAGCCTGCTTCTGGAAGTTACGGTTCAGAGCAAACCCGGTTTTGAACGGAAGGGCATGGACATTTACACCACCGTGGAAATTCCTTTTGAAACCGCAGTTCTCGGCGGTGAAACAATAGTTCCCACCCTGAACGGTAAGGTAAGCTGCAAAATTAAGGAAGGAACCCAGTCCGGCACCAAGATACGTCTGAAGGGCAAAGGCATTGTTTCCATGAAAAATCCTTCCCAGAAGGGCGATGAGTACGCGGTTATCCAAATTCGTGTTCCCAGGAATTTAAGCGCCGATGCCAAACAGAAGTTACAGGAATACGCAAAAGCCGTATAAAGTAAGTTATCCCGGCTTTATAAAGTTTTAAGTTGAAAAGAACCTTCTTTCATTATAAGATAGAGATACAGCAGTTATACATCTTATAGTGAAAGAAGGTTTTTTATGAAATTTAAGGACATGCCCTACAAGAGAGTGGACTTTGATAAAGTTGCGGAAGATATGAAAGCCCTGATGGCAGAGCTGGATGCAGCAAAGAGCGGCGAAGAGCAGTTCGCTGTCCACAAAAAATTCTATGCACTTTATGACACCGTAGGCACCAACATTACCATCGCACATATCCGCCATGATGTGGATACAACGGATGAATTTTACAGCGCAGAGCAGGATTTCTATGATGAAAAGATGCCCGAACTGGAAAATCTGGTCGTTGCATACAAGAAAAAACTCTATGAGTCTCCCTACAAGGATTATCTGATTGAGAAAATCGGTCCCGTAGCCTTTAAGAACATTGAGCTTTCCTTAAAGTCCTTCGATGCCAAGCTCATTCCCCTGATGCAGGAAGAAAATGCGCTGGTAACCGAGTATGCGAAGCTGATTGCTTCCGCAAAAATCAACTGGGAAGGCGAAGAATTAAACCTTTCCTTACTCCGTCCTTACACCATCAGCCCTGACAGACAAATCCGTCAGAAAGCATGGGACAAGATGTCAGATTTCTTTGAAGCAAATGCAGACAAGCTGGATGAAATTTATGACAAGCTTGTCAAGAACAGAGATGCACAGGCAAAGGCACTGGGTTACGACAACTATGTTACCTTAGGCTATTACCGTATGCAGCGTAACTGCTACGGCAAGGATGAGGTGGAAAACTTCCGTAAACAGATTAAGAAGGATTTTGTGCCTTTTGCGGAAAAGCTGCATGACAGAAGAAGACAGAGACTGGGTCTGGAGAAGCTTTCCTATATTGACGAAGGCGTTTATTTTAAGGAAGGAAATCCCAAGCCCATCGGCACTCCCGAAGATATTTTGAAGAACGGACAGAAGATGTACGCAGAGCTTTCTCCCGAAACCAAGGAATTCTTTGACTTCATGATGGAGAATGAGCTTTTCGATGTTCTCGGCAGAAAGACCAAGAGAGCAGGCGGCTATATGACCTACCTGCCCGACTATAATTCTCCGTTTATCTTTGCAAACTTTAACGGCACAGAAGGTGACGTTGATGTCATAACTCATGAATGCGGTCATGCTTTCCAGGGATTTTTATCCGGCAAAGATCCTATTCAGGAGCATCGCGACATTACCATGGAAACGGCAGAAACACACTCCATGTCCATGGAATTTTTCACCGGTGACTGGATGGAGTTGTTCTTCGGCGACAGAGCGGATGATTACAGAGAAATGCACTTAGAGGATGCTGTGGCATTTATCCCTTACGGCTGTATGGTAGATGAATTCCAGCATATTGTATACGAAAATCCTGAAATGACTCCGGCGGAAAGACATGCCGCATGGAAGAAATTACAGCAGGAATACAAGCCTCACTGGGATTTCGGTGATGCAAAATTCTTCTCCAAGGGCGGCTTCTGGCAGAAACAGCAGCACATTTATATGTCTCCGTTCTACTATATCGATTACTGCATCGCACAGACGGATGCTCTGCAGTACAAGGCAAAAATGGACGAAGACTTTAAGTCTGCATGGGACAGCTACTTAAAGCTCTGCTATCTGTCCGCAAGCGATTTCTTCACCAACATGGTAGAAGAAGTCGGACTGGAAAGCCCGTTCAAGGATGGCTGCATCAAAGACGTTGTTGCCAAGCTGGAGAAAAAATTAGGACTCTAAATTTTCGCAGAAGAGAGTAAACAAGGGCTCTCAGGCAAAACTTAAATAAAGTAATAAAAAGGAGGAGCATGGAAAATGCAGATATACGCAGACAATGCGGCAACCACAAAAATGAGCGAAACGGCTCTTAACGCCATGCTCCCCTTTTTACGGGAATACTACGGCAATCCGTCCAGTCTTCACGCGGTGGGACAAAAGGCGGCGGATGCGCTGGACAGTTCCCGCAATGCGATAGCCGGATGCTTAGGCTGCTCTCCCAAGGAGATTTATTTCACCTCCGGAGGCAGCGAAGCGGACAATCAGGCAATCCTGTCGGCAGCCAGACTCGGCGAAAAGGCAGGAAAAAAGCACATTATTTCCACGGCATTTGAGCACCACGCCGTACTGCATACTCTGAAAAAGTTAGAGGAACAGGGCTTTACGGTGGAGCTTTTACCGGTGGGAGAGCAGGGAAATATTACACCCGGACAGGTGCGGGATGCTATCCGCGACGATACCTGTCTGGTGACGGTTATGTATGCAAACAATGAAGTAGGATCCATTCTTCCCATCGGGGAGATTGGGGCTGTTTGTCGTGAAAGGGGTATTTTATTCCACACAGATGCCGTGCAGGCAGCGGGTCATCTGCCCATATCGGTTACGGAGCAGAATATTGACATGCTTTCTTTGTCCGCCCACAAATTTCACGGACCCAAGGGCGTGGGTGCACTTTATGTGAAAAAGGGCATTCTGCTGACAAATCTGATAGAAGGCGGCGCCCAGGAAAGAGGCAGGCGAGCCGGTACGGAAAATGTTCCCGCCATTGTGGGCATGGCAGCAGCCCTTAAGGAAAGTTCGGCGCACCTGGAAGAAACCAACAACCGGGTGCAGGCTATGCGGGACAAGCTGATTGCGGGTTTGTCGCAAATTCCTCACTCCATTTTGAACGGTGACAGGGAGCACCGGCTGCCCGGAAACGTGAACTTCAGCTTTGAAGGAGTGGACGGTGAAACCTTACTGGTATTGCTGGACTCCAAGGACATCTGTGCCTCGGCAGGTTCCGCCTGCACCTCCGGTTCCTTAGACCCCAGCCATGTGTTGCTGGCGTTGGGCAGACCACGGGAGATTGCAAACAGCTCCCTGCGCCTGACATTAAGCGATTACAATACAGAAGAGGAAGTTGATTTTATTATAAAAGAAGTTACGGGTGCGGTGGAATGCCTGCGAGGCCGTTCTCCCTCCTGGAATGCAAAGATCCAAGGTACAGAAAAATTTATACTTCCCTGAAACGTGCATCCTTTTTACAGTTCTACCACACTAAAGTGCAGAATCTGAGGATGCACTTTTTCTTTGCCCCTCATATAATAAGAGCGTAGTTTGAAAATAACCTTGATTAAAGCCGGACATGTGGCAATGGTAACTACCGCTGTAACAACCGGTCAGGTACCCGATAACCAGTTTGAAGTTGCGAAGAACATGGTAAAAGAAAGATTTGCTACAGCAAACGTTTATTTTGTAGTAGACAGACTGGTATCCGGCGCGGTCAGCCAGCTGCAGAAGGGCTTACAGCGTACAGATTGCACTGGGATATGTTGATGAATGCTGCCTGGGTTACACTTTCTTACATAAAGACCAGTCCGCATGCAAGAGCGCAGCAGACGGCGTTGTTATTTACTTCCAGAACTGGAAGAAGCTCTTAAAGGATGCCGCAATCACAACCTTAATCGTTATGGGTATCACCCTTCTGACATGGGCGCTTCCGTTCTTCCTTTTCCTTGGCATTTTAGCAGCCTTCGGCGTACAGAATGCATGGATTTTCGCTTTCATCCTCGGCATCATGTTTGCAGCCGTATTCAAGAGCGCATTCATCGACAGCTACATGATGGTAAAGATGATGGTTTCCTACATGGAAGTAGCACCTACCACCCAGATTACCTTCGATTTATATGACAAGCTCTGCAAACTGTCCGGAAAGTTCAAGAAGCTTTTCAACAAGGGTCAGGAAGAACAGCAGCAGTATTACACATATCAGGGCGGCAACTACCAGACACCGCAGATGTAAAAGCAGGCAGATGCAAGGGCGATGCAGACAGAAACAGCAAGACCACTTGCAGATGCTTCTGCATGTGATACGAGGGGATAAAAATAAACGGTCAATAACAAAAAAGCTTGAAAACATTTGTTTTCAAGCTTTTTTCATCGATGCGACAGGATTTGAACCTGCGACCTCTACGTCCCGAACGTAGCGCTCTACCAAGCTGAGCCACGCATCGCTTTATGTCGAACATTAAAATAATACACTAAGATGCGGAAAGTGTCAATAGAAATTTACCATTCCCGGAAAAAGGAAACCAGTTTCTGCCAGCTTTCCTCGCGGGCTTTTTTACATTCTTCCGGATATTTGGCTTCCATGGTCATGAATTTAGCAAGTATTTTATACATATCTTCTTCCTTTTTCCCGTTCACTGCCATTACGCCGGAAGGGACGGCCAGATAGTGGCTTGCTTTTTCATAGATCACACATTCATGACGGTACGGGAATTGTTTTTCCTCCAATACCTTCATGATGCGGGGAAAGGCAATGTCGGATGGCCAGGTATCATCATAAGCCGGAGCCAGCAGAAGGACGTCGCCCTTGATGTTTTCTACCTTTATGCGGCTGGCATCGGTGCGGTCGGAAAAGCATTCATTATAATAGAAGCGGTTCATGGCTTTGGAGCCGTAACGAGGGTCTTTTTTCCAGGCGCGCAGCGTTTTTCTCAAATGGGAAAGTGCTTCAGCCGGTTCATATGGCACATCTTTTCCATGAAAGGAGAAATAAGATTTGTGCTGGCGGAAAAACATGTTTTTGCAGCCTTCTACCACGAAATCAAAACCGCAAACGGAAACGACGCAGGAAATATCGGGCAGATAGGAAGCGCAAAGCAGGACGTAGGCAGCGCCCAGGGAAAGTCCCGTCATGCCGATTTTCGCAATAGGCACCGGGCACTTGTTTTTCAGGAAATCCACGGCTTTTTCTGCATAATCAATGGGAATGCTGACAGTATGGGGAGATAAGGGCTTCCATAAATAATAGCCTAAAGACAGCACATGAAAGCTTTCTTTCCATAGAGCTTCGGCACGTTTTTCCACGAACTCCCGTTTTTCACCACTGCCGCCCACCAGTATAATTGCCTTGTCGGTAGGCACTTTGCTTTCATAAAAGGTTCCTAAAAATCCTTCTTTTTCTAAGGTACAAAGGTACTTTGTGCTTTCAGATATTGTGTTTTCAGGCATTGTGCTTTCGTGCATCCGTGTTCCCTCCCTGTATCCGTTGCTTTTCATGTGACAGCACGGCAGCAGGCGATTTTCCTCCTGCTTTGCCATAAAAATGTTAGCACAGGCTAACCAATGTGTCAACACGGGAAAAGCCGCACTCATACTTGCCTGAAAGATAGCCGTGTAGTATGATAAATGCAGGATTAGCAGCAGTTTATAATCGAAAATTTACAATATACAGGAGAAAAATATGTATAACACAATAGTAACTTTGAAAAAGGGCGAGGGCCGCACCTTAAAGGCAGGCGGCGCCTGGGTTTATGATAATGAAATTGACAGCATTATGGGCAGTTTTGAAAACGGAGATATCGTGACCGTTCATGATTTTGACGGCTACTTTTTAGGGTATGGTTTTATCAATACCAAATCCAAAATTACCGTGCGCATTCTGTCCCGGAAAAAAGATACGGTAATAGATGACGCTTTTTTGGAAGAAAGAGTGCAGGCGGCATGGGATTACCGAAAGCAGGTTATTGATACCGGAAGCTGCCGCCTGATTTTCGGCGAGGCGGATTTCCTGCCGGGTATTGTGGTGGACAAGTTTGCGGATGTTCTGGTGGTGGAGTCTCTGGCACTGGGAATTGATAAATTAAAGCTGCAGATTTTGGACGCCGTAAAAAGGGTACTGGCAAAAGACGGCATTACTATCCGAGGCATTTACGAGCGCAGCGATGCCAAGGTGCGGGAACAGGAAGGCATGGAACGTTACAAGGGCTTTATCGGAGAGCCGTTTGATACCCGCGTGGAAATTGTGGAGAACGGCGTCAAATATATTGTAGATGTGGAGGACGGTCAGAAAACGGGATTTTTCCTGGACCAGAAAAAGAACCGTGCCGCTATGCACAGTGTATGCAAGGGAAAACGTGTACTGGACTGCTTTACCCATACCGGTTCCTTTGCCCTGAATGCCGGTATTGCGGGGGCAAGGGAGGTTATCGGTGTGGATGCTTCCGAGCTTGGCGTGGAGCAGGCAAGAGAAAATGCGCGCCTGAACGGTCTGGAGGACAAGGTCAGCTTTGTCTGTGCGGATGTGTTTGATTTCCTGCCGGCATTGGAAGAAAAGGGCGAGAAATTTGATGTGGTTATTCTGGACCCGCCCGCCTTTACCAAGTCCCGCAATTCCATTAAAAATGCAGTGAAGGGCTACCGGGAAATCAATGTCCGGGGTATGAAGCTGGTAAAAGACGGCGGTTTTCTTGCCACCTGTTCCTGCTCCCATTTTATGGACCCGGAGCTGTTCCACAAGACGATTATGGAAGCGGCACGCGGCGCTCACAAGAGATTGCGTCAGGTGGAATTCCGCACGCAGGCACCCGACCATCCCATTCTCTGGGCGGCGGACTCTTCCTATTATTTAAAATTCTATATTTTCCAGGTTGTGGATGAAAAATAAAGAAAAGACCCAAAAAGAGTAACCGGAATGTGCCGGTTGCTCTTTTTGGGTATGAAGTTATTCAGGCAATAACATTATCTGAAATATACTGCATAAAGGTCTTTGCGGCAAGAGATAACGAGCGTTTGTCCCTGGTTACCAACGCCATTGTCCGTTGAACCGGTTCCTGTATGGGAAGCACGGCAACATTATAAGCTGTTTTTTGTAAAACCAGCTCTGCCAGCAGGGAATACCCCAATCCCTGTTCCACCATGGATAAAATAGAATAGTCATCATGCATACGCAGGCGGATATTGGGGGAAATGCCGGCACGCTGAAAGGCTTCCAGGGGTTCGCTGTAGTTTCCTTCTTCCAGCAAAAGATATGGTTCGGCAGCCAATTCCTGCAAAGACACGGATTTTCTGTCCGCCAGGCGATGCTTTTCAGGAAGCACGGCAACAAAGGAATCGGATTTCAGAACCTGCGTTTCGAGGCCTTTCACAGCAGCAGGATTTACAAATCCGAAATCAACCATTCCGGTTCGGACCCATTCACAGATACTGTTATAATCTCCCTGATGCAGAATAAGCTGCACGTGGGGGTATGTCTGCCAAAACTGTTGAATAACAGGCGGGAGCCAGTGACAGGAGATACTGGATACCGTTCCGATTCGGATCGTTCCGGAACCAAGACCTTTTATTTCGTTTTCCATGCGATGTAATTCGTCATATTGCTGTACGGTTTTCTGAATGATTGGGAAAAGCCGTTCTCCTTCGGGGGTCAGTCGTATCCCGTAGCGCGAACGATACAGAAAGGTAATGGAAGTTTCCTTTTCCAAAGATGCAATCATCTGGCTGAGCGCCGGCTGCGTGTACCCTAATATTTCGGCAGCTTTTGTATAACTTCCTATTTCCACTACTTTCAGAAGAGCCTTATACCTGTTCATAAAATTTCTCCTTTTATAAGAAAGGTGCATATTCATATAAAAAATATCAATTTTACTTATCCGTATTTCCATTGTAACATAGGCAAAAAGCAGATACAAGAAACAGGAGATGACGGAAAATGAGAATTGATACTTATAAACCGAAGTACAAAGAGGCGTTTGTGCGTTTGAATACGGAATGGCTGACACGATTTTACTGGATAGAATCCTTTGACCGATATGCCATGGACCATGTGGAGGAATTGATAGGGCAGGGAGCAATGGCTTTTTTTGCCGTGGATGAAGAGGAAGAGGTAATGGCAACCTGTATGGCTATGCCGTTGGAGGGAACAACGTGGGAAATATGTAAACTGGCGGCAAAAAATCAGTATACCGGCACGGGTGCGGGAAGTGCGGTTTTACAGGCTGCAATGAATTATGCAGAGCAACACGGGGCATGTAAGGAAGTTCTGATTTCATGCAGAGGCTTAAAGCCGGCAATTCACCTGTATAAAAAGTTTGGCTTTCATGAGGTTCCGTACCGAAAAGAGTTCTGGAAATCAGAGAAGGCGGATATTGAGATGGAAAGAGAGGTCTTGTAATGAAACAGTATATTGTGGATGCATTTACAGAGGAAGTGTTCAAGGGAAATCCGGCGGCTGTCTGTGTGATGGAGCGATGGTTGGATGAGGAGCTGATGCAAAAAATAGCGATAGAGAATAACCTGTCCGAAACGGCTTTTGCTGTAAAAGACGGGAAGAAGTATCACCTCCGCTGGTTCACTCCGGGAGGAGAAGTGGATTTATGCGGACATGCAACACTGGCTACCGCTTATGTTATTACACATTTTATTGAACCCGAGGAGACAACGGTACATTTTCAAACATTGAGCGGACTATTACATGTTACGAGAAATGACGAATTGCTTACACTGGATTTCCCATCCTATCATCCGAAGCAAATTCCGGTAACAGAACAAATGACGCAGGCAATTGGAACAACACCGGCTGAAGCCTATATGGGTGCCGACATGGTTCTGATTTTGAAGTCGGAAGAACAGGTTAAAAATCTGGTACCTAATCAAAGTATTATAAAGCAGATGGACGGGCTGGCCCTGCATGTTACTGCACTGGGAAGCGACTATGACTGCGTAACCCGCAGCTTTGTACCAAAATGCAATGTGGCAGAGGACCCTGTCTGCGGAAGAGGGCATTGCCATGTAATTCCTGTTTGGGCGGAAAAACTCGGAAAAGCGGAATTCGCCGCATACCAGGCATCAAAAAGGGGCGGTACCTTGTACTGCCGTTATACCGGTGATAGAACGTATTTAAGCGGAAAGGCAGTTCTGTTCGCAGAAAGTGAAATCTATTTTCGGCAATAGTCTTTTCCTTAGATTGCGCAATAGAGGAAAAAAGATGTATACTGTTTTATGATAAATCTTGTAAAGATGCAGAGAATGGGGAAATTATGAAAGTTGCAGTGGCAATAGACTCCTTCAAGGGAAGCTTAAGCTCCATGGAGGCAGGCGCGGCGATTGCCGAAGGAATACACAGAGTAAACAGTGACATTGACGTGCAGGTTCGTCCTCTGGCGGATGGCGGCGAGGGAACGGTTGAGGCGTTGACAACCGGAATGAACGGAAAAACAGAGCATGTCAGGGTAACCGGTCCTATGGGAAATACGGTGGAAGCATCTTATGGCATAATTGCGGAAACCAAAACGGCAGTCATAGAAATGGCAGCGGCAGCCGGCATTACGCTGCTTGCGGAAAAGGACAGAAATCCCCTTTATACCACTACATATGGAGTGGGTGAACTGATACGGGATGCCATTAAAAAGGGATGCCGGAATTTTATTGTCGGTATAGGCGGCAGTGCAACAAATGACGGTGGTGTCGGAATGCTGCAGGCTTTGGGCTATGGCTTCTTAGATAAAGATGGAAAGCAGGTTCCTTACGGAGCAAAAGGACTAGCGCTGATAGAAAAAATTACGGATGACCGGGTGGTACCGGAACTGAAGGAATGTCATTTCAAGGTTGCGTGCGATGTGGCAAATCACCTGTGCGGGGAGCAGGGCTGCAGCGCTGTTTTCGGTCCGCAGAAGGGAGCAACGCCGTCCATGATTGCGGAAATGGATGAATGGCTTGCCCGCTATGCCGGACTTACGAAGGACAAATACCCGAAGTCCGATAAGAATAAGGCGGGAACCGGAGCTGCGGGAGGTCTTGGCTTTGCCTTCTTGTCCTATACCAATGCCGTATTGGAGTCGGGCGTAAAAATTGTTTTAGAGGAAACAAAGTTAGAGGAATATATAAAGAATGCCGACATTGTCATAACCGGTGAAGGCAGACTGGACGGGCAGACCGTCATGGGAAAAGCTCCCATCGGAGTTGCCGGCATGGCAAAGAAATACGGAAAAAAAGTGCTGGCTTTCAGCGGATGCGTCACAGAAGACGCCGTTTTGTGCAATCAACACGGAATAGATGCGTTTTTCCCCATATTGCGCTCGGTTACCACGCTGGAAGAAGCAATGTCACCGGAAAAGGCAAGGGAAAATCTGACGGCAACCGTGGAGCAGGTGTTCCGGCTGATAGCATGCCTGTAGTGTGATGATTTAGGAAAAAAATAAGAATAACAACCACCCCGGAGAGAATGCGTAAAGATGACATTTCTTTACAAAAATTCCTCCGGGGTATTTTTTTGCTAAAAATGGATTGACAAAGTGGTCTAATCATTGTAGACTAAAATCAAGAAATGGTTTACTAACATTAGACCAAAGGAGAAAACACATGGACGAGCTGAAATTAGGAGTTGTAGAAGGAAAATTTGCAGACATTATCTGGGAGAATGAACCGCTGTCATCCGGAATGCTGGTAAAATTGTGCGAGCAGAAGCTGGAATGGAAAAAGTCCACCACCTACACCATGCTGAAAAGACTGTGCGAGCGCGGTATCTTTCAAAATGAAAACGGTGTGGTTACGGCTCTTATGAGTAAGGAAGAATTCGGTGCGGCCCAGAGCGAGAAAATCATAGAGGATAATTTTGACGGTTCCCTGCCCGCTTTTATCGCAGCATTTGCCTCACGCAAGAAGCTGTCCAAGAAGGATGTCGAAGAAATCCAGAAGATGATTGATAAAATGAAGGAAGATTAGTGTGAGAAAATTTTTTCACAAGTTATGAAAGAAATGAGGGACGTGAGATGGAAAATGTCTTTTTGCAGATATTGAATAACGCTATTACCGTAAGCGTACTAATCCTTGTCATTATGCTGGTCCGCGTTTTATGCAGGAAAATGCCGAAATGGATAACCTGTCTTTTGTGGATTTTAGTGGCGGCGAAGCTGATAATGCCGTTTCCGATGGAAAGCATATTCAGCCTGGTGCCCACGAGCGAACCCATTCCCGCAGGCATTGCCATGGAAAGCAATCCTCACATCAGCTCCGGCATAGAGAACGTGGACAACCTGATTAACCCGGCGCTGCAGCAGCATTTTACCCCCGATAAAGCGGCAAGTGCAAATCCTCTGCAGGTGTGGATGTATGTGGGCACGGTTGTCTGGTTAGCCGGAACTACGGCGCTGCTTCTGTATGCACTGGCAGCCTATGTTACGGTAAAATGGAAGGTGAGGGCGTCGGTAAGGGTTGAAAAAAACATATACGAATGCGACGACATTGCGGACCCGTTTATTCTGGGTATCATTCGTCCCCGGATTTATCTGCCGTCCGGACTTGACGAGGAAACGAAAAAATATGTCCTCAAACATGAAACAGCACACCTTGACAGAAAAGATTACCTGTGGAAGCCGCTTGGTTTTCTGATTTTATCCGTATATTGGTTCCAGCCGCTTTGCTGGGCAGCCTATATTCTGATGTGCGGGGATATCGAATATGCCTGTGATGAAAAAGTTATCAAGGGAGAAACGGAAGGTGCAAGGGCGGACTATTGCAAGGCATTGTTGACTTGCAGCGTGCCGAGGAAAATGATTGCGGCATGTCCGGTTGCCTTTGGAGAAAACGGAGTGAAAGGGAGGGTGAAGAACATGATGAATTACAAAAAACCGACATTTTGGATTTCAAGCATTTCCATCGTAATAGTTGTCATTGTGGCGGTGTGCTTTGCGACCAGCCCCAAGGGGAAGGAAGCTGACAACGAAAAAACAACACCTGCCGCCAACAGCGAAATGGAAACAGACAGTGCCGGAACAAACCCGGGCGGAACGCAGAGGGACAGCGCCGGAGCAAGCCTGAACGAAATGCAGATGGACAGCGCCGGAACAAACCTGAACGGAACGCAGACGGATAGCGCCGGAGCAAACTCAAGCGGAACACAGACGGACGCATTAGCAGAAGCCACTCCTGAAAGAATTACCGAGGAACAGGAGGCTTTAGCCGGGAACCTTGTGAATACGGAACAGGGGAATGTCGTTCCGGTTAAAGATGACGGACAGGACAATGTGGAGCTGGTGTGGTATGACACCTTTGATTTTGAAGGACTTGATATCCAACCGCGCTGGTACGACTTTGACGGGTATATGCTGTATTATGCGTATGATATCATGAATAACGAGGACGCTTCTGTGGTGACAGTGGATGTGAAAGACGCCACGAGTGAAGATTTCAGCCAGGTTTATTATAAATCCAATGAGAATACAACGGAGGAAGGTTCTCGTATTTCGATGTGGGTTATGATTTATTTGGGAGAATACCGTGATTTTTGCGAAGTGACAGTAGGCGCCAAAGGGGATGACAAAGAGTATCGGTTGATACTTCCGAGAAATCTTGATGTGAATGAACAAGGGATGGTGGAAAAAGTGGAAAAGCTGAAAGGCAGGGAGTACCCCAACAGCAATAAGTAAAAAAGTTATCATAAAAAATGTAGGAGAGTTTGACAAAATCATTTGCTGTGTTATAATTTGTGTAGGCAAAAAAGTTATAATAAGTCCGTAAGGGCAACAGGAAAAGCCAGCGTGTGCAAGACGCTGGCTTTTCTATTCCGTTTTTGCAAGGTGGCTTAGACCTTAGGCTGGTTGCCGTTATTCATCCCTGTCCAGCCATTTGCATATGTAGTAGGCAACTACACTTGCCATGACAGAGATAATAAAAGTTATAATAATTTCCGTAAGTCAACCCTCCTTCCCGTGCCGGTATAGGAGTGGCAACATTATGATTTTATCACAATAACAAAAATAAATCGACAAGAAAATATTTTTTCGATAATTACATTCTAAAAATAAATATGGGAAGGAAAAAGCAAGTCAGCAGACCAGTTTGAGTCTGCCGGCTTTTTTTACACCCAATTTACAGCTCTGTGATTATGGATTTTACGGCGCCGTCTTAGAATAAGCATCGAAAAAGGTCTTACGGCATGCGGCAGAAAAGAGAGTCGCAGCAAAAAGAAGGACCGGAATACGGAAGGAAGAAAAAGATGGACGTAACAGGAATGCTTCCGGTAGAAAGACCGTACCGGGGCAAAATCAGCATAAGCAGAGAACATATCCGCAGAAAACATCTGGTGAAGAAAAGAATGGTATTTGCCCTGAAGGGCGTTTGTTTAATAGTACTGCTGTTTGCCGCATTGTTTCCCATTTACTGGCTGGTACTGATGGCAATCAGACCTACGGCGGAGACAAGCATGGGCGCAGGGCTTATCCCTCATCAGATTACCGGAGAGCATTTTACAGAGCTGTTTGTGGGAAAAGGCTTTGGCACGGCGCTGAAAAACAGTCTGATTAATGCAGTGAGTGCACTGGTTATGTCCCTCGTTCTGGGACTGACCACAGCTTACATCATATCCAGGAAACGCTTCCGGTTCGGCATGAAAAAGCCCCTTACCTACTGGGTGCTGCTGGTGAGAGTTCTTCCGCCGGTAGCCTTTGTTATCCCGTTATACACCCTGTTTACCAAATGGAACCTGATGGGAACAAGACTTCCTATTATATTGTCCTGTATGCTGGTGAACATTCCGCTGGTCATCTGGTTCATGGTTTCCTTTTTTGAAGAACTTCCCGAGGAAGTGGAAGAGAGTGGCAAAGTGGACGGCGCCACGGAATGGCAGCTTTTCACCAGACTGGTACTGCCGCTGGTGCTTCCCGGTGTGGCAGCAATCTCCATGCTTTCCTTTATGTATGCATGGAATGAATATACCTACAGCGTCATCCTGACGCGTTCCCCGGCAAACTACACCATTCCGCTGGCATTGGCGGTGCTGAATACCGAGGACAACGTAACCAATTTCGGACTGGTGGCGGCAGGGGGCGTCAGTTCTTTCCTGCCGGTAGCCTTATTTGTGGTCTTTGCACAGAACTACCTGATAAGCGGTTTATCCAGTGGTGCTGTGAAAGAATAAATCAATCGTTAAAAGAGGAGAAAATGTATGAAAATGAAGAAAATTATCGCCACAGTAGCATGTATGGCAATGATTGCATCCCTTGCAGCCTGTGGAAACAACACAACCGCGTCCAACAATGACAATTCCGCACAGACGGGCAGCACGGCGCAGGCAGGAAATGCCGCGCAGGAAAGCACCGCGGACAATTCCCAGGAAACGGGCGCAGCAGAAACCACCGACATGACCATTATTTTAAGAGGCGGCTCCTATGCGGATGTTATCAAGGCAGCCCTGCCCGACTTTGAAGAAAGCCACAACTGTAAAATCGAAGTACTGGAAATGTCCTTCGATGATTTGCATACCGGCATTGCCCTGGATGCGGTAAACACCACCGGTACCTATGATTTGTGCATGATAGACGGAAGCTGGATGGCAGAATTTACCGAAAATAACGTGCTGGCAAATCTGTCCGAAATGGGCTACAGCTTCGATGACGATATTATTCCCAACACCACAAAAATCTGTATGGTAGGGGATGACATTTACCTGGCACCTTATTTCGGAAATGTAACAGTTATGCTTTACAACAAGGCAAATGTAGAAGCGGCAGGCTATAAGCCGGAAGACATTACCACTCTGGAAGATATGCTGAATGTGGCAAAGGCTTCCAAAGAAGCAGGCACCAATGGTTTTGCTTACAGAGGAGACACCGGCGACAATATCGTATCCGATTTCCTTCCTATTCTGCTTGCAAACGGCGGCTGGGTAGTGGACGAGAACAACAATCCCACCGTCAACACACCGGAATTTACCCAGGCAATGAATTATTACCTGGAGTTAATCGGAACCGGCGCAGCCATGTCCAAGGATGACGTAACCGCTTCCGTAGACAACGGTTCCGCAACACTGGCAATCGGCTGGCCCGGCTGGTATGTACCGACCGCAGACAGTGCCGCAAACTACATGGTAAGCCCTTCTACAGCAAAGGACGGCGCAGAAGTTTACAACACCTCTGAATACGGCACCTGGACCATCGGTATTCCCGCAAACAGCCCTCATCCCGTCTTGGCTCTGGAATTACTGAAATACATCATGGACCCGGAAGTACAGCTTGCAAGCGTGGAAAACGGCGGTGTTCCCTGCAGATACAGCTGCCTTACCAATGCGGATGTACTGGCAAAATACCCTCATTTGGAAACCGTATGCAAGGCTCTGGAAAACGGTGTATACAGACCTGCGATTGCAGAATGGACTGAGTTTACCAACATCCTCGGTGCAGAAATGGGCAACATCATGGCAGGAACCAAGACCGTGGAGCAGGGACTTAACGATGCACAGAGCCAGTTGGAAGCGCTGATGCAGTAAAACAGGAGTATGGTCCTGGCATAAGCAGATGGAAATGCTATATGCAACAGAAGCAGACAGAAATGATGTATGCAACAGACAGATGTTTGACGGAAAGGCAAGAAGTAAGATGAACATGACAAAAAACGCAAACGGGAAAATCAAAATATTCGCCTACGAGATGACGGCGCCGACGCTGCTGTTCCTCTTGTTGATGACCATTTATCCGGTCTTCTTCACGATATATTACGGCTTTACCAATTATAATTATCTGAAGGGCACCCACCCGTTTACGGGACTTGCCAATTACACGGCACTGTTTCAGAACATGTATTTCCGTCAGGCGGTATGGAACACGGTAAAATTTACGGTGCTGGCAGTAATACTGGAAGTGGGTTTGGGACTTGCCATTGCACTTTTTGTCAAGAGCTTAAAAAGAGGACAGAAGATAGTAAGAACGCTGCTTCTTTTGCCCTTCCTGCTTCCGGCTGTTACGGTAGCCCTGATATGGAGAATGATGCTTTCCCCGAATTACGGCATTGTGACCCAGCTTTTCACCACGCTGGGACTGCCGGTATACAACTGGTTTTATGATACGAAGACCGCTTTCCCTACGCTTCTTATTATTGATGTATGGCAGAATGCACCGTTTGCCTTTCTGCTGATTTATGCGCATCTGCAGGGCGTGCCGGAGGCGCAGTACCAGGCGGCAAGCATTGACGGGGCGGGCGCTCTGCAGCGGTTCTGGCACATCACGCTGCCGAACATCGGAAACGGCATTGCCCTCTGTGCCATGCTTCGTACCATTGATACGTTCCGCCTGTTTGAAAAGGTAAATATTCTGACCGGCGGCGGTCCGGCAAACACCACGACCACCATTACCCAGTTTATGTATACCTATGGCATCAAGACCCTGAAATTCGGTTTTGCGAGTGCCTGCGCCATTGTGATGACGATATTTGTGCTGGTAATGAGCGCTGTGTATATTAAGAAAGCGATGAAATAAAAAGCAACAGGACAAAAATGACAAAATAAACGACAGGGCTGTCTTCTTTGGGCAGCCTTTGTCATATCAAAGGAAATGACACATATGACAGATTATGCAGCACAGGTTACGTTTATCAATGTAGGAAACGGGGACGCCATACTGGTGGAGGTTCCCGACCGAAATTACAGGGAAGGCAGATTTGTGATGCTCATTGACGGCGGCAGTAATGAAAATGCCGAATATGAAGAAACGGCGACCGGCAGAATACAGGCGGCAGAGTATCTGGAACAGAAGGGAATAGGGCATATTGACATTATGGTGTGCACCCACATTCACGAGGACCATACCTGCGGTCTTTTGCCGGCTGCAAAAAAATGGATGCCGGAAGAATTGTGGCAGCCGTTTCCCATGGAAACCGTATCCATGATGAAATATCTATGGATGAAGGCGGAAACCGAGTCCGGAAATAAATTCATTGCCGCATTGAATGATTTTCACGAATTAACCACCTATGTGAAAGAAAACGGTGGAAAAGTCCTGCAAAAAACTCCGTTTATGGGGAGAGGTGAAGGAGTGGAAGTCCTGGGACCTTCTGAGGCAGCCCTTGAAAGGGAAACCGAATGGATGAAAGAGCTGTACGGAGCGGGGCACACGGAGCTTTTGCCGGAAATGGACCGGTATATGAACAGCGCCAGCCTGCTACTGCGTTTTACCTGCGGCGGAAAAACCTTCCTTTTCACAGGGGATACGGAGAAGGACTGCTATAAGGACTGCATGGAAAAAATCCGGGCGGATGTTTTCAAAGTGGGACACCATGGACAGGAAAACAGCTTAAGCCGGGAGGTTTTGCAGGCGGTATCCCCGGAGGCAGCAGTTATCTGCGTATCCAGCGACAGACGGTATGAGAGCGGCTCCCCCGTTGTCTTTCAGATGCTTGCAGAAGCGGGAGTCAGGACGTATTATAGTGATTGTCCGGTGGTTCCCCCGTATACGGATGGGGTAACGGCACACCGGGCGGTGGTATTTCAGGTAGGAAAGGATGGCATTTTGCAGGCGGCTTATGAAAATAACAGATAACATGGACAGAAATAACAGGAATGCAGATAGCTTTAACGCTGACAAGATTAATACAGAGGAATTGGAAGCCCTTCTTAAGAAAGCGGGAAAATTATTTGCAGACAGGAATGCGGCAGCCCATACCCGGGAAAAAGGCATTGCCGACTATGTTACGGAAGTGGATTTTGCCGTGCAGCAGTTTATCCGCGGGCGTTTGGAGGAGCTGTACCCGGAAGTGCAGTTTTTAAGCGAGGAAAAGAGCAACGAGGAAATTGACAAAAACGGACTTGTCTGGGTGCTGGACCCGGTGGACGGCACCACCAATCTTATTCATGATTACCGGGCGAGTGTGATTTCCCTGGCACTCATGCAGGAAGGCAGCGTGGTGCTGGGCATGATTTACAATCCCTATACGGACGAACTGTTTTCGGCGCAAAAGGGAAAAGGAAGCTATTGTAACGGGCAGAAAATAGAAGTGTCCGGGGCGGAAACAATAGAAAAATGTCTGATAGCCATAGGAACATCTCCCTATTATAAAGAAATGGCGGAGGAGAATTTCAAGGTATTTCAGGCAATTTTTAAGGATTGCCAGGACATCCGAAGAAGCGGTTCCGCAGCGCTGGACTTAGCTTATGTGGCATGCGGACGGATAGAGGCGTATTTTGAACGGAACTTAAAAATCTGGGATTATGCTGCCGGCATGCTTTTAGTGCGGGAAGCCGGCGGACGGGTGACGGACTACGGGGGAAATGATGCGGACACGGAGATGATAAGCGATATCGCAGCCGCAAATCCCAAGGTAAATTCTGTCCTGACAGAGAAATATCTGCAGGCGTGACTTATTCCTCACCCGTAATATATTTTTCAATCTGCACCAACAAAAATTCGATGGTGTCCGGCAGAGCCTCCTCCACCAGATTGGCACGGACCTCGCGCATGGCATAAATGCTCTTGACGAGGTTCATGACCAGCCCCTTGTTTAAGTCCTTCCGGGCATCGGATATGAGGGCGAGGCAGTGCTCCAGCACGGGCATCTGCTCTTTGGTATAAAAATTTTCGGGGGCGATTAAATGGCGCTGCACCCACAGAAAATCCTCAATGGACATAAACTGCAGCAGGTCGTAATCACACTGCAGGTACTTACGGAAAAACAGGAAAAATTCGTGGGTGGTCATCTGCTTGCGGCCGTCCAATGCCTCCGCTAACATCATCACGATGTGGTTGCTGCAATATTCCTCGAGTGCCAGCAGGTAGGCCTCCTTTGACTCATAAAAATGGTAAAAGGTGCCCTTGCCGATGCCGCAGCTTTTGGTGAGCTTGTCCACGGTAAGCCGCTGGGGACCGTACTGTTTGAAAAGCTGTATGCCCTCCGTAAACATTTTTCCCCGGATATTTGCCTGTTCTTTTTCTGTAATTTCACGGGCGGTAATGGATTTCGCGTTTTCAGCAGGTCTATTCTGTGCAGATAATGCAGCAGGGAATAAACGCCCTTTGCACCGGTGCGGTGGAAATACGTGTCGAAAAATACCATCCCTTTTCCCTTCTTAACAGTATACATCAAATCAATCAGCCAGCCAAATAAAAATAATATAACATTGAGCAGCCCCCAGATAAGACCGGCTGCGAAGGAAGAGTCATGGAGATTTGTGCGGAGCGCGGGGAACTGGGCAACGCTGACGCAGCGGGTAATCCTTTCATCGAAAGCCGAGGCTCTCGGTGCGTAGAAACCGCCGTGAACCACAATATCGCCTTTGGAAGTTCCTTCGGGGTTCATTTTGAAAAGCGGCAGGGTATAGGTTTCATAAGGAACCTCAAATTTTTCCACTATGGGATGTTCGCCCGCAAAAAAGTCCTCAAAGTAGGCAAAGAAAAGCTCGCGGACTTTGTCCAAATCGCCCATATCTATGTTGACAAGACGGTTCAACTGGAAGTTAAGGGAAGGGTTGTCATTCAGATAATACATGCCCGCAAGCAGGACAATAAGCCTTGACGGCTGCCGGTGGGATGCGGTAGCATGATAAAAAATACAGAAGCATTTCGACTGTGCAAAGGAGGGATTTTTTGAGCAGTTATATAGCGGATTTGCGCAAAATCGTAGGGCACCGGACGCTGATACAGTGTGCCGGCAGCATCATTATTGAAAATGAAAAGGGTGAAATTCTGCTGGGCAGGCGCACCGACAACCACATGTGGGGTTACGCCGGCGGCTCCATAGAAATAGACGAAAGAATAGAGGAATGTGCCAAAAGGGAGCTTTTCGAGGAAACCGGACTTATTGCCGATGAAATGACTCCTTTTATGATAAATTCCGGCCCGGAGGTGCACTATGTGTACCCCAACGGCGATGAGGTTTCCAACGTGGAAATCATTTATCTTTGCAAAAAATACCACGGAACCCTGAAACACCAGGAAGAAGAAATCGAGGAGCTGCGCTTTTTCGCCCCTGAGGATGTGCCGGATGCCATTTCCCCGCCCATTCGTCCGGTGGTGGAAAAATACCTGCGGATGCGGCAGAAAGAAAAACCGACCGACTGACAATTTCTGCTTGACATTCTCCCGTTTTATGATATAGTTCTAAATGCAAATGAATTGCATTTGCAAATAAAACAGGGAGATTATTCTATCATGTGGGACGTTATACTTGATACCGTTATAGACAGTGTAAAACTGATACCGTTTTTATTCCTGACTTACTTTGTCATGGAATATCTGGAAAATAAAGCAGCGGATAAAATGCAGAATGCTGTGAAAAAAGCAGGAAAATTAGGACCTTTGTTCGGCGGCATTTTAGGGGCGGTTCCCCAGTGCGGTTTTTCGGCTGCAGCTACCAGCCTGTATGCCGGCAGGGTAATTACTCTTGGCACCCTGATTGCCATTTATCTCTCCACTTCGGACGAGATGCTTCCCATTCTGATATCTGAAAAGAGCATCGGTACGCTTACTATTATCAAAATTCTGGTACTGAAAATGGTAATCGGTATGATTGCGGGCTTCCTGATAGACTTTTTTATACGGAAAAGCCATCACGGAGCAGGGGAAGATAAGGAAGAGCATATTCATGAACTGTGTGAGCATGACCACTGCCACTGCGGAAAAAGCAGCAGTATTGTGGGTTCTGCCTTTATCCACACCATAAAAATCACCGGCTTTATTCTGCTTGTTACTTTTATTCTGAATACAGTCCTGCATGTGTGGGGAGAAGAAAATCTGCGCGGTCTGTTTCTGAATAAGCCTGTCATCGGGGAACTGATTGCCGGTGTTGTGGGCTTAATTCCCAACTGCGCGGCATCCGTTGTGTTGACCCAGCTCTATGTGGAAGGTGTGCTGAGCTTTGCCGCCTGCATGTCCGGACTTTTAGTCGGCGCCGGTGTGGGCGTCCTGGTTTTATTCCGTACCAACCGGAATGTGAAAGAAAATATAAAAATTGTGGCGCTCCTTTACGGTATCGGCGTCGTCACAGGTCTGCTTTTGGAGCTTGTGCCCGCAGGATTTTTCCGCTGATGCTGTTTTAGGGAAAAGCCTGTTTTATGGAAAATGTTATATTACAGAAAGAACAATAATTATGGAAGAAAAAGAATATTGTTACCCGAAGGGTGTTAAATGGACAAAACAGAGAAAAGATGTATATCATGTGCTGGTGGAAAGCAAAGAACCGCTTTCCGCAACGCAGATTTATCAGGAAATCCTGAAAAAGGAAGGCAACGTGGGATACGCCATTTCCACCATTTACCGTATTCTTGCCACCTTTGAGGAAATGCATTTTGTGGAAAAAAGCAATTTTATCGGGGACGGTACGGTTGTGTACGAATGGAACAAGGGCAGCCACACCCACTATGCCATCTGTCTGCAGTGCCACAAGAAAGTAGCGCTTCAGGTCTGCCCTTTTGAGGATTTGCACCTGCACGGCGAGGCAAAGGATTTTGTGGTGACAGGGCATAAATTGGAGCTTTATGGGTATTGTAAGGAGTGCGAAAAGAAAAAAATCAAAAAAATTACAAAAAATTAAAAAAAGGGGTTGCAATTTCTCAAAGTATGACATATAATAACACTTGCGTTGTGAAACAACAAGTAAATACGCACCGCTAGCTCAGTTGGTAGAGCACCTGACTCTTAATCAGGGTGTCCAGGGTTCGAGCCCCTGGCGGTGCACTTACAAGTACC
>CAVHWP010000015.1:0-53785 GCA_963639875.1 Bacteroidaceae bacterium
CCTTTGATATGGGAAAAACTAAGATGAATTATGATGGTGTGGATATTGTGATTTATGATAAAGAGCGTCTTCTTGTGGAATTGATACGAAATAAAAGAAAGTTTTCTTTTGATTTTTACAAGGAAATAATTGCAAGCTATAGAAGAATTGTTCATGAGTTGGATATGACTTTAGTTGCAGAGTATGCATATGAATTGCCAAAATCCAACACAGTTATGGAGACGTTAAGATTGGAGGTTTTATAATGGTTAATATACAAAAGCTGATAGAGGAGACAAATGAAAACGGTTATCAGGGAGATAAGGCGTCTGCGAAAGTGTGTCAGGATATTGTATTAAAAGCATTATCAGTTGGTCCGTTGAGTAGAAATGTAACGATTAAGGGTGGTGTGGTTATGCGCAGCAAGACAAATAATGTTCGGAGAGCTACGCAAGACTTGGATATTGATTTTATTAAGTATTCCTTGGCAGATGAATCGATAGATGCGTTTATAAGTAAGCTGAATTGTCTTGATGGAATCAAGATTAGCAGGTTGGGCAAGATTGAAGAGTTGAAACAACAGGATTATAGCGGAAAACAGGTATTCATTTTGATTGAGGATACAGAGGGCAATCAAGTTAGAAGTAAGATAGATTTAGGGGTACATAATCGATTTGAACTGGAGCAGGAAGAATACTGTTTCGATATTGCGTACGATGATGAAGGAGCAAGCTTGTTGATTAATTCCAATGAGCAAATATTAGCAGAAAAACTGCGTTCACTTCTCAAATTTGGACCATTTTCAACAAGGTATAAGGATGTATATGATATGTATTACTTGAAGGATTTTGTTAATAGAGAAAAATTGATGGTAGCTTTGGATACATACATATTCCATGACGCAACGATGAAGGAAAATACCGGAAATGATATTGTTAGGAGATTAAGAGTTGCTTTTAGTGATAAGGACTACATTCATAGACTTGATACTTCAGATAAGCGATGGATTGATGAAGAAATTGCTGTTGTGACAGAGAGCCTTTTGGAGTTTGTAAGTAACATCTAATAGAGGGTGGATTTGGGTATAAATAACAAAACGGTCCGTACAGGAACCGTTTGGATTACGGGATTCTCATGTTTCTGTAATTCATTTATAAAAAACGTAAGCTATAAAAGATAGATTGTCAAATGATTTTTGCGATGATGAACAAGATTTTACATTTTAACGGTTGCTTTTTTCCTTCCAATCATATAGAATGTCTAAAGATTGACAAAAATGTCATAAAGTACCAATGAGGAGGGAAAATTATGTTTTGTGGAAAATGCGGCAGACAGAATGATGATAATGCCAAGTTTTGTATCGGATGCGGACAACCGCTTAACGCAGCAGCACCCGTAAATGCAGGAACCCCGGTACAGGGAGCAGCACCCATGAATGCGGGAGCCCCGGTACAGGGAGCAGCACCTGTGAACGCAGCAGTGCAGCCGAAGAATGCTGCGCCTAAAAAGCAGCTTCTGGTGAAAACACTTATTATTGCGGCAGCAGCGGCGCTTGCAGCCATCATTGCCATTGTTGTGATTGTTATTGTGGCAATCAACGCCGGAAAGACCATTAACCTAGACAAGTATCTTACCATCGAGGCAAGCGGTTACGACGGATACGGAAATGCGAAGGTAACGATTGACTGGGATGCCATTGAGGCAAAGTACGGCAAGAAATTATCCTTTACGGGTAAGGCGAAAAAAGAATACGGTGACTGGTTAAGGCTCACAACACCGATAGATGTGCTGGAGTCTTATGTAAGCGTAAGCTTAGAGCAGTACAACAATCTTTCCAACGGTATGGAAGTGGAATATACCTGGAACATAAGCGATGAAGTGAAGGATTATCTGAACTGCAAAGTGAAATACAAGGACTCTGTATATGTGGTAAGCGGACTGGAAGAAGTCGGTACTTTTGATGCCTTTGCGGATTTATCCGTTTCCTTTACCGGAACGGCACCCAACGGTTACATCAGCATGGAATACACAGGTTCCGAATTAAGCTACTATGATTTCCAGGCAAGCCAGATTGACGGACTTTGCAACGGCGATACCGTAACCATTACGATTAACGGTTCGGATATGTCCTACTACGCACAGAATTTAGGTAAGGTGCCCGCAAGTCTCGAAAAGCAGTATACGGTAGAAGGCTTACCGGAATATGTAAGCAGCTATTCAGCCCTTACGGAGGATTTTCTTAACAATGTAAAGTCCGAAGCGGAAGACAGCATTTATGCGTATGCAGCCAACTCTTACAATACAGCATCTTCTTTAACAGATTTGCAGTATGCAGGCTATGTTTTTGACTATGTAAAAGACGGAAGCGGCTATGTAAGCTACTACAATGACCTGTATGTGATTTATACCGGTACGGCTTCCAACTCCGAAGGAAGCTTTGCGACGACTAAGGTATATTTCCCTGTCAGATTTACCAACATTCTTTTAGCAGACGGCACACTTTCCTACGAGGATAGCAGAGGCGTTTGCGGTTCCACTTACTTCGGAAACAGTTGGTACAGCACCAGAGGTTACATCAATCCGCTGATTTGCTACATGGAAATCGTGGAAGCCAACCGTGACTATTACACAGCGGAATGCGGAGACGGTTTTGAAGTATATGCGGAATACGAAACTATTTCCCAGCTTTCCGATATCAGCGAGGAATACAAGCAGACCTTATATGCAGATGCGCAGGACCAGATTTTAAGCTATATTGCAAACAGCTACAATGGCGGTTCGGAAGCAACAGACCTTGCTGTTAAGGGTGAATATCTGCTCCTTGCCAAAACACAGGGAACGGACTTCAGAAACAATAACCGTTATGTAGTGGTTTACTCTGCAACGGTCTCCAATTCCCAGGGAAAATTTGAAACCACAACGGTTTACTTCCCGGTGGAATACGACGGCATTGTGAAGCTGCCCGGCGATGAGTATATGACCACGGCATCTGTGGGAATGTCAGGTTATTCAACCTTTGCAGATAGCTGGTACAACACGAAGGGTTACATTGACGGTACACAGATGTACTCCGATATCGTGACATCCAACCGCGAAAACTATACCTATGAAGTATCCGAAGGACTTACGGAATTCGGAAACTAAAATAGCAAAGTAAGACAGTAAAAACAGCATGACAAAGAAAGTCCTCCTGAACTGCTATGATGTAGAAAATACAAACGCAGATACAGGAGGATTTTTTATGCGAATTTCTATGATTTTATAGGATATTATGTAGAAATTGTCCGGTAAAAAAAGAGAAAAATTTCGTTATGATAAAGGAAGGATGAGAGGCATAAGCTAAAATAGGGGGATTTCTTTATGCAGAATGGAAATTTTTTATTTGGATGCGGAGCATTTGATGTATTACGCTATGTGAATGCCACGGAAGAAAGCGAAAAAGAAAAGTACGGAAAGCGGACAAAAGAGTGGCTGGATTTGTTTAATTACGGAACGCTGCCTTTTTACTGGGGGACTTACGAACCGAAAGAGGGAGATGTCAGACAGGCGGAAATGGATAAATGCGTAGAATTTCTTACAGCAAGAGGCGTTGCCTTAAAGGGGCATCCGTTGTGCTGGCATACGGTATGTGCAGACTGGCTGTTATCCTACGATGATAAAACTATTTTTGAAAAACAGTTAGAACGTATAAACCGGGAGGTAAGCCATTTCAAGGGAAAGATTACCTATTGGGACGTGATTAATGAAACGGTTATTTTGCCGGTATTTGATAAGTATGATAATGCAGTGAGCAGAATTTGTGCCCGGTACGGAAGGATGACTCTGATAAAAGAGGTTTTTGCGGCGGCAAAGGCAGCAGACCCGGAAGCCAGGCTTTTAATCAATGACTTTAATACCACGGAAAAATATGAGAAAGTGATAGAAGAGTGCCTGCAGGCCGGTGTGCCGATAGATGCAATCGGCATTCAGTCCCATCAGCATCAGGGGTATTGGGGGGCGAAAAAAATAAGAGAAGTCATTGAACGGTTTTCCCGTTTTGGACTGCCGGTGCATTTTACGGAAAATACCCTTCTGTCCGGTATGCTTATGCCGCCGGAAATAGAGGATTTGAATGATTACCGGGTAAAAAACTGGGATACGGTGCCGTTTATGGAAATCAGACAGCAGGATGAGCTGGCGGAAATGTACGGTATTCTCTTAAACAGTCCTTATGTGAAAGCGGCTACTTACTGGGATTTCGCGGACGGCGCATGGCTGAATGCACCCAGCGGACTGGTACGGGCGGACGGTACGCCAAAGCCTGCGTACGACAGGCTGAAAAGCATCGTGGAAAGCCGGTATGCTGTAAAATGATAAGAGGATTAAGAAAAAGGGAAGCAGAACGAAAAAAGTTTCTGCTTCCTTTTTTGATGGAAAAATAGAGGAAAACAACGGCAGGGACGGAAGCTAAAAATGTTATGGCAAAAACAGGGAAGATAGAGTAAAATAGAAACATATGGTTTAAGAAAAGGAGCGGAAGAAAAGTGAAGTTAGAGGAATTACTGGAAGGCGTTTCTTATCAGATTTTACAAAAGCCCGCAGGCGCACAGGAAGCAAGGGAAAGCGGTGCGGCGGATAAAGACATTGCGGAAAAGGATATTCCTGCCATTGTGTTTGACAACCGAAAGGTGACGGAGGGGTGTCTGTTTGTCTGCGTAAAGGGTATGAAGTACGACAGCCACGAGCATGTGGCAGAGATTGCGGCAGCAGGCGCAAAGGTGATTGTGGTGGAGCAGGAAATCACGCTGCCCGCCTATCCGGAAGTGACGGTGCTTAAGGTGGCATCTTCCCGGCATGCCATGGCGTTCATTGCGGCAGCCTGGTATCATCATCCCGCAGAAAAGATGAAGATTATCGGCATTACCGGCACGAAAGGAAAAACCACCACAACCTATTTAGTGAAGTCCATATTAGAGAATGCGGGACATAAGGTAGGACTTGTGGGCACCATAGAAATCATTATCGGAAAGGAGCATATCCACGCCCAGAACACCACACCGGAGTCCTACGTGCTGCAGGAGTATTTCAGCCGTATGGCGGAAGCCGGCTGCGACACCGTGGTCATGGAAGTATCTTCCCAGGCGCTGATGCTGCATAGAACCCAGGGCTTTGTGTTTGATTACGGTATTTTCACCAATCTGGAGCCGGACCACATCGGCGAAGGTGAGCATGCTTCCTTTGAAGAATACATGGCATGCAAGGGACTTTTATTCAGACAGTGTAAGGTGGGCATCGTAAACGGCGATGACGTGCACTGTGATAAAGTCATTGAGGGGCATACCTGCAGCATCGAAAAGTTCGGACTTTCCGATAAAAACGATTTAAGAGCCACCAACCTGCATCTGGTAAAGAAGCCCGGCGAACTGGGTGTGGCATTTCGGGCGGAAGGCCTGCTCAATCTGGACGTGGAGGTGGCAACACCCGGTAAATTCAGCGTTTACAATGCACTGACCGCCATGGCTATCTGCCG
The DNA here is from genome assembly GCA_963639875.1 of Bacteroidaceae bacterium. Lineage (GTDB taxonomy): Bacteria > Bacillota > Clostridia > Lachnospirales > Lachnospiraceae > Acetatifactor. The sequence goes on from CAVHWP010000015.1 coordinate 5,489, forward strand.
GCATTTTGGCGTGTCCGATGAAAATATTAAGAAAGCGCTGTTAGCAGCAAAGGTAAAGGGTCGTATCGAAATGGTAAAGGTATCCGACAAGTTCACCCTGCTGATTGATTATGCCCACAACGCCATGGCGCTGGAGAGCCTGTTAAAGTCCTTAAAGGAATACGAGCCTCACAGACTGGTGTGCGTGTTCGGCTGCGGAGGCAACCGCTCCAAAATCCGCCGTTACGAAATGGGCGAGGTCAGCGGCAATTTAGCGGATTTTACCATTATTACCTCCGACAATCCCCGTTTTGAAGAGCCGCAGGCGATTATCGAAGACATCAAAACCGGTATGGCAAAAACCAGAGGCAAATACATCGAAATCTGCGACAGAAAAGAAGCCATTGCCTATGCCATTGACCATGGAGAAGAGGGCGACATTATTGTGCTGGCAGGAAAGGGCCACGAGGATTACCAGGAAATCAAAGGGGTAAAATATCCCATGGATGAACGGGATTTGATTGCGGATATCTTAAAAGAGCGGGGCAGACAGGCATAAACACACGATTGGTGAGGAACGGCATGGAAAAATATGCGGATATCATTATTGACATCGCTCATGAAAAAGTAGACCGGCCATTTCAGTACCGGATTCCGGCATCCATGGAAGACGAACTGAAGGAGGGCATGTGCGTGAAAGTGCCCTTCGGCGCCGGCAATAAAGAACGCACCGGATACTGCGTTGCCATAAAGGACAAACCAGAATGGGACGTGGAAAAAATAAAGGATATCACGGAAATCGTGGAAGGGCATGTATCGGTGGAAGATAAGCAGATGCTGATAGCGGCGTTTTTGAAACGCAACTACGGTTCCACCATGATACAGGCAATCAAGACGGTCATTCCGGCAAAAAAAGAAGTGAAAGCAGTGGAGCGGCGGTTCGTGCATCTGGCGGTGCCGGAGGAGGAAGCGCGGGAAGCCCTGCTTACCTTTACCCATAAAAAACAGGTGGCAAAGGTAAGACTGCTTACGGAACTTCTGAAAACGCCCATACTGCCCATGACCTTAATCAGCAGTAAACTGCATGTAACGGGAACCACGGTAAAAGCACTGGAAAAACAGGGAATTGTTACGGTAGAGGTCGAGAGCAGCCTGCGCAATCCGGTGAAAATCACAAAGAAGGAAACCGGCAGAAATACCTTAAGCGCCGGACAGAAAGAGATTGTGGACACCGTGCTTTCCGAATTTGATGCGGGCGTCAGACAGACGTATCTGTTACACGGCATTACCGGAAGCGGCAAAACGGAAGTGTATATGAATTTGATTGAGGGCATGGTGGAACGGGGGAAACAGGCAATAGTGCTGATACCGGAAATTGCCCTCACCTACCAGACGCTTCTCAGGTTTTACACCCGCTTCGGCGACCGGGTGTCCGTACTCAATTCCACCCTTTCCCAGGGTGAAAAATACGATCAGTGCGAGCGGGCAAAGCACGGGGAAATCGATGTGATGATAGGTCCCCGTTCGGCGTTGTTTACCCCTTTCCCCAACATCGGTCTTATCATTATGGATGAGGAGCAGGAGAGCAGCTACAAAAGCGAAAATGCACCCAAGTACCACGCCAGGGAAGTGGCTGAAGAGGTGGCAAGGCTGCACGGAGGCAGTGTACTCTTAGGTTCGGCGACACCGTCCATGGAAGCGTACTACCGGGCAAAGCACGGCGAATATAAGCTGTTTACCTTAAAGGAAAGACTTACCGGCGGAAGCCTTCCCACCGTGTATACTGTGGATTTGCGGGAAGAGTTGAAAAACGGAAACCGCTCCATATTCAGTGAAAAGTTAAAAGAACTGATGACGGACCGGTTACGGAAAAAAGAACAGATTATGCTGTTTTTAAACCGGCGCGGGTATGCGGGCTTTGTGTCCTGCCGGTCATGCGGGCATGTGATGAAATGCCCCCACTGCGATGTGTCCCTGTCGGAGCACAGGGGCAGCCGGTTAGTCTGCCATTACTGCGGGTACAGCATACCTGCCGTAAAAAAGTGCCCCGAATGCGGTTCCCCTTATATTTCGGGATTTCGGGCGGGCACCCAGCAGATAGAGGACAAGGTAAAGGAAATGTTCCCGGAGGCGAGGGTGCTGCGCATGGATGCGGACACCACCGGCAAAAAGGAAAGCTACGAGGAAATTTTATCCGCCTTTGCCAACCGGGAAGCGGATATTCTGATTGGCACCCAGATGATTGTAAAGGGGCATGATTTCCCACAGGTGACCCTGATTGGGGTGATTGCGGCGGATATGTCGCTTTCCGTGGGGGACTACCGGGCTTCGGAGCGCACCTTTGATTTGCTGACGCAGGCGGTGGGACGTGCCGGAAGGGGCAGCCTTCCCGGGGAGGCGGTCATCCAGACCTACCAGCCGGAGCATTACAGCATTGTGCATGCGGCGGCGCAGGACTACGAAGGCTTTTACGAAGAAGAAATCCTGTACCGGGAGCTTTTGCGTTATCCACCTGCCTGTCATATGCTGGCGGTGCAGATTTTTGCCGCCAAAGAGGAAAACGGGCAGAAACTGGCGCAGATGCTGGCGGATACGGCAAAAAAATACGTGACGGAAGCGGACAGTGTGGACAAAAGACTGTTAGTCATTGGACCCGCACCGGCTGGGATAGGAAAACTTCATGATATTTTTAGATTTGTTTTCTATATAAAATACGAAAAGTATGATAAACTGATAGAGATAAAGGATGAGTTGGAAGCACAGGTGCAGGGCATGCAGCTTAAAAACGAAAGCATGCAGATAGATTTTGACCCTGTAAATGCCTTTTGACAGATGGAAGGAGCTTAACGATGGCATTAAGAAAGATAAGAGAAATCGGTGACGATATTCTGACCAAGAAATGTAAAGAAGTAACGGAGATGACACCCCGTACCAGACAACTGATAGAGGATATGCTGGATACCATGTACGAAGCAAACGGCGTGGGACTGGCAGCGCCCCAGGTAGGGATTTTAAAAAGAATCGTAGTTATTGATACCACGGGCGAGGACCCTTATGTGCTGATTAACCCCCGTATTGTGGAAAAGAGCGGCGAACAGACCGGTCAGGAGGGCTGCCTAAGCGTGCCCGGCAAATGCGGCGTGGTAACCAGACCCAACTATGTAAAGGCGGTTGCCCTGAATGAAGACATGGAGCCCATTGAAGTAGAGGGTACGGAGCTTTTAGCAAGAGCTATCTGCCACGAACTGGACCATCTGGACGGTCATTTGTACGTGGAAAAGGTAGAGGGTGAACTGCAGAACATGGAAGCAGAGGGTGACGAATAATGAAAATAGTGTTTATGGGAACCCCGGATTTTTCGGTGGGCGCCCTGGAAGCGTTGCTGAAAGCCGGACATGAGGTGACGGCGGTGGTGACACAGCCGGACAAATGCAAGGGCAGAAGCGACAAGCTTATTTTTTCACCGGTAAAGGAATGTGCCCTGGCACACGGCATTCCGGTGCTGCAGCCGGAGCGGATTAAGCGCCCGGAAGCGGTGGAAGAGTTACGGAAATACCCGGCGGATGTGTTTGTGGTTGCCGCTTTCGGACAGATTTTATCCAAGGAAATTTTAGACATGCCGAAGTACGGAAGCATCAATATCCACGCATCCCTTCTGCCGAAGTACCGCGGCTCCAGCCCCATACAGTGGGCGGTTATTAACGGTGAAGAGGAAACCGGTGTCACCATCATGCAGATGGATGAAGGACTGGACACCGGCGGTATTTTATACCAGAAGACCTTGAAGCTGGTACCTAAGGAAACCGGAGAGTCCCTGTTTGAAAGACTGGCGGTTCTGGGAGCGGAGGCGATTGTGGAAGCACTGCCTTTACTGGAAGAGGGAAAACTTACCCCCATTCCCCAGAAGGAAGAAGAAGCCACCAGGACGGTTATGCTTAAGAAAACCATGGGTGAAATCGACTGGACGAAGAGTGCCGTGGAAATAGAAAGACTGGTAAGGGGCTTAAACTCCTGGCCCAGCGCCTATACCCATATGGGTGGAAAACAGCTTAAAATCTGGGATGCGGATGTGGATAAGGATGTGGATGTTAAGCCCGGAGAAATTGCGTTTGTGGAAAAACAGCGCTTTGCCGTAGGCTGCGGAGAAGGAATGCTCTGGATTAACAGCTTACAGTTGGAAGGAAAAAAGAGAATGGACACACAGGCATTTCTGCTTGGTAATCCGGTTACGCCGGGCATGCAGCTCGGCTGAGAAAACCGGTATCTTTGGACCTTATTTTTAAGAAAGGAAGTGCAGCAGTATGTATTACGGTTATTATTGGGACCCCACGTACATTTTGGTTATCATCGGCGCCCTCATCTGTATGCTTGCCAGCGCCAATGTGGACGCCAGCATGCGGAAGTATAAGAGAGTGCGGAATGCCCACAACATGACGGGTGCGGAGGTGGCGCAGAGGATTTTGGAGGCAAACGGCATTTATGATGTCAGAGTGGAATGCCTGCAGTCGGGTGCCCTTTCCGGCGACCATTACGACCCGCGTACCAAAACCGTGCGGCTCTCCTATGAAAATTACAGTTATCCGTCCGTGACGGCAGCAGCGGTAGCCGCCCACGAATGCGGACATGCCAAACAGGACAACGAGGACTATATGCCCCTGCGTATCCGTTCCGCACTGGTTCCGGTAGCCAATTTCGGCAGCCGTTTCGGTCTGCCCCTTGTGGTACTGGGGATTATCTTAAGTTTTAACCAGATTTTAATCCAGATAGGTATCTGGATGTTTGCGCTGGCGGTGCTGTTCCAGTTTGTGACCCTGCCCGTGGAATTCAATGCGTCCAAGCGGGGACTGGAAGCCCTGTCAAGTACCGGCATCCTGGGAATGGAAGAGGAAACCGGTGCGAAAAAGGTACTCTTTGCGGCAGCGCTTACCTATGTGGCAGCGGCGGCATCTTCCCTGCTGCAGCTTTTGCGGCTGTCCATGATAAGTAAAAGAAGGGACTAAGCCATGGCAGCGGAAAATATCAGAGACATTGTACTTTCCATGCTTCTTACGGTGGAAAAAGAGGAAGCCTATTCCCATCTTCTGGTGAAGGACGTACTGGAAAAGTACGACTATCTGCCGGGGCAGGAAAAGGCTTTCTTAAAGAGACTTTTTGAAGGAACGTTGGAGCGCCGGATAGAGCTGGACTATGACATCAACCAGTTTGCCAGCCTGCCGGTCAGAAAAATGAAGCCGCTTATCCGTAATATCTTAAGGATGAGCGCCTACCAGATTTTATTTATGGACAGTGTACCGGATTTTGCCGCCATAAACGAGGCGGTGAAGCTTACGGACAAACATAAATTCCACAATTTAAAAGGATTTGTAAACGGCGTGCTGCGGAAGCTTTCCGGTGGAAAGGAAACGCTGAAAAAGCCGGATAAAAAGGATAAGGTGCTGTATTTATCGGTGACGTATTCCATGCCGGAATGGCTGGTAAAGCATTTCCTTACGGAGTATTCGTTTGAAGAAACGGAGCAAATCTTTGCGGCGTTTATGCAGGTAAGACCGGTGACCATGCGTTTTAAGCTGGGACTTTCCGACAAGGAAAAAGAAGCCGTTATCCGCGGTATGGAAGAGAAGGGCTGTGTGGTGGAACAGCATGCCTTTTTCCCCATGGCGTATTATCTGAAAAACTGTGAGAATGTAACGGAGCTTCCCGGATTTGCGGAAGGGCTGTTTACCCTGCAGGATGTGAGCAGCATGGAGGCAGTGCTTTCGGCAGGCATAAAACCCGGCGACAGGGTACTGGATATCTGTGCGGCACCCGGCGGCAAAACCGTGCTGGCTGCGGAGCTTGCCACAGAAAAAGGACAGGTGCTTTCCCGGGATGTCAGCGAAAAGAAAACGGTGCTTATTGAGGACTATGTAAGCCGCATGGGACTTCACAATGTAACGGTGGAAGCGGCGGATGCCACGGTGTTCGATGCTTCTTTGGAAAATACCATGGATGTGGTGCTGGCGGATGTTCCCTGCAGCGGTCTGGGTGTTATGGGAAGAAAGCGGGACATCAAATACCGGCAGAAGGAGGAGGCATTAACGGAGCTTCCGAAGCTGCAGAAGGAAATCGTGAAAAACGCGGTCCGTTATGTGAAGCCGGGCGGCATTCTTCTTTACAGCACCTGTACGTTGAACCAGGCGGAAAATGAAGATATGGCAGCCTTTATCGAAAAGGAGCTTTTGATGAAGCCGGTTCTTAATAATACCACGGCGGAAAAAGGATATGTGCGTCTTACCCCCCATGTGCAGGATACGGACGGCTTCTTTTTCGCCAGATTCAGGAAAGAAGAAAAATGACAGAGAAAAAAGATATCAAATCCATGCCCATGGAGGCGCTGGCAGCGGAAATGGAAGCGCTGGGCGTAAAAAAATTCAGGACGGCGCAGTTTTACGACTGGATGCATGTAAAGCTGTCCCGGGGCTTTGATGAGATGAGCAACCTGCCCAAGGATTTCCGGGAAAAATGCAAGGAACTTTACACCTATACGGCTCTGATACCTGTTGAGGTGCAGGCGTCCAAAATCGACGGCACGCGAAAATTTTTATTCGGACTTGCCGACGGCAATGTGGTGGAAAGCGTGTGGATGAAGTACAAGCACGGCAACTCCGTGTGTATTTCCTCCCAGGTCGGCTGCCGTATGGGCTGCCGGTTCTGCGCATCCACACTGGACGGACTGGAGAGAAATCTGACGCCGGGGGAAATGCTGGACCAGATTTACGCCATTACCCGGTACACGGGGGAGAGGGTTTCCAACGTGGTGGTGATGGGAACCGGCGAACCCATGGACAACTATGACAACCTGCTTACCTTTATAAAGATGCTGACGGACGAGCACGGGCTTCACATCAGCCAGCGAAACGTCACGGTTTCCACCTGCGGACTGGTGCCCATGATGAAGAAGCTGGCGGAGGAAGAGCTGCAGATTACGCTGGCGCTTTCCCTGCATGCGGTGACGGATGAAAAAAGACGGGTGTTAATGCCCATTGCCAACAAGTATTCCATTGCGGAGCTGATGGAGGCGTGCGACTATTATTTTGCCAGAACGGGACGCCGGATTTCCTTTGAATACAGCCTTGTGGGCGGCGTCAACGACACCAGAGAGGATGCGGAAGGGCTGATTGCCCTGGCGGGAAAACGGAACTGCCACATCAACTTGATACCGGTCAATCCCATCAAGGAAAGGGATTACGTGCAGTCAGAAAAAGAAGCCATTATGGCATTCAAAGGCAGACTGGAAAAGAGCCATATCAATGTAACCGTCCGCCGGGAAATGGGACGGGATATCGACGGCGCCTGCGGACAGCTTCGAAGAAAGAAAATGCAGGAAAAGAAAGAACAGCAGTGAGTTTAGACGCAGAGGACAAGGGAATACTATACTTGTCCTTTTTTCTTTATTGTGTTATTATGTATTGTACTATCGTTTTTTATACGAATATGAGGGAACACAAGGAGGCAGCGGGTGTTAACGACATTTTCCGAAACGGACATTGGAAGAAAGCGAAAAGTAAATCAGGATTATGTATATGCGTCTGCACAGCCGGTGGGCGTTCTTCCCAATCTGTTTATTGTGGCGGATGGCATGGGAGGACACAATGCCGGAGACTATGCTTCTAAAAGTACAGTGGAGACGATTATAAAAGAGGTGGAGAATACCCACGAAAAGTATCCCAACCGCATTCTGGACGACGCTATCAAAAAGGCGAACCACCATATTATCGAACTGGCGGAAAACTGCGAGGAACTAAGCGGCATGGGTACCACGGTGGTAGCAGCCACCATAGACGGCAGCGAGCTTGTGGTTGCCAATGTGGGTGACAGCAGACTTTATGTGCTGGACGGGGAGCTTAAGCAGATTACCATTGACCACTCTTTGGTGGAGGAAATGGTGCGCATGGGCGGCCTTGACAGGGCAGAAGCCAGAAATCACCCGAAAAAAAATATCATTACCAGAGCCATAGGCGCACTGGATACGGTCAGGGTTGACTTCTTTGAGGTGGAGCTGAAAAAAGGGGATATGGTTCTGCTTTGTTCGGATGGACTTACTAATATGCTTGAGGATAAAGAAATCGAAGCGATTTTGAAAGACACGGGCAGCATGAAGGAAAAAGCAGACAGGCTGATAAGCGCAGCCAATGAAAACGGCGGAAAAGACAACATCGCCGTGGTATTGATTGAACCATTTGCAGAAACGTAAGGAGTTAGGCATGATAAAGATTGGTATGATGATAGGAGACCGCTACGAGATACTCGAAAAAATCGGTACCGGCGGCATGTCCGATGTTTATAAGGCAAAGTGCCACAAATTAAACCGTTTTGTGGCTGTCAAAGTACTGAAGCAGGAATTTTCGGAAAATGCTAATTTTGTGTCCAAATTCCGCGTGGAAGCGCAGGCGGCAGCAGGTCTTATGCATCCCAATATTGTAAATGTTTACGATGTGGGAGAAGAAAACGGCATCTACTACATTGTTATGGAGCTGGTAGACGGCATTACCTTAAAGAAATATATTGAGAAAAAAGTTAATTTGTCCTATAAAGAAGCCGTGAGCATTGCCATCCAGGTGTGCATGGGCATTGAAGCGGCTCACAACAATCACATCATTCACCGGGATATCAAGCCCCAGAACATTATCATTTCCAAAGAAGGAAAGGTAAAGGTTACGGACTTCGGTATTGCCAAGGCGGCGACCAGCAACACCATTACTTCCAATGTAATGGGTTCCGTGCATTACACCTCTCCCGAGCAGGCAAGAGGCGGCTTCAGCGATGAAAAGAGCGATGTGTATTCCCTGGGTATCACCCTGTTTGAAATGCTGACCGGCAGAGTGCCGTTTAACGGTGAAACCACGGTGGCGATTGCCATTAAGCACATTCAGGAGCCCATGCCTTCCCCGAGGGAATTTGTACCGGATATTCCCATCAGCGTGGAGCAGATTGTCATGAAATGCTGCCAGAAGAGTCCGGACAGAAGATACCAGTCCATGGCGGAGCTGATTGAGGACTTGAAAAAAGCATTGCTTTACCCGGACGAGGATTTTGTGGTAATGCGTGACCCGGATGCGGAGGGCGCTACACGGAACGTGACGGAGCATGAAATGTCCCAGATTAAGAAACAGACGGAGCACAGGGACTATTCCGAAGACAATTTACGCTTAAAGAGCGATACCATACCGCCGGAATCCGAAGAATACCAGGAAGAAGAATACGAGGAATACGGCAATCCCAAGGTGGAGAGGCTGACGACCGTTCTTACCATTGTGGCAGGTATAGTCATCTGCTGCATTATCATTTTCTTTGTGGGCAAGATTACCAATATGTTCGGCTTCGGCAAGACGCCCTCTGTGGGAACGGAAAGCAGTGTGGCTGAGGACGGCGATACCGTGACGATGATTGCCGTATCCGGCATGAGTCTGGGAGAAGCACAGAGCACCTTAAAGAAAATGGGGCTCACGGTGCAGCTTTCCTATGCGGTATCCGATGTTTACGAAAAAAATATGGTTATCAGCGCAGATGTGGAAGAGGGAACGCCTCTTGCCAAGGGAAGCGTGGTAACCCTTACCATCAGTACAGGTACGGAGGGCGTGGATGTGCCCAATGTATCGGGGCTTTCCTTTGAAGACGCCCAGAAGCGCCTCCGGGATGCGGGCTTTGCCGTAAAGAAGACGGAAGGCTACAGCTCCAATATTGAAAAAGGCTATATCATTACCCAGTCGCCCGCAGGCGGGGAAAAAGCACCCATGGGCAGCGAGGTAACGGTCAAGGTAAGCCGCGGTCAGGAAGACTATACCGTGAAGGTTCCCAACCTCTTAGGACTGCCGGAGGACGAAGCGGTAGCCCAGCTCATTGAGGCGGGACTTACCGTGGGAAGCACTTCCTATATCAGCTCCAACGATTATGTGGAAGGTCTGGTATGCTACCAGAGCTATTCCATTGACTCCTACGTGGAGCCGGGCACCGCCATTGACATCAAGGTCAGCACCGGTGCGGAAGCCGTGACTTACCGTTACAACGCCAGCATTGAAGCGCCTACCAAGGAAGAGGCGCCGGACTATGTGGCAGGCACCACGGTTGGCGTTACCCTTGTGGTGGAGGACGGCAAAAAGCTTCTGGATACGGCAAACGCCACCTTCCCGCTTTCCGTAAACTTCCACGGACTGACTTCTCCGAGGGGCACCATTACCTTCTCCTACACCGTGACGACGGACAGCCAGACGGTTACCAACGAAGCGGGCGAAACAACGGTCATTCCGGGGACTATCGAGAACCGCTCCTTTACCAGGGAAGTGGAATTTGAACGGGAATAATAAAACAATACGGGTTAATTTATGCAGGGAAAAATCATAAAAGGAATTGCGGGATTTTATTATGTGTGCGTCACAAATCCCGCAGAGGATACAACCGAAATTTACGAATGCAAAGCCAAGGGCATTTTCCGCAAGGACGGAACCAAGCCTTTAGTGGGGGATGATGTGGAAATGGAAGTGCTCGACGAAGATGCCGGAAAAGGCAATATTCAAAAGATACTTCCGAGAAAAAATGCACTCATCCGTCCGGCGGTGGCCAATGTGGACCAGGCGCTGGTTATTTTTGCGGCGGCGAAGCCGGCACCGAATTTCAATCTGTTGGACCGTTTCCTGATTATGATGGCTGGTCAGGAGCTTCCCTGCATTATCTGTTTTAACAAGCAGGACATCGTGGACGAAGAGGAGAGGCAGAAGCTGACATCTGTCTACGAAAACTGCGGCTGCCGGGTGGTGTTTGCCAGTGCCACAAAGGGCGAAGGTACCGAAGAAATCCGGGCGCTTTTAAGAGGAAAGACCACTACGGTGGCGGGTCCCAGCGGTGTGGGCAAATCCTCCATGGTAAACAGCCTTTGCGGGGACACCTACATGGAAACCGGGGAAATCAGCGAAAAGATTGACAGGGGAAAACATACCACCCGTCATGCGGAGCTATTGCTCATCGGTCCCGACACCTACATTGTGGATACGCCGGGCTTCAGCTCCCTTTCCGTATTCAATATGGAAAAAGAAGAACTGAAAGACTTTTATCCGGAGTTTACAAAATATGAGGATGCGTGCCGGTTCCGCGGCTGCAGCCATATCAGTGAGCCGGACTGCGGCGTTAAAAATGCCTTACAGGACGGTAAAATCAGCCCCATGCGCTATGAAAATTATGTGCAGATTTACGGGGAGTTAAAGGCACAGAAGAAGTGGAAATAAACGTTTTTGAAAGGAAAGTAAAAAAATACTTTCCTTTTTTTGATTTTTCCTGTATAATTAAAAATCATCTTACATGGATGATCTGAACATTCTATACGCAATACTTTACATAAGTCATGTAAAATCCCAAACAAACCAAAAGAAAACACCCCAACTTCATAGGAGGAAAAGATGAGAGAAAAGTATGAATCGCTGGCTCTTACACAGTTAAAAGAGCTTGCAAAAGTCCGAGGCATCAAAGGTGTGTCTGCCATGAAAAAAAGCGATGTGGTAGAAGCTATGCTTGCTTTGGATGAGAAAGAAAAAGCAGAAAAAGAAAAGCAGGACAAGGCTGACAAGCCCGCAAAAGCAGAACAGCCAGTGAAGAAAGAAAAGACAGAAAGCACCGAGAGAACCGAGAAAATCAGCACCTATGAAGCAGGCAGCTTTCCTTCCGATTTGGACAGCGGACAGGAAGCCAACGGTATTCTGGAGGTTATGCCGGACGGCTACGGATTTATCCGGTGTGAAAATTACATGCCGGGCGACCATGACGTGTATGTGGCTCCCAGCCAGATTAGAAGATTTGGCTTAAAGACCGGTGATATCCTGATTGGCAACAAGAGAACCAAGACCCAGCAGGAGAAATTCAGCGCCCTGCTTTATATTAAATCCGTAAACGGTTTTACCCTGGAGGAAACCTTAAAGCGCTCCAACTTTGAGGAAATGACTCCTATTTTCCCGGATGAAAGAATTAAGCTGGAGGTTCCCGGCGGTAGCATGGCCATGCGTGTCATGGACCTGGTGAGCCCCATCGGTAAAGGACAGAGAGGTATGATTGTATCTCCGCCTAAAGCCGGTAAGACAACCTTATTAAAGCAGGTTGCCAAATCCATTCAGAAAAACGAACCGAATATGCACATGCTTATTTTACTGATTGATGAGCGTCCCGAAGAAGTAACCGATATCAAGGAAGCCATTGAAGGACCGAATGTGGATGTTATTTATTCCACCTTTGACGAACTGCCGGAACATCATAAAAGAGTCTCCGAAATGGTTATCGAACGCGCCAAGAGACTGGTGGAGCACGGCATGGACGTGGTTATCCTGCTCGACAGCATTACCCGACTGACGAGAGCCTACAACTTAGTGGTATCTCCCAGCGGAAGAACCCTTTCCGGCGGTCTTGACCCCGGAGCCCTGCATATGCCGAAGCGCTTCTTCGGTGCGGCAAGAAACCTCCGAAACGGCGGCAGCCTGACCATTTTGGCAACGGCGCTGGTTGACACCGGTTCCAAGATGGACGATGTGGTATACGAAGAATTTAAGGGTACCGGCAACATGGAAATCGTTCTGGACAGAAAGCTTTCCGAAAAGAGAATTTTCCCCGCTATCGATTTGCAGAAGTCCAGCACCAGAAGAGAAGACCTTCTGCTGAATGCAGACGAGCTGGAAGCGGTCAATATCGTGAGAAAATCCCTGAACGGTCTGAAACCCGACGAAGCAACGGACAGAATTCTCGATATGTTCTCCAAAACCAGAAACAATCAGGAGTTCGTCAATATGTCAAAAAAAATGAAGTTTATATAAAAAATACTTGCAAAGACGGACGCAACATGATACACTAAATTCGCTGTTTGTGGTTCCATAAGCAGTGCGGATGAGAACAAGATTTAATTTACATTAACTATAGAGAGGTGAAAAAGATGAAAGAAGGAATCCATCCCCAGTATTATCAGGCAACCGTTACCTGCAACTGTGGCAACACTTTTGTAACCGGTTCCACCAAACCTGAAATCCACGTAGAAGTTTGCTCCAAGTGCCATTCATTCTACACAGGTCAGCAGAAATCTGCAAGAACTGACGGACGTATCGACAAGTTCAACAAGAAGTACGGCGTGGAAAGCAAATAGTTTTTCCATAAATAAGATTTCCAAAAGGTTGAGGTGTATATCTCAACCTTTTATGGTATATGCACATATTGTGCAAAGGAAATAACAGTGGAAAGGAAATGTTATGGCAAAGAAAAAACATAGCCACTATTCCGGTATCGGCGGACAGGCCGTTCTGGAAGGTGTTATGATGAAAAATAAAGAAAAGTATGCCGTGGCAGTCAGAAAGCCCAACGGAGAAATCGAAGTGGAGCTGGAAAACCATCAGGGTGTGGGCGGCAACAGCGGTTTCAAGAACCTGCCCTTTATCCGCGGCATTTTCAATTTCGTGGATTCCATGGTACTGGGAACCAGATGTCTCAATTTCTCAGCAGAGTTTTATGAGGACGAAGAAGAACAGGAAACGAAGTTCGATAAGTTTTTGAATAAAATTACCGGCGGCAAGGCGGAAAAAGTGCTTTCTGCATTTGTGGTAGCGTTTTCCGTTATTTTAGCGGTGGCGATTTTTATTGTACTGCCGTATTTTATTACTTCCTTATTCAAGGCATATGTACGCAGCAGCATTTTAATGACGATTATCGAAGGCTGTATCCGTATTCTCATTTTCCTTCTGTACGTGGTGGGCATTTCCGCCATGAAGGATATCAAGAGATTATACATGTATCACGGTGCGGAGCACAAATGCATCAACTGCATCGAAAGAGGAAAGCCTCTTACCGTACGCAACGTTATGCGCAGCTCCAGACTGCATAAAAGATGCGGCACCAGTTTTATGTTCTTTGTACTGTTCATCAGTATTATTTTGTTCTTCTTTATCCAGGTGAGCAATCCGGTATTGAAGATTGTGCTTCGTATTCTGCTTATCCCCGTGATTGCCGGTATTTCTTATGAAATTATCCGTCTGGCGGGAAAGAGCGACAACATTTTCATAAAGATTTTGTCCGCACCCGGCATGGCAATTCAGAAGCTGACCACCAAGGAGCCCACCAAGGATATGGTGGAAGTGGGCATTGCTTCCGTAGAGGCTGTGTTTGACTGGAAGAAGTTTCTGATTGAAGAATTCAACTATGACCCTTCTTATTTTGAAGAGGAGTCTTCGGAGAATACCGAAGAGGATGAGCAGGCATGACCTACCGGGAATGTTATGAATATGGAAGAAACGTGCTGAAGGAAGCAGCCGTTCCGGATGCGGATTTGGACGCCAGACTGCTTTTGGAATTTGTCTGTCAGACCTCTTACAACGACTTGCTGCTTTACGGAGACAGAATCGTGGAAGAGGAGAAGGTTTCTTCTTATAAAATGCTTATACAGAAAAGGAAGGAAAGAGTGCCTTTACAGCAGATTACCGGCGAACAGTATTTCTGCGGCTATTCTTTCTTTGTGAATGAAAATGTGCTGACACCGAGAGCCGATACGGAAATTCTGGTAGAGGAAGCCTTAAAGAAACTGAAATCCGGCGACAGCATTCTGGATATGTGCACGGGTTCCGGCTGCATTCTGCTTAGTCTTCTGCTTATGAAAGAAGGCTGCAGGGGCGTGGGTGTGGATTTGTCGGAAAAAGCCCTGCAGGTGGCGGAGAAAAACAGACGGAAGCTGCTCCCGGAGAAGACGGACTGCGTATTTTTACAGAGCAATTTATTTGAAGCCCTGCCGGAAGAAAAGTTTTCCCTTGTGGTTTCCAATCCTCCTTATATTAAAACGGCGGATATAGAGGAGCTGATGCCGGAGGTAAAGGACCACGAACCGAGGATGGCACTGGACGGAGAGGCGGACGGGCTGTTCTTTTACCGGAAGATTGCCGGGGAGGCGAAGCGGTATCTTACAAAAGGCGGTTATATCCTGTTTGAAATCGGTTTCGACCAGAGAGAACAGGTTTGCGGTATATTAACGGAAAATGGCTACTGTGAGGTAGAGGCGCGTAAGGACTATGCCGGACTTGACAGAGTAGTCATGGGAAGAATGGAGTAAAAAGATGTTTGACAAGTTAGACGATTTATTAAGACGATACGAAGAAATTATGAATGAGCTTCACGAACCGGATGTGGCAAACGACCAGACCCGTTTCCGCAAGCTGATGAAGGAGCAGAGCGACTTAACCCCCATCGTGGAAGCTTATACCGAATACAAAAAATGCAAGCAGGATGTGGAAGATTCCCTCCAGATGCTGGAAGAAGAAAATGACGAGGAAATGCGCAAAATGCTGAAAGAAGAACTTTCCTCCAGTAAAAAGCGTATTGAAGAATTAGAGCAGGAGATGAAGGTGCTTTTACTCCCCAAGGACCCGAACGACGACAAGAACGTTATCGTGGAAATCCGAGCCGGCGCAGGCGGCGACGAGTCAGCCCTGTTTGCAGCGGAAATTTACCGTATGTATGTGCACTATGCGGAGAGCCAGAGATGGAAGGTCGAGCTTGTGAGCATGGATGAAATCGGCATCGGCGGCATGAAGGAAGTTACCTTTATGTTAAACGGACCGGGAGCCTATTCCAAGATGAAATACGAAAGCGGCGTACACCGTGTACAGAGAGTTCCCGAAACCGAAAGCGGCGGACGTATCCATACCTCCACCATTACTGTTGCGGTTATGCCGGAAGCGGAAGACGTGGATGTTGTTATTGACGACAAGGATATCCGAATTGACGTTATGCGTGCTTCCGGTAACGGCGGTCAGTGTGTCAACACCACGGACTCTGCCGTACGTCTGACCCACTATCCTTCCGGTATCGTGGTTTACAGCCAGACCGAGAAGTCCCAGATTCAGAACAAGGCAAAGGCATTTGCATTGCTGCGTGCCAAGTTATACGACATTGAACAGCAGAAAGCCCACGATGCAGAGGCAGAGTTAAGAAGAAGCCAGGTCGGCACCGGCGACCGTTCCGAGAAGATCCGTACCTACAATTTCCCGCAGGGACGCGTGACGGACCACCGCATCGGACTCACCCTCTATAAGCTGGACAAAATCATGAACGGCGACATCCAGGAAATCATCGATGCCTGTATTGCCGCCGACCAGGCTGCCAAGTTAAGCCGCATGGAGGGGCAGAATTAGTAAGTACCAACGCTTATATTAGCTGTTGTGTTAGTGTCTTTTGAAAGATTGTATGATAGTATGAATAGTAGGTTGTGCCTCGGGTGAATTATAGTATTTTTTGATGGAAATAGAGTCAGTTGAAAGACTGGCTCTTTTTTTATTGTATTATTTCCGGGGGCAGTCCGGAAGTTCCCGGCACAGAGCCTGTGCGTATGTCATTAGAAGTTTTTTGTCCTGATTTCTTAAATTATGGTACAGCGTTACCAGCCTGCGTTCCTCGGAAGAAAATTCCGTAACAGTACCGGCGGTTTCATCAGAGAAAAAATCTGACATAGAAATACCGAGACCCTCACATATTTTTCGAAGAGTCGGCAGGGTCGGCTCTGTATTTCTCTGAAATAAATTATTGAGGCTACTGTATGGAATACAGGATTCTTTAGCAAGTCTGTAGACAGTCCACTGCCGTTGGCTCATTAGAGATTCGAGTTTCATTAGAGTTGCATTTTTTGTCATTTGATACACCTCATTTTTGTTCTATATAAATAATTGTACTAATGTTTGATGAATTAAGAAGATATAAAAAAGGGTGTAAATCAATGTTGAAAACAATACTCAAATGAGATATAATTTAGAAAAAAATAAGATAATAAGTCGATAAAATCAGGGAGGGAACATATGGCGATACAGGAAATAATCAAATGGGAAGGGGACAATAAGACTTTAATCTATAAGTTTCCCAAAGAAGATTTCAATACGTTGTCACAGTTGATCGTGCATGAATCACAGGAAGCAGTTTTTTTCAGCGACGGACATGCATTGGACTTATTTGGAGCAGGTGTCTACACATTAGAAACAAAGAACATTCCTATGTTGTCAAAGTTAAGAAACTTAGTATCCGGAGGAGTATCACCTTTTCATGTGGAAGTATACTTTATAAATTTAACTGCGATGATGGATATTGCATGGGGAACACCAAGCCAGGTAACGGTAAGAGACCCGGTTTATGGTTACAGTTATAATGCGGGAGCGAGTGGCTCTTTCGGATTAAAGATACGAGATTCCAGAAAACTGCTGCTGAATCTGGTTGGCACAGAGAATAATTTAACAATTGGGAATATTCAAAGATACTTTAAGGATTTAATAGTAACGCGTGTAAAAAATTACGTTTCTATAGAATTGGGTAAATATGCGTATAATACAATTAATCAGTATTTGAATGAAATATCCGATGGAGTAGGCAAATGCGTTTCTAACGATATTGCTTCCTATGGAATAGAGATTATCAATTTTTTTGTCTCTGCAATTATGATCAGACCGGAAGATTTGGAGGAACTGAAAAATCTCGATAATACTGTTGCACGCAAGAGGTTTGATGCTTTGGGTGATAAAACTTCAAAAATTATTTTGGCGGAGGGAGAAGCCCAGGCAAGAAGTATTCAGGGGTACACCTGGCAGCAGGAACAGCAGGCAGAGATTGGTAAGACATTTGCCGGTAATGAGGGATTTGCAAGTAATCCCGCTAATATGATGGCACAGATGCCATTAGCTTTTTCGTTTGGCGAAATGATACGTGATAATATAAAGGAGATTAATGGAAATACAAAAGAGAGGGAGCAGAATGTAAGTTGTGTAAACTGTGGAAATGCAGTAAATGTTAATTCAAACTTCTGTCCGCATTGCGGAGAGAAAATTGAAAAAAATGAGAAAGTATTCTGTGGCAAATGCGGTACTCAATTAACAGGTATTGAAAATTTTTGTCCTAACTGCGGAGAAAGGAGAATGTAGATGAAATATATCTTTTGTATTATTGCTGTTATAATGCAGATTCCGTTTCTTTATTCGGTGCTGAGAAAACAGAATAAAAATATATCTGCCCTCAGAATGCCGTATGTTTATCTGAGTGTTACATATATGGCTCTTCAGTTTTATATATTCTTTAAGTATTGTTTAAGATTGCCGCTTCAAGATGCAAAATTTATACAGATGGGTATTCTGGTGGTTTTTATTTTGCTTGAGGTATTGCTGTTTGTTGGGAATAAGTACATAAAACGTGTAGACAGGACGCAGAGAAACAGTACGGCAGAATTCAGAAATATTATAAAAGAACTTGAAATGAAAAGAGCGGAATTTGATGATCCGGGAAAACGGGCTTGTATTGATAAACTATCGGAAGAATTAAAATATTCGGATCCGCACAGCACAGAAAGTGTCAGACATGAAAATTTACGTCTGGAGGAGCTGGTCAAAAATCTGGAATCCCTAAAAGACGTTGAAGAGATTAAAGCAATTTGCACGGAGGCATCCAGTATTCTAAGTATAAGAAATGTAAAAATAAAAACGGAAAAGGAGAATACATAAATGGAAGTGATTAAATGTCCTATTTGTGGAAGTGAAAAATGCGAGGAAGTCTCTGATGGTAAGTATACTTGCCGGGCGTGTGACAATGTATTTCTGATACACAATTTGTCAAAGGAGTTTAAGGATACGGAACGGCATCTTTCAGAAGTGCACAATGATTTGAAACAGGAAATTCAGACATTGAAAAAAGGATTTAGAAATAGTAATAAGGTGCGGATAGAAGAAAAACTTGAAAATGCATCCAGGATGCTGGAATTGGGAGAGTATGATTTGGCATACCGAAAGTATGAGTTGATTGCACAGGAACATCCCGGAGTGGCAGAAGGATGGATTGGAGAATACAGGGCATTGACGCATAATTATACTTCCTACTATGAGTACGCAAAGTTTTTATGTGGAGGATATGGTCTGGATGAACAGGAAAATCGATGTTGTTTTGAGGGAAATTCATTTGTAAGAAATGCATTGGCGTGTGAAGGGTGTGATGAAGAGAAAGTAAAGACAGAGGTATATGATTTCTTAAAAAAATGTTATGATTGTGCAGAGAAAGAACTGGTAAGAGTTGATACAGAACTTGAAGAGAGATATATGCTATATAGAAAAGACGAAAATGAGAGAAAGAAAAACACAATTATAAATTCTATTTTAGAAGTTGTGAAATATATGACACCGGTAATAATGTTTTCAGGAGTGGCAGGTCTTCTGATTCATGGTTGGATTTGCGATGGTGGATTATTAAATATAGTCTTGAGTGTACTGGCAGGTGTTATAGGAGTTAAAGTCGTTATCAGACTCTTGAAATGGGGAATCAAAAATTCAAAAATGGGGATTAAATTGCATAAAGCTACCTCAGGTATGTATGACGACGTGATAACAAAGATAGTACAGGAGCAGAAGTACCTGTATAATATGGCACAGAATTATCGGTATCTTTCATTAGTTATTAACGATAGAAATACGTTTATGCAATACTATCTGAGTACAGACTATCGTCTGCATTTCAGCACGGGGGAGGAGGAAATCCGGGATGAAGAGAAAGCCTCCATTTTCGGGTACCTTAAAACGATGAGGGAAAGAATACGGACAGAGTAAAAGAAATTGTATAAGAAGGGACGCGGATTTCTCCTTTTTCCGACATCTTTTTATTTACAAAACGAAAGGGCTATGATACTATTTTAGAAAAAGGAAAAAATGACGGCTTTTTGTCGATTATTTTTTTTTGCCTACAAATTCTTATGGAGGAAATAACAATGAAAATGATTTTTCAAGTGGAAGACAAGCCGAAATTCGGCGCATTGGTAGTATTTGCCATTCAGCAGCTTTTGGCGATTATGGCGGCAACTCTGGTAGTACCTATTATCGTAGGTAACGGCATGAGTTCTGCGGCAGCTCTGTTTGGCGCAGGTGTGGGTACGCTCGTATATGTACTTTTTACATCTAAGAAGAGCCCTGTGTTCCTAGGTTCTTCGTTTGCTTTTATCGGTTCCATGAGCGCAGCCTTTGCAGGAGCGGCAACTATGGGTGCCGGTGTGGAAACCGGTTATGTCGGACTGATTATCGGTGCTGCCTTTGCAGGTCTTGTGTATGTAGTAATTGCTGCTATTGTAAAAGTAGTGGGTGTAAAGTGGATTAACAAACTGATGCCCGCAGTTGTAATCGGCCCCACTGTAGCTATTATCGGACTTTCCTTAGCCGGTAACGCAGTAGGTGATTTAACTTCCGGCGGTGTCAAGGTAGACGGAGTTTCCGTAGCGTACCCCGTGCTTGCACTGGCAGGTGGTCTGGTAACCCTTGCCGTTACCATGCTTTGCTCTACTTTTGGCAAGAAAACGGCAAGACTTATTCCTTTTATTTTTGGTATTTTAGCCGGATACGCATTCTGCCTGATACTTACCCTTATCGGTATGGCAACCGGCAACGACGGCTTAAAGCTTCTTAACTTTGCATACTTTACCGACCTGGTGGCGGACGGTGTGACCCTTAAGACCTTCTTAAGCATCCCCGACTTTACCTTCTTAACCGCAGCCAAGGGACTGAGCGGTGTGAATGCTTCTTACATTCTGACAGTTGCTGTAGCATATATTCCGGTAGCATTCGTGGTGTTTGCAGAGCATATCGCCGACCACAAAAATATTTCCTCCATTATTGAAAGAGACCTGCTTGAAAATCCCGGACTTCACAGAACCCTGCTGGGAGACGGCGTTGGTTCCATAGTAGGTGCCTTCTTTGGCGGATGCCCCAACACCACTTACGGTGAGTCCGTGGCATGTGTAGCCATTACCAAGAACGCATCCGTCGCTACTATTGTGGCAGCGGCAGTCGGAGCAATTCTGATTTCTTTCATTTCTCCGTTTATTGCATTTGTAAATTCCATCCCTGCCTGCGTAATGGGAGGTGTCTGTATGGCACTGTACGGATTTATCGCAGTATCCGGCTTAAAGATGATTCAGAATGTAGATTTAAATAAGAATAAGAATCTGTTTGTGGTGTCTGTTATTCTGATTGCCGGTATCGGTGGACTGACACTCACCTTTGGGGCGGTTACCATTACTTCCATAGCATGTGCCTTGATTTTGGGTATTCTTGCAAACCTGCTTTTAAGGAATGCACCGGAAGAGGAATAGTAGCTGCGTTCAGGCAGAAAAAGGAGACACTATGAAAATTGAGCTGACAGAAGAAAATGTTCTTCTTGCAGGCCGTACATACAAAGAAGAAGATACCCTGTGGCTGGCACTGTCCGGCACAGGGGCTTCTTTTATCTATACCGGAAAAAAGCTTTCTCTTACGGTCGTGGGAAGCCCGGTAATCAGTCATGAAGATGCGGAAGGCAACTACGCCCGCATTGCCGTTTATGTAAACGGAGAACGGAAAGTGGACGACAGGGTTACGCAGGCGGAGCAGACCTATACTGTATGGGAGAGTGATGCGGCGGAAACAGTAGAAGTGAAGATTATAAAGCTTTCCGAAAGCGCCATGTCCGTTGTGGGCATAAAGGATTTGGAAATTGCAGGGGGAGAAAACATTGTTCCGGCTGCCCCCAAAGAACATCTGATAGAATTTATCGGGGACTCCATAACCTGCGGTTACGGTGTGGATGATGAGGAACCGCTGCATTCTTTCTCCACAGCAACCGAAGATGTCACAAGAGCCTATGCGTATCTGACAGCAGAATTACTTAATAGTGATTACCGCATGTTTTCCGCAAGCGGTTACGGCATTATTTCCGGTTATACCGCAGACCCGGAGGTGAAAAGTGCCGAGCAGCTTATTCCCGCATTTTACGGCTCCTACGGTTTCAGCTACGATACCTATACGGGCGGCAAAAAGCCCATGGATATGCTCTGGGACTTTACCAAAAAGCAGCCGGATATTATTGTTATCAATTTAGGAACCAATGACGACAGCTACTGTCAGGATACAGGATGGAAACAGGAAGAATACCGCGACAAATATGTGGAGTTTCTTTCAGATGTCAGGGCAAAAAATCCCGGGGCAGAAATTTTTTGCGTACTGGGACTTATGGGTGCAAGGCTTTATCCTCGCGTCTGTGAGGCATGCCGTATTTTTCGGGAAAAAACCGGGGATGAAAAGATTTATACTGTGGAGCTGCCGGAACAGGACGGTGAAAAGGGCTACGTAGCCGATTATCACCCTCTGCACAGCGCCCATAAGTTGGCTGCGAATAAACTGGCTGCCGAAATAAAAGCCATCTTAAAACTGTAATTCTTAAATGTTTATAAAATAATTATAACGTTTTTGGGATAATTACATTGCGCTTCGTTGTGACTTGTGATATAGTTATACCGTTGTTTTTAATTTAGTGCGCTGCATAAGCGGTGCACTAAATTAAAAACACACTCTGGAGAGTCTCCGTTTAACGGAGCGCCGAAGGTGTACAGCAGGCAACTGCCAATCTCTCAGGCAAAAGGACAGAGCATCACAAGTGCATGTTCTACTCTTTAGGGAATAAAAAATATTTTATTCTAAGGAGAAAGACAATGGAAATTCTTGACAACATCACAAACGTTCTCGGCAAAGTAAGCGACTTTGTATGGGGCATCCCCCTGATTGTCCTTATTCTTGCAACAGGCCTTTTATTAACCATCCGGTTAAAGGGCATTCAGATTACCAAACTCCCACTTGCCATTAAAAACCTGGTTCGTAACGAAAGAAGCGGTGATACCGGTGAAGTATCCAGTTTCGGCGCTCTTTGTACGGCACTTTCCGCAACCATCGGTACCGGAAATATCGTAGGTGTGGCTACCGCTATTGCGGCAGGCGGTCCCGGCGCACTGTTCTGGATGTGGATGGCAGCCTTAGTCGGTACGGCAACCAAGTATTCCGAATGTCTTCTGGCAGTAAAGTACCGTCAGGTAGCAGCGGACGGACATATTGTAGGCGGACCTTTCTACTATATTGAAAAAGGTATGGGCGAAAAGTGGAAATGGCTGGCAAAGCTTTTTGCTGTTTTCGGCGTTATGGTTGGTCTGTTCGGCATCGGTACCTTTACCCAGATTAACGGCATCACCAGTGCAGCAAAGAACTTCTTCGATCCGGACAACCAGCATATGGTAACTGTCTTCGGCATGGAGTATTCCTGGGCGGTTGTTATTACCGGTATTCTTTTAACCATTGCGGTAGCACTGGTATTAATCGGCGGCCTGCAGCGTATTTCCAAGGTAGCGGAAGTGATTGTTCCGTTCATGGCTGTTCTTTACGTTGTAACGGCACTGATTATTTTGATCTGCAATATTACAAAGATTCCCTCTGCAATCGTGACAATTGTACAGAGCGCTTTCGGCGCAAGACAGATTGCCGGCGGTCTGGCAGGATTTGCGGTTGTAAAGCTTTCCATGAGAAATGGTATTGCAAGAGGTATCTTTTCCAATGAATCCGGTATCGGCAGCGCACCCATTGCAGCGGCAGCGGCACATACCGATTCTCCCGCACATCAGGGCCTGATTTCCATGCTGGGTACGGTTATCGATACCCTGATTATCTGTACCATGACCGGTCTGGTTATTGTTATTACCGGTGCAAATGAAGTGGAAGGGCTGGAAGGTGTGGCCATTACCACAAAGGCATTCCAGTTAGGACTTCCTTTTCCTGACAAGGTATGTTCTTTTCTTCTGATGGTATGCCTGATTTTCTTTGCATTTACCACCATTTTGGGATGGGACTACTATAGCGAAAGATGTCTCGATTATTTAACCAGGCATGACAGGAAAAAGGTGCTTATTTACCGTCTGCTTTATATTCTCTGCGTATTCATCGGTCCGTACATGACGGTTAAGGCAGTATGGACGATTGCGGATATTGTAAATGGTCTTATGGCATTCCCCAACCTGATTGCCCTGCTTGCCTTAAACGGGGTGGTAGTGGCAGAAACAAAGTTATACTTTGACAGTCTGGATAAGAAACCCAAGGCTAAAAAATAGCGCAAATACATAAAATTCTGTCGTAAGCAGACAGTGAGAAACGGACCGGTTGCAGTGCAGCCGGTCTTTTGTACCTCCCAAACTTACAAGTTGTCCGATTTCACCTACGATACCGCAGGCAAAATCTGGACATTGGAACTGGATGCCGCTCCGGGAGGATATCAGGTTGAAGAAACCAGAAATGCTGTCAGCGGATTTACCTTAAAGAAGGTGCAGTACGAAGTGGATGTTTCCGGCAAGGTGGATGGTTCCAAGGCTTCCATACATGTCAATGACGGCACCTCCGCAAAGGTTGCCTTTGAAAACACCTATGAGAAGAAGACAACGACACCGTCCAATCCGACGACACCGCCGGTAACACCGACAACGCCTCCTTCTCCGCAGCCGCCTGAACCGACTCCTACAGACCCGGACACACCGGGTACTGGAGACAACAGCAATTTGGCAATCTGGTTTATCCTGTTTGCCGTTTCGGGAATGGGACTGGCAGTGCTTGCCATTTCGGACAAAAAGAATAAGAAGAAGCAGTAACTGTACTTGTGCCCACGCTAAAACCGTGGGCACAAGATATTTTAAAAACTATTATATTTCTTGTTGATTTTTTGATTATGATTGCGTATAATAAAGTCGAGAACAGAAATGTTCTTCTTCATCATCTATGATGAGTCCTGTGACGGTTCTGACAGGACGGTAAAATAAAAACTGACCGAGCGATGAGTCCTGTGACGGTTCTGACAGGACGGTAAAATAAAAACTGACCGAATGATGAAGCTGATTACGAGAGGCTGAAAAGTCTCTCGTTTTATCTTTCGGGATACGTCTGAATTCCCGTTAAAAGTCTATTTACTCAATCGAGTAGCTTATTTCCCTAAGGAGAAAATAATGAATTTACCGGAAAATGATTATCAGATTTTAAGGTTGACGGATGCTTTTTATAATGCGTATCCCAATCCGCCTTATAAAGAAATATTAAAGAAAAAACAAAGGGCATATAATTGTCTGCTGCTTCAGACACATTATAATTATTTTATATGTATTCCATACAGAACGGAAATTAACCATGAGTATGCATTTCATTTTGTAAATACAGCAAGAGCAAAAGCACACAAATCCGGGTTGGATTACAGTAAGATTGTGATTATTGAGAAGACGAATTATATAGATACGGCAGGGGCTATTATTGATAAAGATGAATTTAATGAAACAATGGTAAACTTAGAGAGAATAAAGAAAGAAGCCCTGGCATTTGTGGAGGATTATGTAGAACATGTAAAAGGAACCAGAGTATTACATAAAAAAGAATTTTACCGAAGGTATGTTTTTTCTCCGTTGCAATACTTTCATAAAGAATTAGGAATATAGACATTGCCATATCATTATGAAAGCTTTTGCGCTTGCATAAAATTTTATCCGCCAAAATTATCCGCCAAAAGAAAATTTAACAGTTTCAAAACCACATGGTATATGCTATAATATTTAACTGTATGATAGAAAGGCAAAAATGCAGGGAAACGGCGCATTTTTGAACAGGTAAAGATAAAATGAAATTAGGAATCGTGGGTCTTCCCAATGTAGGAAAAAGTACATTATTCAATTCACTGACGAAAGCGGGTGCGGAATCGGCAAACTATCCGTTCTGTACCATTGACCCTAATGTGGGTATCGTAGCAGTGCCGGATGAAAGATTAAAGCTTTTAGGAGATATGTATCAGTCCAAGAAGGTGACACCGGCGGTTATTGAATTCGTAGACATTGCCGGTCTGGTAAAGGGGGCTTCCAAGGGTGAAGGTCTTGGCAACCAGTTCTTAAGCAATATCCGTGAAGTAGATGCCATTGTGCATGTGGTAAGATGCTTTGAAGACCCCAATGTCATTCATGTGGATGGCAGTGTGGATCCCATGAGAGATATTGAAACCATTAACTTAGAGCTTATTTTCTCCGATTTGGAAATTCTGGAAAGAAGAATTGCAAAGACTGCCAAGGCAGCTCGCATGGACAAGTCCCTGGAGAAGGAACTGGCATTGCAGGAAAAGATGAAAGCCCATCTGGAAGCTGGTAAGCTGGCAAGAAGCTTTGTGACTGAGGATGAGGATGAACTGGCATGGCTGGCAGAGTACAATCTGCTTACCTACAAACCGGTTATCTTTGCGGCAAACGTTACGGAAGAGGATCTGGCAGACGATGGTACAAGCAACCCCGGCGTGGCAAAGGTCAGAGAATTTGCGGCAAAAGAAGGCAGCGAGGTATTTGTTATCTGCGCCCAGATTGAACAGGAAATCGCAGAGCTGGATGATGACGAAAAGGCAATGTTCTTAGAGGATCTGGGTCTGAAAGAGTCCGGCCTTGACAAGTTAATCCGTGCAAGCTATAAGCTGCTGGGACTGATTAGCTACCTGACAGCCGGAGAGGACGAAACCAGAGCGTGGACCATTAAAATCGGCACCAAGGCTCCGCAGGCAGCCGGCAAGATCCACACCGATTTTGAGCGTGGATTTATTAAGGCAGAAGTGGTAAACTACAAAGACCTTCTGGAGCAGGGCTCTTTGGCGGCTGCCCGTGAAAAAGGTCTGGTGGGAATGGAAGGCAAAGATTACGTGGTAAAAGACGGCGACGTCATTCTGTTCCGCTTCAATGTATAAGGCGCAGGACGTGGGACACTATCCCAAAACCCAAAAGCATAAATAGTAGAGAAAATGACAGCAGGTACAAGATATTGTACCTGCTGTTTTTGCGTGAAAAATTTCCAGTATTTTCTTAAGAAAAAATGAAGAAATTCCTTTATTTTGCTTGCTAAATTCCACTTTTTATTATAAAATCAGTATAAAAGTGGTGGAAAGTGGTACCAAGTGGTTTGAAGTGGTAAACAAATCCCTTTCCGTGGCAGCAACTTTAAGGCGGGTGATCGGATATGTTCATGGGCGAATACAACCATACGATTGACGCGAAGAGCAGGCTGATCATTCCTTCAAAGTTCCGCGAAATTCTGAAAGACGAGTTCGTGGTGACAAAAGGACTGGATGGCTGCTTGTTTGTCTTTGACAATACCGAGTGGACCGCATTTCAGGAAAAGCTGCAGAAACTGCCTTCCTTAACCAATCCGGAAGTCCGTAAGTTTGTCCGTTTCTTCATGGCAGGCGCATCAGTCGTCGAAGTGGACAAGCAGGGACGTATCTTGATTCCGGCTGCATTGAAAGAATTTGCCGCGCTGCAGAAAGATGTGGTGCTGATTGGTGTAGGAAACAGAGCAGAAATCTGGAGTAAGGAAAGATACGACGGAACCGTTACCTACGAAGACATGGAAGAAATTGCAAAGCATATGTCAGAGCTTGGACTTGGCATTTAATCTTAAAAGCTATGCAGGGACCGGAAACAGAAAAGCAAGAAGGAGCAGGAGATGGCGTTTTCCCATTATTCGGTTTTACTGAAGGAAACCATTGAAAATCTGAATATCAAAGAAGACGGCATCTATGTGGATGGAACGACCGGCGGCGGGGGACATGCCCTGCAGGTGGTAAAACGCCTGTCCGATAAGGGAAGATTTTTCGGAATTGACCAGGACGATGCCGCAATCGCAGCAGCCACAGAACGACTTGCCGATTATGCAGAAAAAGTAACGCTCATCCGCAGCAACTATTGCCAGATGAAGGAAGTACTTTCCGAATACGGCGTAGAAAAAGTGGATGGCATTGTACTGGACCTGGGGGTTTCCTCCTACCAGTTAGATACAGAAGAAAGAGGTTTTTCCTACCGGTTTGATACCCCTCTTGACATGCGGATGGACAGAAGACAGTCCCTTACCGCCAAGGATATTGTAAACGGATATCCCGAAAGAGAGCTGTACCGCATTATCCGGGACTACGGAGAAGACCAGTTTGCAAAGAACATTGCCAAACACATTGTGCAGGCAAGAGAGAAAAAAGAAATCGTAACCACCGGGGAGCTGGCGGAGATTATAAAGGGAGCCATTCCCGCAAAGTTCCGGCAGTCGGGGCATCCGGCAAAGCAGACCTTTCAGGCAATCCGCATTGAGTGCAACCGGGAGCTGGAAGTGCTGAGAGACTCGCTGGATATGATGATAGACCTCTTAAATCCGGGCGGAAGGCTTTGCATCATCACCTTCCATTCCTTAGAGGACAGACTGGTGAAATCGGCATTCAAAAAAGCAGAAAATCCCTGCACATGCCCGCCGGAATTTCCGGTATGTGTATGCGGAAAGAAGCCGAAAGGAAAGGTTATCAGCAGAAAGCCGATACTTCCGAGCGAAGAGGAGCTTGCCGAAAACAGCCGTTCCAAGAGCGCAAAGCTGAGAGTATTTGAAAAGTCCGAGGAGATTGGATAAAGCAAAACTTAACAGACAAAAAAAGAATGAGAAGTAACAAATAAGATAAAAGGGTAAAAACCATAGCATCTTTAGGTAAGACATCAAGAAAGAAATGAGGGAAAGAAACATGGCAAGGACGCAGGGGAGAAATACACAGAACAGAAATACACAGTATAGAAGAACAAGGGGCTACGGAGATTATTATGTGGATGGCAGTACAGCAAGACAGCTCGATGTCAGACGTGCAATAGAAGAAGAACCCAGAAAGAAAATCAGCAACGAAACCAGAAAGAACCGGGAAAGAGCGCATCACATGAACTTCGGTTATGTGGTATTTTTGGCACTGGCGATGATGGTTGCCGGTTACGTGTTAATCGGTTATATCCAGTTGCAGGCGGAAACAACGGCAAAAGTAGAAAAAATCGCATCCCTGGAGAAGGAACTGAACAATTTAAAGCTTTCCAACGATGACGAGCTTGCCCGCATCAACAGCAATGTTAATCTGGACGAGATTAAAAGGATTGCCATTGGCGAACTGGGAATGGTATATGCACAGGAAGGCCAGATTGTATACTACAACAACGAAGGCAGCGATTATGTAAGACAGTTTGGCGATATACCCAAACAGTAAATAAAGACGGGGTGTAAAGCACATTGGGCAGAAAAGAACGAGAAAAGAATAAGAGAATGGCAAAAAAAGCCAAAATGAAATTAAGACAGAAATTTCCTATCCGCATGCAAAAGAAGCTGATAGTACTTTTCTGTCTGATTTTATTGGCGTTTGTGGGACTGAGTGCCCGGTTAATCTGGATAAACAGTAAAAAAGGCGAGCAGTACAGCAAGCAGATTTTATCCCAGCAGAAGTACGACAGCGTGACACTGCCTTACAGACGGGGGGATATTTTGGACTGCAACGGCACCACGCTGGCAGTCAGTGAAAAAGTATACAGTCTGGTACTGGATGCCAAGGTCATGCTGACCAAGGACGGAAAATATCTGGACTCCACCTTAAAAGCGCTGGAAGAATGTTTCCCACAGCTTGATATGAAGGAAGTCAAGAATTACATTACCAACAATCCTACCAGCAGTTATTATGTACCGCT
Source organism: Bacteroidaceae bacterium (assembly GCA_963639875.1). Taxonomy (GTDB): domain Bacteria; phylum Bacillota; class Clostridia; order Lachnospirales; family Lachnospiraceae; genus Acetatifactor. Next base: position 34,848 of record CAVHWP010000015.1, read on the forward strand.
TAAAAGAATGTCCTATTCGGAAATCAGTGATTTTGTGGAAATCCAGAACGATACGGAGAAGGACGAAGACGGCAACCCGGGCAGGGGCAACGATATCAAGGGCGTGTGGTTTGAGGAAAGCTATAAAAGAGGCTATCCCTACGGCAGCCTTGCCTGTGATGTTATCGGCTTTACCACATCGGACGGTATCGGTATGTACGGTCTGGAAGAGTATTACAACGATTTGCTGAGCGGCACCAACGGCAGGGAATTCGGTTACTTAAACGACGATTCCAGTCTGGAGCGTACCACGAAGCCCGCACAGGACGGTTACACCATCGTCAGCACCATTGATGCCAACATCCAGTCCATCGTGGAAGAAAAACTGAACGATTTCTGGGTGGAATACAAGGACAATTATAAAGAGGGACAGGCGGCAAACAACATTGGCTGCATCGTTATGGATGCAAACAGCGGAGAAGTGCTTGCCATGGCAAGTGCTCCGACCTTCGATTTGAACAGCCCTTATGATTTGAGTGCATATTACGACGAAGACCAGATTGCCCTGATGAAGGAAAACGATACCTACTACGAAACCTTAAACAGCATCTGGCGAAATTTCTGTATTACGGATACCTATGAGCCGGGTTCTACCTTCAAACCCTTTACGGTGGCAATGGGACTGGAAACCGGAAAGATCCACGATACGGATACCTTTGAATGCGGAGGCAGTCTGGAGGTGGGCGGTCACAAAATCCGGTGCCACAACCGGTACGGCGACGGAACGGTTACCGTAAAGCATGCGATTGCCAGCTCCTGCAACGTGGCGTTAATGAAAATGTCTTTCGCCATCGGAAAGGAAACCTTTGCGGAGTATCAGAAAAATTTTAATCTGGGTTTAAAGACCAATATTGACCTTGCCGGGGAAGCCAGAACGGCGGAACTGGTGCATGCCGCAGAGAATATTGTCCAGACGGACCTGGCGGTCAGCTCTTTCGGACAGGGCTTTAACGTCACCATGATTCAGATGATTACCGGCTACTGCGCCTTAATTAACGGCGGTTATTATTACGAACCCCACATGGTAAAGCAGATACGCACCACAAACGGCGCTGTTGTCAAAAACATCGAGCCGCGCGTGTTAAAGCAGGTGGTATCCGAGAGTACCTCCGCTTATTTAAGAGAGTACGGCGAAGCGGTATGCGACCCCAATTACACCGGCAACACCGGTAAATCCGCAAGACCTGCCGGCTATTTAATCGGCGGTAAGACCGGTACTGCGCAGACCCTTCCCCGGGGAAACGGAGAATACGTGGTTTCCTTTATCGGTTTTGCACCGGCGGACGACCCGCAGATTGCCATTTATGTGGTAATCGACAGACCCAACATGCCGGACCAGACCGGCGGTACCAGACAGGCAGCCATTATTGCCAGGAACGTCCTGACGGAAGTTTTGCCTTACATGGGCATCTTCATGACGGAAGAGCTTTCCGAAAAGGAATTAAAGGAGCTGGAAGAAAAGAAACTGGAGGATACCAGAAAATACGGCACTCCGGTGGTAAAAGAACCCAGCACGGACCCGGCGGATTACGGCGATATGGGCACCACACCGGCTTGGAAGAGCTTTGAAAAAGACCCGGAAACCGGCTATTACATTGACCCGAACACCAATGAACTGTTAGACCCGGAGACCGGAAATCCGGTGGGCACCAATTACGACCCCATTCCATCAGAGTAAAATACATAACCTCATAAAAAAGGGAATAGAGTATAACAAGACCTTTTTTGTGAGGTTATTATGTTAAATACCCCCCATAAAACCCATTACCGGAAAAAAATAACCGTCACGTTTTTTATCTGTGCGGGACTTCTGGCGATTTTATTTTTCAGGCTTGTGTACCTGATGGTGGCGAAAGCCGATTATTATTCTGCGAAAGCGCAGGAGCTGCATGAGAGGGAAAGAAGCATCAAAGCGGCAAGGGGACGGATACTGGACTGCAACGGCACCGTGATTGCGGATAACCGGACGGTCTGCACCATTTCCGTCATTTATAACCAGATAGAGGACAGGGAAGCGGTCATTTCCATGCTGTGCAGGGAGCTGTCTTTGTCGGAAGAATATGTCCGCAAACGGGTGGAAAAATATTCGTCCATTGAGCGCATCAAAAGCAACGTGGACAAAGAAACCGGGGACCGCATCCGGGAGTACGATCTTGCCGGGGTAAAGGTGGATGAAGATTACAAACGTTTTTATCCTTACGGGGAGTTAGGCTCCAAGGTGCTGGGCTTTACCGGCAGCGACAACCAGGGCATTATCGGGCTGGAGGTCATTTACGAAGAGTATCTGGCAGGAAAAAAAGGCACCATTTTAACGGTGACCGATGCCAGGGGCATTGAAGTGGAGGAAGCGGGAGAAAGCCGCATCGAGCCGGTAAACGGCGGTGACTTACATATCAGCATGGATATGAATATCCAGAGCTATGCGACCCAGCTTGCCTATCAGGCGATGGAAACCAAGGAAGCCAAGAGTGTTTCTATCATTGTCATGAATGTGAAAACCGGAGAAATTCTGGCTATGGTGAACACCCCGGAATTTGATTTGAACGAGCCCTACGTGCTGACGGAGGACATCTTAAAATATGCCAGCGGAACGGACGTATCGGGCAACAGCATTTCCTCGGGGAATGACCTTTCCGAACAGGAAAAACAGAATTTGTTAAATACCATGTGGAGAAACGGCTGCATCAACGATACCTATGAGCCGGGCTCCACGTTTAAGATTATTACGGCGGCTGCCGGACTGGAGTCAGGCGTGGTGACACCGCAGTCCACCTTTTCCTGTCCCGGCTTCATTATTGTGGAGGACCGGAAAATCCGCTGTCACAAGGTGGGCGGGCACGGCTCCGAGGACTTTGTGCATGCCACCATGAACTCCTGCAATCCGGTGTTTATCACCGTGGGACTGCGTATGGGAGTGGAAACCTATTACGACTACTTTGAAAAGTTCGGACTTTTGCAGAAAACCGGTGTGGATTTGCCGGGAGAAGCCGGAACTATTATGCACAAAGAGGAAAATATCGGAGCGGTGGAGCTTGCCACCATTTCGTTCGGACAGTCCTTCCAGATTACGCCCATTAAGCTTCTGACAACTGCCGCCTCCATTGTAAACGGCGGCAATCTGATTACGCCCCATTTCGGCGTGGAGGTAACGGATGCGGAGGGAAACTGTGTGGAAGCCTTTGACTATCCGGTATCGGAACAGATTGTATCGTCGGAGACTTCCGCCACCATGAGGGAAATGCTGGAAAAAGTAGTGGCGGAGGGCGGCGGAAAAAAGGCGTACATAGAGGGTGTGCGGATAGGCGGAAAGACGGCAACCAGCCAGACGCTTCCCAGGGGAACCGGCAAATACATTGCGTCTTTTGTGGGTTTTGCGCCGGCGGACGACCCGGAAATCATAGCCATGGCAATCATTACCCATCCGACGGGAACCTACTACGGAGGACAGATTGCCGCACCGGTTGTGAAACAGCTTTTTGAAAATATTCTTCCTTATTTGGGTATTATGGATTATAATGAAAATAATGGCGCCGAAATACCCGCTGAAAATTAACCGGGAGGGCGCAGAATGCAGAATATCAGTTTATTTCCGGCAGTTTTGGCGTTTGCGTTAAGTGTGGCGATGGGACCGGTGCTCATCCCCGTGCTTAGGAAACTGCGGGTGGGGCAGACCGTAAGAGAGGACGGCCCCGGTACCCATTTGAAGAAAAACGGAACTCCGACCATGGGCGGCATTATCATTGTGGGAGCCATGATACTTACCAGTCTTTTGTTTGTAAAACGGTATCCGAAGATAATGCCCATCCTGTTTCTGACAGCGGGATTCGGAATGGTGGGGCTTCTGGATGATTACTTAAAGGTGGTGCTCAGGCGTTCCATGGGGCTTTCACCGGGCGCGAAGTTTCTGCTGCAGCTATTGGTGACAGCGCTTTATGCCGTCTATTTAAGCCGGTATGCGGACTCCGCCTTTTTACTGAAAGTACCGTTTTCAGACAGGCAGATTGACCTGGGGGTTTTTAACGTTCCCTTCCTGTTTTTTGTGACGACGGCAACCGTAAACGGCACCAATTTTACGGACGGACTGGACGGTCTTGCCACGGGTGTCACCCTGATTGTGACGGTGTTCTTTTCCGTAGCCGCCATTGGCATGCAGAGCGGGATAGAGCCGGTGACGAGTGCGGGAGCGGGCGCATTGCTTGGATTTCTTTTGTTTAATGTATACCCCGCCAGCGTGTTCATGGGAGATACGGGTTCGCTGGCGCTTGGTGGTTTTGTGGTGTCGGTAAGCTACGCCCTGCATATGCCGCTGTTTATCCCCCTTGTAGGGCTGGTATATTTTCTGGAAGTGGTATCGGTCATTGTCCAGGTGGCTTATTTTAAGCTGACCGGAGGCAGACGTTTGCTTAAAATGGCTCCCCTGCACCATCATTTTGAATTATGTGGGTGGCCGGAAGCCAAAATTACGGCATTTTTTTCGATTCTGACAGCCATGGTGAGTCTTCTTGCCCTGTTGGGATTATAAGGATATAAGAGTAAATCGAGGAAAGGCATGGTTAGAAAAAATGGATTTGAAACACAAAAAAGTATTGGTAGTAGGCGGAGGAAAAAGCGGAATTGCCGCAGTGGGCCTGCTTACCAAAATGGGAGCGGAAAGCATTTTGTTTGACAGTAAGAAAGGGATAACGGCAGAGGAGCTTCAGGAAAAGCTGCCGGAAGGATACGAAGCGGTCTGCTACGGAGAAACCTTACCGGCGGATGTGGAGAAAGAAGTGGAGGCTGTGGTTTTAAGTCCCGGAGTTCCCATAGAATCGCCTTTTGTGCAGAAATTTGCGGAAAGAAACATTCCCATTTCAGGGGAGATTGAATTGGGCTATCAGATGGAAAAGGGCAGACTGATTGCCATTACCGGAACCAACGGCAAAACCACCACAACCACTCTGGTGGGTGAAATCATGAAAGCTTACTATGAGCCGGTGTTTGTAGTGGGTAATATCGGAAATCCCTACACGGCGGAGGCGGATAAAACCACGGAAACTTCAGTTACCGTTGCGGAAATCAGCAGCTTCCAGTTAGAAACCATCCACAGCTTTAAGCCGGCGGTATCCGCTATTTTAAATATTACACCCGACCACTTAAACAGACATCATACCATGGAAAATTATGCGGCGGTCAAGGAGTCCATCTGCAAAAACCAGACGAAGAAGGAAATCTGTGTTCTGAATTATGAGGACCCGTATCTGGCGGCATTTGCAGAAGAATGTCCCGCAAAGGTGGTATTTTTCTCATCCGTCCATGAACTGGAAGAGGGCTACTATCAGGAAGGCGACTACATTGTCAGACGCCTTGGCGGGGAAAAAGAAGTTATCTTAAACGTACATACGGACATGAATTTAGTGGGACGCTGCAATGTGGAAAATGTGATGGCGGCGCTTGCCATGGCGGACGGCATGGGCGTACCTCTGGAGGTATCCAAAAAGGTTATCAAAGAATTCCGGGCGGTAGAGCACCGTATTGAATACGTTGCGGAGAAAAACGGCGTTATTTACTATAACGACTCCAAGGGCACCAATCCGGATGCCGCCATTCAGGGTATCCGCGCCATGAGCCGTCCCACCGTGTTAATCGGCGGAGGCTTTGACAAGGAAATTCCGTTTGACGATTGGATTGAAGCCTTTGACGGAAAAGTAAAATGCCTGGTTTTAATAGGACAGACCAAAAAGATTATTGCGGACTGCGCAAGAGCGCACGGATTTAACGAAATCCGCATGGCGGATACTTTTAAGGAAGCTTTCGATATCTGTGTGGAAACAGCGGAGCCGGGAGATGCCGTTTTGCTTTCCCCTGCCTGTGCAAGCTGGGGCATGTTTGATAATTATGAAGAACGCGGCAGAATTTTCAAGGAATATGTACACGAACTGAAGGGGTGATAGGGTGAGAAAGAAAAAGAAAGAAGGACAATCTGAATATTTCTTTGACTACAGCCTTTTGTTCATTGTGCTTTTCCTCCTGGGGTTCGGTCTGGTTATGTTGTACTCCACCAGCTCCTATGAGGCGCTGCAGAAGTACGGAAGCTCCACCTTTTACCTGACAAAGCAGTTGAAGGCAACGGCGCTGGGACTGGTGGGCATGATTATTGTAGCCAACATTCCCTACCATTTCTGGGAAAGGTTTTACATTTTCGGCTACATAGCGTCCGCGGTGTTATTGCTGCTCATCATTCCGTTCGGTTATGAGTCAAACCATGCAAAGCGCTGGTTCCGTATCGGCGGTCTGTCCATCCAGCCGGCGGAAATTGCCAAGTTGTGTATGATTTTATTCTTTGCGGTCATCATCTGCAAAATGGGAAAAACGGTCAAAACCTGGCGCGGATTTATTACCCTGATGGCAATGGCGGCGCCCATTGTCCTGATGGTATGGAAAATCACGTCCAACTTAAGCTCTGCGATTATCATTATGGGTATTGTATTCCTGATGGTATTTGTGGCAAGCTCTGATTACAAAAAGTTTGTGTTTATGGGCGTGGGAGGTGTTTCCCTCGCTGCGGCATTTGTCATTCTGGTTGACAAAATGGCAACTTCCGAAACCTCCAACTTCCGTTTTAAGAGAATTCTTGCCTGGCTGCATCCCGAGGAGTACGTCAGCGATACCGGTTACCAGACCCTGCAGGCACTGTATGCCATCGGTTCCGGCGGCATCTGGGGCAAGGGACTGGGACAGAGTATGCAGAAGCTGGGGTTCATCCCGGAAGCGCAGAACGATATGATTTTCTCCATTATCTGTGAAGAACTGGGGCTTTTCGGAGCCATTGCCATTATCCTGATGTTTGTGATGTTAATCTGGAGACTTATGGTCATTGCCAACAATGCACCGGATTTGTTCGGCGCCCTTCTGGTAGTAGGTGTAATGGGTCATATGGCAATTCAGGTTATCTTAAACATAGCCGTTGTTACGGCAACCATTCCCAATACCGGTATTTCCCTGCCGTTTATCAGTTACGGCGGTACCGCGGTGCTGTTCCAGCTTGCGGAAATCGGCATTGTTTTGAATGTTGCAAAGAAAATACCGTTAAAGGACGCTTAGAACCATTCCCCCGGACCTGAATAGTATAAAGGTAACAGGTATTTATGGGGGAATGATTTTGGAAACCGTTTATATCCATGGAGGAATAGCCCTGCAGGGACAGGTGAAAATACAGGGTTCCAAGAATGCGGTGCTTCCCATTCTGGCTGGCACGCTTCTGGTAAAAGGCACCTGTGTCATCGAAAACTGCCCCCGGCTTAAGGATGTATACCTGATGCAGACATTACTGAAGAGTCTGGGCTGTCTTGTGAACTGGGAAAACAGCAGCTTAAAGGTCAATGCGGAAAAAGTGGAGCTTTACCCGGCGTTAAGCGGCATGCCTGCGGAAGCGGTAAGGGGGATGCGTTCCTCCGTTATTCTCTTAGGAGCCCTGCTCGGAAGGGTGGGCGCCGTCTTTCTGGAATACCCCGGAGGCTGTGTCATCGGGAAGCGCCCCATAGATATGCACCTTTCCGCTCTTACGAAAATGGGAGCGGAGATTACGGAACACCCCCAGGGCATTTATGCTTGCACAAAGGGACTTACGGGTGCGAAAATTACCCTGCATATGCCGAGCGTTGGGGCTACCGAAAATGTGATTTTAGCGGCGGCCTGTGCGGAAGGGGACACCGTTTTGCACGGAGCGGCAAGGGAACCGGAGATTGTCTGTCTCTGCGATTTTTTAAATGCCTGCGGAGCCGACATTACGGGAGGCGGTACTTCGGACATCTGCATTCATGGAAAAGAGAAGCTGACCGGATGCCATTTCCGTATTCCCGGGGACCGGATTGTGGCGGGAACCTATCTGTGCGCCTGCATGGCGGCGGGGGGCGAAGTGCTTTTGTACGATGCGCCGGCGGGACAGATGGAAGCATCCTTACTGGCAGCCAGACGGATGGGAGCCCTGATACAGGAAAACGAAGAAGGGCTTTATGTCCAGATGGAAGAGCGGCCGAAGGCGATGGGCTATGTGGAAACAGAGCCGTATCCGGGATTTCCCACGGATATGCAGTCCCTGTTTTTAACGGTCTGTGCGGTGGCGGACGGCGAAAGCGTACTGAAAGAAACCATTTTTGAAAACCGGTTCCATACTCTTTCCGCCTTGAAAGAGATGGGAGCCAAAATAGAACAGGAAGACAGCCGGCAGGTCCGGGTGCAGGGAGTGGAAAGGCTGCGGGGGTCCACGGTTTCCGCTACGGAACTGCGGGGCGGAGCGGCCCTTGTGATAGCCGGAGCGGCGGCGGAAGGTTCCACGGCAGTGGATGGAGGAAAATTCATCGAACGCGGCTATGAAAATATCTGCAGGGATTTGCGGGAGTTAGGAGTGCGAATATACGGTGTATAACAATGATTACAGAAAAATGAGAAGAAAAAAGATATATATCAGGCTGCTGATATTCTGGATATCGCTTATTGTCCTGGTTGGCGGCGGCTATCTTTTTTATCGGGCACATATGGTAAAAAACGTGACCGTGACCGGAAATGTGCACTACACAAGCGAGGAAATACAGGACATGGTAATGACGGATGAGTTAAGCCACAATTCCCTTTACCTGTCCTTGGTATACAAAAACAAGACCATTAAGGATGTGCCGTTCATTGCGTCCATGTCCGTGGAGGTCGTGGCGCCCGACAGCATCAAAATCGAAGTGAAGGAGAAAAATCTGGCAGGCTACTTAAAATATGTAGGGCAGAACGTTTACTTTGATGACGAAGGCACGGTTATGGAAATTTCCGGCACCTATACGGCGGGCATTCCCGAGGTATCGGGCATTGCCGTGGATGAAGTGGTGCTGAACCAGAAGCTTCCCGTGGAAGACCCGGAAATTTTTGAACTCATTCTGGAAATTACCAAGAGCTTACCCAAGTATGAGATTGATGCGGACAAGATATCCTTAAGCACTTCCAAGGAAATCACCCTGTATACGGGAAACATCAAGGTGCTTTTGGGAAGCCGGGATTACCTGGATGAAAAGCTGAACCGCCTTCATAATTTAAGTGAAGCGCTTGCGGGCAAAAGCGGTACCCTGGATTTGCGGGACGATGACGGCGGCAAGACTTTCCGCCCGATTTTAACCCCGGACACCGGAGAATAAAGCTTCATTATTTTATGAAAATTTCTCAAAAAAGAGGTTGCTAATTTACGCAAATAATTATATGATAGGTTATATGGAGTTTAGTAGGAAGTAAGGAGGATATTCCCTTGTTAGAGATTAAGTCAAACGATGCAGAATCTGCAGCAAAGATTATCGTAGTCGGTGTCGGCGGTGCAGGCAACAATGCTGTAAATAGAATGGTAGATGAAAATATTGACGGAGTGGAATTTATCGGAGTCAACACCGATAAGCAGGCGCTTCAGCTGTGTAAGGCTCCCAAGCTGTTACAGATTGGTGAGAAGCTTACCAAGGGTCTTGGCGCCGGAGCCAAGCCGGAAGTAGGGGAGAAGGCAGCCGAGGAAAGCGCAGAAGAAATTGCAGCAGCCCTGGAAGGTGCGGATATGGTATTCGTTACCTGCGGTATGGGCGGCGGTACCGGTACCGGTGCAGCACCTGTCGTAGCCAAGATTGCCAAGGACAAGGGCATCCTCACCGTCGGCGTTGTGACAAAGCCTTTCCGTTTTGAAGCAAAAGCACGTATGACCAATGCTCTTGCAGGTATTGAACATATTAAGGGGAATGTAGATACCCTGATTGTTATTCCCAACGACAAACTTCTTGAAATTGTGGACAAGCGTACCACCATGCCGGAAGCACTTAAGAAAGCAGATGAAGTATTGCAGCAGGCAGTACAGGGTATTACCGACCTGATTAACGTACCCGCTGTTATCAACCTTGACTTCGCAGACGTACAGACCGTTATGAAGGACAAGGGTATTGCCCACATCGGTATCGGTACCGGCAAGGGGGACGACAAGGCACTGGAAGCAGTCAAGATGGCAGTGGAAAGCCCTTTGCTGGAAACCACCATTACCGGCGCTACCCACGTTATCATCAACGTATCCGGTGACATCACCTTAAACGATGCTTCCGAAGCATCCGATTATGTAAGAGAGCTGACCGGAGACGAAGTAAACGTTATCTTCGGTGCTATGTATGACGAAACCAAGCAGGATACCTGCACCATCACTGTTATTGCAACCGGTCTGGAAGCACCTGCAGAAAAGAGCGCCGCAAAGCCCGGATTTGGTTCCTACGGCAGTAACGGCAGATTTATCCAGCCTTCTTCCTATCAGGTAAACGGACAGGAAGCAGCAAGAAAGCCCGTTGTGATGGCACCCGGCAACACCGGAGCCATTCCCAATGTCAATCAGGCATTAAGCGGCATCCAGAAGCCTCCCGCAGACTTACGTTCCAATGTGGCAACCAAGTCTTTGAAAATTCCCGATTTCTTACAGAGAAACAAATAATCGGAGAAGGGCTGACCAAAGAAATCGTTTGACAGAATTGCATAATAAAAAGCAAAGCGGAAGAGAATATCTTCCGCTTTTTGTTATGGCGACGAGGAAAATGCACGCACTGGTGCATGTGCATTTGGCGACCGCTAATCAGAGCGAGATTCGCAAAGCGTATCTCGTCTCTGTGCTGTCGAAAAAGCTTGGAAAAAAAAGACCGTTCGTTTTGCAATAATGACAAATTCTGCGCAGGGAAGACCTTATAATCATTCTCATACAGGAAATGTATGAACTTCATAAGGCGGAGGAGAAAACATGCAGTACGAAATCTACATAGACAGCCTGTTTCTGCTGGATTTTGCCATGAATCTTTATCTGCTGCTTCTGGTAAACAGAAATCTCAATCACACTGCCACGTGGAAAAGACTGCTTGCCGGAGCGGCGCTTGGTGGAGCGGGCTATTGTCTCATGTTTTTTTTACCAATCTCTTATGTACCTGTGAAAATCCTGTTTGCGGGAATACCCGTGAATGCCGGAGTCCTGTATGTCACGTTCCGGCCGGACAGCTTTGCCTTGTTTAAGAAGCTGCTGGAGCAGATGATAGGTTATGCCTTTTTATTCGGCGGTGCCTTTTTTGCCCTGCTTCATTTTGTGCCGTTTCTTAAAAAGTACCTGTTTGGCATGGGAGGCATCCTGTTTGCCGGTGCCGTTTTATGCATGATTTTTGCATACCGGGCGGCGGGAAAAGAACAGAAGGAGGCTTCCTTTGTAAAGGTTAAGCTGCCGGACGGACAGAACAGGGTGCAGACGCTTACTGGACTTGTGGATACCGGAAACGGACTGAGGGAACCCATCAGCGGCAAACCGGTCTGCCTTATGGAAAAAGAGAATTTTGAAAAGCTTTATCCGGAAGGATTGCCGGGACTCAGGATGATACCTTTTCGCAGCGTGGGCTGCAGCAGGGGCATTCTGCCGGGCTATCCGGTCGCAGAGCTTACCATAGAGGCGGACGGGGAGAAGGTCAGCCCCGGGCAGGTGTATATAGGAGTCAGCGAAAATATCCTGTCCGTGCAGGGGAGCTATCAGATTTTGCTTCACCCCGCACTTCTTAAGAAAATGTAGAAGGAATTTGTGTGAAAGGAACAAAATGAATATGAACGGAATGGTCATGGTAGCGGCGGGCAGTGAGCTTGCCGAAAAAATAAAATATCGCTTTTTTAGCAGGGAGAGAAGCTTTCTTCGCTTTCATCCCGGAAAAGTATCCAAGGAAGAAATTCATTACATAGGCGGAACGGAAATCCTGCCGCCACCCTTGGAAACCGACAGGGAAAATGAGGTTATCGGCGAACTTGCCACGGACTCCGCAAAGGAAGCACGGGCTATTTTAATTGAGCATAATCTGCGTCTGGTGGTCTACATAGCCAAGAAATTCGACAACACCGGCGTGGGAGTGGAAGACCTGATTTCCATCGGAACCATCGGGCTCATAAAGTCCATTAACACCTTTAACCCGGAAAAGAACATTAAGCTGGCAACTTATGCGTCCCGCTGCATTGAGAATGAAATTTTAATGTATTTGCGGCGAAACAACAAGACCCGGCTGGAGGTTTCCATTGACGAACCCTTAAACGTGGACTGGGACGGTAACGAGCTTCTTCTGTCGGATATTCTGGGGACGGACGAAGACATTATTTACCGGGATTTGGAGATGGAGGCGGAAAAGAAGCTTCTGATGAAGGCGGTCAACAAGCTTTCGGAGAGGGAGAGGACGATTGTAAACTTACGTTTCGGTCTGAATACGCCGGACGGCAAGGAACTGACCCAGAAGGAAGTGGCGCAGATGCTCGGAATTTCCCAGTCCTATATTTCCAGACTGGAAAAGAAGATTATGAAGCAGTTAAAAAGAGAAATTGAACGGCAGTAAAAAATGTGATACTCTTAAAGAAGGCTATCAGGAAAGGTACGGAGAAATATGGTAAAACCGGAAGACATTTTATCCCTGGAATACTTAAAGAAAACGGAATATACGGGCAGCCATCAGGGGATGCGCTACCGTCTGGAGAAAAAAGAGGAGAACGAGGAAAAGAAGCTGTACGTCAGCGTGTGGCCGGAGCCCTTTAATTTCTTCAAGACTCCGGAGGAACAGAAGCAGCATGCGACATTTGAATTTTCGGATGACGGCATCACGGATGCTGTTGCCTGGATGAATGACCGCCTGTTTGAGTACCGCAAATAAGGGTGGTTTGCCCACAGGACGGGATTGCCAGCAGGGCGGATTGCCAGCAGGACAGGATTGCCCGCAGGACAGGATTGGCAGGATGCGGACAGAAACGTGCCGGAAGAGTCCGGTCACGCGGTCAGATAGGTGCGCATGGTGCGGAGGGCGTTTTTCTCCAGGCGGGAGACCTGTGCCTGGGAAATACCAATCATTTCCGCCACTTCCATCTGGGTCTTTCCGGAAAAGAAGCGCAGGGAAATGATTTCCCGTTCCCTGTCGTTTAATTTTTTCATGGCGTCATTTAAGGAGAGATGTTCCACCCACGTCTCTTCTTTATTTTTTTTATCGCTTATCTGGTCCATCACATAGAGGGTATCGCCGCCGTCCGTAAAGATGGGCTCATAAAGACTCATGGGGTTCTGGATGGCGTCCAGCGCATAGGAAATGTCTTCCGTGGAGATGCCGATTTCTTTGGAAATTTCCTCCATGGTGGGCTCCTTCAGATGCTGCCTTGTAAGCGCCTCTTTGGCATAGATGGCTTTGTAAGCGGTATCTTTTAAGGAACGGGACACCCTTATGGCGTTGTTGTCCCGAAGAAATCTACGGATTTCCCCCTGAATCATGGGTACGGCGTAGGTGGAGAACTTCACATTTAGGGTAGAATCGAAATTGTCAATGGCTTTGATGAGGCCGATGCAGCCAATCTGAAACAAGTCATCCACATTTTCGTTGCTCTGGGAAAAACGTTTGATGACGCTTAAGACAAGGCGCAGGTTGCCTTCGATATACTGTTCTCTGGCAGCATGGTCACCCTGCGAAATACGGGCAAAAAGTACCTCCTTTTCGGTGGAATTTAAAAGCGGCAGTTTTGCAGTATTTACGCCGCAGATTTCTACTTTTCCCTGTGCCATAATTGTCTGTCCTTTCCCTGTTACATTGCGCATCCGGAAGAAACCGGCAGCGTTTTGATGAAGGATAGTATGGACATTTCGGGAAAAAATATGCAGGAAAAAGACCGGGAGAAAGTGCCATCTTCTGGAAACGGGCATATGATAAATAAAAACGGGTGAAAAAATGCTCTATTCGGATTTTAAATGCAAAATGGTTATCAATCTGCGGAACTGCAAGCAGCTCGGCAGAGTTTCGGATTTGGAATTTGACGAACGGACGGGGTGCATACATAAGATTTTTGTGCCCAAGGGAAATAAATGGGAAGGTTTCTTCAAATGTCAGGAGGATTACTGCATTCCCTACCGCGATATCAAGCAGATTGGCCCGGACATCATTTTAGTGGATATTTAAGGGTTTTGCGGCTTCTTTGTTTGACAGATGTACGGAAATAGTATAAAATATTTGTAAATTTACGTGTAAAAGTGAATGGAGGTTCTTATGAAGTGTCCTTTCTGTGGTCATGAAAATACCAGGGTTATTGATTCCAGACCCGCCGAGGATAACAATTCTATCCGCAGACGGCGTGTGTGTGACGAGTGCGACAAGCGTTTTACCACTTACGAAAAGATTGAAACCATTCCGCTCATTATCATTAAAAAGGATAATAACCGGGAAACCTACGACCGTGCCAAAATTGAGGCGGGAGTTCTCAGAGCCTGCCATAAAAGACCGGTCAGCGCTACGCAGATTACCCAGCTTGTGGATGAGGTGGAAACCGAAATCTTCAATATGGAAGAAAAAGAAATTCCCAGCGAGGTTATCGGCGAACTGGTAATGAATAAATTAAAGGATTTGGATGCGGTTGCCTACGTGCGTTTTGCATCCGTATACCGTGAGTTTAAGGATATCAACACTTTCATGGATGAACTGAAAAATGTATTGAAAGAAAAATAAAATGGCAGTTTGAAAATGGCATGTGGGGATACACATGCTGTTTTCTTGTTCAGACGGCACGGGATGCCGGCCTGCAGAAAGAACGGAGTTTTATGTTAGAGAGATTTTACCCGGACCATGAAGCGGATACCGCAGCAGACGTTCCCTACGAGAAGCTATATGAAAAGGGCTTCCGGGGCGTGATTTTTGATATAGACAATACGCTGGTTCCCCACGGAGCACCGGCGGATGAAAAGGCAGTCGCCTTATTCAAAAGGCTGGACAACTTAGGCTTTCAGACGCTTCTTTTGTCCAACAACAAGGAGCCGCGCGTGAAAATGTTTGCCGATGCGGTGCATGCTTCCTATATTTACAAGGCGGGCAAACCCGGCGTGAAGGGGTACCGGCTTGCCCTGGGAAAAATGGGGACAACCCCGGAAAATACCGTTTTTGTGGGGGACCAGCTGTTTACGGATATCTGGGGAGCCAAAAAGGCGGGCATTGATACGTATCTGGTAAAGCCCATTCACCCCAAGGAAGAAATCCAGATTGTCTTAAAACGCTATCTGGAGCATATCGTACTTTATTTTTACCACAGGAAACGGGAGAAAGTTATGAGAAACGAAACAGGACCGTTCATAGACGGGCACACCAGAACCTGCGGCCTTATCGGCAATCCGGTGGAACACACGAAATCCCCGCTGATTCACAACGGGCTGGCGGAGCTTACCGGCAATAATCTGACCTATGTGCCCTTTCTGGTGGCAGAACCGGAGAAGTTAAAGGAAGCGGTAGAAGGCGCTTTTGCTTTAAATATACTGGGAATGAATGTGACGGTTCCCTATAAGGAAAAAATCATGCCGTATCTTAAGGATGTGGAAAGTCTGGCAGCCAAAATCGGTGCGGTCAATACCCTTGTGAGGGTGGAGGACGGTTATGTGGGCTACAATACCGATATGCCCGGGCTGTACCGTGCCATGGTAAGCGACGGCATCCGGATAGACGGAGAAGACGTCATTTTAATCGGAGCCGGCGGTGTGGCAAGAGCGGTAGCCGTGATGTTAGCTGAGCGGGCACATCATGTTTACATTCTGAACCGTACTGTGGAGAAAGCGGAGGCCATTGCCGCGGAGGTCAATACCTATGCGGGATATGAAGTGGCAACGGCAAAGTCCATAGCGGATTACCGGACGCTTCCCGAAAAGAAATACCTTGCCATTCAGGCAACCAACGTGGGAATGCATCCCCATACGGAGCATGCTGCCATAGAAGAGGACGATTTTTACCGGATGATTCACACCGGTTACGACCTTATCTACAATCCGGAAGAAACCCTGTTTATGAAAAAGGTAAAGGAACAGGGGGGCAGGGCGTTTAACGGACTCAAAATGCTTCTGTACCAGGGCATCATTGCCTATGAATTGTGGAACAAAACGGAAATTACAAAGGAGCAGGCCGAAGAAATTTACAAGAGGCTGAAGGACGCATGAGAAACATTGTACTAATCGGGTTTATGGGATGCGGCAAGTCCACCATCGGCATAAAGCTTTCCTACAAACTGCATATGACGGTGGAGGACACCGATAAATGGATTGAAAAAAAAGAAGGAAAAAGCATCACGGATATCTTTGCGGAAAATGGTGAAGCTTATTTCAGAGGCGTGGAAACCGAATGCATGAAAACGCTGACCGATGAGCCGGGATACCATATTATTTCCACGGGCGGAGGCATGCCGCTTCGGGAGGAAAACAGACCCTTATTAAAAAAGATGGGACATGTTATCTACCTCAAGGCAGAGCCGGAAACCATCTGGGGGCGGCTTTCCGGGGACACCACAAGACCGCTTCTGCAATGTGAAAATCCCAGAAAGAAGATACAGACGCTGCTTGCAGAAAGAAATCCCATTTATACGGAGGCAGCGGACAGTGTGATTGCGGTGGACGGCAAGGATACGGACACTATTATAGAAGAAATTCTGAAAGAACTTGCGGCATGCGGAGTTATCGGAAAGGAAGGAAACAAATGAAAATTTTAGTTATCAACGGACCCAATCTGAATTTCCTGGGTATTCGGGAAAAAGCTGTTTACGGCACGCAGGACTATGACTATTTATTAAATCTGATTGCGGAAAAGGGCAAAGAAACCGGCACACAGATAGAGGTGTTCCAGAGTAACCACGAAGGCGCCATCATCGACAGAATTCAGGATGCCTACTTTGACGGAACGGAGGGCATTGTCATCAATCCCGGTGCCTACACCCATTACAGCTATGCCATTCACGATGCGCTGGCAAGCATAACCGTTCCCAAGATGGAAATTCACATCTCCAATATTATGGAAAGAGAGGATTTCCGCAAGGTTTCCGTGACGGCTCCCGCCTGTGACGGACAGATTTACGGCAAGGGACTGAACGGCTATCTGGAAGCCATTGACCGCGTGATTGCCCTGGCAGAAGCTAAGAAGTGACGAAAATACGCACGGAAATAAAAAAAAGAGTTGAAAAATAGTGGATTTTAGTATACACTATAGAATGAATTAAGACGTGACAATTTAGGAGGATGTTTTATGATATCTGCAGGAGATTTCAGAAATGGAATTACGATTGAATTAGATAACAATGTTTATCAGATTATTGAGTTCCAGCATGTAAAGCCCGGTAAAGGAGCTGCATTCGTTAGAACCAAGCTGAAAAACATTAAGAGTGGCGGTGTAGTGGAAAAGACTTTCAGACCTACCGAGAAATGCCCTCAGGCACGTATTGATAGAAAAGATATGCAGTATTTATATTCTGACGGTGATCTTTACAACTTCATGGATGTAGAGACCTACGAGCAGATTGCACTGAATGAGGAAACCATCGGTGATTCCCTTAAGTTTGTAAAAGAGAACGAAATGTGTAAAGTATGTTCCCACAACGGCAACGTATTTGCAGTAGAACCTCCTCTTTTCGTAGAGCTTGAGATTACCGAGACAGAACCCGGCTTCAAGGGTGATACCGCTACCGGCGCAAGCAAACCCGCTATCGTAGAGACCGGTGCACAGGTTTCTGTTCCTCTGTTCGTAAACCAGGGAGACAAGATTAAGATTGATACCAGAACCGGTGAATATCTGTCCAGAGTATAAGCAGATCTTATTCAATAAAAAAGCCTTTAAGACAATAGATTTTATATCTATTGTCTTTTTTGTTGCCGTAGCGGCTGCAAATCAACCGAAATTTCACAAACTACAACACAAAAGGAAAGGTATTTTTATTTATGATGACTTATACAGAATTTCAGAATGCGGTATTGGAAAGAATTAAAATAATTATGGGAAGAAACTGCGAGGTTACCATAAGAGAGGTTCCTAAGAACAACGGCATACGTCTTATGGGAATCAGCATTATGGAAAAGGGCAGCGATATCTGTCCCACCATTTATCTGGAAAGCTTTTATGATGCGTACAAAAAGGGAGTGGAACTTCCTTCTGTTGTGCAGGATATCTGTGAAATTTACAGACAGAATATGATAATCGGAACGGTGAACTTTGAATTCTTTTTGGACTACGGCAGGGTAAAAAGCAGAATTTTCTTAAAAATGATAAATTACGAAGAAAATAAGGAAATGCTGGAAAATGTTCCGCACCGCAGATTTCTGGACCTGGCGGTGGTATGCTACTATGCCTATATGAACGATTTGATGGGAAAGGGCTCCATCCAGATAGATAAGGACCTTCTTTCCAAATGGAAGATTACCGAAGAAGAGCTGCTTTTTGATGCGGAAAAGAACACCCGCACCATTCTGGGCATGGAGTTAAAGGATATGCAGGAATTACTGTTTGAGATGTTATTGCAGAAATGGAACCCCACGACCCCGGAAGAAGTGAAGCTTATAGAAGACGAGGTGTACGGGCTGACTTCGGAGGTGCCCATGTATATTATGACACTGCGGGGTGGCAGCTTCGGAGCCGTCTGCATGGCGGTGAATGACTGGATGGAGCAGTTTGGCAGGGAGTGCGGCGGCAGCTTTTTCATTTTGCCGAGTTCCATACATGAACTGATTTTAATACCGGAAAACAGCGGGGAAACAGCGGGAAATTTACAGGAAATGGTCTGCGAGGTGAATGCCTCCTGCGTTTCGGCGGAGGAAAAGCTGTCGGACAGTGTGTATTATTATAATTCGCAGAAAAAAGCCGTGGAACTGGTGTCGTAAGAGGAAACTCTGGTCATAAATCAGTACCGTTTGAACGTGTATTTTCCTGTAAATCAGTAAATTTGGAAACATTTTCCGCAAAACATAAAAACTATTACTGGACATAGAGTGGCTTTTATGATATTATAGTCAGAGTGATGTAACAATTTTGTAATATTTGCAGCCGTAGTCTAATGGATAGAACGGAGGCCTCCGACGCCTTTAATGCAGGTTCGAT
>CAVHWP010000016.1:0-51048 GCA_963639875.1 Bacteroidaceae bacterium
ATTGGTGCTTTGGTAAGCTGTGTTCATTTTAAAATTACATTCTGCGGAAACTCAAGATGCTGAGGATGTCAAAGTACTTTAACATGCCGGCAGAAGATGTATTCCATGCAGCGAAGCGGAATACGAATAGCACCGCAGCGGCAACTTCCGATTTCATAGTCGTTAAAATCAAAGTATTACAAACACTGCTACCAAACATGCAGCAACTCGTTGTTGCAATAATATGTATTATTCCAATTATCAAAATCAGCCAATGCAATTTTATATTTTGGAACTTATTATCATATCCAGTCACATCAAGCCATATTGCGATGAACCATGCAAGTAAGTCATTTACTAAATACGCAATAATATCTATTATTGTTCTATTTAATTTCTTTCAACCATGGTGTCAAACTTCATGAAGCTTATAATTCCAATGAATCCATATTTAATAAAAAATCATATACATTCATAATCAAAATACCTTGATCATTATAAAATGGTTTTGGTGTATTCGATGTAATTATAATCTTCTTAAATGAGTCATTTATTTTCAAAAACGGGCGAATTTCTTGTGCTATTTTTTCCTCCGTTTCCAACATATATGCTGACTGAATATAATACTTTTTAGAACCCTTATTGCAGATAAAGTCAACTTCCAAATGTTTCTTTAACACTTTTGTATCTTTCTGCTTTTCAACAATGGTCAAATTTCCAACGTCAACACAAAACCCTCTCATTCTTAACTCATTGTAAATCACATTCTCCATAGAATGGGGTACTTCCATCTGTCTATAATGAATTCTTGAATTTCTAAGACCCATATCCATAAAATAATACTTCAATGGTGTACCAATATAGGATTTCCCCTTAATATCATATCTCTTTGCTTCTTCAATTAAAAATGCATCCTCCAAATACTCTATATATTTCGTAATAGTAGTTGCAGTAATCCTTGAATTATCTACACTTTTAAATGTCTTCTGAAGTTTATTGGGATTCGTCAGGGCACCAATTGCAGAAGATAAAATGTCAAGCAACGATTCCATTTCTCCTACATTTCTAATCTTGTTTCGACTCACAATGTCTTGAATGTACGTTTCCTGAAACAGATTATCTAAGTATGCCATTTTCTGCTCATCGGTATCAGCTAATACTACCAATGGAATTCCACCATAAGTAATATATTCGTTCCATCCATCATACTTATTTCCGTCATAAATGCTCATAAATTCAGAAAAACTCAAGGGATACATATGAATTTCATCCCCTCTTCCTCCAAATTCAGTTGCTATATCTCTGGATAAAAACTTTGCATTACTCCCCGTTACAAATACGTCACAGTTCTTCCTGTCAGACAGTCCATTCAATACACTTACAAAATTATCTAACAACTGCACTTCATCTAACAGAAAATAGTATTTTTCATTGTCCTGAATCTGTTTCTTTGCCCAAGGATAAAATATCTTGGGATCTCGATATTCTATATTATCAAACAGATCAAACGCCATTTCAATAATATGTGTTTCATCCACACCATTTTCAAGTAAATGATTTTTGAACAAGGTTCGCAGTAAATAGGATTTCCCACACCTTCTTATTCCTGTTATAACTTTAATCAGACCATTTCCTTCACGCCTTATAACCTGTTCTAAATAGTAATCTCTTTTAATTTCTGTAATCATATCACATTCTCCTAAAAGATATTTCAGTTATTATTTACCTAAATATCTTTTATTATACCTATTAGCATTCGATTATACAAGCGTTCTAAAAGATATTTTGGTTAGTTTTTTCCAAAATATCTTTTAGAACGTTTTAATTAGTATACTGGCAGAGATTCAATTGAACACCCTATAGAAATGACAATGGCAAGCATAAAATCGGCAGGCAGTCTCGTTATAAGGCTACCTGCTGACGCGGATGACTTCTTCCATCTCGGTGAGCAGTTTTTCGGTATCGCCGAGCAAAAGCTCCGCATCTTTTTCCACCAGTCCCGTTTTTTCGTACTTCCAGGTGAAGAACGGGCTTCCGTAAGAGGTAAAGAACAGGCGGTCCTTGTGGCTCTTTAGGAATGCCGGTATGCCGGTGGGGTCTATGGGTGCATCCGGGCGGAACGTGAAAAGTATTCTCTCGTTTTTGCCCTTGATTTCCGTGATATACATAGCATGCGCCCTTACCCGGATTAACGCGATGCGCAGCAGATTGTCCACGGATTTCGGAATGTTGCCGAAGCGGTCCAACAGTTCATCCTTCATGTCATCCCGTTCCTTTTCATTCTCAATGCTTGCAATCCGCTTGTAAATATCCAGTTTCTGGGTTTCGTTTACAATATATTCCGGTGAAATAAAGGCGTCCACATCCAAATCCACGGTAGTGGCAAAATCCTCGATGGTGGGAATACCCTTTAAGTTCTTCACGGCTTCGTTTAACATCTTGCAGTACAAATCGTAACCCACGGCTTCCATGTGACCGTGCTGCACCTTGCCAAGCAAGTTGCCGGCGCCGCGGATTTCCAAATCCCGCATGGCAATCTTAAAGCCGCTGCCCAGCTCCGTAAATTCCTTGATGGCAGCCAGTCTTTTTTCCGCCTCTTCCTTTAACATCTTGTCTCTCTTATACATAAGGAAGGCGTACGCCGTCCGGTTGGAACGTCCCACGCGGCCGCGGAGCTGGTAAAGCTGGGAAAGCCCCATATTGTCGGAGTCGTGGATGATAATCGTGTTGACGTTTGATATGTCCAGACCCGTTTCAATAATCGTTGTGGAAACCAGCACGTCAATTTCCCCGTTGATAAAATCGTACATGATTTTTTCCAGCTCATGCTCCTTCATCTGTCCGTGGGCAAAGGAAACATTTGCCTCCGGCACAAGCTGCTGGATGGCAGCGGCAATGTCCGCAATGTTGTTGACGCGGTTATACACATAGTAAACCTGACCGCCCCTTGCCATTTCCCGGACAATGGCTTCCCGCACCATTTCCTCGTTGTATTCGCACACATAGGTCTGGATGGGCAGACGCTCGTTGGGCGCCTCTTCCAAGACACTCATGTCGCGTATACCGATTAAGCTCATGTGAAGGGTACGGGGAATGGGCGTTGCCGTCAGGGTCAGCACGTCCACATTTTCCTTCATCTGCTTGATTTTCTCTTTGTGTGCCACACCAAAACGCTGTTCCTCGTCGATGATAAGCAGTCCCAAATCCTTAAACTGCACATCCGCCGACAAAATCCGGTGGGTGCCGATGACAATGTCCACCATGCCCTTTTTCAAATCGGTAATTGTCTTTTTCTGCTCGGCAGCCGTGCGGAAGCGGGACATCATGTCCACGCGCACCGGGAAATCCTTCATTCTCTGGACGAAGGTGTTGTAATGCTGCTGGGCTAAAATGGTGGTGGGCACCAGATATGCCACCTGTTTTCCCTCCTGCACCGCCTTGAACGCCGCACGGATGGCGATTTCCGTTTTGCCGTAGCCCACGTCCCCGCAGATTAAGCGGTCCATGATTTTTTTACTCTCCATGTCCGCCTTGGTGTCCGCAATGGCGGTAAGCTGGTCGTCTGTTTCCTCATAGGGGAACATTTCCTCAAATTCCCGCTGCCAGACGGTATCTTTTCCATACTGATAGCCCTCGGACTGCTGCCTTTTGGCGTAAAGCTCCACCAAATCCTTTGCCACCGTTTCTACGGCGGTGCGCACCTTCGTTTTGGTTTTCGTCCATTCCTGGGTGCCTAATTTGTTGAGCTTCGGCGTCTTGGCATCGGCGGAGGCATATTTCTGGATAACATCCAGACCCGTTGCCAGAATATAAAGATTGCCGCCGTCACGGTATTCTATCTTTAAGTAGTCTTTAACGACTTTGTCTACTTCCACCTTTTCAATGCCCCGGTAAATGCCCAGTCCGTGGCTCTCATGCACCACGTAGTCACCCACCTTAAGCTCGGAAAAATCCTTGATTTTCTGCCCCTCGTACTTGGGCTTCCGTTTCTTTTTCTTCTGTCCGTTTCCGAAAATGTCGCTTTCGGAAATCACCACAAACTTAAGCAGCGGATAGGCAAAGCCTTTTCCGGCATGTCCGTAGCAGGTTAAAATTTCGCCCTCCTGCACTTCCCGTTCGGGGTTGCCGGTAAACACGGCAGAAAGTCCTTCTTCCCGCAAATCCGCCGCCAGCCGTTCCGCACGGGTACGGGAGCTTGACAAAAGCAATACCCGGTACTTTTCTTTTTTGTACTGCTTTAAGTCCTTCACCAGCATTTCAAAGCTGTTATTATAAGAAGTGACACTCTGGGCGGAAATACTGAACGTTTTTTCCGGCTTTACCAGTGTCTTTTTCATTTCTATTGACGCCAGTGTCATAAACGGAGCCTTCTGGATACCGGCTGCCACCTTTTCCCAGCCGGAAAGCACATCCATCTGCCCCGGCAGGATATAGCCCTTTTCCGCACGGTGGCTCATGCTTTCCCTAAATTCCAGCTCCACCGCTTCCGCCTGCTCCCGGATACGCGCCGGTTCGTCCAGGAAAAGACAGTGCTTTTCCGGCAGAAGTCCCAGCAGATTGGAAAGCTCCTCTTCCCTGTAAAAGTAGCGGATATAGCCCTCGAGTACGGAAAGATTTTTAAATTCCAGTACCTGCTCCCGAAGCTCCTTCACCTGCACTTCAATACGGTGCGCCTCTTCCGACTGCATGTGGTCGCGGAAGATTTTGACCTGTTTTTTCGCTTCTTTTTCGATTTTGGCAATGCCGTCCCGCTGCATTTCTTCCGTCAGAACAAACTCCGCCGCCGGGAAAATGCGGATGCTGGACAACTGCTCCACGGAACGCTGGCTTAAAATGTCAAAGCTGCGGACGGAGTCCACCTCATCCCCCCAGAGTTCAATACGGTAGGGGTTCTCCTCCGTTAAATCGAAAACATCCAGGATGCCGCCTCTCACGGCAAACTGTCCCGGTGCTTCTACCTGGTAGGTCTTTTCATAACCCATGTTTACCAGTCTTTTTGACACTTCTGTCATATCCAGGGTGCCGTGCTTGCTGATAGAAACGGTATCCCTGTCAAGTTCCCACCTTGCCTGAGGTGTCATGAGTGCCGAAAAGGTTGTCACAATCGTAATGGGCTTCTTTTCCGCCAGTCTCCTGAGTACCTTGACACGTTCTGCGGTCAGCTTATTGCCGTGGATATCTGCCTGAAAGAAAATCAAATCCTTGGCAGGGTACAGGTACACATTGCGGTCGTAAAATTTATAGTCCTCATAGATTTCCCGGACTTTTAAATCACTGTAAGTAACGATGACTTTACAGGGAAAGCCATCGCCCAGACCGTATACCATATGCAGTTTCTGTGACTCCACGCAGCCTGTCAGTGCAATGGATTTTTTATCCCTGTAAAGGATATTCCTGATTTCCTCGTATTCTGCTAATTCCCGCAGCGGTGCCAATAATGCCTGCATTCTACTTCTCCATACCCTTTATTTCTTCCCGTTAAAGCGGTTCATGGCGCTTTCTGCGCCTTCCTTCATAATGACACGGATGGCGTCCGCAGCTTCTGCTGCCGCCTCGTCCATCACCTTCCGCTCCGTGCCGGTAAAATGTCCCAGTACATAATCTGCCAGGTCGTAACCGGCGGGCTTTTCGCCCACGCCCATTTTAATGCGCATAAATTCATCATTTCCTAAATGGGCAATGATATTCTTTAAGCCGTTGTGCCCACCCGCACTGCCTTTTTTGCGGATGCGTATGTGGCCGGGCGCCAGACTGATGTCATCGGAAATTACAATGAGATTCGTTTTCGCATCTATTTTGTAATAGTCCAGAATTTCTTTCACGCACTCGCCGCTTAAATTCATGTAGGTAAGGGGCTTTGCCAAAATCACCTTTTCGCCGTCAATGTAGCCCTTTCCCACAAGACCCTTGTGCTTTTTTTCCAGAATATCTATTTTTTCCTGTGCTGCTAATGTTTCTATGACATCAAACCCGATATTATGACGGGTATTTTCATATTCTTTTCCGGGATTTCCCAGTCCTACGATTAAATACATGGGACGCCTCCTTTTTTTGCTCATAAGTATTTTTAGTATAGCACCGTAGGGAAAAAAGTTGCAATAAAAAACTGCCGCGTTTTCACGCAGCAGTTTTACCCCATTTTGTCTTCTCTAAAATCAGTCCTCTGCCGGTTCGGCAAGTGCTTTCTCGTAACTCTCCAAAATAATCTTCTGGATGAAATCCCTTGTGCCGGAATTGATGGGATGTGCAATGTCGCGGTACTCGCCGTCTGCGGCTTTTTTGCTGGGCATTGCAATGAACAGTCCCTTTTCTCCCTCAATCACCTTGATATCGTGAACCACAAATTCATCATCAATGGTAATGGAAACAATGGCTTTCATTTTTCCTTCTTTGGTTATTTTGCGAACCCTTACGTCTGTAATCTGCATTTGTCTTTGTACCCCCTTCGCATCGTCCCTCTTACGGGTTTTAAACTACATATCTGTTGTCGCGCTCAATGACAATCTTGATTTCGTCCTCACCCTTGTAGCAGGAATTTGCACGAATGGTATCATGGCTTTCTACGATGCAGTTTTCAATGTGTGTATTGTCCCCGATATATACGTCGTTTAAGATAATGGAATTCTTGATGTAGCAGTTGTTTCCGATGTAACTCTTCTTGAACACTACAGAATCCTCTACCACGCCGTTTACGATACAACCGCTGGATATCAGACTGTTCTTTACCTGTGCACCCACGTTGTATTTTGCGGGAGGAAGGTCATCCACCTTGGAATATACATCCGGGTACTGGTTGAAGAAGTAATCTCTTACTTCCGGCTTTAAGAAATCCATGTTGGTGCTGAAATAGTCATCCACGGACGCGATATTTCTCCAGTAATCATGAATTTTGTAGCCGTAAATCTTCTTGATATCCTTGTAACGTATAAGAATGTCTCTTACTAAGTCGTATCTGTCTTCTTCCGCACACTTCTCCAGCATTTCGATGAGCTGACGGCGGCGGATGACATAGATACCGCAGGATACGGTATTGGTCTTTGCCATCAGAGGCTTTTCTTCAAATTCTTCAATGCGGCATTCTTCATTCATCTTGATGGTGCCGAAGCGCTCTACATTGATATCTTCTTCCATGTTACGGCATACAACGGTAATGTCCGCTTTCTTGTTGATGTGGTATTCCAGAAGCTTTCCGAAATCCATCTTGTATACGCCGTCGCCTGACGCAATAATAACGTAAGGCTCATGGCTGTTCTTTAAGAAGTGGATGTTCTGGTAAATGGCATCTGCGGTGCCTCTGTACCAGTTGCTGTTGTCCGCTGTCACAGCGGGGGTCAGTACATATAAACCGCCCTGCTTACGTCCGAAATCCCACCATTTGGAGGAGCTTAAATGTTCATTTAAGCTGCGGGAGTTGTACTGGGTCAGTACGGCAACCTTCTGGATATGGGAATTGGACATGCTGCTCAATGCAAAGTCAATGCTGCGGTAACTGCCTGCTACGGGCATCGCACTGCTTGCACGTTTCTGGGTTAACTCTTTCATACGATGGTTGTTGCCACCTGCTAAAATAATTCCGATTGCTCTCACTGTTATTCACCTGCCTTAATCAATGTTTTTCCGCTTGCGAGACTGGAATTCTCGTAATCATCTGCTGTGGTAACACCAAAGATTACGCTGTTCTTGCCCACTGTAATGCCGTCAGGCACCACGCTCTTTTCGCCAACAGTTACAATGCCGTGGTTGTAGATGTGAGGAGCCGTATCGTTTTCGGCTTCTTCGCCTACACCCAGCTTTACATTATCTCCGATAACAGTCTGTTCTGCTATAATCGCCTTATTCAGTTCGCAGTTCTTCTTGATGACACTGTTGTTCATGATGATGGAATCCCTTACAACCGTGCCTTCGCCGATGGTAACACCGCAGCCGATTACGGAGTTGTAAACCTGTCCGTAAATATTGGAGCCTTCACCGATGATGCTGCGCTCTACCACGCTGTCCTTGGACAGGTACTGGGGAGGCAGGATTTCGCTCTTGGTGTAAATCTTCCAATATTCTTCGTAGAGGTTAAATTCGGGAACAATATCAATCAGCTCCATATTTGCTTCCCAGTAGGAATTTAAAGTACCTACATCCTTCCAGTAGCCGTGGAATTCGTAAGCATATAAAGGAAGCTGTCTTTCATGGCAATAAGGAATGATATGTTTACCAAAGTCAAGTGCGGGCTGGTCGGCCATGGCGATGAGCGCCTCTTTCAAGGTCTTCCAGTTGAATATGTAAATACCCATACTTGCCAGATTGCTTCTGGGATTTGCGGGTTTTTCTTCAAATTCGTTAATCTTGTGGTTTTCATCCGCAATCATGATACCGAAACGGCTGGCTTCTTCCATGGGTACAGGCATAACCGCAATGGTAACTTCTGCGTTGTTTGCCTTATGGAAGTCGAGCATTACTTCGTAATCCATTTTGTAAATATGGTCACCCGATAAAATCAGGACATATTCCGGATTGAAGCTTTCCATATAATCGATATTCTGGTAGATGGCGTTTGCGGTACCGGTATACCACTCGCTGTTGCTGCTCTTCTCATAAGGAGGAAGGACGGTAACACCGCCGATATTTCTGTCAAGGTCCCAGGGAATACCAATGCCGATATGGGTATTCAGTCTGAGCGGCTGATACTGGGTCAGGACACCGACCGTATCTACACCGGAGTTAATACAGTTACTTAAGGGGAAGTCGATAATTCGGTATTTTCCGCCGAAAGCAACCGCAGGCTTTGCTACTTTGGATGTCAGGACACCCAGACGGCTTCCCTGTCCGCCAGCCAATAACATGGCTATCATTTCTTTTTTAATCATATCATCACCTCATACAACTAGTCTAAACAGATTAAAATGCTGTTCTCCCATTACATGTTACTAGCATTATAACACGTTTGTACCGGAATGGAAACAATTTTCTATGTAAATTTTACATTTTTGTTTCCATTTTTTTCCTTTTTTTGTGTACTTTAACCATTATATATTTTACATATGTAAAATCCTTCGTTAATTTTTGATAGATAGTATTTACTATTTGTTTTTTCAGCCGTATGTGCGTATAATATAAATATCTCATTGAACATTCGTATAAGACTGTTCAAAATTAAAATAGGAAGTGCGACTATGTATCAAATTGATTTTAATCATCCGATTCATATTTACTTTGTGGGAATCGGCGGCATCAGTATGAGCGGACTGGCGGAGGTCTTACGTGAAAAAGGCTTTCAGGTTTCCGGTTCCGACAGACAGGTTTCTCCCCTTACCAAATCCCTGGAGGAGAAAGGCATCACCGTATTTTACGGCCAGCGTGCAGCCAACATTACCCCCGATATCGACTGTGCGGTATTTACCAGCGCCATTCATCCCGACAACCCGGAGTATGCAGCCATCCACAAGCTGGGCATCCCCTGTCTTTCCCGTGCGGAGCTTTTGGGACAGATGATGAAGAACTACGAAACTCCCATCGCCATAAGCGGTACCCACGGGAAGACCACCACAACCTCCATGATTTCGGAAATCCTGCTTTCCCAGAACATGGATCCCACCTTATCCATCGGCGGCATTTACAAATCCATCGGCGGCAATATCCGTGTGGGTCACTCCGGCTACTTTGTGACCGAGGCATGCGAATACACCAACAGCTTTTTAAGCTTTTTCCCAAAAATCGGTATTATCCTTAATATAGAAGAAGACCATCTCGATTTCTTTAAGGATATCAACGATATCCGGGCTTCCTTCCGCCGTTTCGCCGAGCTTCTGCCCACAGACGGCTCCCTGATTATCAACCGTAAAATCGACAATCTTACGGAGATCACGGAAGGGCTGCCCTGTAAAGTACTTACCTTCGGCCTTACGGACGATGCCGATTATTATGCTACGGACATTTCCTATGATGAAATGGGTTGTCCGCTGTTTACGGCGCATTTTCCGGACGGAAGCACCCTGCCCGTGCACTTAAGCGTACCGGGCGAACATAATGTACTGAATGCACTGGCTTCCTTAGCCTTGTCCGGCATACTGAAGCTGCCCGCAGAGCTTTCCTCAAAGGCACTTTCCTCATTCCATGGAACGGACCGCCGTTTTGAATACAAAGGAAAGATTGGCGGCATTACCATAATAGATGATTATGCACATCATCCCACAGAAATTACCGCAACCTTAAAAGCTGCCGCAAAATATCCCCACAATACCCTCTGGTGCGTGTTCCAGCCCCATACCTATTCTCGCACCAGGGCATTCTTAAAGGATTTTGCAAAAGCGCTTTCCCTGGCGGATAAAGTGGTGCTGGCAGACATCTATGCCTCCCGTGAAACGGATACGCTGGGCATCAGCTCAAAAGATTTGCTCCGCGAGCTGAAAAACTTAGGCTGCGAATGCTACTATTTCCCGTCATTTGATGAAATTGAAAATTTTTTACTGCAAAATTGTATCAACGGTGACCTGTTGATAACTATGGGTGCCGGAGATGTACTGAAAATCGGGGAAAACCTCCTCGGAGAATAGTTGTCCACATTATCCACAATGTTGTCCCCTCAAAAAAGGCTTCGGCATTGTGGATATTTTTGTGTTTCCTGTGGATAAGTAAACCTGTAAAAAACGTGTAAAATTAACACTTTTATTTTTCTATCCACAATATCCACAATATCCACAATGTCCTGAAAACCCAGTATTTACAAGGGTTTGCGGGAACGGGGCTATTTCCTTTTTGAAAAAGATATGTTATACTTTGACGTGCGAAATGAGGAAATCAGGACAGGTGAGAAAATGGGTCAGTTTACTATTCACAGGGAAGACGTACCGGGTGTAACGCTTCTTTCCAACTCTTTTATTGACAATTACATGAAGGATGCAAATGATGCACAGCTTAAGATTTATCTTTATCTGCTTCGAAAGCTGGGCGCCGGTCAGTCTGCCAGTGTGTCTGAAATCGCGGACTTCTTTAACCATACGGAGCGCGAAGTGCTGCGTTCCTTAAAGTACTGGGAAAAGTTAAAGCTTTTAGCCATCGAATACGATGAGAGCAAAAATGTATCCGGCATCCGCTTTTTAAAAGGAACGGGCGAGCCTGCGGCTGTTGCTGCAGTTCCGGCTATTGCTGTGACTCCGGCTGTTACCGAAAAAGCAGAAGAATCGCCTGCCGAAAAGGCGGACCCTTACAAGAAGCCGTCCTACTCCGCAGACCAGCTTTCTGCGTTTAAAAATAAAGAAAACATCCGTCAGCTCTTTTTTATTGCGGAGTCCTACATGGGCAGACAGCTCAGCGTATCCGACATGAAGTCCATTCTGTATCTGTCGGACTGCCTGCACTTCTCCGATGACCTGATTGATTATCTGCTGCAGTACTGCGTGGACCGCAGCAAAAAGGATTTCAAATACATAGAGGCGGTTGCCTTAAACTGGGCGCAGTCCGGTGTGACGACCCCCAAGCAGGCGGAAAAATTTGCCGCCAAATACGACAAATCCGTTTATACCATTATGAAGGAGCTGGGTAAAAACAACGTTCCCACCAAAAAAGAACTTGAATACATCATACGCTGGACGAAGGAATACGGCTTCTCCCAGGACATCATTGCCATTGCCTGCGAGCGTACCGTGCTTGCTACGGACAGCCACCGTTTTGAATATGCCGAGGGCATTTTGAGCAACTGGAAAAAAGAGGACGTGCATCACAAAGCCGATATCCAGCGCATTGATGCCCAGTACCAGAAGAGCCGCCAGAGCAGGAGCACCTCTTCTGCTGCTTCCTCTTCCCAGGCTTCTTCCAACCGCTTCAACCAGTTTCCCCAAAGAGACTATGATTATGATGCGTTAGAAGCAATGTTGTTAAACAGTAAATAACTGTCCCACTTTGGGTAGTAAGCCATAACCGCTTTGGGCAGTACCCATAAACCGCAGATAAGGAGAACACCGTGAGCCTCACGAATTCCCAATATGACGCTATTTTGCGTGAATACGATGCCATACAGTTAAAAAATGAACGCCTTTTATCCGGGAGGAAGACAGAAATTGCGGACAGGCTTCCCGCCTACAAGGATCTGACGAGCGCTGCCGCTTCCCTTTCCGTTTCCTACGGGAAAAAGATGCTTTTGAACGGTCAGGGCAATATGGCGGAATATCATGAAAAAATGCAGGAAATTTCCCGTAAAAAGAGAGAGCTTCTGCTCGCAAACGGGTACCCGGAGGATTACCTTTCTCCCATCTATGACTGCCCGGACTGCAAGGACACCGGTTTTGTGAACGGCGAAAAATGCCACTGTCTGCAGAGCCGCATCATCAATATACTTTATAGTAAAAGTAATCTGCAAAAAGTTCTGCAGGCAGAAAATTTTTCCGTTCTTTCCTATGATTATTACAAGGGAGAGGATTTGCAGAATTTCAAAAAGGCAGTGGAAAACAGCCTTTCCTTTATCCGTAATTTTGACACGGAATACCAGAACCTTCTGTTTTACGGTTCTGTAGGCACCGGCAAGACATTTCTTTCCAACTGCATCGCCTACGAGCTTTTGCAGCATGGTTACTCCGTGATTTATTTTTCCGCTTCCGGTCTGTTTGAAATGCTTTCCAGACAGTCTTTTTCTTCCATTGAAAAAGAAGTACTTTACAAGACCCAGGAAGACTTGTACAATTGTGACTTGGTGATTATCGATGATTTGGGCACCGAGCTTACCAACGCTTTTACGAACACGCATCTTTTCTCTATTCTGAACGAAAGAAGCCTTCGTAAAAAACCTGTTATCATCTCCACCAACCTGAGCCTGGAGGGCTTGAAGGAGCGTTATTCGGAGCGTATTTTCTCCCGTCTGACCAATGCCTTTACCTTCCGCAAATTATCCGGCTCCGATATCCGTATGCGTAAGAAATTTACAAATTCATAAATGTATTTAAGAAAGAGAGGATTATTTTCATGCCAAACCGAGAAGAAAAGCGCAATTTGGAAACCATTCCCGTTGGGAGTCTGGGCATCATTGCCTTAAAGAGCTGCCAGCCTTTAGGTGAAAAAATTGACAAATATCTGGTAAAGTGGAGAGGAGAACGCGAAAGCGAGCACAAGGAAAGCCTTGCTTTTTCCGGTTATCAGCGTCCTTCCTATCTTATCAGAACCAACGTACCCCGTTTTGGTTCCGGCGAAGCCAAGGGTACCATTTTAGAGTCTGTCAGAGGCGATGACTTATATCTGTTAGTGGATGTAGCAAACTACAGCCTGACTTATTCTCTTTGCGGTCATGAAAATCATATGTCTCCCGATGACCATTATCAGGACTTAAAGCGTATCATCGCCGCTGTCGGCGGTAAGGCAAGAAGAATTACCGTTATCATGCCTTTCTTATATGAAAGCAGACAGCATAAGCGTACTTCCCGTGAGTCCCTTGACTGTGCACTGGCTCTGCAGGAACTGGTCCGCATGGGCGTTGACAATATCATTACCTTTGATGCCCACGACCCCCGTGTGCAGAACGCAATTCCCCTACACGGTTTTGAAACCGTTCAGCCCGCTTACCAGTTTATCAAGGGTCTGTTAAGAAATGTTAAGGATTTACAGATTGATGCCGACCATATGATGGTTATCAGCCCGGATGAAGGCGGTATGAGCCGTGCTATTTACATTGCAAACGTTCTGGGACTGGATATGGGTATGTTCTACAAGCGCCGTGACTACACTAAGATTGTAAACGGACGCAACCCCATCGTTGCCCATGAATTCTTAGGCTCCAGCGTAGAAGGTAAGGACATGATTATCATTGATGATATGATTTCTTCCGGTGAAAGCGTACTGGAAGTTGCTGCCGAATTAAAGGAGCGCAAGGCAAGAAACATCTTCGTATTCGCTACCTTCGGTCTGTTCACCAACGGTCTGGACAAGTTCGACAAGGCTTACGAAGAAGGCATCATTACCAAAATTTTAACCACCAACCTGGTTTACCAGACACCGGAACTGCTTTCCAAAGACTGGTACATCAGCTGCGATATGAGCAAGTACATTGCTTACATCATCGACACCTTAAACCACGATTCCTCCATCAGCGATTTGTTAAATCCCAATGAAAGAATTCAGAACATCGTAGCACGCTATCGTACCGGCGAACTGTAATCAGAAAACATGGCACAAACCAATAACACCGAAAACGGTATTCCTGTCGTTTTCGGTGTTATCGTTATATTTTGTGTGTTGCATTTTTCGTGCATACATGTTATAGTATCAAATTGCATTACCGTGTGTTCGAGACCTTCCACACGTAAAACAAAACTAAAGGAGAAAACCAATGAAAAACAAAAAAACACTCTATCTTGTCCAGGCTGCCATGATTGCAGCTCTTTATGTGGTGCTCACCCTGCTTGCCAATGCTTTCGGCTTAGCTTCCGGCGCCATCCAGATTCGCCTCTCGGAAATGCTTTCCGTCCTTCCCTTTTTTACCCCCGCCGCCATCCCCGGTCTTTTCGTAGGATGCCTGCTTTCCAATTTCATTACGGGTGCATGCCTGTTGGATGTTGTTTTAGGAAGTTTTGCCACCTTAACCGGCGCTGTGGGTGCTTATCTGGTGCGCAAAAATAAATGGCTGGTACCCATTCCCAATATTATTTCCAACACCATTATCGTTCCCCTTGTTTTAATGTTCGGCTACCATTTGGAGAATGCCTTCTGGTATCTTGCCTTCACGGTCGGCATCGGCGAAATTATTTCCGGCGGTGTGTTCGGCATGATTTTACTGTTTGCATTAAAAAAATATGCCGCCCGCATTTTCCGGACGGCATAAAAGCCACGCTGTTACTGTTCATATTTCATATAGGTAATAAAGGCATTTCCGTTTTCGGCAAACCAGTCGGTGGCGTCATTCATGCCCATTTTGGCAAGGGTTCCCTTGGAAGGGTCCATAATGACCACATTGTACTGGTTAAAGCCGGTAATCAACACGGCATTGCCGTCGTTTAAGCATGCCAGCACCGGAATATCCCGGTTTACATAATACAGCACGGAGTCCAGGGAGCAGCCCTTTAAGTCTAAAATCTGGGCGCCGCTTAAGTTCTCCTCCAGCAGGGAGTAGATGTTTTCGCCCCGGTCAAGCCAGTATTCCGTATTCTGGGTAATGCCTTCCTTCTTTAACATGACATTCAGGCAGACAGCCAGACTTGAGGTCTCTTCTGTGCTGCTTTCTGCCTTGATGGACATAATCTGGTTTTTCACGGCACGGTTGCCCCTCATCCAGACATAATCACCCGCCTTGTTTATCACTACACCGCTCAGTTCTTCGGCTGCTTTCACGGCTGCTGCCGCTTCCTTATATACGCCGGCGCTGCCGTCCGGTTCATACACATAAAAAGCATCCTTTTCCTCTGCCTCGGGAAGCAGTAAATCCCGGGAGCCCTCGTACATGATTTCCTTGGTGCTTCTTACCTGCAGCGCTTTCCGGTCAATTTCCTTTTTCACCGCAATCTGCACATATTTTCCGTAATTTTCCGTAACAACGGTGCTGATGGTGTTTTTGCCCACCGTCTCTTTGGTGCTGCTCATAATGTGCTCCTGCGTGGTTTCCGTAAGGCTTCCGCTCTCCGTTTTCAGCACTCTGTCGAGAGTAATCTGTCCGCCGTTTATGCTGCATGCCGTCACGTAAATATTGTCCTGGCTGTATTTCTTTAAGGCAATGCCCTTGGAGTTGCAGATGGAAACGGTATACATGGGGAAGGTAACTCTGCCGGCATTGTCCTTTATGATGTCCTCCCTGCGGGCGATACCGTAAATCAAATCCTCTTCCATGAAGCCAAGCGGCAGAATATACTCATCCGTTCCGGCATTGACGGTTATCTTTTTCCGGGTGCCGAAATCCATAAGAGTCAGCCCGGTTGCCTCATACAGGCTGCCGCCGGTCTGCCATACCGCAATCCGTCCGCTGTCCGATACCCACATGCTGCCCTGTTCCACATCCGCCAGCAGATAGCTGCAGGTCATTTCTTCCAGATTGATTTCCAGAACCGCATTGTTGAGCTTGGTATACAGATAGCCTTCCCTATTTAGGTAAAGAAGTTCATCCAGCTCCGCTTTCAGAATACGGTAGTTGCCGTTATAGGGGATATACAGCTTTTCTTCCACCGTGTTGTAGCTGCTGTCGTAATTGTAAACCTGTACGCCCACTTCTCCTTCGTGGCTGCCTCTGTCCATGTAACCGGCTACCGCAAACTGGATGTTGCCGCCCTCGTCAATATTTAAGACACGGATGTCATGATTGGTGTCCATCTTGCGGGCATCCGTGTATTCATCCTTATAAAATCCGAATACCACCGTCATTTTATTGGTGGTAACGTTATAGGAATACAGTCTGTCCTGTACCACAAAGGCAAAAATATTGCCGTCCTCGCTCTCATAAATCGGCAGGTTCTCGTCCGCAATACCAATGACAATCTTGTCATTTACATAAATATCGGACTCTTCCTGCAGAATACTGTTCATGGTGCGGTTGTAATCTAACAGGTAAATACGGTCCGTGGTATAACGAAGCCGGTAGTACTCCTCCACATAGAAATAGGAGGTCTGCTTACCGGAGCCGGTGCTGACCACATAATGGGCGGTCACAACCGCCGTCTGGGAAGCGATTTCCGTCATCTGGAAAACAGGGGAAGTAACCTTCTTCACTTCCAGATTGCCCCAGGTTACCTGATTTAAGCTGCAATGGATATCCACCTTGTGCAGGGTGCTGTTGTCCCCGGTGGAATTGGTTTCCATATATTTGGCAAGGTCCTGTGCCTGCTCTTTGTCAAAGGTCTTGTTGTTGAAATCCCTGGCAAAGCTTAATTTGTCGTATGCATGGTAGTCCGTTCCCCACACCAGTCTGGTGTAATAGTGCACCGTGTTGCCCGTGTCCAGCGTCAGAAGCAGCACCATTTCGTATTCCTTGCCTGTTTCCAGCAGGTCCTTGGCAGTCAGCGTGCCGGAAATGCCTGCTGCCGTGGTTTCATAACCCGTAACCTCGGTGCTTTCAATCAGCCGTTCCCCGTCCACACTGCGCACTTCAAATACAAATTTCTGCACCTTGTCACCGTAAGTGTCCACGAAAAACTGCGTGCTGCGGTTCTCGTCCAGCACGGTGATGGTGTCCCGCATAAACGTGGTATCCATGGCATTCACGTACCCGTGCATTTCGTTGTAGCGGATATCTCCCATGCCCATGTAGACCACCGGAAACTTCGGTTCCTCCATATCCGTGGTCATATCGTTGGTTCCCGTGTTTAACAACCGGGAAAATATAAACAGCGACGCGACAAACACAAGTGTGAATACCGCCCACTTGATAATTCCTTTTTTCATTCAGCCTGTTCCTTTCCCAAAAGCTTCTGCAGTGTCGGCTGCACATGCAGAAATGCGGTTACTTTTTCCACATCCTCCGATTTTTTGCGGATGCCATTTTTCTTCACCGCTCTGATTAAAATGTTTTTCGGGGTATGCTCCATATCGATGAACTCCAAAATCTGTACCTCGTAGCCCATTTCTTCCAGCATATCCGCACGCAGGGCGTCCGTCATAAGGGCAGCCATGCGCTCCCGTATCAGACCGTATTTCAAAACGGGCTGCAGCTCCTTGCAGGAAATCTGCCGGTTCAGCTCATGCTGACAGCAGGGCACCACCATAATGACGCCAGCATTCCATTTTACCGCTTTTTCTATGGCGTAATCGGTCGCCGTGTCGCAGGCATGGAGCGTCACCACCATGTCCACCTTATCCTCGCCTTCGTAGGAGCTGATGTCGCCCCTCTCAAAATGCAGGTGCTCGTAGCCGTACTGCCCCGCCAGTTTATTACAGAGGGCAATCACATCCTCTTTTAAATCCAGTCCCGTAATCTCCACTTCGTATTTCCGAAGCACATGCAGGTAATAATACATGGCAAAGGTAAGGTAGGATTTTCCGCAGCCGAAGTCGATGATGCGCACCGGTCTGTCTGTTGGAAGCTTACGCACAATGTCCTCGATAAATTCCAGATAACGGTTAATCTGACGGAACTTATCGTACTTCGCCTTTACGATTTTGCCCTCCGGGGTCTGCACGCCGAGTCCCACCAGAAAGTCCACGGGCTTTCCTTCTTCCAATATATAATGCTTCTTTCGGTTGTGCTCCGCAATTTCCAGCCCTGCTCCCGGCGTCATTTTCTTTTTAACGGTCATTTTTCCTTTTTTGCTCACCAGCACGTAGGCGGAAAAGTCCGGCGTGGTAAACTCCGCCTGCTTGAAAGCCTGCATGTCCTGTATAAGCTGCTCCGCCAGCCTGTCCGGCGTCAGGTTTTCGTGGAACACCTTGGTTCCCACAAAACTGGTGCGCTGATACACCGCCTCTCCTTTTAAAAGAATGGGGTGCACGGTGATTTTGCTTCCCTTTTCTTTGTCAAGCGGATTGCTGAATATGGCATTCTGCAGTCCGGCGTTTTCTATATCCTTTATCAAATCCAAAAATTCCGTCATGGATGTATCCTCACAAAACAATAGTCATAGTGTTCCCTCATCCCCTTTGGCCGAAGTACCCACTATGACTATATTCTAATGATTTTGCCTGAAAACCTCAACTAAAATTTTATAAAGCCTTTTCGTCCGCTGTGGCGCCGTTTGTAAATCTCATAATACAGGATAAGCAGTACCATATCCTTTATCCATTCCCACTTTTCCGGGGAGGTATTCACATCTTCGCCTTTTTCCTCTTCCTCCCGCTTCAAAATTGCAACAATGCTGTCTCCCAGACGGTAAAGCTGCCACTTGTCGGGATATTCATCATAAAGCAGGCTGCCCTCATAATCCATTTTATCCAGGACCTCGGCAATCCTCTTCTGCAGCATCTTCGCCTGCCCGGGATACATCTGCTGTAAATATTCCAAATCGCGCAGGACGGTGCTGTCCTCCTTCATCAGGCAGGGCTGTGGGTATGCCATGTAAAAAGGCAAAATTCGGTTGGAAAAGTCCATATCTAACACTTCCGGTCCCTTTTCTCTTATGATATGCAGATTGCGGGGCGGTGTTCATGGTTATCTCGGGTAATAGTTATAGATAGCCTCTTCCATTATATACCGACACATCTGTCGCAAAGAAGGCACCACATCCTGCCAGTTATCCTTATCTATACGGTATGCTTCTTCTCCCTGTACCATGCAGGTCAGCATGTACTGATTGATGTCCGGGGAATAATGCACCTTGTCCATGTAAAAGTCCAGATTGCACACAATGTCCGTATCCGTCTGGAAATAATAAATCTCCACATTGTCATAGGAAAGAAGCGCCCGCAGAGCCTCCTCCAGCATATAGCAGTACTCGGAAAGTTCACCCTGCCTGCAGGTATCGTCCCACATGAGCAGCGAGTACGGCGGGAAGAAAACCGTATAAAGGGTGTCCGGGTGGGACTTAATTTCTTCCGTTATCAGAGCTATATTGGCCGCGATGGTTTCTTTGTCGGGCACGCTCTCCCCGCTCTGCACATAAGGTCCCTCGTAGGCTTCCATGGCTTTTGCCGGGCCGAAGGTTTTGTCCTTCGACCAGTCGTAGGCATGTCCGCCCGTATTTTTATCTGCAAAAGAATACGCCAGCATCAGTGGGATTTTCTTTAAGAGCACGTCCTTATTAAAAAGATACGCGCCGTCATCCAGAATGGTTTCCGTATACAAATAGTTCGGGCTATATTGTGACATCACCGTCACTTCACACGGCATTTTCAGGGCAAACAAATCCAGTCCGTAAAAAACTCTCTTAATGTCCTGCTTTTCATGTGCTTTTCCCAGATAATACATAAGATCCGCCGTGGAGCCGGAGCCCTTCACCACCTTCAGGGTTTTGATGCCGTAAGCATTGTCCAGATAGCTGCTGTCACAGTTTTCCACCTCGGAAGAACCCAAAAGCACACTGTCATAGGAAAAATGCCGGATGGAGCCGATAACCTGGCTTTCCCTTTCAAACAGCACTTCCTTCATGCCGGGCAGAGGTCCGTGGTACTGGTAAAAGGGGTCAAACAGAATGGTAATGCCCGCAATAAGAAGGAGCCCTGCCGCTACCCACAATATGAAGTTTTTTAAAGCTTTTTTACCGGTATGCATTTCATTCTTCCTTTACTGAAACGGTTAAAAGTTAAAATACAAAAACGTACTGACCTGGGAGAGGGACACAAAGCCCCAGAGAAAAACGACTGCCAGCAGAAACGCGCCTTTTTTCGTGCGCGCCTTCGCTTTTATCCATTCTCCCGCCTCTTTTCCGTAAGCAAAAAAGAAGCTGGCGGCAAGCATAAGACCAGTCATAACAAAGTAAAACGCAGGCAGATACTGCGGTGCTTTCAGGGTAAGCGCCTTTATGATAATAAAGTTTTCCGGTATCTGCAGTGCCGCACCGATGCCGTTTAGGAAGGACTTGGGCGCCGTGAACAGATTGCGGTAAAAATAACCCGCCTGCGAAAGGGTATTGCTGCGGAACATAATCAGGGTCAGGAACCAGAATATCTGGGTAAAAAAGACGTTGAGCTTCCGGCTCTTAAACCGAAGCTTCGGGAACAGATTTTCCCACACAATGGCAACGCCGTGCATTACGCCCCACAGAATATACGTCCAGTTGGCACCGTGCCAGATGCCGCTGACTAAGAATACCAGAAACAGGTTCAGGCACTTTCTTGCCTTGCCCTTCCGGTTGCCGCCGAGAGGAATGTATACATAAGCAGTTAGGAAACGTCCCAGTGTGATATGCCAGCGTTTCCAGATATCCCGGACGGAGTCCGCCTTGAAGGGGGAATGGAAATTCACCGGCAGTTCAAAGCCGAACATCCCGCCGATGCCCCGCGCCATATCGCAGTAACCGCTGAAATCGAAGTAAAGCTGGAAACCGTAGCACAAAATCGTAATGAGCCCCGTCCAGAAATCCAGATAATACTGCACCACGCCCACCACATCAAACACGGAGTTCACAAGCAGCGCCAGCACGTCAGCCAAAAGTACTTTTTTCCCAAATCCCAGTACAAACAGCGCTACGCCATCGTAGAACATTTCCCAGTCCGGTTTTCTGTTTTTCCTTGCCTGCAGCGTCGGAATAAATTCACTGTGCAGTACTATGGGCCCCGCAATGAGCTGTGGGAAAAAGGTCACAAAACAGGCATAGTCTAAAAGGCTGTAGCAGGGCGCTTCTCCCTTATACCGGTCCACCACATAGGAAATCTGCTGGAATGTGAAAAAGCTGATACCCAGCGGCAGTGCAATTTTTTCTATCTGCCAGTCCGTATGGAAGAAGAAATTGCTGTTATCCACAAAAAAGTTAAAATACTTGAAATAAAACAGCAGTCCGATATTGGCAATAAGCCCCAGCGCCAGAAGAAGCTTCCGGCTTCCCGGCACTTTGCAGGCGGCCTCCTTGGAAGACTCCTGTCCTTTTGGGGACAATCTTGCACTTCCATGCTCCATGGCGGCGCTGATGCCCTGATTGACAAGCAGGCTGCCCACTAAAATAAGCAGATACCACGGGTTATAATAGCCGTAAAACCACAGGGACATGCCCACCAGAAACAGCTTTGCCCAGGCAGGATTTTTAAATTGTTGCAGCCCGTACCAGCCAATCAGACAAATCGGCAGGAAGAGCGCTATGAAAATTGTGGAATTAAATAACATATCAGTCCCTTTCTTCCTTTTCCGCCACAGCCATGCCGATGCCCATGACAAGGTACATCTGGCTGATGTTCATCATCTGCTCAAAACTGAAAATATTGTGCAGGGTATAGCATAAAACGGCAAGCCCGCAGGCTTTTACCAGTGTTTTCTGTTTCCGGGAAAACAAAGTTCCCACGGCAGAAATAATCATGGCGGCAAAGCTCAGCAGTCCCATGAGCCCGGTATTTACCAGGACAGTTATCCACTCTCCATGGGCATTGGTAAGTCTTTTATCCCCAAAAGTCGCCCTGACTTCCGCAAGCAGTGTGGAATTGTCGCTCTGGTACAGGTATGCCGCCATGGAATCCGGTCCCACGCCAAAGAGCCGGTGTCCGAAATTCTGTGCCAGAAATGTATGGATACCGATGCTCCAGGTCGCTCCGCGGGAGCTTCCCCATGAAGTATTGAAGGTAAACAGGGCGTTGCCGTCAAGCGCCGGTATTACGCCCGGGTGTGTCGTATTGAAAATCAAAAGACCGATGTAAAGAACAAGTGCAACTGCCGAAAGTCCCGTCAGTATCTGCCAGGCTCTGTAAGTCCATACACCGCCCCTGTCCGCTGTTCCTGTCAATTTATTGTCACAGTTATTTTTAACCGTTTTCGTCCGTCCATTGGCACAGTTATTCTTTCTTGTAAATAAGAAGAAATACAGGCACAAAAGCAGCACGCCGAAAATCATTCCCCAGGGCTTTCCTGTCAGGAAAAGATAGCCGGCTGTCTGGTATTTGTTCCGCTCCGGGAACAGATGCTGCAGGGCAAAAAGCCCCGTAAGGGAAACACAGAAAAGCAGCAGCAGCTCGATAAAATGCCGTAAGCCTTCCTTTTCGTTTCCGGCAAAGCAGCCCAGAATGAGGGTCATGGCTGCCAGCACTAAAAGACCGCTGTCGCTGCCCTGGGATACGCCCGTGGCAAAGCCGATAACCACCGCAATTCCGCTAAACACCGGCAGGAAATCATACAAAACGGATGCAGGAGTCCGTTGCTGCAAAGCGCCGGTATGCGCGGAACGGCTGCCCGGCAGAACCTTTTCCCGGAACAGGAAAATGCCGCAGCATACCGGGAACAGCACCGACCAGTAACCGCAGTACCAGTTGATATTGCCGATGGTGGAAATAAATCCCGGCCCACTGCTTTCCATGTGCAGGGGATTGACCCCGTAACGGTTTAAGAGTCCCAAAAGAAATACCACCGTGGATGCCGAAAGCATCAATCCGATGCCTGCCTTCGCCAGTCTCGGTGTAAGAGTTCTTTCCAATAGCAAAAAGAAAAACAAAAACAAAATCTGGGGCCAGAAGCCCATGTTCCAGCCGTCAGCGCCCATTTTTGCAAATTCCGGGTAGTCCGTCAGCAGGTAGGAAATGCACAGGGCAGCTATGTAACAGACAGCAAACAGTTCCGTACCGGTAAGACTCTGCCAGAAATTTTGACACCCCGCCTTTATGGCTGCCCCCAGGGAAGTCCCCCCTGTTTTTCGTTTTCTGTCCTTTTTCCACAACAGGAATTGCCTTACCGCCGTCGTCAGCAGATAGAGAGAAAGAAACACTCCCGCTGCTTTTGCCGTACCGAATGCCCATTTATTGAAAAACTCCGCTTTGCCGGAGCCGATTGTCATATACGCCGTTTCGGGG
The DNA here is from genome assembly GCA_963639875.1 of Bacteroidaceae bacterium. Taxonomy (GTDB): domain Bacteria; phylum Bacillota; class Clostridia; order Lachnospirales; family Lachnospiraceae; genus Acetatifactor. Next base: position 23,290 of record CAVHWP010000016.1, read on the forward strand.
TGGTAATAAAACGGCAGCACCACGCCCATCATAATAAGATAAAAGAAGCTTATGCCCCGCAGAACCCACAGCAAAACCGTCTGTATATCCGCCGCAAGCGAACGCTGCTTCTGTTTAACCTGTTTCTTTTTCATGTGTTTTGTCCCTTCTTTTTACACACGTTTCCTCCATCATAATCCATCCGCCTTTTTATTGTCAATATAGCGGCAGATGCAGACATAGGACTGTTCAATCATAACCAGCCCCACCGGGCCCTTGATAATGCCCCACAGCCCGAACAGCTTCACCCCCGCATACACGGAAATCAGGATAATAAAGGGGTATATGCCCACTCTTTTGCCGATAAGTTTCGGCTCCGCCAGCTCCCGGAACAGAGCGCTGACGCCGTATGCAAGCAAACAGAAAAAGGCTTTCAGATATGCCTCGGAGAAAAGCTCCCACAACGCCAGCGGAAGCAGCACGATGCTGGTGCCGATAAAAGGAAGGGCATCCAAAATTCCCGCTAAAATCCCCCAGAATACACTTTTTTCCACGCCTGCAACCGACAGGAGCGTCACACAGATAAGGGAAATCCCAAGCAGGATAAGAAGCTGCGCCTTCACATAGGTCGCCAGATAACGGATAACCTTAAGCGCCACCTCCAAGAGAATAACGCTCCATTTCTGCTTTCCCACCATGGCAAGCAAATCGTCGTAGTCCTTGGCAAGCAGCACCGTGGCAATCATGGTGACCGCCAGCACCGCAAAAACGGAGCCCACCGCTTTTACATAGGTCCAACTGTTCTGCAAAAGCCCCGGCAGAATGGAGATTTTCAGGTTTTCAAACGCAGTGTCCATCTGACCGGTGAGGGAATGGCTCAAATCATCGGCGTCTATCCCAAGAAAACGTTCCATTTTGCCGCAGCAGTCCCCGATAAAAAGACGCAGAGTTTCCTGGAGTCCGTCCACACCTGCTGCCCACTGGGGAATTTTCCGGAACAGGTACACGCTTGCCCACCACAAAAGCCCCATGAGTACCGCCCCGATGAGCACCAGCATGGCGCTTGCCATGTACTGTTTTTTAATCTTTGTTTTTTTCTGAATGTCATCAAACGCCGGATAGCACAGAGTGAGCAGAATACCTGCCGCCAGAATGGGCGTCAGCAGCGGGGAAAGATACCGTAAAAAAAAATAGACTGCTCCGGTTAAGAGGAGCAGTACCATTCCTTTTTGTTCATACCATTTCTTCTGCATGCCAATCCCTCCCCGCAATCTTTCGCAGCGCCCATTTATCACGCCCGTCCTGTTGATAGGGTTTAGTATATGACATGTTTCCGTTTCTATTCTTATGTTTATGCAAAATGCATCGGCTCTTATTCCGTCAGGAAATCCACAAATGCCGGATTTTGCGGTGCCTGGGTAAACGTCATGACCTTGCCGGTCACGGGATGCCGGAAGCTTAAGGAAGCCGCACACAGCGCCGTGAAACGGATTTTTCTTTCCCGGGAGAGCTCTTTGCTTTCCTCGGAGCCGTACTTTTCATCTCCCAGAATGGGAAATCCCGCGTGGGAAAGCTGCGCCCTTATCTGGTGAAAACGCCCGGTTTCTATCTGCACCGCAAGCAATGTAAGACTTCCGGTTTCGGCTTTTTTCATGTAAGTAAGAACCGCCTTTTTTGCCTGTGCATCTGCGGTATCTCTTACCACCGCCATGCCTTTTTCTTTTGCCAGATAATCCACCAGCCTTCCGGTATTTTCCGGTACTTTTCCACATACCACCGCCAGATATTCCTTCTTAAGCGTACCTTTTCCAAGCTGCACCGTTAAATTTTCGGCAGCTTTTTTCGTTTTGGCAAATACCAGAAGCCCTTCCACGGGCTGGTCAAGCCGGTGAACAATGCCCAGATACGGCATTTTCCCCGGATTTTTCTTTGCCACATAATTTTTCAGTTCACTGACTACGTCCTTCTGGCCGATGCCGGCGCTTTCCGTTGCCAGCCCGGCAGGCTTCCGGATAACCAGAACCGCCTCGTCCTCGTATACAATCTGTGTCTGCATAATTTATACCTTGAAGCGGTAGCCCACACCCCAGATGGTTTCGATGTACTGGGGTTTCGCGGTATCGTACTCGATTTTTTCACGGATTTTCTTGATGTGGACCGTAACGGTGGCAATGTCACCGATGGAATCCATGTCCCAGATCTGACGGAACAGCTCTTCCTTGGTGTATACATGATTGGGATGCTCCGCAAGGAAGGTCAGCAAATCGAATTCCTTGGTGGTAAAGGTCTTTTCCACGCCGTCCACATACACTCTTCTCGCAGTTTTATCGATGCGCAGTCCCCTGATTTCCACAATGTCGTTCTGGGGCTTGGCATTGGTGCCCACCAGTCTTTCGTATCTGGCAAGATGTGCTTTTACCCTTGCTACCAGCTCGCTGGGGCTGAAAGGCTTTGTCATATAATCGTCCGCGCCCAGACCCAGACCTCTGATTTTATCAATATCATCCTTTTTAGCGGAGACCATGAGAATAGGAATGTCCTTCTTTTCCCGAATCTGCTTGCACACCTCAAAGCCGTCCACGCCGGGAAGCATCAGGTCCAGTATAATAAGGTCAAAGTCCTTTTCCAAAGCAGCCTTTAAGCCGCCATCTCCGGTATTCTGTATTTCTACCTCGAAATCACTGAGTTCCAGGTAGTCCTTTTCCAAATCTGCAATCGCTTCTTCATCTTCAATAATCAGTATTCTGCTGCTCATACGTTTTCATTTCCTTTCTGTTCTTTATATTTACGGAGGACAAAATGCATGCAGGTGCCTTCGTCTTCCTTACTGGTGGCCCAGATGTAGCCGCCGTGGTCTTCAATAATTTTCTTTACAATGGAAAGTCCGATGCCGCTTCCGCCCTTTGTGGAGTTGCGGGAAGCATCCGTCCGGTAAAACCGTTCAAAAATCTTCGGCAGGTCTTTGGCGGCAATGCCCTTGCCGTTGTCTTCGATTTCCACCCGGATGGAGTCTACCTCATCCAGAATGCGGATATCGATAACGCCCTGCTCCTTATCAATATATTTTACACTATTGCTGATAATATTATTGATAACACGCTTCATCTGCTCCGGATCGGCAATAATCTGTGTATCCGGATCCACTAAATTGGAATAATTCAGTTTAATATTGCGGGAATCCAGCTCCAATCCCACCTCTTCCACGCAGTCTCCGAAATATTCGGCAACGTTTATGCGGTGGAAATGATAAGGTATCCGGTTATTATCAATGCCCGAATAAATTGTCAGCTCATTGATAAGCCTGTCCATGTCATTTGCCTTGTTATACACCGTTTTGATGTATTTATCCATTTTTTCCGGTGTATCGGCAACACCGTCCATGATGCCTTCCATGTAACCCTTGATGGCGGTAATGGGCGTTTTCAAATCGTGGGAAATGTTGCTGATAAGCTCTTTGTTCTGCTTTTCCTGCTGCAACTGCTCTTCCGTGGTTTCCTTCAGACGCAGCCGCATGTCCTCGTAGTTGCGGTACAAATCGCCGATTTCGCCGGACGCATCCGTGGAAAGTCTATAGTCAAAATTGCCTTCCTTTACCTTCTGCATGGCGACGTTCAGCTCGTTTATCGGTGTAAACACACCCTTGTGAATCCACTGTGTCAGCATCAGGCTGGTAAACAACAGAATCAGGCAGATGGCAATAAACATATCTATTAAAAGCCGTTTGGAGATAATGCCGCTGATTCTTGTTACAATAAATACACTGCCCTCTGACCCGTCCGTAAATCGGAAATCCACCTGTTTGACATATTTCTGCAGGTCGTTAAAATACATGGCGGCAGCATCCCCGTATTCGTAACCGTATTCGGGCAATTTATCAAAAATAAGCTCTGCCGCTTCCATATTTCCCGCATAATAAATGGAATCGTTTTTTCTGACCAAAATGTAGGAATTTTTACGGTTAAGGCTTTTGTTTAAGGACTGCAGATAAGCGGTGTCTTCAAATTTCTGCGGTTCGCTCACCGCCGTATCCGCCAGTTTCTGATAAAGCATCTGTACCTGTTCGCCCACAGACTGCACACTGTCCACCATTTCCGCATAATTTACCTGTCCGAAGAAATGCGGCTGGTCATCCTGCACCAGGTATACACTGATGGCCAAAAAAGCTAATGCGGTCAGTATCAGGGGCAAAAAAACAATGGACGCAAATGCTATGCGCAATCTTGTCTTGAATTTCATATTCCCTCTCATTCCGCCGTTTATGCGGCTATTACCGAATTTATGAAAATTATATCATCATTTCTTATAAAAAGAAATGAACTGATTCGAAGAATATCCTAAAAAAATTATAAAAAACAGTTGACTTTCTATATTATTTGTATTATATTGATAACAGTAATAGTTACTACTCTTAGAAAGGAATCCTATGGCAGTAAAATACAGTAAGCAACGAGAAGAAATAAAAGCATATCTTTCTACCCGCAAGGATCATCCGACAGCTGACCAGGTTTACACCGCCATGCGCACCAAGATACCGAATATCAGCCTTGGGACCGTTTACCGGAACCTGAATCTTTTGGCAGATACCGGCGAAATCCTGCGGCTGCAGGTAGGGGACAAAACGGACCATTTTGATTATGACACTTCCCCCCATCACCACTTTGTCTGCAAAAAATGCGGTGCTGTATCAGACCTTACCATGCCGAATATCGACTCCGTTATGGAAGCCGCCGCTTCTAATTTCAGCGGTACCATCGAAGGCTACGATATTTATTTTTACGGCACCTGCGAAAAGTGTCGGGAGTAAGAAGATTTTCAAATTGTTTGTAATTTATTTCCTGAAAGTTTAAGCCCTTTCGGGAAACAATAACCAATAAAACCATTTTATTTACAAGAAAAGGAGAAATGAATTATGAAATTTGTATGTCAAGTATGCGGTTATGTTTATGAAGGAACTGAAGCACCTGCAGAGTGCCCTATCTGCCACGCACCTGCTTCCAAGTTCACTGTACAGTCTGCCGATAAGGTATGGGCTGCAGAACATGTTGTAGGCGTTGCACAGGGTGCACCCGAAGATATCATCAAGGACCTTCGTGCTAATTTTGAAGGAGAATGCTCCGAAGTCGGCATGTACCTGGCAATGGCACGTGTAGCTCACAGAGAAGGCTATCCCGAAATCGGTATGTACTATGAAAAAGCAGCTTACGAAGAAGCAGAACATGCTGCAAAATTTGCAGAACTCTTAGGTGAAGTGGTAACCGACTCCACCAAGAAGAACTTACAGATGAGAGTTGACGCTGAAAACGGCGCAACCGCCGGCAAAGTAGACCTTGCAAAACGTGCAAAAGAATTAAACTTAGACGCTATCCACGATACCGTCCATGAAATGGCACGCGACGAAGCAAGACACGGCAAAGCATTTGAAGGTCTGTTGAATAGATACTTTGGTTAAGCTACAAGCCATGCAATAAAAAAGGAGAGATTACATCGAGGGAGCTTGCTCACTAAGATGTAGTCTCTTCTTTTTTATTATTGGGCGACAGCCCATCATGAAATAGCCCGTTAGGGCTATGAATGGCTCTATGAAGAATGGCTGCTCTGCAGCCCCCGAATGGTGCATGGCGCAGCCGGAAATCGCCAGGACTCAACCCCATTTTCCACTCTTGCAGGCTCTTTTAAAGCAAATATAACAATTCTTCCATTTTGCTTTTTCTATTTACAAACTCTTTAAAGCAAAGTCTTAAAATTTCTTTTTTTTGCTGTTTCAAATAGGATTGGTTTTAAAGCATTTGTTCACTAATCCCCTTTTTGCTTCTTGAATTTCCATTAAATTAGAAGCATTTTTCACTTATTGGAGAATTTGCTTTCCTGATTATTCCTTCCCGAAAAGCATTTCAGGCTTTTTTCGCAATTTGCTTTATCTTTCCCACTATGCTTTAAAGCATTTTCCTCTATGTGAATTTTTTGCTTCTTTTCAAGCGCAATTAGATACCTTTTTATGTCTATTCACATTTATAAGTTCTGCTATAGAAGGAATAATTCAGAATCACGGCAAACGATGCGAAGAAATCTTCTTATAAAATAGATAAGATATTATTGCCGAAATCCCTTCCGCAATCAAAAAGGTAAACCAGATAACATAGGACGGTACACCGTTACCGTGCAGCACAAGCATGGTAAATCCATATGCCACCGGCACCACAAATAAAAATTGTCTGCATACAGAAACAATCAGGGACGGCAGACCGCTGTCCAGCGCCTGGAACACTCCCTGAAAAGCAATATTGCATCCGGCAAATACAAAGCTTAACGAAATAATACGGATGGCACTGATGCACAGACTTTGTGTTTCACCCGAAAGGTCAAATAAAGCCGAGAACGGTGTTGCAAAGATCTCTAAAATAACAAGCCCTGCCAGCATAATATATAAGGTATACCGAAGCCCGCATCGAATGGCTTTTTGCACCCGTTCTTTATCTCCCATACCATAATTAAAGGCAACAATAGGGGTAATTGCATCCCGGAGTCCGAAAGCAGCAAACAGAATAAACTGCTGGATTTTATAATAAAGCCCGTATGCCGTTACCATATTTTCGCTGACCTTTACCAGAATAATATTCAGAAGATAGGTCATGACGGACATAAGTGCCTGGGCAATAATGGCAGGCACGCCAATGGCATAAATACTTTTTATGACATCCCCCGAAGGCTTAAAATATTCCTTCTTCTTTTCAATTTCTTTATTCCATTTTATGTGGGCAAAAAGTGCCACCAGAAAAGAAACAATCTGTCCAAGCACAGTCGCGTATGCCGCACCTCGCACACCCATCTTGGGAAATCCTAAAAACCCGTAAATCAGGATGGGGTCAAAAATAATATTACATACCGCACCTGTTACCTGTGCGATGGTAGAATATAAGGATTTTCCGGTCGCCTGCAGCATTTTTTCCAATACCGAAAAATAAGAGATGCCAAAAGAAAAGACGCAGCATATTCTCAGATAGTCCACACCCATTTCCAAAATAAGCGGATTTTTCGTCTGGGATGCAATATAACTGCGACAGCCAAAAATTCCGAACAGCAGAAATACTACATAGATAACGGTTGCCAAAAATAACGTATTGCCGGCAGCCAGACCTGCCCTTTTACTGTCCTTTGCGCCCAGGCATTTGGCAATTAACGCATTGGCGCCGACGCCGGTTCCTATTCCGATTGCCACCATAAACATCTGTACCGGAAACACCAGTGTCAGCGCATTGATGGCAGCCTCCCCGTTTTCCTGCATATTGGCTACAAATGCACTGTCCACAATATTGTAGGCAGCCTGCAGCATCATGGATAAAATCATAGGAATTCCCATGTTCAGCATAAGCTTGTTAACCGACATTTCTGCCATTTTGTTCTGTTTTACGTTTTCCATTTCTTCTCCTTTTCCCTCGCTATCACAACAAAAAAACGTGCAACCCATAGTTTCCTATAGATTACACGCATTTGCTGGATTTACATCTATTATTTTTATTTTGCAGAACTCATTATAACAGAAAATACTATTTTGTGTAAGGATTTCTTTTAAAATTTAAATTACTTTTTTTAGATTTTCCACTGACTTGTAATTTAGGAACCGGTATTGTAAAATAAAGAGAAGCATTATTAAATTCATTTTGTCATAAGGATTATGCAACTGGGCAAAGTAATGAGGTTGCAATTTATAAAAACAGAATAGAAATTTATAATCCAGGTTCTTTTCCAGAAGGATTTGAACCACAGGATTTTATTGATAGACCGGAAAGACCAATTCGTAGAAATCCGAAGATTGCAAGGATTTTATATTATTCTAAGGATATTGAAAGTTTTGGCACTGGTTTAAAGCGTATAGCTGACGCATGTGAAAAAGCAAGGGTTAGATATGAATTTAAAAAATTAAAGTCAGGTTTTGTTGTTTGTTTTTATCGGTCAGGAAAAAGTGAGGATAAGAGTACGGATAAAACAGTTAAAAGTACGGATAAATACGGATAAATTGGATTTGTCACAGAAAAAATTGTTGAATTTACATTGGAAAATGGAAAGGTTACCAATAAAGATGTTCAGCAGTTGCTGGGAGTGAAGGATTCACGTGCTTTAAAAGTACTGAAAGAGCTTGTAGAAACGGATGTTATTGTGAAACAAGGAAAATTGAAGGGAAGCTATTACACTATAAAAGATGGTAAGTAAGAAGGAGAAAAATGTTGGAAGAAATATATTCACGACGCAGTATTAGAAAATATACAAGTGAACCAATATCACGTTCTATTATAGAGAAAATTATTGATGCAGGAAGAGTGGCACCATCAGCGAAGAATCGTCAGCCCTGGAAGTATCTTGTATATAGTAGGGAAGCAAAAGCTAGATTGCTTAGCATTATGAAAAAGGGTATTGAGATGGAAGAAATACATCCAAGACTTCCTTTATCAGTGAATGGAATTCCGGATGCTAAAAATACCCTTCAGATTATGGAAACTGCACCGGTCGTAATTATTGTTCTTAATACAAGTGGAAAATCACCATTTGTTCAGTTAGATGTGGATGATAGATTTTCTGAAATGAATGATCTATTATCGATAGGTGCATCTATAGAAAATATGTTATTAAAGGCAGAGGAATTAAATATAGGATCATTGTGGATAGGTAATACATGTTTTGCATACCAAGAGCTGATGGAGTATATTGGATCCTCGTCAGAATTGGTGGGAGCGATAGCTTTAGGATATAAGGAAGAGACTCCAGCTATGCGTCCAAGAAAAAGATTAGAAGATATCGTGGAATACTATGATTAACACATGGGACCAAGAGATTTTGGTTGTATGGATAATAAGGTCTAAAGGATACAGGAAGGAACAAATGTATGAGCATATTTAATGTAGAATTAAAGAAGGTAATTGATGACAGTTACGAAATTGAGATTGGTTACGAATTATAGAAGAAGTTAATTGCTGATATTAATGCAGGGCTTGTTGGTAACATTAAGAATATGTTGTAGTTACGGATAGTAATGTAAAGCCTCTGTATGCGGACAAAATATTAGAATGATGAATTGTTGTTATTTATGGATAGTCCTCAGTAGCCCTGAATAATACACCCACAAGTAACACTCTAACCAAGAACACCAGCATCTAAGCCACTTACGGTTCAGTATGCAACTTTCAAAGAGATATGTGTGAAAAATAATAGACCTATCCGGGAGGGAAATTTATGTATCAGGATAAAAAAATCTGGGTGGGATGTGCCGGTGATAAAAAGGTGTACATCTACCCGAAAATGGCAAACCGCCATGGACTTATTGCCGGTGCAACCGGTACCGGTAAAACAGTGACCTTAAAGGTACTCGCCGAGTCTTTCAGCGACTGCGGCGTACCTGTATTTTTAGCCGATGTAAAAGGCGACCTCGCCGCCATGTGCCGCCAGGGTGAAGCAAACGGCTCCGTAGCGGAGCGTGCCGCTAAAATGGGACTTGATAAAGAAGGCTTTTCCTTTCAGAAATATCCGGTCAATTTCTGGGATGTATACGGAGAAAAGGGCATGCCGTTAAGAACCACCGTTTCGGAAATGGGACCCCTGTTACTTAGCCGCATTTTGGATTTAAATGAGACACAGTCCGATATTTTATCCATCATCTTTAAGATTGCCGATGATGAAGGACTGCTCTTAATCGACACCAAGGACCTGCGCGCCATGCTGCAGTATGTCAGCGAAAATGCCAAAGAATACAGCATGCAGTACGGCAACATGTCTTCTGCCAGCTTAGCCGCCATTATCCGTTCCGTAGTAGCACTTGAAGGAGAAGGCGGAGAACAGTTCTTCGGCGAACCCGCTCTGAATATTGCCGACTGGTTCTCCAGAGACTGTGACGGAAAGGGCTGTATCCAGATACTGGATTGTCAGAGGCTGATTAACAATCCTACCATGTACGCTACCTTCCTGCTGTGGATGCTCTCCGAGCTGTTTGAAATTCTGCCGGAAGCAGGCGATTTGGAAAAGCCTAAAATGGTGTTCTTCTTCGACGAAGCCCATATGCTTTTCGATTCTGCCTCCAAGGCGCTGCTCACCAAGATTGAGCAGGTGGTAAAATTAATCCGCTCAAAGGGCGTCGGCATTTACTTCGTTACCCAAAATCCCAAGGATATTCCCGGCGGTGTGTTAAGTCAGCTTGGTAACAAAATCCAGCATGCTCTTCATGCATATACCCCCGCAGAGCAGAAGGGCGCCAAGGCTGCAGCCCAGTCTTTCCGTGAAAATCCTGCCTTTAACACCTACGATACCCTGTTGGAACTTGGCATCGGAGAGGCACTTGTTTCCGTTCTGGACGAAGGCGGTGTTCCTACCATAGTAGAACGTTGTCAGATTTTGCCTCCTCAGAGTAAAATGGGTGCTTTGGATGACAGTGAACGTCAGAAAGAAATTACAGACAATCTGTTATACATTCGTTATAAGGATTTCTTTGACAGAGATTCCGCTTATGAATTCCTGCAAAGACAGTCCGCCGCTGATGCGGAGGCTGCCCGGAAAGCGGCGGAAGAGGCTGCAGCAAAAAAGGCTGCTGAAAAACAGGCATTGGCAGAGCAGAAAGCCGCTGAAAAAGCAGCCCAGAAACAGACCGCTGCCCGCAACAGAGCCGTAAAAAGTGTAGCCAGCTCGGCTGCCGGTACCATCGGCAGGGAACTTGGCAACTCCCTCGGTTCCTCTGTCGGAGGCAAGTTCGGCAAAAAGTTAGGCGGAAATGTGGGTGCCTCCTTAGGCCGCGGATTGTTAAGCACCTTCCTGAAGTTTTAAGAGTAAGAAAGTTTTAAAAATATGAAAAAGTATTTTCCTTTCTTTATTATACTTTTACTGTTTCTGACAGGTTGCGGCGGAAACCGTATTCCCAAAGGATTTTACCAGCCGGAAGAAAATGCCGACATGGATTACACAGAAAGTTCTTCCCACTGGTCTTTTTCGCGGAGTCTGGAAACCGACCATTTTATCCTCTTCTGGGAGCCGGATTTCGGGGACAATCCCAATAGCGACGCCCTGCCGGAAACAATGCGGGTGGATGTGGCTGACCTTTCCGAAAAACTGAAAAACTTTTATGAAACCGAAACAAAAACGCTCGGCTTTGGTACATCTTCCCTGCTGAACGGATATAAATTACAGGTTTACCTGCTTTATACGGATGACTGGGTGGCTACCGGTTCCGGCTATGACAATCAGATTGGTGCCCTGTGGATTTCCCCGTCTACCTGCAAGCCGGCAGGTTCCGTAATTGCCCACGAAGTCGGGCACTGTTTCCAGTATCTCATTTACTGTGAGCAGCTTGCCGATGGGCAGCCGGACGCGGAGGAAAGCGGCTTTCGATACCGTTACGGGAACGGATTTGGCAATGCCTTCTGGGAAATCAGCGCCCAATGGCAGTCCTGGCAGGATTATCCGGCAGAACAATTTACCGATTATGAAATGGATACCTGGTTTCAGAATTATTTTCGTGCCTTTGAACACGAATGGACGCGCTACCAGAATTACTGGCTGATTACCAGCATGTCAGAGCATTACGGCAAAGACTGGCTCAGCACTATCTGGCGGGAAAGCCATTATGATGAAGATGCCCTGAGCTGTCATATGCGAATTTATCTTCATAATGATTTGGATAAATTATATAGCGAACTGTATACTTACGCTTCCCATGCCGTGACCTTTGATTTTGAAGCCTCCAAAGATTTTTCTGCGGATTGGCAGGGGTATTATGATGCTGTTTTATATCCGTCGGAAGACGGCTGGCAGCAGATTGCCTATGCCAATACTCCCGAAGCCAACGGCTTTTCCGCCGTAAAGCTTCCCTTACCCGAAAATGGTGTCCTTCATCTTTCTTTTGAAGGATTGCAGCCGGGTTCCGCTTTGGCGGCAGATGACCCCGGAATATGCCTTTCCGGCGAAGACCCTTCCTCGGAAGATGTGGAAGCTGAAACAGTCCATACCTACAATTCCTATAATGGTACTCCCGGGTGGCGCTACGGTATTGTGGCTCTGCTTTCCGATGGTACACAGGAATACGGACCCATGCAGGAAACTTCGGCAGGCGAAATCACTTATGATGTTTCGCCAGACACCGAATACCTGTACCTGATTGTCCTCGGCGCACCGGAACAATATGTCCCCCACATCTGGGACAACACCGAAAAAACAGATGTGCAAATGCCTTACCGGATAAAGATATTTTCCGAATAAGGACACTTTCCGGATAAGGATACTTTCCGAATAAAGACATTTCCCTGATAAGAATAATTTCCTAACGCAAAAGAGAGCCTTTCAGCTCTCTTTTTTCTTTCTCATCGCAATCATGCACACAACGCCCACCAGCATGGACGGCAGCATAAGCACCATCATTTCCGCAAGCCGGTTGCTGCTTTCTAAAACTTCACCTGCATCCGTTGCCGCTGTCATAAGAAACGAACCGCTTATGTAGGCATTGTTGACCGCATGAAGAAATGCTGCCGGCCAGACAGAGCCGGATTTTTTCGTCAGGTACCATTGAATGGCTCCCACACCTATACAGTAGGGAATGAACGCCAGAAAGCCCAGATACGGCGCTCCCGGATAATCCAGTCCGAAGGTGTGTCCCTGGGCAATCGAGGGAAAATGCCACACAGCCCAGACAGTACCGCCAATAAGACAGGCGCCCACATCCCCAAACTTTTCCGCTAACTTCGGGTACATATAGCCGCGCCAGCCTGCTTCCTCCCCAAAAGCCGCTGCGGAATAAACAAGGGCGCTGACCAGACAGGCTGCCGGCAAAACCAAAGTCATCTGCTTCGCCGAAAAAGCCTCCGGGTGCCGAAGCCAGAGCAGTCCCCACCCCGCTTCTATGTATAAAACCGGAATAAGCACGGCAAGTACATAATATTTCTTCTTGCCGGCAAAGCCTATCGCAGGCTCCATTCCGTGAAATCCTTCCCTGGTCCACAGCCTTGTCAGAAGCATTGCCGCAAAAGGCACAAACATGGAGAGTATAAGAACAAACTGCATTGCCATGTCTTCATACCGGACGCCCAACGCATAGGCTGCCGCACCCAATCCCCAGGTAAGTCCGAAAGAAATGCCGATATACATCCAAAATCTTTTTTTATTCATACATTTCCCCCCTCTTCCGGAATAAAAGCACACTGCTCTTATAGGATATAAAATACAGGAGAATAACTATTGCCGGCATACAGACCTCAAACAACAGCACCTCGTCCGTATGCCGGGTCATCCATTCCAGCAGGGACATCATACCTGCTCCGTCCTCCATTGCCGCCGGGTCAAAAAGCAGCCAGACCATCGCCGCAAAGAAAAGAAATACTACCAGTGTCGTTTTGACATACCGTGCTGCCCTGCTGCCGAAGGCAAACAGAAACGGAAATTCTACCGCTGCAATAAAGAGTGCGGCAACAACCAGTAAGAACAGCATGGTACCAAGCATGGATATGTTCAAAACCATATCCTCCGCCAGTTCTTCTTTCCTTATTCCCCCCAGAACAAATCTCTGCAAAACCACCAGCAGATTTGCCAGTATATAATAATAAATCCCCATAAATGCATACTTTTCCATCACATATTTTCTGCCGCCTGTCGGAAGGCTTAACAGAAACGTCCGGATGGAATTTTTTTCATTGGAAGCAAAAATCTTTTCCGGAATACTGATGCCGTAGCAGACAGCTATACAGCCTAAAATTGCCAGAAAGAGGGCTCCGTCCATTCCATCCGGGTCCCCCCAGATGACAATACCGATTAAAATCAGCACACAAACCGCCAATATCCGCAGCATCCATTTCCCTTTTGCCGTGCAAAAATCCTGATAAAGAAGACCTGTCATTTTCTGCCTCCTTTCCGGTAAAACCACACACTGAGTCCGTAAGAAATCCCATAAAAAAGCACCATTCCCACGACTTCTGCCCACAGATACCTGCTTACTATGTCCCTGCCTTCCCGGAATTTTTCCATCAGGTACCGGAACAGTTCCATGCCCGGCAGCGCATCCAGCAGGGTTATGAACTTCAGGTAAAGAAGACCGACCGGCACCAGAAATAAAATCAGGCTGGCTACAGTTCCCTTCTTCTTTCCAAGCGCATAAAAAAGCGGAATTTGTATGCCGCAGAACAACAGTAATACGGCTGCTATCACCAAAATCAACTGTGTCAGATTTTTCATGGACAGTTCTTCTATGCCTACTGCCCCCGCACTGACTGCCACAATGCCTGCCGACAAAAGAGAGCTACCCATGCTGATGGCGCCAAACGTCAGATAAATCAGATATCTTGCCGTAACCGCATCCGCAGCTTTTACCGGCAGGGTTCTCACAACCTTTTCAAAACCCGCCTGTTCATCCATTTCAAAGCACCGCAGGGCATCCACAAAAAATCCCATCGGAATAAGCAAGCTGACCCCGATTATATAAAAAAGAATCACCGGCGCATTTTCTTCATTGATTGCCTCTTCCACATCTCCCGAAAGCATCCGCCCCATATTTCCGTACCGGATACTCAGTACAACCAAAAGTGCGAAAATGAGAGTCGCGATGCAGACCGGTATCATGGTGCGCAGGAGCTTTTTCAGACAACACATGTCCTTGTAATACAAACCTCTCATAAGCGCGCCTTTCCATTTTCCCTTGCTACATAAAACAGCATGATTTCTTCGAGGGTCGCCGGTTCCACCAGCGCATCGCCCCATTTTTTACGGGCTACATCGGCATCATTTACTAAAATTTCACAGCCGTAGGCTTCCATTCTTTTGAATATGACACAAGCATCATTTATATTCTCCGCCTCTTTTTTCCCGCAGCGGATAATGGCGTGCTCCTCTAAAATGGTATCTTTTTCCCCGGAAAGAAGAATTCTGCCCTTATCTATGAAGGTAATTTCGTCCGCAATCCGTTCCAAATCGGATATGATGTGGGAGGACAGAAAAATGGAATGCTCCTCATCCACTATGAATTCCTGAAAAATATCGAGAATTTCATTCCGGACCACAGGGTCTAATCCGCTGGTAGGTTCATCCAAAATCAGAAGCTTCGCATGATGGGAAAGCGCCACCGCAATCTGCAGTTTCATGCGCATACCTCTTGAGAACTTCCCGCAGGGCTTCTTTAAGGGAAGCCCGAACCTTGTCAGATACTTTTGGAAGGCCTCTCCATCCCAGTTTGCATATACATAGGACATCATCGTTGCAATCTGCTTCGGCGTCATAAACTCGTGAAATCCCATTTCATCAAAAACTACACCAATGTCTTCTTTTATCGCCTGCTCGTTCTTTTGAAAATCCTTCCCGAAAATTTTAATCTCTCCCGCGTTTAACGGCATCATATTTAACATAGCCTTAATGGTCGTGGTCTTACCGGCTCCGTTCTGTCCGATAAAACCGTGTATTCTGCCTGCGGTTACCTGCAAATCCACATTTTGCAGGGCAAACCCGTCATAACTTTTATTCAGATTGTGAATTTCTATGACATTTACTTCCTTCTCACTACCCACTTTCTGCACCTCCCGATATTTCGCATTTCTTCTCTTACAGTTATTCCGTCCCCTACGGCTATTCCTTCCCCGCAGTCATTCCTTCCCCCCTGCTACTATTTCTTTCCCTGCGGCTATTCCCTCGCATACCTTTTCCGGCCGTATCTGAATTCTTACATTTCCTCCAGCAGCATCCGGAATGTTTCCACCATTTCTTCCTTTGTGAGGCCGGCATCCAGTGCTTTTTGAATACCTTTGGCAAAATATTCTTCTGTTTCTGCCAGCACACGTTCGCGCAAAAGCTCCTCATTCTGGGCTTTCACAAAACTGCCTCTGCCGGTAAAGGACTCAATGAAGCCGTCCCGCTCCAGTTCCTCATAGGCTCTTTTGGTGGTAATCATACTGATGCGAAGGTCCTTCGCCAGTGTGCGCATGGAAGGAAGGGCGTCCCCTGCCTTCAGCTCACCGCGCAAAATCATTTCGCGGATTTGCACCTCAATCTGTTCGTAAATCGGTGCCCCGCTGGTGTTGCTGATGATAATATCCATGGTTTATCCTCTTACATGATTTAATTGTATATATCGTATATATACAATATCTCTTTTATAGAATACTGTCAAGAGAAAAAACTGCCTGATACATGAAATATGCGCAATAAAAAACCGGCTCCCCGGTCAGGCAGTAAGCCTGGCTATGGAGAGCCGGTCTGAAATTCCATTTTTCATTCGCTTCTGAATTCACATCTCGAAAGCAGGTCAGTCAAGCAGACGCACTGCTTCCGCCATCGTTCCCCTTACAGGAAGATGAACTTCGCTACGAACAGAATTGCCAGAATATACATAAGCGGTGTAATCTTCTTAGCCTTGCCGCATACGAGGTTAATAACCACATAAGAAATAACGCCTGCTGCGATACCTTCGGAAATGCTGTAGGTTAAAGGCATAAAAATCAGTGCCAGGTAAGCGGGAACTGCTTCTGTGAAATCGGAGAAATCGATGTCCACAACTGCGGAAATCATTAAGAAACCGACGAACAGAAGAGCGGGAGCTGTTGCAAATCCCGGAATGGCAATGAAAATCGGGGATAAGAAAATAGCTACCAGGAATAATAAACCGGTTACGATGGAAGAAAGACCGGTTCTGCCGCCTTCTGCCACACCTGCAGAGCTTTCTACGAAAGTGGTGGTGGTGGAAGTACCGAGTACGGCACCTGCGCTGGTTGCAATAGCATCTGCCAAAAGAGCTTCTTTAATGCGGGGCAGCTTGCCGTCCTTGTCAAGCATGTCTGCCTTGTTTGCACAACCAATCAGAGTTCCAAGTGTATCAAAAATATCTACAAAAAGGAATGAAAATACAATGGCAATGAAGTCAAAAATCTTGAGTCCGGTGAAGTCAGCCTTAAAGCACTGACCGAAGGTGGAAGAAATCGCACCTAAGTTAAAGCTGCTGAATGCAGGAATTAAAGAATAGTAACCAGCTTCGGGAACTACGGTGTAAATGCCGGTGAGCTGGCAGATAATACCTAAAATCCAGGTTGCGAAGATACCAATCAGGATAGCGCCGCGAACCTTCTTTACATATAAAATCGCAATGATAAAAGTACCGATAATCGCAAGCAGTGCGGAAATACCGACAGTGTGGAAATCCTGTCTGAAATCAACAAGTGATACCAGTGTTGTAGAGTCCACAACAATTTTACCGTTCTGCAGACCGATGAAAGCTACGAATAAACCGATACCAACGGAAACACCCTTCTTAAGCTGAAGAGGAATGGCATTGAAAATAGCCTCACGTACATTGGTCAGTGACAGCACAATGAAGATGATACCTTCCACAAATACGGCAAACAGTGCAATCTGCCAGGAATATCCCATGGAGCCGCATACCGTATAGGCAAAATAAGCATTGAGTCCAAGTCCGGGTGCCAATGCAAACGGGTAGTTGGCAAGCAGCGCCATGGCAATGGTTCCGATAAAGGAAGCCAGCGCGGTAGCAATTAAAACTGCCTGTGCGTCCATGCCGGATGCGGAAAGAATGCTGGGGTTTACCGCCAAGATGTACGCCATGGTCATGAAGGTGGTAATACCAGCCACAACCTCGGTACGGACGGTGGTTTTGTTTTCCTTGAGCTTAAAGAATTTTTCTAACATAAAGTCCTCCCTCTTTTTAATACTGCTCTTTTTGATAAAATACTATTTTATTATATTTTTATTGACATGAAAAAGCAAGGAGATTTCACAAAATCAGATTATTTTGTATCAGGAAAAATTCCATAATAAAGCTCACTGAAAAGTATAAGAAAAACTGATATTTTCGCCGCCAAATTCCATCTGCTGCAGATGCTTTATCAGAAGACATTTCTCCGCCTCATTCAGGCTTTCCAGCTTTCTGTGATGAATAATGACTCGATATTCCCGTTTACCTTCGCCGCTTACCGTTCTGTTCAGCATGACTCCGCTGTTTTTGTACCCAAGTGTGTTCAGAATACCGCGGGTTTCGTTTACATACTGTTTCTCCAAGGTGCTGAAATATTGCTCCGTTGCTCTTATATCCTCCTTGCCCTGGCTTTTTACCACACCGGACATGGAAATCCAGATAATCATAACTGACATCACTGTCAATATCACAAATATATTTCTCTTCATGGCAAACATTTCTCCCTCCGTGATTACAGGTTCAGGTTCATTTCGGCAAAATCCGGTATGCTGTAAAGGAAAAGCACCTCCGTTATTCCATTGTCCCGGATATAATCCGACACACTGTTTTTGTAGAACCGCAAATCCAGCATATGGGTTTCCTCATATTCACCCACAACAAACTGTGCAAAACAGTTTGCATAGGAGTCCTTTATAATGAGCAGCTTCCCCTCTCCGTCTCCCTTTACCACCGTAGTTGCCTGATTGGAATTTAGGAATACGGCATACTGGTCTTTCCCCTCCAGATATTTCCGCTCATAAATGCTGTCCGTTTCATAGTTTCCGTTATTGTAACTTACTTCATGGTTTTCTTTCCGGTAATATGCCGTGATGGTGTCTGCCACCGCAAAAGGCGCATTTACCTTGTTATAAGTCGTTCCGAAAAAATCATCACATAAAACTTCCTCTTTCCACGCACCTGCTACACCGTTCTCCTGCCCGGTAAGGGAGGAAGCCTCTTCTCCCTTCGCCTGCTTCCATGCCGCATAACAGTAATAGGCGCCAAGGCTTGTATAATGGTGGTCCGTCCGGTAATAAATGTATTCTTCTTTGTGCTTTTCCAGGGCGCTTATAGTATCTACCACAGGAAGCCCCGTCGCCTCTGCCCGGGAAAACATATCCCGCTGGCTTGCATGTGTGGCAAAAGCCGGAAGCTTTCCCGAAAGGATTTCCACTGCCGTAGGAATAAGCATTACCCTGACAGGAATATTTTCCCGCTGCATAGTTTCCGTAAACTGTTTTACCGTATCTATATTTTTCTGATACTGCTCTTCGTTATAACTGTCAAAGCACTCTATCAGATAGTGGTCCCTGCCCCAGAATACATGATTGCTTTCCTGTTTTCCCAAAAGCCGCTCACTAAGTGTATGCAAAGCAACCAGCGCATCTCTCTGCGGAAACTGGTCCGTAAGATATTTTTCTGCTTTAGACGCCATTTTCCCGGAAGTAATTTGAGTATCCAGAACATCCGACACCTGTGTCAGCAATCTCTTTTCCCTCTCCGAATAATATTTATCGGGAAGTAAGGTTTCCCAGACTGCACCCGCCAGTAAGAAGGCGCAAAACAATATAATAATCAGTTTGTTTTTCATACCGTCACCAACACTTTCTGTTCCGTCTTAAAAACGGAAATAAAGAAAAGGATTGTAGGAGCCGCTGATAATATAGGCTACCGACAGAACCATAACAGCCGACAGGGAAAGCGGTTCCGCAACTGTAAGCAGTTTATTTTTTCCCGCCTCTACCAATCTTTGGTACCATTGTTTCGGCAGAGGCGTGGCGCCAATCCCGCAGATAAGCAGCATCGGAAGATAGGACAGAAGCAGATACAATGTATGTCTGTCACAGAAAACCGTCTTTATCCCCGCCATACACCGCAGGTAACCAATCATTTCCAATCTGTTTTCAAAGGCAAACAAAACCCAGCTAAATGCTAAAATAAATAAGGTACCCACATGTCCCGGCACAGCCGGAACCGAAATATTTTTACGGATAATGAAGACTTTTTCCAATATCAAAACCGCTCCGAAAAACATTCCCCAAAGTACATAATTCCAGGAAGCTCCGTGCCAGAGACCTGTCAGAAACCATACCACTGTCAGATTGATAAGCTGTCTCTTAAATCCTTTTTTATTGCCGCCGAGAGGAATGTAAACGTAATCCCTGAACCACGTACTCATGGAAATATGCCAGCGGTGCCAGAAATCGGTAATACTTTTTGCCGTAAAAGGATAGCGGAAATTTTCCGGAAACGTAAATCCAAACATTCTTCCCAGTCCGATAGCCATATCCGAATAACCGGAAAAATCAAAATATATCTGAAAAGCATATGCCGCTATTCCCAGCCATGCTCCCACCATACTTACCTTATCCACACCGTTCTCCGTTATCGTTTCAAAAAGCAGTCCCACATTATTGGCAAGCAGAACCTTTTTCCCCAATCCGCAGATAAATCTCTTAATGCCTTCCGCAAAGTCCTCTGTCTTTATTTTCCGGTTCTGCATCTGTTCTGCAATGGTCTGATACCGCACTATGGGACCGGCTATCAGTTGGGGAAAAAGGGATACATACGTGCCGAATGCAATCAGATTTTTCTGTGCCTTTACTTCTCCCCGGTAAACATCTATGGTGTAGCTCATAGTCTGAAAGGTGTAGAAGGAAATTCCGATAGGAAGCGGAAGCTGCAAAAGCGGTATCCGGCTGTGAAACAGGCTGTTTATGTTGGCAATCAGGAAATCTCCGTACTTGAAAAAGCCCAGCAGTCCAAGATTGACCGCAAGGGAAACTCCTAAAAAAAGCTTCGCCCTGCGGCTGCCTCTGTTTGCTTCCACCAGCCGCCCCATACTGTAATCCAAAAGAGTGGAAAAAATCATCAGTCCTACATACACCGGCTCACCCCATGCATAAAACAGCAGGCTGCTTATAAAAAGAACCACATTTCTTCCTGACGGTGGTGTCAGAAAATAAAGCAAGAGCACCGCCGGTAAAAAATAGAACAAAAAAGTAATGCTGCTGAAAAGCATATTTACTCAGCCTCCGGTACAATCGCACGGTTCTCGGGAACAGTTCCGAATACATTTTTGATTACGGTATCAATCTTCTCATATTCGGAAGCTGCGAGCTTGTTTTCTTCCTCCGTATCTTCTCCGTCGTAGCTTTCTCCTGCTATCACATACATAACATAGTTGTCACTTGCGTAAATTCTTGCCTGCAATACCTTGGCGGTGCCAAACGGATACATCCGGATGTAATCCACCATCTGGGCATAAGAGGTGTTAAGTTTTTCAACGGCGGTATCGGCATAGCCATCCTTTACTTTCAGAATAATCACGGTATCCGGATTGACACTGTTGATGGAATTCTGTTTTGCTGCATAATCTTCTATCTGCGTAATATCCAGTCCGTAAAAATTCTGCAGGGTGTCCTCATCAATTTCCGTATCACACAGATAATTGTCTGCCCCAATGGCATCCGCAATCTGTTTTTCAATGTCGGAAACTGTCAGGTTCTGCGCATCACTGTTGGTATTGTCTTTTGCATCATCGGAGGTGTCATTTTTTGTGTCACTGTCAGTATTGTCTTTTGCATTGTCATTGTTTGTATTGTCATCCCCGGACGTGTTATTTTTCTGATTGTCAGCCGTTTCCTCCTGTTTTGTCTCTGTAGAATTATTCTGCTGTGCAGATTTACCACATGCTGCCATACTTACTGTCATGGCTGCGGTTAATAAAAGAATTGCTAATTTTTTCATGATATTATCTCCTTTTTTGCAAATGTCTTTTTTCTCAGAAAAGAAATCCACCCGTACGCTGTTTTTTCCTCTTCTGTCTATATAACGACGGAGACAAAAAAAATGTCGGAAAAATTTTAAAAATTTTTTCGACATTTTCAATCAACTGTTTTTTCGGAAACTTTTCCCGTATTTTTATTCCTTCATAAGAGAAAGAGCCAATTCTTTTACCTCTTCTTTTGCAGCACTGTCCATATTGCTCAGGCTGTAATTAACTTTTCCGTCCGTCCAGATAACACGAAAATAGGTGCGTTCTCCATCGGAAAGCTCTGTCAAAATACCATCATGCTCACTGTCTATCTGCTCATCCGAAATCTCCTGTCCATATAAACCGGAGAAATCCCCGCTCTGTTCGGATGCCCGGTAAATATACGCATGTTCTTTCCAGACAAATTCCACACTGGCAAGGTTGCCGTCTATCAGAAAATACTCCGCCTCCAGGCTGTCCGCCGGTGCCTCTATGTTTATACCTATGGAAGCAAAATCCTCCGGGCCATCCACTTCCTGTATCGGATTACCAATCATTGTCATTCCGCCTTCAGCATCATTTTCCTGTCCGGCGCTGCTGCCCGGCGCATGGTCTCCTTCGTTGTCCGCACTGCTTCCCAGCTCATAGTCTCCTTCGTTGTCCACACTGTTTCCCGGTACATAGCTTCCTTCCGTACCTGCGCTGCCGTCCGGTGCTGTTTCTCCCAACAATCCCGATGCGTATCCCTGGTTAAGGAAATTATCCAGTTCTGCATGCTGAGAATTTTGCATAGCAACCAGTCCCACTGCCATTACACACAGACAGGCTGCTGCGGGCAATACATAATATGTTATTTTCCGCCTGCTTTTGGGTGCTGTCTGCTGCCCGGATGCTTTTTTTATGACATTTGCATACATCCGTTCCTTCGCATCCGCAGAAGGTTCTATTCCCTGCAAGGCTTCGGTAATTTTTTCTTTCTCTGTATTTTTGTTATCCGTATTCGACATACACTCAGCCTCCCATCTGTTTTCTTAAAGCTTCTCTTGCCTCCCGCAAATGATTACGGATAGTGGAAGGAGGTTTTTTCAGTAATTCCGCTATTTCATCTGTTTTGTAATCCATATAGTAATGCAGATAAATAACATCCTTATACTTGGTGGGTAATTTCTTGACTATTTCGAGGGTTTCATCCATGGTACCGGCTTTTTCATCCGGGAAATCCTCCCTGTCACCGATAGGTTCCGTTTTCTTTCTCCACCAGTGCTTCAGCCTGTCCTTGCATAAGTTCATGGTCGTAACCATCAGCCACTTTTTCTCATGTTCTTCGTCCGCAAAAGTAATGTTGCCGGTAAGAACCTTTACAAAAACATCCTCGGTGCAGTCTTCCGCATCCGCACTGCTTTTCATATACAAGAAAGAAATCCGGTAAACCATGCTGTAATTTCTCTCATAAAAAGCCTCAAAATCCTTACCCGAACACTGCATAGCCCCTGACATAGGGAAATCCTCCTCCTGTTTATATAACGACGGAGCCGTGTATTTTGTCGTAATTTTTTTATTTTTTTCTAAAACGCCGCATCGGACACATCAAAGGGATTTTCTTTGCCGTCCAGTGCATACTGGCAGCCTAAAATGCTGTTTTTCACCATGTAGTCAATGGCTTCTTCGGTGTAAAATGCCGTGTGGGGCGTTACGATGACATTGGGGAAGGAACGCAGCACTGCCAGTTCCTCGTTATGCATGGGCTTGCCCACCAAATCGTAATAGTAAAGGTTGGACTCATTTTCAATCACATCCAGACCCGCTGCCCCGATTTTTTCACTTTCCAGTCCCTTAATCAGGGCTTCGGAGTCAATCAGGTTGCCTCTGGCGGTGTTGATGATGATAACGCCGTCCTTCATTTTCACAATGGTGTCCGCATTTATCATATGGAAGTTTTCCGCCGTGGAGGGCATATGCAGGGAAATAATATCGCTTTCCTTATAAAGTGTGTCCAAATCCACGTACTCTGCGTATTCTGCCACTTCCTTAGAAGGGTACAAATCAAAGGCAAGCAGTCTGCAGCCAAAGCCTTTCAGATGCTCCAGCACGGTGCGGCCGATTTTGCCGGTACCGATAACGCCCACGGTGGAATTGGAAATTTCCACGCCGATTTTGCCGGGCAGTGTGTAATCCTGCACATCCGCACGCATCATAATGGGTTTCATTTTCCGGCAGCACATCAGCATCAGCATGATGGTGTAGTTGGCTACGCCGTTGGGCGGATAAGTGGCGTTGCAAACGGTAATACCCAGTTTGCCCGCTGCCCTTCTGTCCACATGGTCAAAACCAACGGTACGGGTGGAAACGCATTTTACGCCGCATTCCTTCCAGATGGTCAGAATTTCTTCGTCCACAGGGGTGGTAATAATGCTGACGGCATCATAGCCTTCCGCCAGTCTTGCATTCTCCGGTGTGGGTTTGTCCCCCACCGAAGCATACTCGATCTGCATTTCCTTACTCCATTTTTCAAAAAATCGTTTTTCGTCAAACTCTCTTAAACTGTATACAAATAACTTCATGTCCGTGCCTTTCCGGAAGTCCCGGATTGCAGCATCCGCAGGCAAAATCTGTCATCTGCCTTCTTTTCTGCAAATATATCTTTAGGAAAAACGAAACCACTTAAAGTCAAACTGGCAGCCGGGCAGGAAAATAAATCCGACCTTTGTCATGCCCGTTACTTTTTCAAGAGGGAATGTTACTTCCGTATATTCCTCACTGTGCGGGAACTCCACAATCTGATTTACGGAGCTACCGTCTTCCTTGAAGAAACGGATATGAATGGTGTTGGAAGAAAGAGGGGTGCGACCGCAAACAGTCACTGCCTTTACGCCTTCTTCTCCGAAATCCATATTTTCATATTCCATGGAAACATTGTTGCCGATGCCTTCCACGGCTTCCGCGGTCTCCTTGTAGGTATCTCCGTACAAGTTATTGTATTCCAATGCTCCTATTTTTTCAAATGCTTTCTGAAGCTTTGTGAAAACAAAGCCCTTGATAAAGTAGCGCTGGTTGTTTGCCACGAGGGTCAGGGTCGTAATGCCCTTTAACCGGCGGTTCAGTTTATAGGTCTCCGGCTTGTATACATCCCAGGTGCTGGGCTTCTGGTATACCAGGTCGCCCACTAATTCGCAGCCCTCTTCTCCGGGCACGCCTTCGTAAATCTTTAAGTAATGAGGGTCACCGCTCTGGGCAAAAATAGGAAGCGTAATTTCATCGGAACCGAATTCTCCGAAGTCCAGTCCCTTGTATACAATGACGCTTTCTCCTTCCTGTGCGGTTGCCACGCTCTTTTCGGAAAATCCGCCGATGTCGCCTTTAGAGTCGGTATAAAGTGCTCCGGCAATCAGTTCATAGGGATTTAAGTATGCCTCACCCAGTCCGCTGATGGAGAATTCCAACTGGGACAAAAGCTTTACGTTTTCGGTGCCGTTTTTAACAGTGGCACGCAGACGGAACGCACCGTCGCCCTTTGCCTTGATGCGGCATTTTGCAGCCAGAACTCTGTGAGTATTGGACTCAGCCAGACGCTCCGCCTCGCTTACGGGAATTTCTTCCAGTTCTGCCAGATTGGAAACAATACCGGCATCGTTGGTTGCCACAAAGCTTACTTCCTTGCGGGAAACATCCGCCGGATACAGATAAGTCTTCACTACCATTTCCGTTTTATTTTCATCAAAGGTCTGACCCTCTTCCGCCACAATTTCAATCTTTCTTACGGGCACAAGGGGCTCGCCCTCTGCTGCCAGCGCGCTGCCGGTAATGAGAGGAACCTTCTTATTTTCCCAAACGGGAGCTTCCGCTTTTTCCGCTGCCTCGTCCGCATAAAGGGTAATCATGGCAGGTGCGATTTTGCCCGCCTCTCCCAGATGCTTTACGGTCACAAGGATTTCACCGGCTTCGTTCTTTGCCGCAATCATGGCTAAAAGCTTGCCGTTGAACAGCTTTCTGCGGGTGCCCTTGTAGGAGTCATAGTCGGTGCTGTCGCCGTTGTCCAGACCAATCAGACGTCCGGCGCCGGTAACTTCCACTTCCACATAGTCCATAGCGTTTTCTACCGGGTTGCCGTCCTCGTCACGGGCGGAAATTTCTACGAAAGCAAGGTCCTTGCCGTCTGCCAGAATGTGGTCGAATTCCGGTGTTGCCTCGATTGCCGCGGTGTTGCCGAAGGATTTGTGCACATCCTCTGCCACCACATTGCCGTTTTCATCATAAGCCACCGCACGCAGGCTTCCCTTGTGGAAAGGCACCTGGAAGCTGGGGAACAGCTCCTGTCCGTGCGCATGGTCGATTTCTTTTACGCCGAGGGATTTCTCATTGACAAATACCTCCACCCTGGGGGCATTGCTGCATACCCGCACATCCACCATCTGGCCTTCGTTGAAGTCCCAGTAAGGAAGCACATGCACCATGGGATGCTTTTTATAATCCGTCCATTCTGCCTGATACATATAGAAGACATCCTTCGGGAATCCTGCCGTATCAATCAGACCGAAATAAGAATTCTTGGTTTTGTAAGGGGTGGGCTCGCCGATGTAATCAAAGCCCGTCCACAAAAACTGTCCTGCCGCAAAATCCCTGTCTCTGTCTACGGAAATACAATGCTCCACTGTCTTGGCTGCCCAGCTCGGACGGCTGTTGCCAAGGGAAGAACACTGCTCGTCTTCTTCCGTTAAAATCGGCTGGGAAAGCGGGAAATGGTAAACGCCCCTGCTCTGTACGATGGAAGAAGTTTCGCTTCCGTAAATCACCCAGTCGGGATGTTCTTTATGGTGTGCATCGTAATGATTGTCGCCGTAGTTATAGCCTGCCAGCTTTACAATATCCGCACAGTTCTGCGCGCCCTGCCAGGGCATATAATTGGAACCGATGGTAACTCTTGCATTTTTCTTGGGATCATGAACAAGCACATCCCCCATCAGTCTTTTCGTCAGCCCCACACCCTCTGCCTCATGGGTATCGTGAATTTCGTTGCCGATACTCCACATGATAACGGAAGGATGGTTTCTGTCCCTGCGAATCCAGCTTGCCACGTCCTTCTCTGCCCATTCATCGAAAAATCTGGCGTAGTCGTATTCGGTCTTGGACTCCATCCACATATCGAACGCTTCGGAAACGATATACATACCCATGGTATCCGCCAAATCCATCAGCTCCGGCGCCGGCATGTTGTGGGAAGTACGGATGGCATTGACACCCATTTTCTTTAAGGTCGCAATCTTACGCGCCATGGCTTTTTTATGGAAAGCCGCACCCAGACAGCCTAAATCGTGATGTTCGCAGACACCGTGCAGTTTTACCCGTTTGCCGTTTGCCACAAATCCCTGTTCCGGGTCAAATACAAAGTCACGGAAACCGATGTTATATTCTGCCTTATCTCCGTTCTCCAGCGCCACGCTGACATGGTAAAGCACCGGATGCTCGGCATCCCACAGCGCAGGCTTTTCAATCATGGCATCGCCCATAAGGAGCTGTTTTTCCGCATTCCAGGTAAGGGTAAAGGTTTTCACAATCATTTTGCCCTGGGAAAGAACCACCTTGGCAGTCAGGTCGGAAGCCTCGCTGCTGTCGTTTCCTGCTCCCTGGGAAACTGCCTCTGCCTCACTATCTGCTTTGGCAATGCCGGATACTTCTGCTTCAATTTCCAGTTTGAAGTCGTTTCCACATTTTTTTGTGGCAATGTAAACGCCGTCGGAGGTCAGATGCAGGATGGGCGCTTCCTTGAACCATACGTTACGGAAAATACCCGCGCCGGAATACCAGCGGGAGTTGGGCTCATGGTGGTCAATGCGCACCATCACCGTATTTTCGCCGTCCTTAAGGAGATTTGTCATATCGAATTCAAAGGTGGAATAACCATATTTCCACTCCCCTAAAAGGGTTCCGTTTATGTAAACTTTAGAGTCCATATACACGCCGTCAAAACGGATGCTGTATACCTTTTCCGCATCTTTTTTCACGGTAAATTTCTTCCGGTACCAGCCGGTGGATGTTTCATACAGATTTAAGGTATCATAAATCAGCCAGTCGTGCGGAAGGTCCACTCTTTCAAACTTATCCTCATAAGCAGAGAGTTCCTCCAGCCCCGTCCCAAAAGGTGTCTTTGCAAATTCCCATTGATTTGTAAATAATTCCATATCTTCTCCGTTCCGAAGCCCGCTCCGCCAACCGGTTCTGTCATCCGATTTTCCGCAATCTTTCCGGCACCACCGCAGAAAAAGCTTCTATATTGCTATGATATGATGTTGGGGTCAAAAGCCCCTCTATAGTGC
Organism: Bacteroidaceae bacterium; assembly: GCA_963639875.1. GTDB lineage: Bacteria > Bacillota > Clostridia > Lachnospirales > Lachnospiraceae > Acetatifactor. The sequence continues at coordinate 51,026 of CAVHWP010000016.1, forward strand.
CTTGAAAAGTTCATATATTTTGT
>CAVHWP010000017.1:0-48555 GCA_963639875.1 Bacteroidaceae bacterium
ATGCAGTTTCTGACCGGTCTGCTTCTATATATCTTATCCGCAAGTCTGCGTAGATTCACACATTTTCCCATCTTCATAAAAATCTCCCTTTTCCGGTTATCCTTATTAAAATAATATCATATTGTGTTTATTTTTGCTATCCCTTTTCGTTTCAAAAAAAAAAGACCGCAGGCAGCAATATCCTTTCTTCATGGCATTGCCGTTTACGGTCTCTGTTTAGAATACAATCTTTACGCTCTGTGAAATTTTCTTATTGATAATATTTTAGTTTCCGCACTCCACGCTGATTTTGTTGAAGGTGCTCATGATGTCCTCGGTGGTGATGGCTGCCTTTTCCTCACCGGCTTTGTCGATGATGGCTTCGCCCTGATGCATCATGATAAGGCGGTTGCCGTATTCCACGGCGTAACGCAGGTTGTGCGTTACCATGATGGTGGTTACTTTCTTTTCCCGGACAATCTGCTCTGTGAGCTCCATGATGCGGTCCGCGGTCTTGGGGTCAAGCGCCGCCGTGTGTTCATCCAGAATTAAAAACTCGATAGGTGTCATGGTGGACATCAGAAGCGCCAATGCCTGACGCTGTCCGCCGGAAAGGGAACCCACCTGTGTATGAAGCTTATCTTCCAGTCCCAGATTTAAGGTGGAAAGCAATTCCTTGTACTCGCCGATTTTGGCTTTGTTGACGCCCGCCCTTAAATTGAAGGGCTTACCCTTGTTGTCCGCAATGGACAGGTTTTCCAGAATAGTCATGGAAGGGCAGGTACCCTTGGAAGGGTCCTGGTAAACACGGCCGATTTTACGGTGGCGGAGGTAATCCTTTTTGCCTACGATGGAATTTCCGTTTACCACAATGTCGCCGGAATCAATGGGAATGCTGCCGCAGATAATGTTTAACATGGAAGTTTTGCCGGAGCCGTTGCTTCCTACCACCGCTACGAAATCCCCATCGTTGATAGTCAGGGAAAAATCCTGAAACAGGCAAAGTTCATTGACGGAGCCGGGATTATAGTACTTGTGAATGTTCTTTAATTCAATCATTTTGCGCTCCCTCCTTTAATCTTTGCCGTCTTGTTTCTGTCCATGCTGATAACCAGAATAATCAGGAACAGAACTGCGGTAATCATCTTCAAATCCGTGGAAGGAAGTCCCATGCGGAGCGCCAGCGCCACGCATGCTTTATAAATAACGGAACCGATTACTACGCTGGAAGTAACACGCACGAAAGTAACCTTCTTTAAGAGGCTGGTGCCGATGATAACGCTCGCAAGACCGATTACCATCGTACCGGTACCCATGGATACATCGAAGAAACGCTGCTGCTGGGCGTAAACACAACCGCTCAGGGTAACCAGTCCGTTTGCAATGGCAAGACCGATAATCTTTACCTTGCCCTTATCCACACCGAGGGAGGTAACAATGGTATCGTTATCCCCAACGGCGCGGAGTAAGAAACCGGATTTGGTGCGCATGTACGCATCCAGAAGATATTTGGTAACCAGAGTAATGACCAGTACCACAATTACGGTGCGGTACGGTTTTAAGGCTGCTGGGAAAATTTTATTTACAAAATCATTGTCAAAAATCGTCTGGTAATTGTAAATGGGGAAATTGGCGCGTCCCGCAATTCTTAAGTTTACGGTATAGAGGGCTGTCATCATGATGATACCGGAAAGTAAATCCCTTACCTTCAGCTTCACATGGATAATGCCGGTGAGAACACCTACCGCCACACCTGCCAGAAACGAAATCGGCAGTGTGAGGAGCGGGTTTACTCCTTTTGCAATCAGCACGCAGGTCAGTGCGGCTCCCATGGGAAAGCTTCCGTCCACCGTCAGATCCGGGAAATCCAGAATTTTGTAGGTGATGTAAATTCCCAATGCCATGATGGCATATATCATACCCTGTTCCAAAACACTAAGTATCAGTGACACGTCATATCCTCCTGTTTACTCTACGGTAATTTCATCAAATTTCTGATAAGCGCCTGCTACAAAATCATCGGATAATGTCAGGTTGATTTTTGCTGCGGCTGCGGTGTTTACATATAAGCTGGGCTCGGTAATGGTTTCAAATTTCAAATCGGATGCATTTGCTTCGCCCTTTAATACCTTGGCTGCCATCTTACCGGTCTGCTTGCCGAGTTCGATGTATTCCAGACCCATGGAAGCAACACAGCCAGCCTTTACCTGCTCTACTTCAGAACCGAATACCGGGATGTTTGCGTCATTTGCTTTGGCAATAACGGTCTGCAGGGCGGATACTACGGTATTGTCTGTCAGGTTAGTGATGCAGTCTACTTTAGTTACCAGGTCTGCTGCCGCCAGGTCAACATCTGCAATGGTGTTGATGCCGACATCTACGATTTCAAATCCGTAGTTTGCGGCTACTTCCTTGTACTCTGCAACGGTGCTTACGGAGTTTGCTTCGCTGGTGGTGTAAATGATGCCGACTTTCTTGGCATCCGGCATAATTTCACGAATCATCTGTAACTGGGCATCTACTGCCAGTGCATCGCAGGTACCGGTGATGTTGCCGACCGGCATGCCGTCTTCGGTTGCAAGACCTGCGCCGACGGGGTCGGATACTGCGGTGTAAATAACGGGAATATCGGTATTCAATGCGGAGTTATAAGCGCTCATGGCACTGGGTGTTGCAATGGCACAGATTAAATCCACTTTCTTGGAAACATAGTTGTCGGAAATGGTGCTTGCGGTACCAGAGTCTGCCTGTGCATTGTCAAATAAAACGGTGAGGTTTTCTCCTTCTACAATGCCTTCTTCTGCAAGACCTGCTAAAAAGCCTTCCCGGCAGTTATCCAGAGAGCCGTGTTCTGCGAACTGGGAAATACCGATGGTGTAGGTCTTTCCGTCCATGCTGTCTGCCGCATTGTTTCCGCACGCTGCCAATCCTAAAATCATTGTGGTTGCTAAAACTGCTGCTAAAATTTTCTTCTTCATACTGTTACCATACCTTTCTGCAAATCTTTTTTTAATTTCTGATAGCTTTGAGACCGGCTGGACGTTGTAATTTCTACAACAAAAAACCGTCTCAAGTAAATCTTACTTGAGGCGGTAATAATCATTAACGCGGTGCCACTCAATTTCGATGCTTTCTGCATCCTCTCCTCCAGACACTATCATATCTGTCGCCATGATAACGGGTGCGAATCCCGCCGGTGCCTACTGTTGTTCGGACCGTCCTCGAAAGCCCATTCAGCGATTGCTCCTATGCTGCCGTTCCACCAATCGGCTGCTCTCTGTGATAGTAATCAAAGGCCTACTCTTCTTTCTCATAGGTTTGAAGCACTATTTATTTGTTGCATTTACAATACGCTCTTAAGAGTCATTTGTCAACTGTTTTTTTGAAATTTATTATAGCCTGAAATCCACAGGGAAGGTTGCAGCCCCGTTATACTGTAAATCCGCTCATCCTCTTTGCCAGCGCTTCTGCCTGCTGTTCCAGCGCCTTTGCGTTTGCTGCAACCTGGCTGCTGTTGTCGTTGACACTCTTCGTGCAATCGCTTAATCTTACTGCCGATGCGGTGATTTCTCCGGCTGCCGCCGTCTGGCTGTCCGCCATCTTCACAGTTTCGGATGCCACAATATCCACCTTACCGATTAAATCCACCATGTCGCGGACAATGGTATCGGTCTGACCCACCCTGTCAAAAACGTTTCCGAAGGTATCGGATGCGGACTCTATCATGTCGGCGCTCATCTTCACGCCTGCCACACTTTCTTCCATGTGGGCATTGGCTTTTGCCATGGTGTCCTTGATTTCGGCGGTCAGTTTGGAAATATCGGAAGCCGCCTGTCCGCTGTTGACTGCCAGTTTTCCGATTTCCTCGGCAACTACTGCAAAGCCTCTTCCGGCATCTCCCGCCCTTGCCGCTTCAATGGCGGCATTTAAGGAAAGCAGGTTGGTCTGGTTGGCAATTTCCATAATCATGGTTACCATGCCGTTAATCTTGTCAATGGCATCGGAGGTATCCTTGATGCGCTCCGCCAGAGAGAACGTTGTCTGTTCAATCTGCTGCATGCTGCCCTTGATATCCGAAAGCGCCTCGCCGCCCTGTCTGGAAGCGTCCGCCGTTTCCTTCATAATCACGCCAGCCTTGGTACCTTCATCCTTGGTCAGGTGAATTAATTTTGCCAGTTTCGTCATATCGTCGGATACCTTATCCGCCGTCTTTGTCATGACATCCGCAGCCTCCCGCAGGAATGCCATCTGCTTTACCTGCTCATCCGCAGAAGAAAGGAGGTTTGCTGATGCCACGCCGTTTTCCTTGGACTGACTGCTCAACCATTCGGAGGTATGGTTCAACTCCGTGATAATCTCCCGCATATTTTCAATAAAGGTCTGCATGCTCTGTCCCATGCGGGCAATTTCATCCGAACCCTTTGTATGGATATCACGGGTAAAGTTTCCGGACGCCACTTCTGTCAGTACATCCGTCACATCCTTAACCGGCTTTACCACACTATTTGTTACTTTCGTAAGAAGAACCGCCAGTACCACCCCTGCCACGGCTGCCACAAGCAGCATAACTGCTTCCAGCCAGTGCAGTTCCCTCAGCACATCCCGTTGGGAAAGCATTGTCACCAGGCACCAGTCCGTTCCGTCGATATAGTTGACGCAGGCAAAATATTCACTGCCGTTTACTTTGACGGAAACCGGGCTGACGTGTTCCTCTCCGGTAATGCTGTTTACGTTTCCGTATAGCTCGTCCACACCTTCCTCTGTCAGGGACTTGTCTAAAAGTGTGGCATCGGAATTGGCTATAATTCTGCCGCTGTTCTTTTCCACCAGTACGGCACGGCCGCCAATGCTGCTTTCTATTTCCTTCACCCGGTCACAGACAGAATTCAGATACACATCCGCTGCCATGACCCGTACGGCACTGCTGTCCTTCAACCGCACGGAAACGCTGACACACATCTGTTCGGAGTAAGAATCAAAATAAGGCTCACCGAATTTTAATTCCTCATGCTCCTTTCCCTCCACGTACCAGGTACGTTCCGTAAGAACCCAGTCACTGTCCGGCACCCAGCCGGAGCCATCCAGATAAACGCCCTTGTCATCTCCCAAATAAATCCCGTTAGGGTAAGCATCGTTCAGACCCATGCCGGTTTCCAGATACTTTACTATCTGGGCATCCGTAGTAAACAGCCCGGAGTCTATGGCTTTCTCGTATACCGTAAGCTCCTCTATAATACAGCCTGTCCAGCTTTCTATATCTCCCGCACATTTCAGGGAATTGGCACTCAGACTTCCTTTTGCAAGCTTCACAATCTGATTGCGCGCCAGTGCGAAAAATGAAAACATAATGACCAGCAAAATCGGTACAATCACACGGATAATCCTTCCTTTGATACCCATTTTCTTCATATACAACCCCAGCCTCTCTTTCCTGTTACCGTAATTTATATAAATCATACCAAATTTCGTGCAGACAATCAATATTTTAATGCATTTTGCACAATATAATTTCGAATTTTTATGGTTTCCACTCTTCCGTCCTTGAAAGCCTACTAAGTATATGGTATTATGGGTATATCAGTTACGGAAAGGAATAGAAATGTATGAAAATTTCAACCAAAGGACGTTATGCCTTACGGATGCTCTTAGACCTTGCCGAGCATCAGAACGAGGGCTACATTGCCTTAAAGGACATCGCAGAGCGTCAGAATATATCCAAAAAATATTTAGAGCAGATTGTGGCTATCTTTAACCGCTCGGATATTTTAAAAACAAACCGCGGCTATCAGGGCGGCTACATGCTTGCCAAAAGCCCGGACAAGTATACGGTGGGCATGATTTTACGTCTGACGGAGGGCAGCCTGGCGCCCGTTGCCTGTCTGGACCAGGAGCCAAACGAATGTGAACGAAGTGCGGAATGCGCCACTCTCCCGGTGTGGGAAGGGCTGTATAAGGTCATCACGGAATACTTGGACGGCATCACCCTGCAGGACATCATCGACCAGCAGAAGAGCCTCATTGCCAACGACTATATTATCTGATATTCTCCCTTGACAATTTTCAAAAATGGGTTTAATCTAATAATAGTAATCGTTACTATTTATAAACCATTTATTGTAAGGAGAGAACATTATGGCAAACAAGTACGCAGGAACCCAGACGGAAAAGAACTTACTGGAGGCTTTCGCAGGAGAGTCCCAGGCACGCAACAAGTATACTTACTTCGCCTCCAAAGCGAAAAAGGACGGCTTTGAACAGATTTCATCCCTGTTTTTAAAGACCGCCGACAACGAAAAAGAGCATGCGAAAATGTGGTTCAAGGAATTGAACGGCATCGGAAGCACCGCAGAAAACTTAGCGGCTGCCGCCGACGGGGAAAATTACGAATGGACGGATATGTATGAGGGCTTTGCCAAGACCGCCGAGGAAGAAGGCTTCCCGGAGCTGGCTGCGAAATTCCGCATGGTAGGCGCCATCGAAAAGAAACATGAGGAACGCTACCGCGCCCTGCTTCACAATGTGGAAATGCAGGAAGTTTTTGCAAAGAGCGAAGTAAAGGTATGGGAATGCCGCAACTGCGGACATATCGTAGTGGGCGAAAAGGCTCCCGAAATCTGCCCCGTATGCGCACATCCCCAGGCTTATTTTGAAATCCATGCCGAAAACTATTAAACCTGTTAAGTGAGGCACCAAAAAAGGGCTGTTGCTTTCCGAAAGGATAAGCAGCAGCCCTGTCTTTATTCAGTTTGTTTTCTTAGGCGCGTAAGTAAGGAAACATATATCCTATACGTAAGGTACAATGTTCCGGATATTTTTCATTCTCTTTGCAAGAAGCAGGACAACGAACGGTGTCAGTGCAATGGGAACAACGTCAGCAATACCAATCCAAAGGATGCAGAATACGTATTCTAAGCCGGCAAAGTAGGAAAGGGAAATGCTGGTGGTGAGAATCATCAGAACACCGAACAGAAGGCTCCACAGTAAGCTTACACCGATGAATTTGCCTTTTCCTTTTTCGATAACAGAAAGAAGATCAGCCTTGCCTGCACGTAAATGAATGAGTGCGGGAAGTGCTGCGGACAGACCAACGGTGATACCATCTGTCAGAGGGGAATGCAGAGGGATGAAGTTACCGGAAAGCAGAGCCCATACGATGGTTCCGATGTAGCCTGAGAAAAAGCCCGTTACCGGTCCAAACAGATAACCGATGGCAACCGGAATAAATGCGAATGTACGGAAGTGAACTGCGCCGGGGATAAGAGGAATCGGACAGAGATAAGCCCAAAGCACACCGGTCAGAACACCAAATACTACGAAGAAGACGATGTTGACGAAAGATAATTTTTTCTTCATTTTTAGATTCTCCTTTGTCTTAGAAAAATGTTTGTTGTTTATATTTACAAACTCCCCGTACGCGCTCCGGGGAACCCGCAAGATATCTTATACCGGGATGTAGAAGAAAATATGCAGTACAATGGTAGCCGCAATGGCAACCGAATTGGCAAGGATAAAGTAAACATCGTACTTACCTGCCTTAATGTTTTTGTATGCCGTTCTGTGTACCGAGAAGTTAAGCTGGTAATAATGCATTGCTAAGGAAATTGCCTGACCCTTGCTGATAACACGGAACAAAAGCGGGAACGAGAATGTAACATAGTTCTTAATCTTGGTCACCCAGCTGCACTTTTCGATTTCCAGACCTCGGGAGCTCTGCGCCTCCATGATGGCGTTTAACTCGGTGATAATCATGGGAATAATCTGGAATACCAGACCGATGCCGAATGCCAGTGCGTAGGAAATTTTCCACTTCTGCAGTCCTAAGATAATCTCACTGAAGTTGGTGGTGAGAAGCACCGTGTAGAAGGACGAAATCATCAGGAAAATTCGTAGGGAATACACAAGACCCTTATAAAAATCGTACCAGTCGAAGCAGATCTGCATGCCGCCGTTGCCGATAAAAGTCCGGAAGAAAATGGGACCTCCTTCCACGGCAGGCTGTTCAAACAGCCCCAGCACAAACCACAACAGGAAAATAAACAAAAGCAGCACCTTCAGTTTTTTCACCAGAATAAATATGTACTTCTGAATGCCGCACACATTCCACATTACGACAAAAAATACCAATAAGAACAGCAAAGCCACACCGGACTTCACGATACTGGTCAGCACCGCCATCACGATAAAGAACATGAACTTTGTACGCGGGTCCAGTTTGTGAAGCAGTGAATTTCCATCTACATATTTTAAGTAATCCATACCTTTTCTCCTTCGTCGCCTATGATTCCGTTACTTTTCCGATAAAATCGTCCACATCGAACACAATTTCATCCAGTCCCAATTCCTTGGAAAGACGGACAACCGGCGGGAATTCAATGTTAATCTTATCAAAGATATCCTCGCGCTCTACCAGCTCTTCCTTGGTGCCTTCAAATACCTTTTCGCCGTGGTTTAAGATAACCGTGTAGTCTGCCAGACGGAAGACAAAAGGAATTTCGTGGCTTATCATGATGATGGTCTTGCCTGCTTTCTTCAATTCCAAAACCATTTTTTCCAAATCCCCGATTAAGAAACCGTCCATACCGAGGGTCGGCTCATCCAAAAGGATGACATCCGCGCTGGAAAGAAGCACGGACAGAATGGTCAGCATATGCTTCTGTCCCATGGACAGGTTTAAGGGGAAGTTTTCTTTTTCTTTCTCCAAGTGATAACGGGTCAAGATTTCCGTGATGTTTTCTTCGGTAAAATCCACACCCTGCATACGGGCACAGAAGGTCAGTTCCTTTTCCACCGTTTCCTCGAACAGCATGTGCTCGGGATGCTGGAACACCAGAATAATGTTCTTGGAAATCTGCGCCACGGATTTGCCTAAAATAGACTCGCCTCTGTAATCCACTTCGCCGCTTGTGGGCTTATACAGACCGTTTAAGTGCTTGACAAACGTGGTCTTGCCGGAACCGTTCTGTCCTAAGATAGCAACAATCTTTCCTTCCGGTACCTGGGCGTCCACATGCTTTAAGCCGATAAAGCCGTCACTGAACTGCTTTACCAAATCCTTTACACTGATAACCGGGTTAAAGTTTTCCGCAGCCGTCTCTTTTTCCAGACGGGGCTTTGCAGTTGCTCTGCCCGCAAGTTCCGCACGCGCCTGGTCCATATTGTAAAACATCTTTACATCGGGAACCTTGGCGGAAAGTGCTCTGTATATTTCTACTTCCTGAGGAAGGATAACGCCTAATTTTTCCTGCAGCTCGAAATTCTGGAAAAACTCATCCCTGCTGCCGTCAAATACCACCTCGCCGTCCAAAATGCCGACCACATGGTCCACAATGCCGGCGGACCATACCAGGTTGTTGTCCACGATAACGGTGGTGTTGCCGCTCTCTCTTAACTCTCCCAGAATATCCTGCACCATTTTTTTACCGTTGGGGTCCAAGGAGCTTACCGGCTCGTCCATGATTAAAATATCGGGCTTCATGGCAAGTACGGAGGCGATGCAGACAGACTGGCGCTGTCCGCCGGAAAGGTTGTCCACACTTCTCTTGCGCAGATACTGCAGCTTTAAAAGGTCCAGTACATATTCCATGCGCTCTACGATTTCCGCCTGGGGCATACCGATGTTTTCCAGACCGAAGGCAATGGCATCTTCCACGCCGTAACCGAATAACTGGTTTTCCGGATTCTGGCTGACCACGCTGACAAACGTACCTTCGGGAACATCAAAGCTTCCTTCCAGTTCGCCGTTTCCGATAAGCTTCGGAATAACCTGGCTGAAAATCTGCACCAGAGTGGATTTACCGCATCCGCTGGGGCCTACAATCGCGGTAACCTTTCCCTGTTCGATGGAAAAGCTTACGTTCTTCAGCACCTGCGGTCCGTCCGTCGTATACTTGTAGCTTATGTTATTAACTTTATATTCCATTATCGTCTCCTTACCCAGTAAAAAACAAGGGTATGCCCTTTGTTCAACACCCTTGTTTCCCCACTTTTCCGAATTAACGTATAAATTTATTTCACTACATGTTGCCCTGTTTGTCAAGCCAATTTTCTAATGCTATATCTACTTTGGTTTCTTGCATTTTTAGTTTTTTATCTTAAATTCTTTCTGTTCTGTCTCTTTATTCTTCTGCCCAACCGGCATCTGTGCTAACAGTATTGCCGCAAAAATAAGCGCACATCCCAAAAGCTGTCTGCCGTTTAGCTTTTCTCCCAGGATAATCCAGCCCGCCAGCACGGAGAAAACAGACTCCAGACTCATAATCATGGACGCAAGCGTCGGATTTAAGCCGTTCTGTCCCACAATCTGCAGGGTGTATCCTACGCCGCAGGAAAAGATGCCGGCGTATAAAATGGCAATCCATGCGGAAGGGTTCATCAGCCCCGGCAGCCATTCGGCAAAGCCTGCTGCCGAATGCTTCATATCCACAAAGTACATGGGCACCATGCTGAGCAGTCCGCAGACAAGGAACTGGATGCAGGACATCCTGACCCCGTCCACCTTAGGGGAAAAATAATCCACGATTAAAATATGTACGGCAAAGAGGAAGGCGCATAAAAGCACCATCAAATCGCTGTTCTGGAAGGTCAGGCTGCCGTTCATGCAGAGCAGGTATAGTCCGCCTATGGTAATAAGCATGCCCACCCAGATGTTCCAGCCGCACTTCTTTTTTAAGAAAAGTCCCAGTATGGGAACCAGCAGTATGTAGCAGGCGGTCAGAAAGCCCGCTTTTCCGGATGCCGTGCCCATGGTGATGCCCACCTGCTGGGCGCTGCTTGCTAAAAACAATGCCGTACCGCAGCAGATACCGCCCGTTATCAGGGTTTTCTTTTCTTCCTTTGTCTGCGGCTTTTTGCTGCCCAGGCCCATTTTATCCAGTAAAAAGATAACCGGCACCAGAACGGCGCTGCCTATTAGGGAACGGATGCCGTTAAAGGAAAACGGTCCCACGGCGTCCCCGCCCGTGCTCTGTGCCACAAACGCCACGCCCCAGATAAGCGCGGTCAGCACCAGTAAAAGGGAATTTCTAATCTGTCTGCTTTTCATGTTGTCAAATCCTCATCTTCTTTATTCTCTCGGTATAAATTTCTCCCGCCGGTTCAATCCGTCCAGCTCGCTCTGCTTAATGCACTGCACAAACAAATCCCTTATCGGATTTTTATCCTGTGCCAGCCACATCATCTGGTAATTATCCTCACTCACATCATGGATTTCTCTTCTCACCAGGTCGTAGTAATCAATCTCTCCCAAAAATGTCGGCACCAGAATAACGCCGTAACCCATCTCCGCCATCAGAAACTGCAGGCGCTGGCTGTTGGTCTGGACAATTTTAGGCGGGATAAAGCCTGCCGTATGCAGGAAAAACTCTTTTATGCTTTCATAAGAATACGGACCTTCGTCTTCCGTGTTGGTAATGATATTTTCTTCCGCTAAAATATCTTCAATCGGTTTGTCTTTGTATTTTTCCGCTATGGTGCGGTTCATGACCAAAACCTTTTTTGCCTTATAAATATCCTGTAATACAAGCTCATTCTGATGAAAAGACTTTGCACAGTAATCCGCCACCAGCATAATATCAAGGCTTCCGTTCTTCAGCCAGGGAATGATTTCTCCATAGCTGTTCCGGTATAATTCAAATTTTATTTCCGGATAGTTCATAATAAACGTGACGATTGCCTTTTCCACGAACTGATATTCATACAATCCGACGCCGACTTTAATCGTGCCCTGGTAATTGTTTTCCACCGCTTTCAGATGCATTTTTATATTTTCATAATTGCGGTACATTCCCTGCATCTCATGAAGATAAATGCGCCCGCATTCCGTCAGCTTCACGGCATGGGAGGTCCGGTCAAACAACCGCACGCCCAGTTCCTCTTCCAGATTGGTGATGTACCGGCTCATGGCGGTCTGTGTAATGTAGCATTTTTCCGCCGCTGCCGTAAAATTAAGGGTTTCCGCCAGCGCAAAGAAATAATGTATGTTGTTGAGGTTCATATGCGTCCTCTCTTTCTCCGTATATAATCCCTGCTTTTCGACATTATACTCTTATTTTTTATGGTATGGCAACCTATTTTAAAAGAGAGCACGGCTGTATGCCATGCTCTCCCTATCCGTTTACTCATAAAATTTATTCATAATTACCTGCGCCAGGATTTTAGCCGTTTCATCGGCTCCAAGCAGTGCACTGTTTACCACAATGTCTGTGTGCTCCGGGTCATTCTGCAGATAGCCTGCATATTTTTTGTGATAATTTTTTCTGGCTAAATCCACTTCCCGTATCCGCTTCTTTGCTTCCTCCTCCGTCATGTGAAGAACTTCCACACAGTTCTTGAGCCGCTGCTCATACGGCGCCGTTATGTAAATACTGATATGATTTGGCATTTTACCCAGAATATAATCCGCGCACCGTCCCACTATGATACAGGAACCCTTATCCGCAATATTCAGGATAATCTGTCTCTGGGTTTCAAATATTCGGTTCTGCAGCTCCGTGTTGCCGTGTCCTAACGGAAACTGCATGTAAAAAAAGGAACCCCTTTCCTTCTCTTCCTGTTCATACACGGTTGACATCTGGATGTTCATTTTTTTTGCGGTTGCTTCCACAATATCCCTGTCGTAATAGTCTATCCCCAGCGCCTCCGCAATCTTGGCGGCAATGGGTCTTCCCAGGCTTCCGAATTGTCTGTTGATGGTTACAATATATTTTTTCATATTCCACCTCAATTCCTTAACTATTTAAGAACCTGGTCAGGAAGGTTGCCGTTCTCGGGTTATTGGGATGATTAAACAATACATCCGGCGAGTCGTCTTCCACGATAACTCCCTGGTCCATGAACACCGTTCTGTCGGAAACATCCCTGGCAAAAGCCATTTCATGGGTAACAATTATCATGGTGTAACCGTCGTTTGCCAGATTTTTCATAACCTTCAGGACTTCGCCCACCATCTCCGGGTCAAGGGCGCTGGTCGGTTCATCGAAAAGAAGCACTTCCGGCTGCATGCACAAAGCTCTCGCTATGGCAACACGCTGCTTCTGTCCACCGGAAAGCTGGGAGGGCTTTGCATGAATATAAGGCGCCATTCCTACTTTTTTCAGGTTTTCAATGGCTCTGTCATACGCCTCTTTTTTGGGAAGCTTTAAGATTTTTCTGGTGCCTATCATACAGTTCTGCAAAACCGTCATGTTGTTGAACAGGTTGAACTGCTGGAAAACCATTCCCACAGAAGCTCTGAGCTGGTTTATTTTTTTCTGGTTGTCGCCAATGGGCACGCCTTTATAATAAATGGTTCCTTTTGTAGGCGTTTCCAAATGGTTGATACAACGTAGCAGGGTGGATTTGCCCGAGCCGGAAGAGCCGATAATACAGACAACTTCCCCTTTCTTTACCTCGAAATCAATGTCCGTCAGAACCACATGGTCGCCGAATACTTTACTTAAATGTTCTACCTTAATGATTGCATCCATGGTTCTACACCCCCTGTTCATCCTGCAGAAATTCTTCCGCCAGCTTATAGTCCTTCGGACCGGACAATTTCTTTTCCAAAATCTTTAACAGTTTGGTTGCCACTACGCTCAAAATCAGATAAATAATCGCAATAATGAGGAACGACTCAAAGTACCGGTAATATACACCTGCTGCCACCTTCGCGGTCATATACAATTCGTATACACCGATAACATTCAGAATGGATGTGGACTTTAAATTGGAAACAAAAGTGTTGCCCATTTCGGGAATAATATTGCGGATTGCCTGGGGAAGCACGACATAAATCATAAGCTGCATATGGGACATACCGATTGCCATAGCGCCTTCCTGCTGTCCGAAATCCACCGCCTGAATGCCTGCTCTTACGGTTTCCGCCATATACGCACCGGTATTTAAGAGCGTAACCAGAATAGCCGCCTGTACGGCAGGAATTTTGATATTGCTCTGGTACAGACCATAGTAAACAACCATGGCCTGCACAATCATCGGAGTGCCCCGGAACACTTCCACATAAATCTTGCAGAAAAATTTGAGCAGATAGATGAGAATTTTCTTAAAAATATTATCCTTCGGTGCAATGGATGTGTTCTCAATAATACCTGATACAAATCCAAGAACAAATCCCAAAACCGTTCCGATAAAGGACACATATAAAGTTACCCATGTTCCTTTGAGGAACATCGTTCCGTATTTGCGGACGAGAAAAATCATCCATTCGAGTGTTTCTAATTTGAACATATGTCCAACAACCTTTCCTATGTATTATCCTGCGTTTTTGTTATTCTGCGTTTGCGGGCTGTGCTTTTACCGCTACGTCCATCGCTTCATCCATAGCTGTCTGGTCCCAGTTAATGGCTTTTAATGCTACATTTAATTTATCCTGTAAATCGGCATCTCCTTCTCTGACGGCGATGCACAGCTCATTGGTCATACCTTCGGGTATCTGCCAGGTATCATCCTCATCGAAAACAATATAGGTAATGTTAGAGTTGGTTGCGCACATGGACATTGCCGTAGGCACATCGCATACACAAGCCTCTACCACTCCGTTCTGCACTGCCATGACGCTTTCGGAAACCGAGTCATAAAAAGGCTGTACGTTTACATCGGGAATTTCATACAGGTAATCCACATATGCGGAGTTAATCTGTGCTGTTGCACTGATACCGGTGAAATCGGATAATTTTGTTTTGTCCGCATAAGGACTGTCTGCCCTTACAATCAGGCAGTTATTGGTAAAATAATAGGCATCCGTAAAGTCTACAGATTTATCTCTGTCCTCCGTATATTTCATGCCGGCAATAATGGCATCGTATTCATCGGACTGCAGACCTAAAATAATGGAAGACCACTCTGCTTTATGAATTTCCAGGTTCCAGCCGTAATAGTCACAGATTTTCTGTGCTACCATGACATCGTAGCCGTATGCATAATAATCGGAGCCGAAAATCGGTTCTGCTGTTGCACCGTTATAGGCAACGGTCTGTTCTTCCTGGCTCCAGTTAAACGGCGCATAAGAACATTCCATGGCTACTCTCAGGGTAAAAGTATCCTCGTCCCCGGAATTATCGGCGGAAGTCTGCTCCGCATCTGTGGTCGTACCTGCCGGAGTCTGTGCTGAAGAGGAAGTAGGCGGAACCAAATCCTCACTGCCGGCACATCCACATAAGCCCATTACCAAAACTGAAATCACTGCTGCACTCAATAATCTTTTTTTCATAGTCTTTCTCCTCTCCATCAAAAAGGCGCCTGCCTGTATTCCGGTAAGCGCCTTTGCTTTTATGCATTTCATTATAGAGCAAATTTTCCAAAAGTAAAATGACTAAAACTACATCTTTTCATATCATTTTTCTCATAACACGCCTTATTGACGCTTTCCTTATCCCTATGCTATATTCACCGTAAAATAAGTTTGATACTTTTTATCCAGTTTCATTTTGAAGAAAGCACGGTGATAGCAATGGAAAAAATTAAAATAGGATATCAGGGAATTGACGGCAGCAATACCTATACCGCCGTCACACGGTTAGCCAGCCGGATATACGGCAGCGGCTTTGAACTGGTTCCTCTTGTTTCATCTGAAAATGTTTTGTCGGCTCTGTCTTCCCATGCGGTAGACTTAGGACTTATGGCTACCGATACCGCTGTGGTTGGCGCCGTACCGGAAACCAAAACCGCCATGCTTTCTCTTGCCGTACCGTTAAAACAAATCGATGAAATTTCCTTAGATATCCATCATTGCCTGTTTGCCCTTACCAGGGACAGCAGTGCCATATCCCGGATAGCCTCCCATCCCGAAGCCTTACGGGAATGCGGCGGTTATCTGCAAACACATTTCCCCCATGCCGAGCTTATCCCGGTGGAAGATACCGCTTTATCCGCAAAAAGACTGGCAGCCGGAGGCTTTGCTCCCGGTACCGCCATTATCTGCAGTAAAAAAGCAGGGACGGATAATCACCTTTCCCTGCTTGCGGAAAACATTGAAGATTTGGAGCACAACTGGACCCGTTTCCGGCTCTATTCCACCATCTGATTTATCTTACGCACCTGTTCTGCCGATTTCCGAAACTGCATTTTCTCTTCTTCCGTCAGATGATATTCCACCAGTTCTTTTATGCCTCTGGCTGTCAGGACAGCCGGTACTCCCATGTAAATATCGCTTTCCCCGTATTCGCCGTGAAGCATGGTGGATACCGGAAATACCTTGTTTTCATCCCGCATAATGGCTTTCATAATCTGTCCGGTTACCGCAGCAATACCATACGTGGTGGCTCCCTTTGCGTTGACGATTTCATACGCTACCTGCGAAATGTAATTCGTTACTTCTTCTAATTTTATCCCCTGTAATCTTTGCGGATTGTCCTGCAGAATTTCCGTAAAGCGCTTACCGCCCACATTTACAAGGCTCCACGGGATAAACTGGCTGTCCCCGTGTTCCCCCATGCAGAAGGCTTCCACGCTTCTGGCATCCACATCCATGACCTGTGCCAGATACTGCCGCAGTCTCGCACTGTCCAGACTGGTGCCCGTTCCGATTACTTTTTCATCCGGCAGACCGCTTATTTTTTTCACATAATACGTGACCACATCCACCGGATTGGTAATCACCAGAAAAATCCCCTGAAATCCCGATTTCATAATCTCGGGAACAATTTCTCTTATGATTTTTACGGCATTGCCCGCCATATCCAGTCTGGTCATTCCCGTTTTATACGGAGCCGCAACCGCCAGCACGATAATATCCATGTCCGCACAGTCTTTGTACTGACCGGTTTCTATATTGATTTTGTTGCCGGAATATCCCAGGGAATGCTGCAAATCCAGCTTTTCCGCGTTCGCCTTCCTTTCGTTTCTGTCAATCAGGAGCAAATCATCACAGATATGCTCGGTCACCAAATGGAACGCCAGGGTTGCGCCTACATTTCCACAGCCTATAATTGCTACTTTTTTTCGCTCGATTGCCATAGCCATACACCTCACATTCTTTGTCCTTACGGAAAATCTATAAAGAATTATATCCTTTCTTTTTCCTGTAAGTCCAATTACTCTTTGTTCCGATTGCTATAGCAAAAAAAGCATTACCGTTCTAGGAAAACAGCTTTCTCACTTCTTCGCCGTCGAATACGACCTCGGGCACATGCTCCACCTCGATGCGGTAAAGGGCATTGGCGGCGATGTGCTCGGCTGCCTGCTCCAAATCGCGGATACCGGTGGTGTTTTCAAACTGCTCCACCACGGCGGTAAGACCGTCTTCAGTCACCACGCATTCGTTTTCCTGTAAACCGATGCGCTTTAAGACCTTGGGAAGTGCAAAGCGGCTGAAAATAATTTTCTTTTCTTCTGCGGTGTAGTCGGGAATATCAATCACCGCAAAACGGGACATCAAAGGCGCACTTATCTGCTCCTTGTTGTTGGCGGTGGCAATGGGGTATACGCCCACGGTGGGCACCATACACTCCATGTAATTGTCCGTAAAGCCTAAGTTGTCAAGGAGAGTTAAAAGCACGTCCGCCGGGTTGCCGTTTCCTTTGCCGGAGGCTGCCTTGTCCAGCTCGTTGATAATAAATACCAGATTGGACTCGCCCGCCATGGAGAAAGCTTCCATAATGATACCGGGCTTGGCATTGGCATAAATACGGGAACTGCCGGTAAGCTGTTCCGGGTCGTTGATGGAGCTCATGTCCAGTGTCGTCCAGGGCAGCTTCAATATTCTTGCCACCGCATAGGCTATCTGGGACTTACCGGTACCTGCCGGTCCCACCAGAAGCAGACCGTAGGCGGGAAGGGTGTGGGTACGGTTAATCTGGATAATGGTTTCCATAATACGCTGCTTTACCCTCTCCATGCCGTAAAGCTCTTCATCCAGAATGCGTCTTGCCTCCACAGGGTCGATGGCTTCAAAATAATTGCTCTTCCACTGTACGTTCATCATAATGGAAAGGGCACGCTGGGCATGACGGCGCTCCTCGGGGGAAACCTCGTTGGAACGGGCTACCGCCAGGTTTCTTCTTGCCCAGAGTCTGATATTGTCGGGCAGCGTCCTGCCGGCGCAGGTCATGAAATCGGAAATGCTCTGCAGGCTGGTAAGCTTCATTTCGTCGCCCACTTCATCCGCTTCTTCGTCCTCTTCCACTTCTTCTGCGGCGCTGCTTGCCAAAAGTCTTTCAATCATAAACTGCAAAAAACCGTCCTCTGCGGAAAGCTTGGTGCCGCCTCCGAAGGTGGTTTCGCGGATTTTGTATACGGCATAGCCGTCCTCGGTGTTCTGACCGGAAAGTCTTACATGGATATGGTTTTCTCCCAGCCATTTAATGAGGTTTACAAACCGGGAATCCACCTTTAAGATGTCCGCCGCATAGGTTTCTCCGTTTTCCTTGAACTCAAACGCCGTCTGTTTGGTCTGGTTGGCGAAAAGTCCCGTTGCATGATGGGGATGCTTCTTTTCCCTGTTGGCAAGCACCAAAATCGGCTCTTCCGGTGTCTTTTCCTTGGCACTGGATAAAAAGGTTGTATACGTGCAGATAACCTCCGTCTTTTCTCCCGGAGTGTTGCTGAAATCAAAAACAGGCATAAAGTCCTCCTTATGTATGTCGCCCCGTTTCCGTCACAAGGCCGTAATTGTTTTTATTATAGCAAAAAATCGCCGTAAGCACTATGCCTACAGCGATTTTTTTGAAAGTTTAGGGAGTTTTATTTATCTGCCAAAAGGTCCTGGTCCCAGCCTACCTTGATGAAGTAGCCGCCGAAGGTATTGTTGAATACGTCTTCGGTTGCCTGAGACTGGAAAGCAGCTACTACCTTGCGGTAAACTTCTGCCTTTTCAGGGTCCTCCAAGTCAGCGCTTCTTACAGCAATCAGGTTCCAGTATGCTTCTTCGTCCAGAACAGTATCCTTGTAGATAGCTTCTTCTGTCTTTAAGCCGAAGTCCAGTGCATAGTTGCCGTTTACGATAGCTGCGGTTACATCGTCCAGTACGGAAGGAATGGTGTTTGCTTTCAGTTCCTTGATGGTGATGTTTACTTTGTATTCCGCAATGTCATCCACGGTGGGGTTAAAGCCTGCATCCTCTTTTAAGGTAATAAGACCTGCTGCCGCTAAAACCTTGATGGCACGTCCGCCGTTTGTTACGTCATCGGGAATGGCAATGGTGTCGCCGTCCTTGATTTCGTCCACGGAAGAAACCTTGTGGGAATACAGGTTCAAAGGAATGATGAAGGTGTAGCCTGCGGGCTCGATAGCGTAGCCGTGCTGCTCTAATTCGGTGTCCAGATAAATGTGATGCTGGAAGGCATTTAAGTCGATGTCACCGCTGTTTAAGGCATTGTTAGGAGTTACATAATCGGAAAACTGTACGATTTCCAGGTTGATGCCCTCATCCTTTAAGGCGTCCTGCGCCGGTTTCCAGAGGTCTTCGTAAATGGCGCCTACCACACCGAGTTTTACGGTTACAGGTTCTGCGGATGTGTTGTCCTGGCTGTCTGCTGCATCATTAGCAGTGTCATTTGCTGCTGTGGTGCCTGCGTTGCTGCTGTTATTGTTGTTTGCTGCTCCCTTGCTGCCGCATCCTGTGAATACGGTGGCAAGGGATGTGAGTGTCAGTGCAAGTGCGATAATTTTTTTCAGTTTCATGTTTTTTTCTCCTCTTTGATTGGTATTAATTTTCTTTTGTGCTTTTTCTTTTTCTCTTTTGTTCTTTTTTTGCTTTTGTGTTTCCGCCTATTTTACGGCTTCAAATGCGGCATCCAGTGCGGCAATCAAATCGTCTGCGTCTTCGATACCGATGGAAAGACGGATGGTGTTGGGCTTGATGCCCTGGTCCAACAGTTCTTCTTCCGTAAGCTGGGAGTGAGTGGTGCTTGCGGGGTGGATAACCAGTGATTTTACATCCGCTACATTGGCAAGCAGGGAGAAAATTGCCAGATTATCGATAAACTTCTGTGCGGTCTTGGCATCGCCTTTGATTTCAAAGGTAAAGATAGAGCCGGCACCGTTGGGGAAATATCTTTCATACAGGCTGTGGCTGGGGTCATCCGGTAAAGAAGGATGATGTACTGCCTCCACCTGGGGATGCTTGTTTAAGTAATCCACGATTTTCAGCGCATTGGATACATGCTGTCTTACTCTTAAGGACAGTGTTTCCAGTCCCTGTAAGAAAATGAATGCGTGGAACGGGGAAAGGGTAGCTCCGGTATCACGAAGTAAAATGGCACGGATGTAGGTAACGAATGCTGCCGGTCCTGCCGCTTCTGCGAAGGATACGCCGTGGTAGCTGGGGTTGGGGTCGGAAATCCAGGGATATTTTCCGGATGCCTTCCAGTCGAAAGTGCCGCCGTCCACAATCACACCGCCGATGGCTGTTCCGTGTCCGCCGATAAATTTCGTTGCGGAATGTACCACGATGTCAGCGCCGTGTTCAATGGGTCTTATAAGGTACGGGGTAGCAAAGGTGGAGTCAATGACTAAGGGAATACCGTGCTTGTGTGCTACGGCTGCCACCGCTTCAATATCAATGATGTTGGAATTGGGATTTCCTAAGGTTTCAATGAAGATTGCCTTGGTATTTTCCTGAATGGCTGCTTCAAAAGCACCCTCTTCTTCGGGGTCTACAAAGGTTGCAGATATGCCGGAAGAAAGAGGCAGTGTGTGTGCCAGCAGATTGTAGGTGCCGCCGTAGATGGTCTTGCTTGCTACAATGTGTTCGCCGCTCTTGGCAAGAGCTGCTACGGTGTAGTAAATAGCTGCCGCGCCGGATGCGGTTGCAAGGGCTGCGCTTCCTCCCTCTAAGGATGCCACTCTTCTTTCAAAGATGTCCTGTGTGGGATTGGTAAGTCTTCCGTAAATGTTGCCGGCATCTCTCAGACCAAATCTGTCTGCCGCATGCTGGGAATCATGGAATACGAAAGAAGTGGAAGCGTAAATGGGAACCGCTCTGGCATCCGTTACCGGGTCTGCCTCTTCCTGTCCGATATGTAACTGTCTGGTTTCAAAGCTCCAGTTTTTAGAATCTTTTATATCTTTACTCATCTGATTTTCCTCCCTTAATGTGTCCGAATTGTCGTTTCAACTTATGTACACATTATGCACGAAGAAAACCTATCTGTCCAATATGCTAAGTAGATATTCAGTTATAGGATGAGGCTATAACTTATTCTGCCTTTCCGGCAGGTATCTTTTCAGTTGCCTAAATGCCGTACATCACCGGCACCCGCATTATTTTAATATTTCTTCTGCATAATGAACAGACTGCATGGCATCCTTGGCGTAATAATCCGCGCCAATCATGTCTGCGTATTCCTTTGTCAGCACGGCGCCCCCCACCATGACCTTACAGCCGGGTACTTTTTCCCGAAGCTGCTTTATGGTTTCTTCCATGCTTGCCACCGTAGTCGTCATCAGGGCGCTTAAGCCCACCAGGCGCGCTCCGGATTGCTGCACCGCTTCCACAACCGTTTCCGGCGGTACATCCTTTCC
This sequence comes from Bacteroidaceae bacterium, assembly GCA_963639875.1. GTDB lineage: Bacteria > Bacillota > Clostridia > Lachnospirales > Lachnospiraceae > Acetatifactor. Next base: position 21,436 of record CAVHWP010000017.1, read on the forward strand.
TAAATCTATTACATCGAATCCGTAATTTTCCAAAAGCACCTTCACGATGTTCTTGCCGATATCGTGGATGTCTCCCTTTACCGTGGCAATCACCACAGTGCCTTTCTTTTCCTGTTTGGTTCCCGTGCTTTCCACGTACTCCTTGATGGCAGCGAAGCCAGCCTTGGCTGCCTCCGCACTCATTAAAAGCTGGGGCAGGAACATGGTTCCTTTTTCAAATGCCTGTCCCACAATGTCAAGCGCCGGTATCAGCTCCCCGTTTATCACCTCCATGGTGTCCCTGCCGGAAGCAAGCGCTTCCTTGGTGCCGCGGTATGCCTGCTCCTTCAAGCCCTTCACAATGGCATTCTGCAGGGCGGGTATGCTGCCCGCTGCGCCGGTTCCTGCATTGCTGCCAGCCGTTCCGTTTCCGCCTGCAGCACCTGTGCCTGCGGCTCCTGCCGGCGCCAGGGTCGTGACGGTCTGCAGCGCCGCATATTTTTCTATGTAATTCATGCACTGGGAGTCAAAACCGCCCAGTACGCAGTAGGTATCGTAAGCCTGCCGCATGGATGCCACATTGGGATTGATAATGCCGGCGGAAAGTCCGGCGCTCATAGCCATGGAAAAAAATGCCGCATTTAAGATTTCCCTGTGAGGCAGTCCGAAGGAAATATTGGACACACCCAGTACGGTTCTGCCGCCCTGCTCCTTGATTTTCTTTACGACCTCCAGCGTCGTTCCGGCGGAGGTATCATCCGTGCTCATGGTCATGGTCAGGGCATCTATGACAATGTTTTTCCGCTCAATGCCATAGCTTTCCGCCGTACGGTAGATTTTTTCCGCAATGGCAAGACGTCCCTCGGCAGTGGTGGGAATACCGGCTTCGTCCAGGGTCAGTCCCACTACCACGCCGCCGTATTTCTGCACCAGCGGGAAGATTTCCTTCATAACCTCTTCCTTGCCGTTTACGGAGTTAATCATGGGCTTTCCGTTGTAAATACGCATTGCCGCTTCCATCGCCTCGGCATTGGTGGTGTCAATCTGCAACGGAAGGGGCAGGATACCCTGCAGCTCGTAGACCGTCTGCTTCATCATCGCCACTTCGTCAATTTCGGGCAGTCCTACATTGACGTCCAGAATATCGGCGCCGGCATCCGCCTGCTTTACGCCCTCTTCCAGAATGTATTCCATGTTGTTGTCACGGAGCGCCTGCTTGAATTTGGACTTGCCGGTGGGGTTAATTCTTTCCCCGATAATCGCCGGTTTTCCGCCGAGCAGGACCGCCTTGGAATAGGAAGTCACAATGGTATCGTCCTTCTTTGTGAGAACCTTCGGTGCAACATCCTTACATTTTTCGGTCAGTGCCCGGATATGGGCGGGAGTGGTACCGCAGCAGCCTCCCGCAAACCAGGCGCCCATGGCAATAATCTCCGCCATATCCTCCGCAAATTCCGCCGGGTCCACATCGTAAACGGTCTTTCCGTTTTCCACTCGCGGAAGTCCCGCATTGGGCATGATAATGAGAGGAATGGACGCAAACCGCGCCAGTCTTTCAAAAATGGGCTTCATCTGCTTGGGTCCGAGACCGCAGTTGATACCGAGGGCATCCACCCGGAGACCTTCCAGGAGCGCCACCACGTTTTCCGGGGAAGCGCCGGTCAGAAGCTTGTGTCCTTCATCGAATACCACGGTTGCCATAACCGGCAGGCTGCTATTTTCCTTTGCCGCCAGCACGGCTGCCTTTAATTCATAGGTATCGCTCATGGTTTCAATTAAAATCAGGTCGGCTCCGGCTTTCTCGCCCGCCTTTACCACTTCAGCATAAACGGAAACCGCCTCTTCAAAATCGAGTGTTCCCATGGGCTTTAACAGCTTTCCGGTAGGTCCCATATCCAGCGCCACATAGGCATTTTTTCCGCTTTCCCGGATTGCCGTTTTCGCATTGGCAATTCCGGCTGCTATGATTTCATCCGGATTTTCGTACTTGAAACGGTTGGCTCCGAAGGTATTCGCCAGCACAATGTCCGCTCCCGCCTCTAAGTATTCCCGGTGAATACGGATAATCTTCTCCGGCTTTTTTAAGTTCCAGGTTTCCGGCAGCTCGCCCTGCTTAAGCCCTCTTTCCTGCAAAAGAGAACCCATGCCTCCGTCAAAGAAAAGCATTCTTTTGCCAAATTCATCTCTTATATCCATACTTTCCATCCCTTTTTGTTTTCTGTCAGACGGCTCACCCCCGCTCCGTCCGTTCTCTGTTTATACGTTTATACGGCGCTGTCGCCCATGCGGCAGATGCCCATAAATGCCGTCACGGATTTTTCCGGCAGCATGATATTTCCTTCCGATAAAAAAATACCGGCACATTTTCCGGCATTCAGCACGTTTAAAAAATCCCGCTGTATCTGCAGGGACAAATCCCCGAACCCCGGGCTGAACCGGGGACGCAGCGTCAGTCCCTCCGTCTGTAATTCTTCTTTTATCTGCGCCTGGCATCTGTCGCAGTATTCTTCCATAACCGCTGCCGCCACCGCCTGCATGACCGCCGCCTTGCTGACCGCTATTTTACTGTAACGGTTAATCAGCATATCTGCGCCGTTTCCAAGCGTTGCCGCAAAGAAAATCACCTCTTTGCAGTCATGTAAGTTTTTGGACAGTGCCTTGCTGTGCAGGGTAAGCCTCGCCGTGCGGATTTCTCCTTCCGGCTTCAAGGCAAGCGGATACCTTGCCGTCAAGTGCCTGGGCTGTATGCTGTCCCAGAGCTCCTTTGCACATCCGCCGATGAGTCCCTGCACCGTTTCATCCGGCGGCTTCTTTCCGTAGCCCAAATACCGGCGCACTTCTTTCTTAAAATATTCCGTTTCCAAAAACGGCTGTCCGATTAACTCTTTTCCCATCATATCTGTCTTACAATATCGGAGAGATTGGCAAGGATGCCCTTTGCCACCTCCGGCTTGTTCATGGAGTACACATGAATGTGCCTGATGCCGTTGGCAATCAGGTCGATAATCTGGTCCGTGGCATAGGCAATGCCCGCCTGCTGCATGGCTGCCGGATTTTCACCGAAGCAGTCCACAATGCTGCGGAAGCGTTCCGGTACGTTACAGCCTGACAGACGCACCGCATTTTCTACCTGGTTGGCTCTGGTGATGGGCATGATACCGGGAATAACCGGCACTAAAATGCCCGCCTCTCTCGCCTTATATAAAAAGTTATAGAATATATTGTTGTCAAAAAACATCTGGGTGGTCAGGAACTCACAGCCTGCGTCCACCTTCTTTTTGAGGTTTTTAACATCCTCTTTTTTGTTGGCGGAATCGGGATGCCCCTCCGGGTAGCACGCACCGCCCACGCAGAAATCGCCGTATTCCTTGATGGTTGCCACCAGTTCGGAGGCATAGCGGTATTCTTTGAAAGGCTCGCCGTCAAAGTCCTTTGGTCTGTCCCCGCGGAGCGCCAGAATATTTTCAATACCTGCCGCCTTCATTTCGGAAAGAGCCGTTTTGATGTCCTCTTTTCCCGCTCCCACACAGGTCAGGTGGGCAATGGTGGTTACGTTTTCCGCTTTCTGGATTTCTTCCGCGATATGCAGGGTATTGCCGCGGCTGCTGCCGCCTGCCCCGTAAGTCACACTCATGTAATCGGGATGCAGCGCCGCCACGCCCAGAGCCGCTTTTTTTACGGACTCAAAATTAGCGGTGGTCTTCGGAGGGAACACCTCAAAGGATATGGTGGTCTTGTCCTCTCGCAATATATCTGAAATCTTCATGTATTTCTCCTTATTCTGTTTCTCTGCCGCCGGGCCTATTCCCTGAAAATATGGCAGCAGCAGCCTTCCGTCTTTTTGCTTTCGTACATCGCCTGGCCTTTTCCTGCAGACAGGCATCAATTTCGGGAATGCTTTTGTCCCTTATATTCCTGACTTTACCCCCATAAAGCCAATGCTCCGCATGTATTCTATCATATACCATTTCAATGGACAAGGCAAACTGTTTGATGTATTTTATCTTACTTTACACTTCCATTTTATACTGCATCATTTCGTATTTTAGGCGGCTGCCTTCCGTAATTTCCATGGGAAGCAGGGCGCGCGCCACCAGCTTCAAATCGTCGCTTTCGATGTCGGTTCTTCTGCACCTTCCTATCCTGCTTTTCAAGGCACCATTCGGGTTCCCTTTTCCCCGGAGTGTCTGCTGTCGGGTGTCGGGAAAGTCGTAATGCCTGAGGAATATCTCTAGTATCACCAGGACCTTACCTTTTCCGAAGAAGAGTTACAGAAAAAACAGGTGGGCTGCCGCTGTCTTCTCCATTTGGAAGCCGTGGACCAGGAGGCGTGCCTTCGTCATCTCCGAATACGGCGGCTACGCCTGCCATATCGAAGACCATTCCCGTGTGAACCGCATTTACGGTTACCGGAAATATGCCAATCTGAAGGATTTGCAGGATGCTGTAAACGGGCTTGTCACTTACGACCGCCGGGTGGTAGAGCTTCACACTTCCATATAAAGGGTATTTCTTTCCGGCGCCTTGCCGCTCTTTGCAAACAGGTCGCGGATGGTAACGAATTCATATCCCTGCTCCTTAAGGGTGGGGATAATTTTCTTTATGGCTTCGATGGTCCGGGTATTGCCCTCCATGTCGTGCACCAGAATGATAAAGCCGGGATGTGCCTGCTCCAAAATACGGCGGGTTCTTTCTTCGGCGCTGACTTCCGGCTGCCAGTCCTCACAGCCGTAACCGCAGATAAAGCCCAAATCCACCAAATCAAACAGTCTCTGGTCGTAATCAATATACGGCGGGCGGAAAAAGGCGGGCTTTTCTCCCGTGATTTCCTCTATTTTATTCGTCGTATAGGAAATTTCCTCTAAAATCTGCTCGTCCGTAAGCCCCGTCATGCCCGGGTGGGTCTTAGAGTGGTTTTCAATGGTGCAGCCCATGTCGTGGGCACGTTTTACCAGGTAAGCCGACTCCTCCGTAATCTTCTGTCCGATTAAAAAGAAGCTTGCCACAATATCGTTTTCTTTTAAGACATCCAGCACCTTGTCCGTAGTGCCTACGGAAGGACCGTCGTCAAATGTCAGTGCCACTAATTTTTTCTCTGCCATATTTTCAACCTTTCTGTCCGGTTAAAGCCGGCTCTTAAAATCTTCATAGGTAAAGGATTTCCATAAAGTATATCGGTCGCCCTCTTTCAAATATACAGAGGGCAGGGGCATTCCGTTGAAGGTATTGTTCTTTACCATGGAATAAATCGCCATATCCTCAAATACCAGCCTGTCACCCTCCTGCAGCTTCCGGTCAAAGGAATAGGTGCCGATGACATCCCCGGCTAAACAGGTCGGACCCGCAAGGCGGTAAGTAAATGCCTTTTCGCCTTCTTCTCCGCTTTCCCTAAGAGGCGGGCGGTAGGGCATTTCCAGCACATCCGGCATATGGCAGGCGGCGGAAGTGTCTAAAATGGCGATGTCCATTCTGCCGGTTTTATCGGCAGGCGGCGCTGCACATGCTGCTTTGGCGGCAGATTTCTCCTGCACTTCCAGAACGGTCGTATACAGGTAACCGGCATTCAGCGCCACCGCTTCGCCGGGCTCCAGATAGACCAGCAGTCCGTATTTTTCCTGCATATGCCGTATGGCTCCTTCCAGCGCAGGCACATCATAATCCGCTCTGGTGATATGGTGGCCGCCTCCGAAATTTATCCATTTTTTTCCGGCAAAATAAGTGCCGAATTTTTCTTCCACCGCTTGCAGGGTCACAAGCAGGGCATCCGCATTCTGCTCACAGAGCGTATGGAAATGAAAACCGTCCAGAAAGTCTAAAAGTTCCGGTTCCTGTTCATACGCCTGCTGCCACTCGGCAAGCGTCACGCCCAGACGGCTGCCGGGGGCGCAGGGGTCGTAAATGGCATGCCCTTCCTGAGTGGATTTCTCCGGGTTGATGCGAAGTCCCACCTGCAATCCTGCCGCCTTTGCCCGCGCTCCGAATTTCTTCAACTGCTTTACCGAGTTAAACACAATGTGGTCGCAGATTTCACAGATTTCGGCAAAGTCCTTTTCCTGAAATGCCGGAGAAAAAATATGGTTTTCCATGTGCTTTGGCATCTCTTCCTTGCAGAGCTTTGCTTCGTAAAGCCCGCTGGCGGTGGCGCCTGCCAGATAGCTGCCGATAAGCGGGTATGTCCGGTAGGCGCTGAAGGCTTTCTGCGCCAAAAGAATGCGGCAGCCTGTCCGGTCGGATACGCCCTTTAATCGTTCCAGATTTTCTTTCAGCCTGTCCATGTCAATCACATAGCAGGGAGTCTGTAATTCCCCCATCATGGTACCGGCACCGGATTTTCATCCACTACCCAGGGAAGTCCCCATTTGTTCAGGGCTTCCATATAAGGGTCGGGGTCAAATTCTTCCACGTTGAACACGCCGGGCTTTTTCCACTGTCCCGTGAGCACCATCATGGTGCCAATCATGGTGGGCACGCCGGTGGTGTAGGAAATCGCCTGGGAGCCCACTTCCTTATAGCATTCCTGATGGTCGCACACATTGTAAATATAAATGGATTTCTCCACGCCGTCCTTCACACCGGTAAAAATACAGCCGATGTTGGTTTTGCCCACGGTACGGGGTCCTAAGGATGCCGGGTCGGGCAGCAGTGCCTTCAAAAACTGGATGGGAACGATTTCCCTTCCTTCGTACATCACGGGGTCCGTGCGCAGCATGCCCACATTTTCCAGACACTTCATATGGGTAAGGTAGCTCTGTCCGAAGGTCATAAAGAAACGGATACGCTTTACGCCGGGAATGTTTTCCGCCAAAGACTCAATTTCTTCGTGATGCAGTAAATACATATCCTTTATGCCCACGCCGTCAAAGTTGTACTCTCTCTTGATTTCCATGGGCTCGGTTTCTACCCAGTGGCCGTTTTCCCAGTAAGAACCGTTTGCGGAAACCTCACGGAGATTGATTTCCGGGTTAAAGTTGGTGGCAAAGGGATAACCGTGGTCGCCGCCGTTGCAGTCCAGAATGTCGATGTAGTGGATTTCATCAAAATAATGCTTTAAGGCATAAGCGGAAAATACGCTGGTTACACCGGGGTCAAAGCCGGTGCCCAAAAGACCGGTAATGCCCGCTTCTTCAAATTTCTTCCGGTATGCCCACTGCCAGGAATAGTCAAAATAAGCCGTAAAGCCTTTTTCCCTGCAGCGTTCTTCGTAAATTTTACGCCACTCGGGGTCATTGGTGTCCTCTGCCTCGTAGTTGGCGGTGTCCACATAGTCCACGCCGGTCTTCAGGCAGGCATCCATGATGGTTAAATCCTGATAAGGAAGCGCTAAATTCAGCACAATGTCCGGCTTCACCCGGTTAATCAGAGCCACCAGTTCCTCCACATTGTCCGCATCCACCTGCGCTGTGGAGATAACCGCTTTGGTCTTTCCTTTTAATTTTTCCGCCAGTGCATCGCACTTGCTTACGGTACGGGAGGCGATGACGATTTCGTCAAACACCGTGTCATTCTGTGCACATTTCTGAATAGCGACGCCCGCTACGCCGCCGCAGCCGATTACTAAAACTTTACCCATTTTTACTCTCCTTTTCTGTTTTTACTAAGCAGCGCCAGCAAAAATTCCCTGACCACCTTGCATGCCACTGCTGTGGAAGCCCCGCTGTTGTCCAGCATGGGATTTAATTCGTTTACATCGCAGCCCACAATGTGCAGGCCGCCGCACACTTCCCGGATTGCCTGCAAAAGCTCCCTGAACGTGACGCCGCCTGCCTCCGGGGTTCCGGTTCCCGGGAATACGGACACATCCAGCACGTCCAAATCAATGGTAAAATACACCGGTCTGTCCCCGATTTTTTCCACCGCCTCCTGCAGATTGTTTAAGTCGAAGGGATGCAAAAACGTGTGTCCTTCCCTTGCCCAGACAAATTCGCTGCGGTCACCGGAGCGGATGCCGAACTGGAAAATCCGTCCGTCTCCCACGTAGTCATGGCACCTGCGGATGACGCAGGCATGGGAAAGGGGCTCTCCCAGATAATCTTCCCGCAAATCCGTGTGGGCATCAAAATGCACGATGCAGACGTCCGGATACTTTTTATACACTTCCCGGAAAGTGCCGAGGGTGACAAGATGCTCCCCTCCTATCATGAACGGCAGCTTACCGTCCGCCAAAATCGTGGCTGTCCGCTCCGAAATAGCCTGCAGGGCTTTTTCACTGTTTCCCATGCAAAGCTCGATGTCACCGCTGTCAAACACCCGGTAGTCCGTCAGGTCTTCGTCCTGATAGGGGCTGTAGGTTTCCAGTCCGTAGGACTCCCTTCGTATGGCTTTGCTTCCGAAACGGGTGCCCGGCCGGTAAGACGTGGTGGAGTCAAAGGGCGCTCCGAAGAGGACTATTTCCGCTTCTTCGTACTCCGCATCACAGCCGATAAAAGTTTCGATATTCTGTTGCAGCATGTTATTCTCCTTTTCCGGTTCCGGCAGCATTTTGCCGGAAATCCACTGTGTCCTGTTTAATCGGGAATGTTTTCCACATCCTCAAGCATCTGTTCCACATACGCCGGCAGGGCAAAGCAGCCCTTGTGCAGGTTGGTGGTATAATAACGGGTTTCAATGCCTAAATTTTTCCAGTGCTTCGTCTTCAAATCCTTCACCGGATGGTACTTCTTGGAAGCAAATCCAAACAGCCAGTAGCCGGAAGGATAGGACGGAATGTGCGCCTGGTACACGCGGCTGATGGGAAAGCTCTCCACAATACGTTTGTGCGCCTTCTGGGTTTCCAGTCTGTCCTCATCGTAAAAAGGGCTCTGGTGCTGGTTCACCATAATGCCATCCTCTTTCAGCGCCTTGTAGCAGCTTCCGTAGAATTCACGGGAAAGCAGGCTTTCTCCCGGTCCGTAAAAACCGGCGGAGTCCACAATAATCACATCGTATTCCTGTTCAATGTGACGGATGTAGCGGAGACAGTTTTCCGTATAAATGGTCACTCTCGGGTCGTCCAGTCCCGATGCGGTGAACGGCAGATACTTCTTGCTGGCTTCCACCACGCCTTCGTTCACCTCCACCATATCGATTTTTTTCACATCGGGATACTTTAAAAGCTCCCTTACCACGCCGCCGTCTCCCGCGCCGAACACCAGGATTTTTTCCGGGTCCGGATGCACTGCCATGGGGATATGGGTCAGCATTTCATGGTAAATAAATTCGTCCCGTTCCGTTAAAATGATATAGCCGTCAATGGTGAGAAATCTGCCCAGTTCCGGCGAATCAAAAATGTCCATCCGCACATATTCGTTTTCCTCCGAATAGAGCTGGCGGTCCACCTTCACCGAAAATTTTACATTCGGCGTATGTAATTCAGAAAACCAGAATTCCATTTTTCTCCTCCTCTAATACAGCGTGGCTTCCCGGATAACGTTGAGGCGTTCAATGGTCTCATCCTCCGGTCCTGTCATGGAGCAGCCTTTTTCTTTTGCATAAACAATATAGTCGATGATTTCCTGTGTAATGCGTTCGCCGGGCGCCAGAATGGGGATGCCGGGCGGATAACACATCACAAATTCCGTACAAATCCTGCCGTTGGTTTCCCGGATGGGAATCATTTCTTCCTTTTCCGCGTAGAACGCTTCCTGCGGCGTCATCACCACGGAAGGATTGATATATTCATGGTCAAACAGACCGGTTCTGTCTTTCTTGTAACGGCGGCGGATGTCATACAAGGCACTGACCAGACGCTCCGTTTCCCTCATGCGGTCACCGATGGAAATGTAGGCTAAAATGTTGCCGATGTCACCGAGCTCCAACTGGATGTCGTATTCGTCCCTAAGCTTATCGTATACTTCGATGCCCGCCAGTCCGATGTCCAGCGTATACACCGTCAGCTTCGTAGTATCAAAATCATAGATGCTGTCGCCGTTTAGGAGTTCTTCCCCGTAAGCATAATAGCCGTCTATTTTATTGATTTCGTTTCGGGCATAGGCGGCAATTTTTTCCACCTCTTCAAAGGCTTCTTTTCCCCGGAGCGCTAAATTTCTGCGGGAAATATCGAGGCTTGCCAGTAGCAGGTAGGAAGCGCTGGTGGTCTGGGTCAGGTTGATGACCTGCCGCACATAACCGGCGCTGACATTGGACCCCGTTAAAAGAAACGAGCTCTGGGTCAGGCTGCCTCCCGACTTGTGCATGCTGACGGATGCCATGTCCGCTCCCGCCGCCATTGCCGTAATGGGCATGTTTTCCCCGAAATAAAAATGAGTTCCGTGGGCTTCGTCCACCAGCACCAGCATGTTGTGGGCGTGGGCGATTTCCACAATCTTCTTTAAGTTGGAGCAGATGCCGTAATAAGTGGGATTGTTCACTAAAATCGCCACCGCATCCGGGTTGTCCTCTATCGCTTTTTCCACCTGGGAAATCTTCATACCGAGCGCAATACCCAGCTTTTTGTCCACATCGGGATTGACGTAAATCGGCGTGGCGCCGTTCACAACCAAGGCGTTAATCACACTCCGGTGCACATTGCGGGGCAGAATGATTTTTTCTCCCTTTTTGCATGCCGTCAGCACCATGGACTGTACCGCCGAGGTGGTGCCGCCCACCATTAAAAACGCATGGGACGCGCCGAACGCCTCCGCCGCCAGCTCCTCCGCTTCCTTGATGACGGAAATCGGATGGCAGAGATTGTCGAGCGGCTTCATGGAATTCACATCCAGCTCCACACACTGTTTTCCCAACAACTGCACCAGTTCGGGGTTACCCCTGCCTCTCTTGTGCCCCGGCACATCAAAGGGCACCACCTTGTTTTTCCGGAATTGTTCCAATGCCTCATAAATAGGCGCTCTGTTCTGATTCATTCCTCAACTCTCCTCGTACCGTGAAGTCCTGCGCTTTTTGTCTCCCGCTTTGTGTTTCCCGCTTTTTGTCTCCCGCTTTTTTTCATAACCATTTCAGGCATAACATTCCGGCATAACAAAAAGACGCAATCTGCATACCCATTTGCAAATTTGCGTCTTCATTCCAAATACCCCCGTCTCACCCAAAGGCTGCCCGGAAGAATTTCGTTTGTGCATTTTCATTCGATACTTAATTATTAGAGTCTATATAGCAAATATTTCACTTTTACTACTCTTATTGATCGTTTTGCAAATATGATATGTTTCAAAACAAGCTTTCGCTCTATCAATAATGTGGAAAATTTACCTGGAATCCCTCTAATAATCTATACCGTTTTCCATTGATAAAGAATGTATCAGAAAAAATTCAATTCGTCAATCACTTTTACCTATTTTTTACATCCGTTTTTCATGCATGATTTCTGTCAACCTGCCACATTCACCGGTCCTTCCTTTTGCGGCATCCGCTTCCGCAGGGTCTTGCTTACATGGAAATATGCCGGAATAAGGAAAATATCCGCCATAATCCAGGCAAAAGGGCTGCCGAGGCACACGCCGGTAAAACCGATAAAAGGCACCAGTCCGAATCCTGCCGCAGACCTTGCCACCATTTCAAACACACCCGCTAAAATGGCAAACTTCGGGAAGCCCATGCCCTGAATTAAGAAACGGATAATGTTGACCAGTGCAAGCGGGAAGAAGAACAGGGTGTTTAAAAGCAGGAACTTGTGCACATCCCCGATGATGCTTAACTCGTCCTTTTCCACGAAAAGGGTTGCCAGAGTGTCCCCGAGGAACACGGCAATTAAAAGTGCCATAGCGGAATAAACGGCTCCCAAAATCACGCAGGATTTTAAGCCCTTGCCGATACGCTCTAATTTACCAGCGCCCACGTTCTGTCCGCCGTAGGTTGCCATGGTGGAGCCCATAGCATCATAAGGGCAGGCCAAGAAGCTGACAATTCTACCGCCCGCCGTCATGGCTGCCACCGCTGCGGAACCTAAGGTATTGGCTGCGGTCTGCAGGATAACGCTGCCGATTGCCGTGATGGAATACTGCAGTCCCATGGGCACGCCCATGCCGCACAAGGACAGCATCATATGACCGTCCATAGCCCATTCTTCTTTGCGGATGCGCAGAATTTCAAATTTTTTCACCATATAAATCAGGCACGCCACACCGGAAACGCCCTGGGAAATCACGGTTGCCCAGGCAGCTCCCGCCACGCCCATGTGCAGACTGATGATAAAGTACAAATCCAGCACAATGTTGATAATGGAGGAAAGCACCAGAAAGATGACCGGTGTTTTGCTGTCGCCGGTGGCACGGATAACGCCTGCCACAATATTATATAAATAAACCGTGGGAATGCCTAAGAATATAATAAAAATATAGGTATAAGCACCGTCTATGATGTTGTCGGGCGTTTTCATCCAGATTAAAATATTCCGGCAGAGCACCGCCGTTGCCACGGTCATGACTGCGGAAAAAATAATGCCCAGCCATACACAGTTTGCCACATATTTGCGCATGCCCACATAGTCCTGGGCACCGAATTTATGGGAAACGGGGATGGCAAAACCGTTGCAGACGCCCATGCAGAAGCCTATGACTAAGAAGTTAATGGAACCGGTCGCGCCTACGGCCGCCAAATCGTCCACGCCTAAAAAACGGCCCACTATCATGGTGTCCACCAGATTATAAAACTGCTGAAATAAAAAACCGAACAGCAGGGGAATCGCAAAATTCAGTATCAGTTTCATGGGATTTCCATTGGTTAAATCCTTGGTCATAATTATCCTTCCTCCATATTTGAGTATCTCTTTATTTGCTTGTCAAAAATTGTTTTATTCATTTCCAACCATGAATATATACAGCAAAGACAACAAAATTGCAAGATATTTTTTGTGAATTTTTTATGACATTGAAAAAGTAAAATGTGGTATGATGGAAGAAAATCTACGGAAAGGCTTGGAGATTTTATGGACTCTACATTGAAAAGAACCTGGGCGGAAATCGACCTTGACGCCCTTGCCCATAATTATACGGTTCTGCGCAAGCGGATTGGCGCAGATGTGAAATTTTTAGGAGTGGTAAAAGCGGATGCCTACGGACACGGTTCCGTACAGGTCAGCCGGCTTTTACAGGAAATGCATGCGGACTACTTAGCTGTCAGCAGCATTGATGAAGCTGTTGAGCTTCGCCACAATGACATTACCATGCCGATTTTAATCCTGGGTCACACCCCGAAGGAACAGGTCGGCCAGCTTATCAAGTACAACATCACCCAGGCGGTTACCTGCAAGGCAAAAGCACTGGAATACAGCGAAGAAGCCGTCCGCTTGGGCGGCACCCTGAAAATCCACATCAAGGTGGACACCGGCATGTCCCGTCTCGGTTACCTGTGTGACGGCGATTATTTTGATACCGGTGTGGAAGGCATCTGCGAAGGCTGTTCCCTGCCGGGACTGGATGCGGAAGGCATCTTTACCCACTTTGCCGTTTCCGACGAGTCGGGCGAACAGTGCGAAGCTTACACCAGACATCAGTTCCAATTATTTACGGACGTTATTTCTAAGGTGGAAGAAAAACTGGGCAGACGATTTTTCATCCGCCACTGCGCCAACACCGGCGCCGTAGCCCGCTATCCCGAAACCTGGCTGGACATGGTCCGTCCGGGACTGCTTTTGTACGGCTACGGGGAATTTGCCGAGGAACTGGGACTTCTGCCGGTCATGAGTTTAAAAGCTACCGTCAGCACCATCAAGACCTATCCCGCCGGTACGGCTGTCAGCTACGGCGGCATTTACGTCACCGACAAAAAGACCCGTATGGGCGTTATTCCCTACGGTTACGCAGACGGCTTTTTCCGCTGCCTGTCCAACCGCTGCAGCCTGATGACCTCCGAGGGTCCGGCTCCCCAGCGCGGTAAAATCTGCATGGACATGTGCATGATTGATTTGACCGGCAAAATGGGCGTGGATGTGGGCAGCGAAGTGGAAATCTTCGGCCGCCGTAATTCCATTAATGACTTAGCGGCTCTGGCAGGCACCATTCCCTACGAGCTGACCTGCGCCGTCAGCAAACGCGTTCCCCGCATCTATTATAAGGGCGGCAGGGTAGTGGAAAAAGAACTGCTGCTGCGCGGATAAAGAGATAATGAATTTCTTTTTGACTTTTTAATAAAATATTGCCTGCTGAGTCAAACCGTAACACCGGAAAAAGAAGTTCTATTTGACTCCCTGGCGCCAGGGTTGCTGCAAAGTCAAACTCCTCAAAGGCGTTTTAGGGAAAACTTTGACCCTGGCAGCGAAAAAAATCCACAGAGTCAAACTCCCTCAAAACATTTCAGGGAAAACTTTGACCCTGGAAACATAAAAATTCCACAGAGTCAAAGCAGCTATCTCTTCAGAATGCCTATTGTTTGACTCTGTGGAATGAAACCTTAAAATAGGTCAAAATCTTACAGAAAAAAATTTCTTTTTATTTGACTCAGATGAAATGAATGCCCATAAGAGTCAAACAGAACCAAGAAAAATGCTTTCTGCATTTGACCCTATAATGAGATATTTCCTACAGAGTCAAATTTAACCCAGAAAATAAAAATTCATTATCATTTACATTTTCTTTTTATTTTACTTCTGCTTTTTCAAAGGCTGCCAGCTCCGGGTGCAGCCTTTTTTCTTCGGTGTAATTCTCGTAGGCAGGTCTTGTGTGCTTCTCTTTGCTCCATTCTTCCTCTGCCACCGGCTTCCAGTCCTCTGCATATTTTTTACATTTCTCGCATAAATGCTCTACTGACTCCGGTGACTCCACATTGGTCTGGTGTGCTCCGGTTGCATGTACCATCTGTACCAGCAAATCGGGATTTTCCAGCATGGGACAGGGTCTTAAGTGGTTTCTGTTGAACGGCTGTCCCTCATGGTATGCCATGAACAGCGGACTCTGCAGCATTTCCAGAATGGTATTGGTTTTAATATTCGTATTGGAAAAATGAATAAATACACAGGGCTCCGCATCGCCGTTGGAATTGATGTGGAAGTAGTTTCTGCCGCCTGCAATGCAGCCTCCCACGTATTCGCCGTCGTTCTGGAAGTCCATGGGATAAAACGGAATGTCCGATTTGTCGGAACGGATTTCCCGTATGCGGTGTATCATGTACCGTCTCTGTTCCGGGGTCGGCATCAGTTCCGGCACCGCATTGTTGCCGACCGGCATAAAGTGGAAATAGAAACCAAAATGGGCGCCCTTTTCCGCTAACATCTTTAGAAATTCATCGGAGGTAACCGCCTCGATATTGTCTCTTGTATAGCAGATGGAAGTACCGAAAATAATGCCGTATTCCTTCAGAAGGTCCATGGCGCGCATGGCTGCCGCATAGTGACCTTCCCCTCTCCGGGCGTCATTGGTATCGGGCGTGCCTTCAATGGACAGCATAAACGTAACATTTCCCAGCTTCTGTACCTGTCTGCACACTTCTTCGGTAATCAGGGTCGAATTGGAATACAGGGCAAAGAAGCAGTCATCATGTTTTTCCGCCAATTTGGCGATTTCATTCCACTTCACCATGGGTTCGCCACCGGTACACATGTAGAGGTGAACGCCCAGTTCTTTTCCTTCCGTCACAATTTTATCCATTTCTTCGTAGGTCAGCGAGGATTTTCTGCCGTAGGTGCCGGACCAGCAGCCCTTGCAATGCATATTGCATGCCATGGTCGGGTCAAACAAAATCAGCCAGGGAATGTTGCAGTGGTATTTTTCCCTACTTTCCCTTATCTGCTTTGTACCCCTGAAAAAAGCCTCATATCCAAGACTCATCAGGAATTTTCTGCCGTATTCCGGATTGGTGTTGTCCAAAATCTGATTGATGGTCTTCATCCAGCGGTTTTCGGGATTTGCCACATAAGCATGCACCGCTTCCGCCTGCTCCCTGGAAAAATCCTTGTAGAACTTTGCCGCTAAATCCACTAATTTTCCGTATACTTCCGCCCTTTCTTCATAGGTATCCGCTTTTTCTATATTTTTCATAATCCGTTCCGCCATTGCAGACACGGCGTGTTTTTCTGCTGAATAAGATAAGTCCTTTACAAAATTTGCCATATCCGTTCTCCTTTGTAAATGCATTTGCCGTGACAATCATACCATGGTTTGCCACCTGCTTTCCTATAATTTACAGGACAACGGCTTTTTTTCATACAGACAAAATAAGAGCCGTGGTCTGAAAAACAGACACCGCCCTTGTTTTGTCTGAATTTATGTACTTGTTTCTCTGCCGAAAATCAATACCAAAGACTCAGGCAGACCTGCTTAAGTCTGCCTGTTTTCTTTGCCGCTCGTTCAACCGGACAAGTGTTGCTTTCTTTGTTTCTTCCGGCTTTCTTACGATGTCCTCCAGACCGGCTCCGTAAAGCTCCATGAGAGCAAACATCGTGTCCGCCTGCGGATAACCTTTACCGCATTCGTATTTATAGACGGCCTGCACAGAGCCGAGGCATAAATATTCCCGCACTTCTTCTACCGCGAGGTGGTTTGCCTCACGCAGCCGCCGCAAATTCTGTCCGATAACCTGTATGTCGTATTCCGGTCTGCAATCCATGATGTTCCTCCTTTTTGTATCCGCAAAGCTGCTGCCGCTTTTCAGGCATCCGCTTTCTGCAATGCAGGTGTCTCCTTGCTTTCTCGTGCTTATGTCCAGTAAGGCTTCTGGTCCTTGTGGGTGTAACCTTTTAATTTTTCCCGGTAATCGCTCACCCTGTTTTCGTAATACACACGGGATTTTTCCTTCAGAAGCCCCTGCTCCTTCATTTCTGTAAGCCGGCTTTCCAGCTCCTGAAAATCCGCCTGCGTATTGTCCTTATAATTGTTTGACATGTTCATGTCAATTTTGGTCATCAACGCATCCAATTCTTTTTCATATCTGCTCTTAAAAAGAACCATATCCTGTTTCCTTTCTTTCTGCCCCACTTCTCTTTTCCTATTGGGTATAGAAAACAATTTTTCCTCGCTGTACCCAATTTCTCTTTTCCTTTTGGGTACAGAATACTTTTTTCCCTCGCTGTACCCAATTTCCCCTTTTCTTTTGGGTATAGAAAGCTTTTTCTTCTCGCTGTACCCAATTTTCCTTTTCCTTTTTGGGTATAGAAAGCAATTTTTCCTCGCTGTACCCAATTCCTCTTTTCCTTTTGGGTATGGAATGCTTTTTCTTCTCTCTGTACCCAATTTCCCTTTTCTTTTTGGGTACGGAAAGCTTTTTCTTCTCGCTGTACCCAATTCTTCTTTTCCTTTTGGGTACAGAACTCGCCTTTTTCTTCCTATACCCAACTCGCTTTGATTTCTGCCTTACCGGGATGCCTTGAAATTATAGATGGGTTTCATAATGTCGATGATATCCACGGAGTCTTTGATTACATCAATAATATCATCCAGCGATTTATACGCCATCGGGGACTCATCCAGCGTATATTCATTGACGGAAGTGGTGTAAATTCCTTTCATGGACTCTTCGTATTCTTCCATGCTGAGCTTTGCCTTGGCATCCGTCCGGGACATCAGCCGTCCGGCGCCGTGGGGTGCCGAAAAATTCCAGTCGGGATTTCCCTTTCCTACGGCAAGAACACTGCCGTCCCTCATGTTAATGGGAATTAACACTTTTTCGCCCTTGTGTGCCGCAATGGCACCTTTCCGCAAAATCATTTCTTCCGTGTCAATGTAATTGTGAATGGTGTGGAACGCTTCCCCTCCCGTCATGCCGGTTCTTTCCAGAATAATTTCTGCCATCTTTTCCCGGTTTCTGCGTGCAAAAGCCTGACAGATAACCACATCATGCAGATAATCTTCCAGATATTCCCCGTAACCTCTGTCCAGATTGACCGCCAGCTTCTGATAAAGCTCCGCCACCTGTTTTCCCAGATTCCGGGAACCGGAATGGATAACCAGATATTTGGTTCCGTCAGAGGCTTCGTCAATTTCTATAAAATGGTTGCCGCCGCCAAGGGTTCCTAAGGATTTTGCCAGCCGTTTCGTTTCCTTTAACTGCCTGTAACAGACAAGACCGGTCAAATCAAAATGCTCTATCCTGCCGTCCCAGATATCCCTTCCCGAAGGAATAAAGTGGGCTTCTTCGTCCACTTTTTCAAAATCAATATCGGCTTTTCCCAGATTGACCGTATACATGCCGCAGCCGATGTCCACGCCTACCACGTTAGGAACGGCTTTCCCGTTAATCGTCATGGTGGTGCCGATGGTGCAGCCTTTTCCCGCATGCACATCCGGCATAATACGGATTTGGGAACCCTCCGTCATGGGGTAATCGCACATCCGTCTGATTTGCTCTATGGCTTCCTCCTCCACTACCTTTGCGTAGCAGAGCGCTGTATTCATCTTTCCTTTAATCTCTATCATAGGATACTCCTTCCTGCCCGGCTCTGTCCTGTCTAATTGTTTGCTTGCCGTGCCCGTTATTGTATGTATCTGATAATCCTATCATAGAGTCTGTTTTCTTTTTTATCACGGAAAAAAAGTTGCGAACTCGTCGATGAGCGCCATTTGCCGTTCCATTCTTTTCCGCAGTTCTTCCCGCATTTCGTCCGGAGCCGTCACTTCTATGTAGCTTCCGAAGGACAAAATCTGGATAAGCACATCCGTTTCATCCTCCACATCATATTCCAGTGTGACAAGATAATTTCCTGCATCCCGGCGCTCCACTTCTTTTTTATAGTGGGAAAATTTCATCATAGCGCGCTCCAGGGCATTCCGTTCGTCCATCAGTGTAAATTTCAGTACCTTTTTCTCCCGCTCCTTCAACCGGACATTATCCGGAAATGTGTCTTTCAGAAGTTCGCACTGCACAATTCTTCCTAAATTAACGGTCTTAATGCTCTGCCTGTCCGCACACAGCACCCGGAATTTGTCCTCTTTGTCGGAATACTCCAACTGAACCGGCTCCAGAATTTCGCACCGTTTCTGCTCCCTGCTGTTCCGAAAAGAAACTTTCAATTTTCTTCTTTCTGCGATTGCCTGCCTGATTAGGCGGAAATTGGCAATATAGGCAGGGTCGTCGTAATCGTCCCCATCGGCATACCGGTCAAAATACACAATATCCTCTGGGAGAAACAACGGCTCTACGTCTGCGAGTGCCCTATTTTCCAGCACAGAACTAAGGAACAATTTTACCCGTTTATCCAGAAGAATGGTTTTCAGCCATCTCTTCTCCAGTATAGTCAGGGGCATATCCGGGGTGTGCTTTAAGGGCGTCTGCAGGTTTTCGTCCAGAAGCTGCCACTCCTGCTTTTTTAACGCCGGTATCATAATAAGACTGCTTTCCTCAAAAGCAGTCTCCGCCACTATCTCATACATTTTCTTTTCCGTCAGTTCGCCCGCTATAGCCAGGTTCAGCATTTTCGCCACCGCCCGGTAATAGCAGCCGTAAATTTCATGAAAAAGCATCTTGGTCCTCGTATTGTTTCAACATTTTTACCATATCTATTTTGAGCTGGTTCTTCACGTCCTCGTTGTCACAGCGTATCGCCTTGATGCGTCCAAAGAAAGTCCTTATCCACGGCATCATCTCATACGCATCCAGAACATCCGCTGAAAAACGGTAGGTTTCCTCATCCACTTTGGAAACGGTTCCGCATCTTTTCTCCCGTTCCAGCCTGCGCACAATAAACGGTTCGTCCGCTCCCACATAAATATCCATTTCGATATGCTCGTACCGCCGGTACTTGGCACAGCTCACGCCCCACATATGCTCTCCGGCACGTTCACACACCTTAAGAAGTCTGTCATAGTCCGCACAGACCTCTCCCACTTTTCCTTTTTGTATGTAATCCACCCGCAGGGAATAGGGTCTTAAATTGTCCGCATCCATACAGAACAAGTAATTGCGTCCACCCTGTGTGCTCACATAAAGCTTGTAAGGAATGACTGTCTGTTGCTTCACGCCTGCATCGCCCCGGCTGAAGGAAGTAATCTCCAGTAACCGTTTTTCATGAATGCCCTGTAAAATCAGCTCCGTGATTTCGGCATCATAAGCATTCATTATATAGTGATTTTTGAAAGTCAGGTATTCTTCGGTGCGAACTTCTTCCGCCGCCTGCATGCAGTCTTCCAGGTAGCTGCCAATCACGCCCAGCGGGCTTTCTTCCGTAAAAAAGCGGATGGCTTCTTTATATTCCGCAAGGCATATTTCATCCTCCGAAAGCCGGTATGTGACCGTCTTGCCGCTCTTTTCGGAAACGACTATCCCCAGTTCTTCATATTCTTTCAGTTTTTTCCGAAGGGTAGACTCATCAAAGCTGATGGGATTTTGAAATGCTGTGAGATATTCCATATCCATAATCCGCAGAATATCTTTTAGCGAATAAGAATTGCCCGAAAGGATATCCAGCAGCAGGAAATGCAGCGTAATATCCTTGTTGGTGAAGCTTTTGGCTTTGAATGCCTGATACAGCGGATTGTGGGTGACGCTCCTGCCCTCCAGGGAAATAAAAGCATTTTTGCCTGAGGGCGTCTGGCGGAACGAAATCAGGCTGCTGAGGTAACTCTGAATACGGCGGCGCTCGTTGTCGTAACTGCGGGCGCTTTTCCTGTCGTATTCTTCCCTGGTCTTGAAGCCGTACAAAAAGAAATCGCGCATGTAGCCGCGGATGTTGTCAAAATTTTTAATTAACTCCGAATAAGCCACGGCTGCCCTCCTTTCTCCGCACCTTCAAGACATCACCTTTTCCGCATACCGCTAACGCCGCTTTCGGCAAATCACTTCCGGCACGCTTTTTCCGTTTTATTAATCATAATAAGTAATAAAATCAGGAAAAATGCAAGGTATACAGGCATCAGTTTCAGACTGATATAGTTGGCTATAAGTCCGAAAACAGGCGGCATAAAAGTGGAACCCACATAGGCGCTTGCCATCTGGATGCCGATAATGCCCTGCGAATTTTCCGCCCCAAAATTATCGGGAGTGGAATGGATAATGCAGGGGTACACCGGGGCACAGCCCAGTCCGATGATAACAAAGCCCACGATTGCCGTAACGGTAAACGGCAGCGCAATGCACACCACACCCGCAAGCGCAATGCCGACACCCAGCCGTATCATCTTATTGTCGCCCAGCTTGTCGGATATAAAGCCGGATAAAAATCTGCCTGTGGTAATGCCGATGAAAAACAACGAGCCGTATGCCGCTGCCTTTTCATTGCGGATACCCCTTGTGCCTTCCAGATAACTGCTTGCCCACAGCATAGTGGTAGCTTCCGCCGCGCAGTATGCCAGAAATCCCAGCAAAAGGTAGGGCACTCCTTTTATTTTGAGGGCGCCCCTTACTCCTAAAAGTGCGGTTTCCCCGCTCTCTGTCTCCGTCTGTTTGTTGACCTTCCACAGCGGCAGTGTCACCAGGATTACCGCCGCAATGGCAAACTGCAGATAGGAAACGGTACGGTAACCGTTCGTCCAGGTGCTGTGCAGCAGGGCATAGCTCATAATGTATGGGCTGACAATCGTGCCCACGCCCCAGAAGCAGTGCAGCCAGCTCATGTGGCGGGAATTGTAATGCAATGCCACATAGTTGTTCAGCGCCGCATCAATGGCGCCGGCTCCCAGACCGTAGGGAATTGCCCAGATACACATCTGATAAAATTCCGTAACGGTAGAAAAACCAAATAAGGCAACGGCCGTAAGCAGAACGCTTACGAACGTTACCATTTTGGTCTTAAATCGTTTGGTCAGTCTTTCGGACAGCAGTCCCGAGATGATGGTGCCGCCTGAAATAATCATGGACACCATGCCCATATAGGACAGCGGCACGCCGAAAGCCACGCGGATGGTCGGCCATGCCGAGCCGAGCAGCGAGTCGGGCAGTCCCAGACTGATAAAAGCTAAATAAATAACTGCTAAAAGTAATAAATACATAAAACTTACCTCTTGACTTATTTTAACTGCAGGCCGTCTGCAAATGCCTTGCCCACTACATCTCCTAAAGCCACATAGGTATTGGCTGCCGGGTCATAGGCAATGGGTTTTAACTTCTTAACATCAATTTTTCCGTCGGTCATCACGGAGTCATCCGCCGTCACATTGACGATTTCGCCAATCAGGATGCCGTTTTCAAAGCTCTTTACTTTACATTCCAGAGCCACAGGCAGTTCATCAATCAGTGGGGCGTTTACCTTGCTGCTCTTTGCTGCATGGAAGCCTGCCCTGGCAAACTTATCCGGCACCTTTTTTGCAGACTCAATACCCACATAGTCGCAGGGAACAACCGTACCCTCCGTTGCCATGCTTACGGTAAAAGCACCGGTAACTGCCAGGTTCTCGGTGGTCTTGTGTTCGGAAAGACTAATGGAAATTTCATTCATATCGGAAATCATGCCCCAGGCTGCGTTCATGGCATTGGGCACGCCATCCTTGTCATAAGTACCGATAATCAGCACCGGCATGGGAAATACCAAAGGTTTTGCTCCTAAATCAATTCTATTCATACTAATCCTCCTTGTTTTCACGAAGTGAAAATCCAAGCCCCTCAGGCGAGGAGAGGATTTTCCTCCTTGTTTTCATTCATTGTAGGTGACTTGCTCCGGTCACATAGTCTATTATAACACCCGGCTGCACATTATAGCAATAAACGCAGAAGGAAATTCCTTCTCCGTCATCCTCCACCGAATAAGCCTCCATCAGCACGCCGCTTGCCACCAGATTATCACCTTCAAAGACAGGCGTCACCCGGTACAGCACATGGTTGTCGTTCCGGTCCAGATATTTTGCCACCTGCTCCTCAAAGGGAAGCATTCCCTCCACATTCATATAGTGGGTTCCGGTAATGAGATTTTTTTCATTGGCATTTTCCGCCGTCAGACAGTACGCTATCAGATGGCACCGGTTATACAGAAACGGTGGGTCCGAGTCAATCAGCCCCTCGTACTTTGTCTGCCGCCAGCCGGACGGCTTCACACTGCCAATCTTTCCTCTTTTTTCAGTGGGCATCAGCTCTCTGCTCACGTTGGCAAATGCCACGCCGCACCGTCCCAAATCATCCAGCTCGCTGTAGGACTCAAAGGTATCCGTGTTTTTTTCCGCTTCCGTAAAAAAGGGAACATTGTCATTGATACAGACGTAGGGTTCCCCCGTATATTCCGGGATGGTAAGGTCGCCCGGGATGCCGGAAGCTTCTTCCGTAATCTCCTCGATAATCTGTCCAATCGGAGCAGCGCAGGATGCCGTGCCAAATGCGCAGATTGCCGCAAGGACTATAACGGCTATTCTGTTTTTCCATTTCCATTTAAAATTCTGCATTTTCCTGTTCCTATAACGTAAAAAACTGTTGTCCGACACGCCTGTCCTTTTGAAACAACAGTTTTATTTTACAACTATTTTATATTTTCCGTTATTTGCGGCACCTTAAAAATTACAGAAGCTTCTTCCCCTTGCCGTCTCCTGCGGCACATCCTCTCCGCTGACATAACCTGCATGAAATGCCATGTTAATGTCCCGAAGTTCCTTTTTGCCGTCGATGTAATCCTGATACATTTCTACGAGGCCTGTCATACAGCCGTCGCAGTTTGCTTCGATATATCCCAGAGAGCCCGCCACAATTTTTTCCCGCTCTTCTCTGGTGGTGTCCTTAATCAGATAACTCATATTTTCTCCTCCAGTTTCTTATAAAAAGCAACGGCATCCGCAATGTCTTTCTCATCCGGATGTCCCTTGGCAATGCCGCCAAGCAGCTTGAACGGTCCAAACGTATCGTAACCTTTGCATCCGAAATATCCGATATTGATGGCATGTTTGCTTGCCGTCACTTCTTCTATGGATTTGTAGGCAGCGGAACCGCCGTACGTGCAAAGATAGAAAACCTTCTTGTTTGCCGGAAGATTTACGGATGCAAAGTTCAACACCGTCTGGTGAAACTTTCCGTAATAGATACCGGAAGCAAAGCCGATGCAGTCATATCCGGACAGTTCCATTTCTTTCACCTTGGTGGCATCCACCACTTCCACGTTACATTCTTTGGCAATAGCCTCCACTATTTTCTTCGTATTCTCATGATGCACCGAAGCCATTACAATAATGCTTTTCATTTTGTTTTCTCCTCTTCTGTATCTTCCGGCCTTTCCCCCGGCATTAGGGCTTCGCACCCATAATCGCCGTCAAAAATATGCTTTATCTTCCACATAATAATGCCCTCTTATAAAATATAGTCCTTTTTGCTGGGAATGGGAAGAGTTTCGTATAAAAATAAATTTTACTCTTCCAGCCGGGCTTTCAAAATCTCCAGACTTTCCTCTATTTTATCCAAATCCACAAAATAAACATTCACCTCTGTTTTACTGTTTTTATCCTCACTCACAAATTTGACGGGCTCCCGGTTTCCTTCCTTTCTTACCGCATCGTTTATCGGATACAAAAGCCATATTTCGGATGTTCCGTATTTTTTTGAATAAGCATACATCTGATACATATCTGCCTGGGAAATACCGTAATTGCTGCCGTTCTCTTTTCCATCCAATTCCTTCCATTTCGTGTCCAGAATAACAATACGCCCGTTTCTTTTCATCACAATATCCGGTTTCAGGGCAAAACTTCTGGAGTTATCGAAAAGATATTTTTTCTTCTCCTGACTCGAAACCTGCCACCCTGCCGGTGACATAACTTTTTTCATCTGCTGTGCCACATAGCTTTCATATACCAGTTCCATGGGGAAAAGCAGAGATTGTGCTGCCGTATCACCCGAAAATGTTGTGAAATTCTTATTCAGCAAAAATACCTTTGACCACTGCATCAGCATTTCATAGTCCCTTGTATTGCGATTGCTGACAATTCCCGCAAAATCCTTCGTATAATTCACTGATTTGTCCACCATTTCAAATGCAGTAAGCAGTTTCAGAATTTCTTTTGCATTATCCACACTGTTTGTCAGTTTTTGTAATTTTAAGAGAGTCGCTTTTATAATTCTGTTTTCCGCCCTGTTCGGGTGAAATTCCTGAAAGGCAACAAAAAACCGCTCCTTATGCACCAAATTCATTTGCAGATGCTTATTTACCAACAGTTTTCCCTTATAAAAAGAAAGATTGTCCTCCTGCTCCACATAGTCTGACTTAATACCTTTTTTGACCAGCCTTCTTACTTCCTGCAAATACATGTTGACAAACAGTTCATATAAATTCATCCGGTCAGCTTTCAGGGCAGCTTCCTGAAAAACCTTTTCCGGGAATTTTTTCAAAGAGGAAAGCATACGCAAAAACACTTTTTTGGTTCTTGCATAATTTTCCTCCTCTTCCCCAAGGGAAATCTTGGGCAGTACCTGAATTTGAAAACCGTCCGGCAGTTGTATAACGCCCACATAATTTTTTACGGAGACTACATCTCCCACATTTCGCCTGTAGTCTATTCTCATGAAATTCAGGATATCCGCATCCGTGGTATTCCCCGGAATGCTGCGGATAAACCTTACAAGATTTCGGAATTCCCTTTCTTCCAGATATTTATATTTTGTATCACCGCTATACTCGGCATTACAGATAATACGGTCAAACTCCCTTACTTCTAAAAGCCGCCCCATACTTTCACCGTACCTTACCTTTACTCGTAAATTTTCTTGTAACTGTCAATGTTTTCAAAAGCTTCTTTATTAACAGAATATGTCACTTTCGGCAAAATGTCCTCGTTTACATCGCCCTTAAAGAGGTTCGCTGCCTTGACCTTTTCGTCTTTAATAAATTTCAACTCCGAAGGAACTCCCTCGTTTTCACCAAGTACAAGCTGGATTTTTTCATAGTCTTCATAAAAATATTCCTGCAAAAGAGGAATAACCGATTTTTCAAAAACAGAAGCCAGATTTTCGATGGTTGCCTTTTCTCCTCTGAGTCCGGTAAAAAAGGCATGTCCGATTGTATGTTCCCTGTCGTATAGGCAGGTTATTCTATCATTTATGACAGAAAGCATTTTCGCCACATCTAAATCCGCCACCTTATCTGCATGTATCTTTCGGAGAACTTCGATATCGGGCATCATTTCTATAAACTGAAATCTTCTGCGCAGCGCCGTATCCATAAGCGCAATGGAACGGTCCGCCGTATTCATGGTGCCCAGTATGTAAACGTTGGAAGGAACACTGAATTTACTTCCCGAATAAGGCAGGATTGCCGACGCTTCCTCCGGCATTCCAGCTCTCTTGGTATTCTCAATCAGGGTAATCAGTTCTCCAAATATTTTGGAAATATTGCCGCGGTTAATTTCATCAATAATAAAGACATACGGCTGTGTATTTTCCTTAATCACCGCATGCGCCAAAGCCGGGTTGTACTTTTGCGCCAGCAGAACCACATCCTTCACATCCATATAGGGAACTTTGGCAAAGGTCATCCGGTGCAGCAGTTTTCCGCTATTGATACCAGTAATGTCCGCGTCAATATTTTTTGCCAGCCACTTTACCGGTCTTGCCGTCTGGTAAACATCCTTATTCTCCAACACCTCTGCATCCCCGGTAACAACAGCTATGCCGTCTATTGTTTTCCGTGTCTTAAAAGATAAAATAATATCTCCCGGATTGACCTCCTCCGCAAAAGCACGGGCTTCCTCCGACTCTATTCCAAATCCCATTCTGACATTGTTCTCGGCAAAACATTCCTGCTTAATGGGGTTCCATTCTCCGTTTTTTATGGTAAGCTTCCAGATTTTGGCTGCAGCTCCTATGGTCTGCTCCTCGGTCTGCATTTCCACTGCTTTGGCTTCATCGCAGAAACGCTTAAATACACCACGTTCTATGGTATAATGTAAATCATTCATATCCGGTTTTGGTTTAATCCCCTCAATAAATTCCTCATAACCATAAGATTGATGGAATGTGGTAAACGCAATTCTTCCCTCTTCCTTTAGTTCCTTATATCTTTTCATCACTTCATCATAATCTGTCAATTCTTCCAAAGATTTGCCGTCACAGATTGCCACTGCATATATGGCAGAATGATATGTCTTTCCGGTGCCGGGAGGGCCGTATAAAATTATATTATTATCAAATTCTGTATTTTTCATAGTGCTGTTCTCCTTCACGTTTTCATTTACTCAGCAAAGTGCTTTTGCTATATTATAATCTTTGCGCTTTTTCCTGTCCACAATAGCCGTTATTTCAAAAGAACCGAAAAGATTTTTGCCTCTTTTCGGTTCTTATCATACTAAAATGGATGTCCCATAAATGACACTTTTATAATACGAAGTTAGAATTTGTTACTGTTCAGACCCTAGCCAGAAATCCTATCTCGTAACCATATTT
>CAVHWP010000018.1:0-47185 GCA_963639875.1 Bacteroidaceae bacterium
ATAGTATACTACAGGATCAAAATCAGCATCTTCGAGCAATTCCTCATTAAATTCAAACTTAATTGTCGCTTTATCAAAAGTTCCATCTACAGAGAAATCATACGCTCCACCGATATATCCCGGCATATTAACAGGGAAAAGAAACTCATTATCAAATTTTTCAACTGCTAATGAATCCACCTGTGTACCATCCAATACAATGTCGACAGATGCTTTTACTGTATCCTCTCCACCTGCTTTATAAGACACCTCGAATTTATCTTCATATACTAACGGATTGGTTCCATATTCTATCTCTTTTGAATCAGATGCCCCATCTCCGTCTGTATCTTTAGATAACGGATTAGTTCCATGTACATTATATTCAACATTATCATTCAGACCATCCTCATCAGTATCAACTATAACTATACTGGTTCCAATGGTAAACTCACAAATATTTGAAAGACCATCTCCATCTAAATCTTCATCAGCGTCGTTTACACCATTACCATCCGTATCTATATTAAGTGGATCTAATACAAGTGAGTATAATTCTACAAAATCAGATAAACCATCTCCATCTGTATCCGTTTTATTTTTATCTGTACCAAAATAGTCTTCAAGGTAATCCTGCGCACCATCATTATCGGTATCCAATTCCAAATCAATTGATTGGTTATTATCAGCTTTGCTGTATGAATACAACACAAAGTTAAGCGGTTCATCTCCCGACTCACCTTCACAGCCCTTAATTCCAATTGAAACATTCTCACCCGGAGCGATGGTACTGTTATATTCTGCATTTCTGACTACATAATGATTACCTTCATGTTCATCAATAACACCATTCCAGATTTCAGTAATTTCTCTGTCAAAATCAAACTCCAACACCCAGTCTTCCAGAGCTATATCCGTATTATTGGTTACAGAAATTGAACCATAAAATCCAGTACCCCAGTCACCGTCAACAATATACTGAATTGCATAATCATCTTCTGTAACTTCCGTACTTGTACCAATTAATTCATAATTCTCAGGAAAACCTTTGAACGCATGGTCACCGGATAAACCAAATTCTATACTGTTACCAGCAGCTATATCCTGATTCCAGCCAACATTCTTAATAACGTATTCGTTACCTTCATTTGAAGATACTTCTGCATTCCAAATATTGGTTATGGAATTATTGTAATCAAATCCCAAATACCAGTTCTGAATTGTACTGTCTCCGGTATTCTCCAGCTTGACATTTGCATTATATCCTGCATCCCAATTAGATGTCAGTGTAAATGTCACTTTATAGTTTTCACCTTCAAAAACATTTTCAGTAGTCACTTGATCCCATGTGCTACCGTCATTTCCATCAGTTGTTGCTTCCTCTGTACTCGCAACTTCCTCTGTTGTTGGCTCCGCATCGTTACCGGATACCGTTGCCTCTTCTGTTACAGCCTCGCTCGTAGTTTCCGCTTCCGTTGAAACCTCTGTAACCGTACTTTCCTGTGCATATACAGGTACATTAACAGCACTCAAACACATGGTAACTGCCAACACATATGCCAGTGCCTTTGTCCAAATTTTCTTCATAATCTTTCCCTTTCCTAAAAATATCTCTAAAACAAAAAAAGCTGCAATGATAATCATTGCAACCGAACCATCAATATAATAAAATGTGCACATTTTATTACTTAGACTTCATGCTTTGCGTCCTTATGTTTCCATAAGTTTGCCCATATTTCATTTATACAAATCGTGATATAGTGCTTTCTCTCTCCCCCTTTTTCTATCAGATTGATTTGTACAAAAACATTTCTATTATATGATATAATTCGTTATATTTCAATATTTTTGCCCGATTTTTTACATAATTTTCCATAGCAAAACAGAAACAAAATCTATTATTTTGCCTCCGTTTTGCTATGAGTTCAAATTATCTGCCTCTTCCTTCTCCTTGGATTTGTTCGCATCTTTTCTCCCTCTTCATCTGTGCTACCACCGACTCCAGTCTCATAAATTCATCCAACATATCATCACTATACCGATAAATAACACCAATGGAATCAAGCTTGCTTATAAATCTCTGAATAGCATCCTGTACACTACATTCCGCTATACCAAGCCATTCCACCTTCTCTTTATCCGTAAGTGCCTCGTAGCATTCCTTTGTCATATCAGGCGTAGCAAAATTTTGTAAATCTGCATATACTTCATCCAAGACCTCAACAGATTCTGATATCGGTTCATAAGGCATCGTAACTGGCTCCGGTTCAAATATATCGGCTTCAGGTATCACATCATCACCAGCCAACTCAATCCCATAGACTTCTTTATCCACATTTGACTCTACCGCTTTATATACTTCAGCCTCGTCATAATCCATACTCTCCTCATACGAAATCTCACTTCCCTCAAACTCCGGCACATCCACCATATAAAGATTCTCCACATTCACATCAAGTGGTATTTCCATATGTGCAAAGGTGCTTTCACTGATACAGCGGTTAATGGTTGCATATTCCCTTTTTGCTTCCTTCCGTCTCTCCTTAAGCTCTGCAAGTTGTTCCCTATAATGAGCCTCGTGATACAGATAAACAGTCACATCCCCATCCTTTTCGTACTGGTACTTATAACGGGCATGCTCCTTGTAAAGCTCCTTCTTTTTCGCATCTATATCTGCAATCTTCTGTTCCGCCGTCTGCTTTGCCCGGAATACATCCTCCCAGCCGTTTATACCCTCACGGTTTAGAAAAAGATACTCCTCCTGCAACTCCTTCATGCGGATAAGGTCCTGCTGATACCTTGTGTACTTGTATTGAAATCGGCATTTCTGCACCACACACATACGATGCAACTTTCCATAATACCGCTGTTGAAATGCATTAGCCGGTTTCTTATGCAAAGCATAGCCCGGATGGTATACAGGCGGTTCCACATACTTAAAGGAACGCTCCTGCTCATAATAGCTCTGTAGATTCTGCGTTGAAAATTCTTTATCCAGCGTATCCAGTCTCCTGCTACGCCTCATCCCTTCTGCCTTTACAGAAATATGGACACCCACCTTAACCTCATAGCCGAGCTTTTCCATAAGAGAAATAAATTCTTCAAAGCATTCCGCCTTATTTCTGCAATACTTCATATCTCCCATGATAAAATCGCCCCAGCTCTGCTCCTTTTCCCACTGCTTGCGGTTCATATTCACAGGGTCTTTGCTGTATTCTGCCGCAACAATGGACAAACCATATTCCTCACACAGTTTATTGGTTATGGGCTGTATTATATTCTTCCAGTCCCCTTTTTTGTATGCATACTTCCTGCCTGTAACCATGTTTACACTGTTGAACACAAGATGCCCGTGAAGGTGATCCTTATCTGTATGAATACTGAATACTCCCTCATATTCACCACCCAGAAAATCCTCTGCAAACCGTCTGGTAATCTCATACATCTGCTCCTTGGTTCCCTCTCCCGGCTTTAAGGATATAATAAAATGATACCCCTGCCTTCCTCCGGTCTGCCCAAACATTTCCTTTGTGCCTATCATCTGCTCATAAGCAAAATCCGGCAGACAGTTAATACCGCCCACCAGACTTCCGTTTTCCGTCTTTGCCTCATTACAGATATAAGCTATGGAATGTTTCAGATGTGCTGCCACATTCCCATGCTCTGCTGACTTCATACACATAATCTTTGTTATCGCCATAATTATCGCCACCTTTCCACTAACTGCTTCATCAGCTGGATTACCTCTTCCAGTGCCCGTGTCATCTTAAGTACATCCACATTTCCAAACCATTTAGACTCATTACAATGCTTTGCCATCTGATTGATATTTGTGGCAATACCGCCAATCTGACGGATAAGGTTCCTTCTGTCCTCTGCGTGGGTTGCATCCACTCCGCCGTGAACAATCAACTCACGCAAATACTTACTCTCATTCATTCTGGCAGCCTTGGCATCCTCCGACAGCTTGCGAAGCTCATACTCCGACAGTCGGAACGTCCGGTTCTGCCTTGCCGTACTCTTTTCTGTTATCTGTTTCTCCATATAAAAATCCTCCAATTATTCCAATCGTTGCTACACTCCTTCTGCCCGCAGAAATCTCCTTTAACACTGTGAGCAGAATTTCTTTCAGATAAAAAACTGCAAGATACGGAAATCGCAATGCGTTTCCAATCTTGTTAGGGGACACCCCCTAAAACCCCGATATAAGTAGCTATTTATTACAGAAATTCATCCTTACAGATGTATTTCTGTAAAACAAAAGGCAGGGCTACCGGCGAAAATGTAATACACTTTCTGCCAATATCCTGCCTTTTGTTATACAAACCGTTATACGGATAAAAGAGCAATAAAAAAACTGTCAAACACATCCGGCTCATCTAAACCATTTTGTTCCACAGTTTTTACTTATTTTTGCTATTCTGTTTTACGGTTTGTTTGACAAAACTTGTCGCCTGCCACTTCCTAATCTTCCTCATCATCTCCAAACATGGCAGACAGTGAAGCCACTGCACCATCATCCAGCGGCTTATCAGACAGCTCCAGATTATTCTCCGGTAATTCCGCCACCATTTCCTTCATCGGTTCTGTTGGCTCTGATTGTGTCTCAGGCTGGATTGACGCTGCATTCATCCCCTGCATCTGCATTATGGAAGGAACAGCCACATAACCTCCTGTCTGCTGTCCCATCGCACTGATAATGGTTGCCAAAATCCTCGTAACCGCATCCTGCATAACCCGCTCAGTGTCTGCCCTGCTCTGCTTGGCAAAATCTCTGACAAATTCCTGCATAAGCTCCGTAGTGCTCATTTCTTCCCGAAAACGGATTTCTCCACGAACAAAACAGAGAATTGCCCACTTCACAGCCTCCGTTAGCGAATCATAATACTCACCCTCATAGACCACCTTATCCAGCCAGTCCATAATCTCCTTATCCTCATGGTTCTTAGCATTCAACCGAAATGCTATCGACCTTGTTGCCATAAGCTACACCTCCAGATTCTGTGCTAAATACTGATAACCGAGGGCATTAGCACGGACATCTGTAACATATCGCACATTTTCCCCGGTACATCTTCCGAAACGTCTCATAACTCCGGCTCCTCCGCCAACATACACCACATTGGTAAAATCAAAGTCCATTTTCAGCTCACGAAGCTTGGCTTCCACTTCAAGGGCATATCTTTTCAGACCTGCATAAATGGTCTCCATAATAGCTTCCTTATTCCTTGTAATGGCATCCGTATCTCCCGTTTCAATTACCTCATTGATGATATACTCCGGCACTTCCTTCCCATGCTTTGCAAAGCATTCCTTCTGAATACGGTCAATGGCTGTAATCAGTCCCTGCTGGTAAGTGTGACACTCATCAAGAACGGGAACCTTATTCACCACTGACATAATATCCAGTGTCCACGAACCACAATCCACCGCTGTCAGTCTGTCCATACCTTCCATTCGGTTGGCAATGGCAGCATGGCACTGTGCAAACACCCTTACTTTCCCAAAATGCACCACATATCGTACCCCTTCATATTGAAAAGACACTTTGTCATTGGCACGAAGATAATTCCTAAATTCCTTCTTTTCCTTGCCATAAAGGGTAAGTGGAACTCCCACCGCAAGATTTACCTTTACAACCCTTGCTTCCGTATGCCCTCTTAACTCCTTGACAATGGCAGCCAGTGTCAGAAGATAATAATTTTCATTCTCCGTCTTGGTTTCCTGCTTACCCATTCTGCCCTGACCGATAACATATTTTTTACCTCGAAACTCAAGCAGGTTGTCCTTTGTGGCTGGCATGGTCTGTAATTCTGTTATACCATTCTCAAAAATGATGCTTGGAGTCTTAATGGAACTCCAGCCGTGGTCAATGGCAATCAAAAATTCAGGAAGTACATCCGTAAAGTTTCTGCCTTCCATAGTGTTCAAGTTACTTTCATTTCTCATAATCTCTGTCATAAATACCTCTTTCTCCGGCAATCCGGGTGCCGGTCCCTTACATATTTTTTCCTACTGTAAAAGGTGGCAGCCAAGCCACCACCTTCCATAAAGTAATTCGCTAATGATACTGATACACAATATCTGTAAGCACTGTTTCTTCTGCCACCGTCTTTGCCTGCTCACGCAGTTTCCACATCTCCATGGTAGAACCTGGATTCACAGGCGGATGCCTTCGCATATGCTGATTTATAATTACATCAAGCATTTCATAAGTCTCTTCGTTGACTTTATGTGCCGTCTGATTAACACAGCCAAGTCTGGTAAGTGTACGAAATCTTCCCTTGTGATTTTCCTTCATATAGGATAACCACAGCAGTCCGTACTTTCCCACTGCCGATAATTCCATGTCAGCAGGGATAGTCAGTAACGGATACAAAATACCATCCTTTTCCACATAGGGAATAACCATCTTTCCCAAAGTTCATCGCCTCCTTCCTCAAAATCTCCGCCTTAACGATAGCAACGGAACTCATAGAACTCTACATTGTTGCCCTGATACACTCCGGCACACTCAATATAAAAGTAAGGTTCCACTTCCAGTACCATCATTCCGGCTATGTAATCTGCAATCTCTTCCTCACTGCAAAGCCTTTCCCCGCTAATGGTGGAAGCAAGATTCAAATTCGTTTCCACAAACACAGAATAGTAACCGCAGCCATCATAGGGATAATACTCATTGTATTCTTCCTGCGTAATCTTGCCTTCTGCAAGCAATCTGTCCAGATTTTCGGGAAGTGATATCATCCCTGCGGCTTTACACTTTTCCACGGCAAGCCTTGCCACACGGTCAGCATCATATCCCACATACTCTGCCTGCGGTATGTTGAAGGTAATCTCAAAAATCGGACTTCCGTCAGCTGAATTACCTCTGTCATCTGTGGCAGGCTCGGTATCTTCCTCCATAACCGGCGTTTCCGTTGACAGCGGTGTCTGCTCCGGTGTGGTAGGTTGTTGTTCCGTAGGGGATATAGCAGGCTGTATAGTAACCGTTTCTGGCTCACTTGGTGCTTCTGTTGTTGACGGCTCTGATTCTGCTTCCTTTGTTGCATCATCTTCTCTTAGGTTCTCCGAAGCTGAAGCTTCCACATTAAAACTATTTCCACTCTGTTCCTCTGTCTCAGAAGTTTCTGTCTGTTCAGTCCCCTCGGATGTACCAGAATTATCTACCGCTACAATATCGGCTGTAACAGCCACACTGTCTGTATTATCCTTTGGCATACCACTGGAACATCCCGAAACCATCAACACACTCCACAACACAAACATAAACCATACTTTCTTAAACATAGAAATCGCTCCCTTCTACTGCGGTACTGCTGCTTTTGCAAAAATCAGAAAGACCCTTGCCACCAGCACAAATAGCAACAAAAACAGCTTTGCTCCATAAAGAACTGCCTTTAATACAAAAAGCACACTCTTCAAAAGAAACTTCACTACTGCAATCAAAATGCTTCTTAATCCCATACAGGACCTCCTTTCCCGGCATTTCCCCTGCAAGTGACCAAACTTAAGGAAATGCCGTTACTGCCTGCTCCGATGCAGCCACGCACCGGAAGGGTAAAAAAATACACCATCCAGAACTTTGCTTCCTACCGAAGCCTAAGCTTAAGATGGTGTCGTCCATACCCTCTCTTGGTTTCTTATTCAGTTTTTTTGGTGCCTTTCTCCACCACTTTTACCGTAACTGATTAAAAAGACATAGTTGGACTAACCTCTGAAACGCCTTATTTCTAAGGCTTTCTTAAGCTTGTCACTATTATATCTCAATCCCCATTCTCCCAACGGGATACCGCCTGCCTTGTTACCATGACTTTCTCAGCCAGTTCATCCTGCGACATTCCTCTTTGTGTGCGAAGTTCTAAAATAATATTTTTTGTTTCCATCGTCGCCACCTCCTCATGACTCTATCATACAGGTGAATGGGTTGTGTGAAAAGCAACTTGTTGTTGCGGACCCGGGGGGATAAAACGCAGTAACTTTTATGTTTACATTATGGACAATAATGACCAGTAACCGGTTAGTTACTAGCCATTTACCGGTCAGTTAATTGTAAAAATGACCAGTAGGCGGTCACTCCAACATGGATAGTGACCATCATTTTATTCTATATTGTGTATTTATATTTTTTCCATTTTTTTCTATCAGGCCATTCTCTGCCATTTTATCTAATAGATTTCTTGCTCCGGTTCTTGATTTATAATTACAAATCTTCATTACTGCCTGCGTTGAAATACTTCCGTTTTGCCGAATATAAGCAAGTACCTTATCTTCTTTAGACATTGCTCTTGCAGTACTCTCTTCATTATCGTCCGTCGTATTTCTTATATCGGCAGCACCCGGAATGTATACCACCTGCCCAACTTCCAGTTTTAGTGTTATCCGGTCGTTACGCTCTGAGAAATCAAACTCCGGCTTTTTCCATTTTTGTTCTGCCCATGCTGTCATAATCTTGTCAACACCACTTCCTGCACGTTCACCGACATTAACAAAACCAAACATTTTTAATATGTTCGGATTTCTTGGATCACTATTACCTCCTGCATAAAATTCCTCTTTTGTGACCCTGATTGTACCAGGATTGGAAATAATGATTTCTTTACCCTTTTTAATAACAAGAATTCCTCGTCTGCCATAATAATTTGCATGTGCCAAAGCATTCGCCAGTGCTTCTTCCAAAGCATCATGCACATCAACTCTGTCTATTCTGTATCCGTATCTCCTATTAGCAAACGGAACCGCCACCTCATCATCCATTCTCGTACGAACCTTGCAGAAAAAATCATATATATTACCACTCCAGTCTCCCTCATTAGAATGTGTCCGAAACAGCCAACGTACTGCTTTATCATCACATTCCTCACGATAATCGAGAAAATAATTCGGGAAAATTTCAGTAATATGATAGGACTCTCCAAAGAATAAAAGTCCTGCTATGGTCGGAGATAATGTTCCCATCTTGTTTTTTGATACCGCTCTTAATTTCATTAAAAACTCATCATTTTCAAGAGAATTCCATGGATGTCCACTATGAAGCTGTTCAAAGATAATTCTATATCCTTTTATTGTATCTTGATTGAGCACATCCAATCCAAACTCATCCAATACTTCTACATCACCAGACACATCTCTCTGATCCGAAAACATTGCTCGAACAGCTTCTTCCGTACAGATAAAATCGCCTTCATAATCTCTTTTGTAAGTTCCTTTCATCGGATCCGTTCCAATATAAACCGGTTTATCGTGCCTGTCTGCAGCGGGAACATCAATTTTAAGTATCTTTTTTTCTTCTATTTCGACAACCTGTACATGATGATACAGCAAAATGTTCTTGGATACTTTATTTCTATCATTTATAGTGCTCCAAAAATCTTTCTGATATTTAATAATCTGTTTGTCTGTCAATCCTTCAATCGTAAAAGAGTCTCTGTGTTCCCTAATTCCAAGTAAAATAGTACCGCCGTTTGTATTAGCAAAAGAAGAATAAGTCTCCCATATACTCTCCGGAAGTCCACCGGTTGCCAGTTTACATTCTCGCTCATGATCTTCGCCAAGGTTCAACTTTTTCAATATTTCCTGTTTCATCTGCGATAAAACCTCCTGCTTATATCTTTCCATTTACACAACAAAATAAAAGATAAAATTGTCGTTCTCAGTATATGTTGTTCTATTAATAAACATAAACTGGTATTGGAACTTTATTTCTTTGCTAATTTTTACATAATTAAAAATAAAAACGGGTTCTGTTTTATACAGTTCCCGTTTTTACTTTTGTATAACCTTAAAATAAATTTTGTACTACTTAGAATTTACCAGCTTTTGCTGCTTCCTCTACACTTACAGCTACAGCCACGGTGGCGCCTACCATCGGGTTGTTACCCATACCGATAAGACCCATCATTTCTACGTGAGCGGGTACGGAAGAAGAACCTGCGAACTGTGCATCGGAATGCATACGTCCGAGGGTATCGGTAAAGCCGTAGGATGCAGGACCTGCAGCCATGTTGTCCGGATGAAGGGTACGTCCGGTACCGCCGCCGGATGCAACGGAGAAGTACTTCTTACCTGCTTCAATTCTTTCCTTCTTGTAGGTACCTGCTACGGGATGCTGGAATCTGGTAGGGTTGGTAGAGTTACCGGTAATGGAAACGTCTACGTTCTCTTTCCACATGATTGCTACACCTTCGGGAACGCTGTTAGCGCCATAGCAGTTTACTTTGGAACGAAGACCTTCGGAGTAAGCAATTCTTTCGATTTCCTTTACTTCGTTGGTGTAAGGGTCGTATTCGGTCTCTACGAAGGTAAAGCCGTTGATACGGGAAATAATCTTAGCTGCGTCTTTTCCAAGACCGTTTAAGATAACACGGAGAGGTTTCTGACGAACCTTGTTTGCCTTTTCTGCGATACCGATAGCGCCTTCTGCTGCTGCGAAGGATTCATGACCTGCTAAGAAACAGAAGCAGTCAGTATCCTCTTCCAGAAGCATCTTGCCAAGGTTACCATGGCCAAGACCTACCTTACGGGTATCTGCAACGGAGCCGGGGATACAGAATGCCTGTAAGCCTTCGCCGATTGCTGCTGCAGCTTCAGAAGCCTTTCTGCAGCCTTTCTTGATTGCGATTGCAGCGCCTACGGTGTAAGCCCAGCAAGCATTTTCAAAACAGATGGGCTGGATTTTCTTTACCTGCTCGTAAACATCCAGACCTGCATCCTTGGTAATCTTCTCAGCTTCTTCGATAGAGGAGATACCGTAGCTGTTTAATACAGCGTTAATCTTATCAATACGTCTTTCATATGATTCAAATAAAGCCATTTTTATGTCCTCCTTTATCCTGATTATTCTTTTCTGGGGTCGATAATCTTAACTGCATCGTCTACACGGCCGTACTGTCCGCAAGCCTTTTCGTAAGCAGTGTTCGCATCGTCACCCTTCTTCATAAAGTCGGTCATCTTACCAAAGTTTACAAACTTGTAACCAATAATCTGATCGTCTTTGTCAAGTGCAATACCTGTTACATAGCCTTCCGCCATTTCCAGATATCTGGGGCCTTTCTTTAAGGTACCGTACATAGTACCAACCTGGCTTCTTAAGCCCTTTCCAAGGTCTTCAAGACCTGCACCGACAGGCAGACCGTCTTCAGAGAATGCACTCTGGGTACGTCCGTAAACAATTTGTAAGAACAGCTCTCTCATTGCTGTGTTGATAGCATCACATACAAGGTCTGTATTCAAAGCTTCCATAACGGTAAGTCCGGGAAGGATTTCTGCAGCCATTGCAGCGGAATGGGTCATACCGGAGCAGCCAACGGTTTCAACCAGAGCTTCCTGGATGATACCTTCCTTAACATTCAGGGTAAGCTTGCATGCGCCCTGCTGAGGTGCACACCAGCCAACACCATGTGTCAAGCCGGAAATATCTTCTACTTTTTTTGCCTGAACCCATTTTGCTTCTTCAGGGATAGGTGCACATCCATGATGTACGCCCTGTGCAACTGTACACATTTCTTCAACTTCTTTTGAGTAAATCATGTGAAATCTCCTTTCAACTATGTAATATCTAAAACAGCAAAGTCATGCACTTACTCTGCCATTTCTTCTCGCAAACATCATTTTCTCATATTTACCGCAAAAAATCCAGTTTTTTTTAAAAACTTGTTGCTTTTTCTACAATTTCCTTCTCGTTTTTATAGATGGAATTTGCGGGAATGCAGCCTCTTACGCAGGAAGTCGGGTAAATATTGGAATTTCTGCCGATTACCGTACCGGGATTTAAGACGGAATTGCAGCCCACTTCCACATGGTCCGCCAGCATGGCGCCCATTTTCTTAAGGCCTGTCTCGATTTTTTCATCCGCGGATTTTACCACGACAAGAGTCTTGTCGCTCTTTACATTGGAGGTAATGGAACCGGCTCCCATATGGGATTTAAAGCCCAGAACGCTGTCACCCACATAATTGTAATGGGGCACCTGCACCTTGTTAAACAAAACCACATTCTTTAATTCGGTGGAATTTCCCACAACGGCGCCTTTTCCCACAATGGCGTTGCCTCTGACAAACGCACAGTGTCTGATTTCCGCTTCCTCATCCACGATTAACGGGCCGTTTAAGCAGGCTGTGGAAGCAACCGTTGCGGATTTTGCAATCCAGATATCCTCGCCTCTTTTTTCAAATTTGTCCGCAGGAAGGGTTTTGCCCAGTTCCAAAATAAAATCATGGATTTTCGGCAGTACCTCCCAGGGGTACTCCGCTCCTTCAAAAAGTCCGGCCGCTATGGTCTCGGACAAAGTATACATGTTACTGATCTTGCAAGCTTCCATCTTCGTTCTCCTTATCATCTATGTTGTTTTATTCCATGTCTTGTGACATATTCTGTCCAAACTGTTCTTCCGCATTTTCCGGCATTTCCTGCCCAGATTGTTTTTCGGCGTTTTCCGCATTTTCCTGTCCGGGCTGTTCTTCCGGTGTTTGTTCCGTTTTTTCTCCCACGCCGTTGAAATCAAAAGAAATATTGTCCTTGCCGTTCTCGTCCTGCTTTAAGACAAGGAACGCATCGAACACATTTCCGGCTTTGGAGGTGAATCCCCGGATGGGCTCCTTCGTGCGGCCTTCGGTAAAAATCTGCGTCATCTGCTCATCCGT
Source organism: Bacteroidaceae bacterium (assembly GCA_963639875.1). Taxonomy (GTDB): domain Bacteria; phylum Bacillota; class Clostridia; order Lachnospirales; family Lachnospiraceae; genus Acetatifactor. The sequence continues at coordinate 12,621 of CAVHWP010000018.1, forward strand.
AAGGGCAATGCCCGCCACGGTATGGAACTGGCTGTAGCCGCATTCGCAGAGGTAACGCCATTTGTCCCTCTTCATGAGCTGTCCGCACTTGGGACATTTCACGGTGGTTTCCTTCGGTTCTTCCTTTTCCGGGAAGTCGAAAACCACCTTTTTTTCTTCATCCAGTTTCAGCGCCGCCTCAAACATCATGCCGGTTTTGGCAATAAAGCCCTGGATGGGCGAGGTTTTGCCGTTCTGCAAAAGCTCCTTCACCGAAGCTTCCTTTAATTTCACACCGGCGATTTTGCCGATGGAAAACCGGCAGCTTTCGGGATTGTTTTTGTCATATGCCGCACAGCCGTAGCCGAAGGGCGTCTGGACAATGTCGCCGCCGCATAAGGGGCAGACCACATCCTTTACCTTCTTGGCTTCCACATGTTCAAAGTCAAACTGTATTTTAGCACTTCCGTCTTCTTTTACAAGCTCTAAGCAGGCATCGAATTTTTTGCCGGACTTTCCTTTGAACCCGCGGATGGTGCCGGACTTTCCGGTGGTAAGAAGCTCCCGCACATTGCTTTCCGTAAGGTCTTTTTCCGCAATCTTGCCGATGGCAAAGCTGCAGCCTTCCTTTCCGTCCCGGCTTCTGTTCGCACAGGCATAGCCAAAGGGCGTCACCAGCATTTCGCCGCCGCATAAGGGGCAGACCGCATCCTTCACCTTCTTGGCTTCCACATGCTCAAAGTCAAACTTTAGCTTCTTTCTGCCGTCCTCTTCCGTAAGCGTCAGCACCGCATCGAACTTCTTGCCGTTTTTAGACTTAAAGCCCCGGAGTGTCTGGGTGTGTCCGTTCTGGATAAGCTCCGTTACATCCTGCTTTGAAAGCTGCTTCTCCGCAATCTTGCCGATGGAAAAATAACATGCCTCGGGGTTTTCCCTGTGTCTGCGGCAGGTGTAGCCGTAGGGCATGATTTCTATGGGGTCTCCGCAGACCGGACAGGCAACGCCTTCCAGCACGTCCGGTACATTGCCGGAAAAATCAAACTGTATGGAGGGTACACCGTTCTCATCCTTTTTATAGACAAGGGCTGCGGAAAATTTCTTCTTTGACTTGGAAACAAAGCCGTTTAAGATTTCCGTCTTTCCTTCCGTCAAAAGCTTCGTTACCTCTTCTTCCGTCAAATCCCTGCCGGCAATGGTGCCGATGGAGAATTTACAGCCGTTCGTCCGGTAATTGCTGCAGCCGTAACCGAAGGGTGTGGTTTCCACTTCGCCGTCACACAAAGGACATTTGATACCTAATTTTTTCTTAGCGGCAACGCCTCTTGACTCCCTGCCGGTAAGGGGTTGTATGCGTTTAATCAACTCCTGCTTCCTGTCGGTCTGCGCCATGGAAAGGGTTTCCCTGCGGATAAAATCCTCTAACTTGGCCCGGTACTCGCCCATATCCACGGTGCCCCTGGTGATGCCGTCCAGTCCCTTTTCCCAGAATGCCGTCATCTTGGGGTTTAACAGCTCCGGCACCGTCATGCTGACGGTTTCAAAAATCATTTCTCCCAACATGGTGGGCGTCAGTACCTGGGATTTGCGGTTCAGGTTTAGATACCCCACCCGCACCAGCTTCTTGATAATTTCCGCTCTGGTCGCGGAGGTACCGATGCCGGAGCCTTTAATCTGGGCACGCAGCTCTTCGTCCTCGATAAGCTGTCCCGCATTTTCCATGGCAAGCACCATGGAACCGGAGGTATACCGTTTGGGCGGCGAGGTCTTGCCCTCTTTGATGTCCATGCCCTTCACAGGTACTACATCGTTTTCCGACAGCTTTTCTATCATGGCAAGCAGCGTCTTGGCATTGGTGCCTTCTTCCTTTTCGCCGCCGTCCTCGTCCTTCTCTTCCGCCGCTTCTTTTCCTAAAACGCAAAGATAACCGGGGGACTTTAAGATTTTACCGCCGGCAAAGAAAGACTCCTTTTCTATTTTGGCAATGAATTTCACGGTCTGGTATTCCGCGGGCGGGTAAAAAATACTTAAGAAACGTCTCACAATCAGGTCATACACCTGTCTGTGCAGGCCGTTTACGGAATTTAATTCCGTTAGCTGTCCCGTGGGAATAATGGCATAATGGTCCGTAATCTTGGAGTCATCCGTGTACGCCGACCTGCCGATGCTCCGGTACGTGCCGCTCTGCATAATGGCATTCACAAATTGGCTGACCGGCTCGTACCCTTTTAACCGGCTGATGTTTTTGCTGATTTCCTTTGCCACGGCGCTGGACAGCACACGGGCGTCCGTTCTGGGGTAGGTGGTCAGCTTCTTTTCGTATAAATCCTGGGCAATCTGCAGGGTTTCGTCCGGGCTTATCTTAAACCGTTTGGCACACTCCGCCTGCAGCTCCGCTAAGTTAAACAAAAGCGGCGCTTTCTTTTTGCTGATGCCCTTTTCAAGGGAAGATACCCGGGCTTCTTTCCCGGCAAGGCTTTCCAAAAAGGCCTTTGCATCCTCTTCCCTGGCGAAACCGTTTTCCTTATATAAAAGCGGAGAGGCATAGTATGCCGACTCCTCCGTGGTCTTCCATTCCGCTTCGATTTCCGCATCCGTAAATTTTCCCACAATGCGGTAAAAAGGCGTTTCGATAAAGTTGCGGATTTCCCGCTCCCTGATAACCACCATTCCCAACACACAGGTCATGACTCTGCCGACCGCTATGGCGGTGTAGCTTTTCGTGCCCGCCGCATCGTTTAAGAGATTGCCGTATTTCACGGACATGGCTCTTGAAAAATTGATGCCCATGGCGTAGTCTTCTATGGTACGCATGATGCCGGATTTGCCTAAATTGGCATATTCCCGCATGGGCTTTGCCTCTTTGATGCCGCGCAGGATTTCCTCCTCCGTCTGGGAGTCAATCCAAACACGCAGCTCCTGCATGCCTTCCCTTACGCCGCCGAAATTGCGGATGTTTTCCTCAATGGTCTGTCCTTCTTTTCCGGCATCCCCTGCCCAGTAAACGGTATCAATATCCTCTCTGTGGAGCATTTTGTGCACCACATCATACTGACCGCTGACGCTTTTAATCACACCATATTTATAGTCCTTCGGCAGAAACGGCAAATCCTCCAGTTTCCACTTTTTATATTTACTGTCATATTCTTCGGGATATACCATCTCCACCAGATGACCCACGCACCAGGTAATCACGTAGGACTCATTTTCCAGATACCCGTTCTGTCTGCCGGATACCTTTAAGATTTTGGCAAATTCCTGCGCCACGGATGGTTTCTCCGTTATAATCAATGCTTTTCCCAAACTTATTCTCCTAAATTCACCAGTCTGATGTTCTTTTTCACCCTTGCTTCCAGCAAAAGTTTTCCATCAAAACGGTCTATTCCAAACAAATAAATATAGCTGTAGGCAATTTTTGCCTGTTTTGCCGTCGAAAGCAGCTCTTCGTAAAACTCATAGGTGACCATGGGTGTAAAGAAGCAGGCTCCGATTAAGCAGTTCTCTCCTTCTGTGCCGCCTACAATGTCCACACAGCCCTGCTTGCCAATCCATTCGCCGATTTTCGTTAAGGCAAACGGCAGCTTTCCCGCTGCATTTTCCTCTTCCATATACTCCCGGCAGATTTCCTTGAAATGCGCATCCACAAATGCCCGGAAATCCTTTTCGATATATTTTTCATAAAATGCTTCCCCGTTCATAAGCTCTGCATCGCTTGCGTGGGGATATACAAAACGGTAATAAAAATCCACCAGGTGGCTTTTTATCCGGTAACAGCCTTTTTTCGTGTTGGCATGTCCTTCCGTATCAAAGGAAAATACCTTTTCCACCAGCTCCAGCTCCATCAGGCTCTTTAAGTACACACTGATTTTCGCCCGGGAAAATCCGGTATGGGAATAGAGCTCCTGCAGGGTATTCCGCCCTTCGGCAAGCCCGGTCAGAATCGTATTGTATACTGCCGTTTCGCGCAGTTCCTCGGATACCTCCTGCACCGCCGCTCTTACAAAAAAGCCGTCCGCATCCAGCATGTTCCGCACGATGTTTTCCTTGACGGAAAGCGTGGTGTCAATGTGTTTCCAGAGTCCCGGCAGTCCGTCTAAAAGCGCATACAGACAGATGCACTGTTTCAGGTCGTATGCCGGAAAATACCGCCGCAAATCCGTGAAACGCAATTTGCGCAGTTTAAGAAGACCGCGCAGTCCGTGTGCAGCCTCTCCCATCTTTTTTATCATATTGTTTTCCACAAAGCAGACCGATGAAGAACACAGGACTACCAGAAATTCTTCTTTTGACAGGTTCTTCAAGAATTGATACAAAGAAGGAAAGAATGTGGAATCGGCTTTTAAGATGTTCTGGAATTCATCAATGACAAGAACTCTTTTTCCGCTTCCCACATGTTGTATAGAATAAAAAATATCTTCGTACGAAAGGCATCCGCCGCTTGCGCCGTAGGAAGCTTTCAGCTCCCCGCCCCACCGGTAAATCTGTTCCCGCTCCGAGCAGGATCTTGCCAGATAGTAAACATGAGGCTTATCCTTAACAAACTCCCGGATTAAAGAAGTTTTGCCAATGCCCTTTTGTCCGTAAACCACCACCATGCCGCTTCCCGGGCGGTTATAATACTGATTTAATTGTGCAGCTTCCATACCCCTGTTAAGCAGCATAGATTATTTACCCTCTCGTTTTGCCATTTCCTGTAACAGCTTTTCCAAATCATCCCCGGGCATGGGTTTTCCCAGATAATAGCCCTGAATAATATGGCAGCCGATTTCTTTCATGTAATTAAGCTGTTCTTCTTCCTCCACACCCTCTGCGATGGTTTCATAACCTAACTTGTTTACCATGGTAATCACGGACTCCATGATAATGCGGGTGGAACGGTCCGTCATGACTCTGTCCACAAAACTCTTGTCGATTTTCAAAGTGTCTATGGGCAGACCGTTTAAGTAGGACAGGGAAGAATAACCGGTTCCGAAATCATCCAGGGAAATACGGATACCATACTCCCTGAGCTGCATGAGCTTTCCCTTTACGTCGGCGAAATCATCAATCAGAACACTTTCCGTAATTTCAATTTCGATTTCCTTCGGGTCCACTCCGTATGTGTGAATGATTTCCATCAGTTTATTTACAAAATCCTTGCGTTTATACTGTACCGCGGAAATATTGATGGACATAATCATGGAAACACCGTACTCGGCTCTCCATTTGGCATACTGCCGTATGCTTTCTTCGATAACCCAGCCGCCAATGGGTATAATGGCGCCGTTCTTTTCCGCAATGGGAATGAAAACGGACGGGCTTATCATTTTATTTTCCTGATTTCTCCAGCGGATAAGCGCTTCCACGCCGCGGAGTTTTTCTCCGTCCGTGTAATACTGCGGCTGGAAATACAGGCAGAAATTCTTGTTGAATATAGCTTCTTTTAACTGGTTTTCTATGCTCGCCTTCTGTAAAAAGTCCTGCAGAATGGGGGCATCAAAATACTGGATGGAGGATTTGCCGCCGGATTTTGCCTTGAACATGACAATTTCCGCACAGTTAATCAGCTCCAGAACGGATTCGGAGGCTTCCGGATACTCTGCCACGCCGATGCTGACGGTCAGGTGGATGTCCGTGCCGTTGCTAAGCACAAAGCCCTTTGCCACTCGTTCCTGAATTTTATGATAAATACGTTCTATGCTTCTGTCCCCCACCGGGTCATAAACAGCCATACTGAAAATATCGCTGTTCATGTGACAGGTAATGCATTTATCGCTGGAAAACGTGCCCAGAAACTGTCCGTACTGCTGGATGACCTCATCGCCTATCAGCATGCCGAGTCCGTCGTTGATTTTCCGGAAGTCGTCAATGTCCACAATGAGAACACTGACAATCACCTGCTCCTCTTCTGCTTTTCTTACCATGTCGCCCAGAAGCTTCACAAAATAATTACGGTTGTAAAGAGCGGTCTGGTTGTCGTAATAGGACAGGTATTCCAGTTCTTCCTGCTGGATCTTGAAACGGGTAATATCCTTTACGCAAATCATTTTATCCACCGGATTTTTTTCTTTGTCGTAAAGAACCCTGCTCTCAAAAGAAAGCCAGGTTCTGCCGTTGTTTAAGCGGCATTCCACGAAGTCGCGTTCTTTTCCGTTGTCTTCCGGGAAAAGGGCATTTTTAAGAGAGTCCCTTTCCTCTTCCGGAACTTCCCTTAAAAGAAGGGAAAGCTCCTCCCCGGATTTCACCATGTAAGGAAAGGCAGCGTCCCAGTTGCCGATGGTAATGACTTCGTCCTTCTTAAAATTGTAATATAAAAAGGCATTATGTGAGGTATCACAAACCATCCGGAACAGTTTGTCCTGTCCCGGATATTCCTCATTTTTTGCGTTCAGGAACTCGGTCTGCTTCTCCCTAATCATAATGCCTCCCCTAAGTTACTTTTTATTTTTTGGTGATATAGCCCTGTGCCTTTAACAGTTCTGCACAGAGAACGGCTCCGCCTGCGGCGCCTCTTACGGTATTGTGGGAAAGTCCTACGAACTTCCAGTCATATACGGTGTCTTCCCGAAGTCTGCCTACGCTGATGCCCATACCGTTTTCAAAATCCACATCCAGTGCAACCTGGGGACGATTGTCCTCTTCCAGATACTGGATGAACTGCTTCGGTGCGCTGGGAAGTGCAAGCTCCTGGGGAAGTCCCTTGAAGTTTACCAGCTTCTCAATTAACTGCTCTTTGGTGGGTTTCTTCTTAAACTTAACAAATACGGCTGCGGTGTGTCCGTTTAATACCGGTACACGGATGCACTGGCAGGTAATGACGGGGCTCTCTGCCGGTACGATAACGCCGTCCTTGATTTCACCCCAGATTCTTAAGGGTTCCTTTTCGGACTTCTCTTCTTCGCCGCCGATGTAAGGAATGATGTTTCCTACCATTTCCGGCCAGTCCTTAAAGGTCTTTCCGGCACCGGAGATTGCCTGATAAGTGGTAGCCACTACTTCATAAGGCTCGAACTCCTTCCAAGCGGTAAGAACCGGTGCGTAGCTCTGGATGGAACAGTTGGGTTTTACGGCCACGAAGCCTCTCTCGGTACCCAGTCTCTTCTTCTGGAATTCGATAACCTTCATATGCTCCGGGTTGATTTCGGGAACCACCATGGGAACATCCGGTGTCCATCTGTGTGCGCTGTTATTGGAAACAACAGGGGTTTCGGTCTTGGCATAAGCCTCTTCAATCGCCTTGATTTCTTCTTTGGTCATGTCTACGGCGCTGAATACGAAATCTACCTGTGCTGCTACTTTTTCTACTTCGTTGACATTCATAACCATGATTTTCTTCACAGCTTCGGGCATGGGAGTGGTCATTTTCCAACGGTCTCCGACTGCCTCCTCATATGTCTTTCCTGCTGAACGGGGGCTTGCTGCAATGGTGGTTACTTCAAACCAGGGATGATTTTCCAGGAGGGAAATAAATCTCTGTCCCACCATACCGGTTCCGCCTAAAATACCTACTTTCAGTTTCTCGCTCATAATAGTCTCCTCTTCTTGTTTATTTAAATTTCAATAAAAAACGTATTTATGCCTCTTCGAGGTACTTCCGGTTCAGGGCAATAACATCCTTCATCATGGAAGGTCCCGGTGCGCCGAAGGTCAGTCTCTTCTCCACACAGGTCTTTAAGCTGATGGCATCGTACACATCCGGCTCGAATTTGTCGCTGAAGGTGCGGAGCTCGTCAATGCTCAGTTCGTCAATGCTCTTGTTTTTATCGATGCAGTACAGCACCAGTCTGCCGATAATGCCGTGGGCATCCCGGAAAGGTACGCCGTGGTTTACCAGATAGTCGGCTGCATCCGTCGCATTGGTAAAGCCCTTTACCGCACTGCGTTCCATGGTGTCTTTCTTAAACTTCATGGTCGCCAGCATGCCGGTAAACAGTTCCAGACAGTTTTCCACGGTACGGATGGCGTCGAAGGTCAGTTCCTTATCCTCCTGCATATCTTTATTATATGCTAAGGGAAGACCTTTCATGGTAGTAAGTAAGGACATCAGCGCTCCGTATACACGGCCTGTTTTGCCTCTTACCAGTTCCGCAATGTCGGGGTTTTTCTTCTGCGGCATAATGCTGCTTCCGGTGGAATAGGCATCGTCGATTTCCACAAAGCCGTATTCGTTGGAATTCCAGATAATGATTTCCTCGGAAAAACGGGATAAATGCATCATAATGGTGGAAAGCGCCGCCAGGTATTCAATCAGGTAATCCCTGTCGGAAACGGAATCCATGCTGTTTAAGGTAGGTCCCTCAAATCCAAGCAGGGATGCGGTGTAATTTCTGTCTAAAGGATAAGTGGTGCCTGCCAGTGCGCCTGCACCCAGCGGGCAGTAATTCATGCGGGCATAAATATCCTTTAAGCGGAGTCTGTCCCGCTTGAACATTTCAAAATAAGCGCCGTAATGATGCGCCAGGGTAACCGGCTGCGCCTTCTGCAAATGGGTAAAACCGGGCATGTAAGTCTCCAGGTTTTCCTCCATAGTATGTAAAATAACATGCAGAAGCTCTTTTAAGCGGTTGTCCGTCTCCACGACATGGGCTCTTGTATAAAGTCTCATGTCCAGCGCCACCTGGTCGTTGCGGCTGCGTCCGGTATGGAGCTTCTTTCCGGTGTCGCCGATTCGTTCTATCAGGGTAGCCTCCACGAAGCTGTGGATGTCCTCCTGTGTTTCGTCTATGGCAAGTTTTCCTGCCTCTACGTCCTCTCTGATGCCTGCCAGGCCCTTTACAATGGCATCCTTCTCTTCTACGGTGAGAATGCCCTGTTTACCAAGCATAACGGCATGTGCAATGCTTCCTTCCACGTCCTGGGTAAAGAGATTTTTGTCAAAGGAAATGGATGCATTAAAATCAAATACTTTCTGTTCGGTGGCTTTGGTAAAACGTCCGCCCCATAACTGTGCCATAGCTTTGTCCTCCGCAAATAAAATCTAAATTTGATAGTACCATAATTTTGCATTTTATGCAATAACCTTACACCCTTTCCCTTGGCGTACATAAAATAAGAATAAAACAAAAAGGATGATAGCTATGCCAAAGCCTCTGCTGGAAGCGAAAAATATCTGTTACTCCTACCACAGTCTGCAGGGGGAAACACCGGCGCTTAAGAATGTCAGCTTCTCCATAAATCCCGGTGAATTCGTCGCCATGGTAGGCCCCAGCGGCTGCGGAAAATCCACACTTCTGTCCGTTATCTACGGGCTTTTAAAGCCGGAAAGCGGGGAAATCATTTTCCATTCGGACGATGTTTCCGGGAAGGCGCCGAAAATCGGGTATATGCTGCAGCGCGACCACCTTTTGGAATGGCGCAGTGTCTACGAAAATGCCGTACTGGGGCTGGAAATCACAGGCAGCCGGACGCCCGAAAACACCTCCGCCGTCCTGCAGATGATGCAGGATTACGGGCTGTACCGCTTTAAGGACAAAAAGCCCAGCGAGCTGTCCGGCGGCATGAAGCAGCGCGCCGCTTTAATCCGCACCCTTGCCTTAAACCCGGAGCTTCTGCTTTTGGATGAACCCTTCAGTGCCTTAGACTATCAGACAAGACTTATGGTTTCCGCCGATATCTGCGAGATTATCCGCAACAAAAAGAAAACCGCGCTTTTAATTACCCACGACCTTTCCGAAGCCATCAGTTTAGCCGACCGGGTACTGATTTTGGGAAGCCGTCCCACTACGGTGCGATTCGATATTCCCATTCATCTTACCCTGACCGACCACACCCCGTTAGCTGCCAGAAATGCTCCTGAATTCAAATATTATTTCAATTTATTATGGGAGGCGATGACAGATGAGACCTAAAGCCGCACGCACACAGCTTTCCGCACAGGAAGCCTATGTGAAGGAGCACAAACGATACCACAACAAAATTACCCTGTGCCGCCTTGCGATTTTCCTCTTATTTTTAGCTGTCTGGGAGCTTGCCGCCGGCCTTAAGTGGATAGACGCCTTTTTCTTTTCCAGCCCCTCCCGGGTGCTTACCTGTCTGGCGGAACTGGTTACGGAAAAAAATCTCTTTCTCCACATCGGCATCACGCTCTATGAAACCATTATCAGCTTTTTACTTGTATTTTTCTTCGGCATGCTGACCGCTACCCTGCTCTGGTACTCAGAGGGCATCTCGGAAATCCTCGAGCCGTATCTGGTTGTCTTAAACAGCCTGCCGAAATCCGCCCTCGCTCCTCTTTTTATCGTGTGGCTGGGCACCGGCAGCCTTACCATCGTAGTTGCGGGCATCTCCGTTGCCGTGTTCGGCTCCATCATCAGCCTGTATACCGGTTTTAAGAGTGTGGATGCGGAAAAAATCACCCTGATTTACACCCTCGGCGGCAGTAAAAAAGATGCCTTTACCAAAGTGGTGCTGCCCGCCAGCATTCCTACGGTTTTAAGCACCATGAAGGTCAATATCGGTCTTGCCCTGGTCGGCGTCATTATTGGCGAATTTCTGGCTGCCAGACGCGGACTCGGCTATTTAATCATCTACGGTTCCCAGGTGTTTCAGATGCACATGGTTATCACCTCTATTATTCTTCTCTGCCTCATTGCCATGGGGCTGTATCTATCCATCGGCTATGCCGAGCACTTCTATAAAAAGAAAACCGGAATCAAATAATTCCGGTTTACATAAAATTTGTGGTTGCTTTTTTTTCGTTTACCCAGTATAATAATTTTTGTTGTATTTCTGCTGAAATAGCTCAGTTGGTAGAGCACTTCACTCGTAATGAAGGGGTCGTGGGTTCGAGTCCCATTTTCAGCTTATAAAAAAGATGCCAAAAGGCATCTTTTTTGTTGTAAAAAACTCCGGCATCTGCCCGCCGGAGTCTTTGGTTTTATTTCTGGTGTACGTCAATCTGCGGGAAGGGAATGGAAATGCCGGCTTCATCCAGGGTGTATTTCACCCGTTCCGTCAGTCTCCACTTGCTTTGCCAGTAGTCCTCCTGCTTTACCCAGCAGCGCAGGCAGAGCTTCACGGCAGAGTCGCCCAGTTCGTCCACGTAGACAAACATCTCTTCTTTTTTAAGGGTAGCAGGATCTTCCTTCAAGAGCTCCGTCAGCACTTTCTTGGCTTCCCTTAAGTCCGTGTCGTAGGCAACGCCCACCGGCACATCCAGACGTCTTTTCGCCTTTTCCGTCACATTGGTCATGCTGGTGTTTGCCAGCGTACCGTTGGGAAGAATAATCACCTTATTGTCATAGGTGGTAAGCTTGGTGTAAAAAAGCTGGATTTCCGTTACGGTTCCCTCGTTTCCCTTGTTGTCCTCCACAATGTAGTCACCCACCTTGAAAGGCTTTAAGAGCAAAATCAGCACGCCGCCTGCGAAGTTGGACAAACTGCCCTGAATGGCAAGACCGATTGCCACACCGGCGGAACCGAGCACTGCCACGATACTGGCGGCATCCACGCCGAAGTTGCCCGCAATGAGGAATACCAGCACCATATACAGTGCCACTTTCACAAAGGAGTCTGTAAACTGGATGACTCCCACATCCGCATTTGCCTTTGTCATGGACTTCTTTACGATTTTGCGCACCAGCTTGATAATCTGCGCTCCAATCATAAAGGCAAGGATGGCAAGCACAATGCGGATGCCTAAAGAAAGTGCCTTTTCCGGCAGGGTTTCAAAGAATTTTTCAAAAACGGATGCCTGCTTCGCAACCTGCTGCCACTCATCCTCCATTGTAGCGGTAAGAAGAATTCCTGTCATCTTATTCATATCCGTTCAAACCTTTCTGTTATCTGTCTTTTTCTCCGGTGTTATTTCGCCGGACGGAATTCCAAAATACTTGCGGACAGAGGAGCCAGGGTAATGGATACGGAGTAGGGCCTGTCGTCCCATTCCTTCTTTACCGCTCTCTTGGCGCGCTTGTTTACCATGCCGCTGCCTCCGAATTCCTCTGCATCCGTATTTAAGATTTCCTTATAGCTGCCCTCATACGGCACGCCGATTTTTACCTGTTTTTCCACGCCGGAGAAATTGGCTGCCACCACAAGAAGACTTTCCTTCTTTCTGGTTCTTCTCATAAAGGTAAGCAGATTTTCCGCACTGTTTATGCTATTAATCCAGGCAAAGCCTTCCGGCTTGTCGTCCCACTCATACAGGGCGGGCTTTGTGGTATAGAGCTCATTTAATTTTTTAACCAGTGCCGCCATGCCGTTGTGGTCGGGATACTTTAACAGCTCCCATTCCGTCCGGCGCATCTCGTTCCATTCGGAGAATTCGCCGATATCCTGTCCCATAAATAAAAGCTTTCTGCCGGGATGGGTGAACATATACGCATAGGTCAGACGTAAGTTGGCAAATTTCTGCTCCCGCTCTCCGGGCATTTTGCCCAGCATGGAGGACTTGCCGTGTACGGCTTCGTCATGGGAAAATACCAGCATGAATTTCTCACTGTATGCGTAAATCATGCTGAAGGTCAGTTCGCTGTGATGATGGCTTCTGAAATACGGGTCGTACTTGATATAATCCAGATAATCGTTCATCCAGCCCATATTCCACTTCAAATCAAAGCCCAGTCCGCCGTCTTCGAGGCTGCCCGTTACCAGGGGCCATGCCGTGCTTTCCTCCGCAATGCGCAATACGCCGGGATTTCTCTTGCCCATCATGGAATTTAAGTGCTTAATCAGTTCCACTGCCTCTAAATTTTCATTGCCGCCGTAAATATTTGCCGTCCATTCGCCCGGGTTCCTGCCATAATCCAGATACAGCATGGAAGCCACCGCATCCATACGGATACCGTCCGCATGGAATTTTTCCACCCAGAACAGCGCATTGGCAATCAGATAGTTGGAAACCTCCGGTCTGCCGTAGTCAAATACCAGGGTGCCCCAGTGGGGATGGGAACGCCTCTGTTCGTCCGGGTTCTCATACAGGCAAGTGCCGTCAAAGGAGGACAGCCCGTAAATATCCCTCGGGAAGTGTGCCGGTACCCAGTCCAAAATCACGCCGATGCCCGCTTTGTGCAGCTCGTTCACAAAATACATGAAGTCCTCGGGCGTGCCGTATCTGGCGGTAGGTGCATAATAACCGATAACCTGATAGCCCCAGGATGCATCTAAGGGATGCTCCATAACCGGCATCAGCTCCACATGGGTATAGCCCATTTCCTTTACATAGGGAATCAGCTTGTCCGCAATTTCCCGGTAATTGGCATATTCTTCGTCATCCTTCGGTGCAAGGAAGCTGCCCAGATACAGTTCGTATACACTGATGGGTGCATTTTCCTTCTGGAAAGTCTTTCTCTTTTTGATAAACTCCTTATCTTCCCACTTAAAGTTCCGCAAATCCGCTACCACGGAAGCCGTCTCCGGACGGAGCTGCGCCGCATTGCCGTAAGGGTCGGCTTTCAGATACGTCAGTCCGGTTTTCAGTTTGATTTCGTATTTGTAGTTATCCCCCGCCTTTACGCCCGGAATAAAGATTTCAAAAATACCGCTGGGGAGCTTTCTCATCTGGTGCACTCTGCCGTCCCAATGGTTGAAATCTCCCACGGTGCTCACACGCAGGGCATTCGGTGCCCACACGGCAAAATACACGCCGTCCTCCCCGTCCAGGTTCATGGTGTGGGCGCCCAACTTCTCGTAAACCGTATAGTGTACGCCTCTTGCAAATTTCTCTTCGTCCTCCGCCGTAATCAGACATTCGTGGCGGTAGGCATCCTGCATGGTTTCCACGCTGCCGTTTTCATAGGCCACAATGTACTGGTACTCTCCCACGTTTTTAGTGGGCAGCCAGACTGCGAAAAAGCCGTCGTCATCCGCAAGCTCCATTTCCTTTTCCGACATATCCCCGGTAAGCTGCAGGGTCACCTTTTGTGCTCCCGGGAAAAATGCCTGAATCAGGGTGCCGTTTCCCTGCACGTGCGGTCCCAGTGTTGCATGCGGGTCCTGCGACTCCGAATAAATAATCTCCTCTATCACAGGCCAGTTCATCATTTTATATAATTTCTTTGTCATATTGCCCCTCCCAGGTAAGTATTCTAAAAAGTATGTATAAACAGTCCGCTTCTTAACTTCGGCTCAAACCAGGTGGATTTGGGCGGCATGAGCAGCCCCGCATCCGCTACGGAAAACAGCTCTCCGATAGAGGTGGGGTACATGGAAAATGCCACTCTGCAGTCGCATTCCGTACGTTTCTTTAACTCTTTCAGCCCACGGATGCCTCCCACGAAGTCTATCCGTTTGTCGGTCTTGGGGTCCCCGATACCGAGTATGGGAGAAAGCAGGTAATCCTGCAGCAGGGAAACATCCAGTCCCTTTACCGGGTCATCGTTCCGGTACTCTTCTTTTACGGTAAGAAGATATCCCTTTCCATCCAGATACATGCCGACCTCACCTTTTCCCTCCGGCTTCACCGGTTCCGTGCCTTTCTCTTCCACGGTAAAGCATTTTTTGATGGCGGAACGAAAGGCTTCCGGGGTAAGGCCGTTTAAGTCCTTCACCACACGGTTGTAGTCCATAATCATCAGTTCGCTGTCGGGAAATACCACGGAAAGGAAATAATTAAACTCCTCATCACCGGTGTAATCCGGATGTTCCGCTCTTCTTTTTAAGCCCACCTTTACAGCCGAAGCCGCCCTGTGATGACCGTCCGCAATGTATAGGCTGTCCATTTCCTTAAAAATCCGGGCAATTTCCTTCTGCATTCCTTCATCCGCAATCCGGTATACCCGGTGGGTAATGCCGTCCTCTGCGGTAAAATCGTAAAGGGGCTTTTCTTCTTTTCCCTTTTTAATAAGCGCCTGCAAATCCGCTCTGTCCCGGTATGCCAAAAAGATGGGGCCGGTCTGGGCGCTTAAGGTATCCACATGACGGATGCGGTCTTCCTCTTTGTCCGCACGGGTATTTTCATGCTTTTTAATGACATTATTGCAATAGTCGTCAATGGAGGCGCAGCCTACCACGCCGGTCTGGCTTCTGCCGTTCATCACAAGCTCATACAGATAAAAGCAGGGCTTGTCCTCTGTTATGTATTCGCCCTTCTCCACCTGCTCTGTAAGAAGCTCCTTCGCTCTTTTGTATACCCGTTCATCATAGGTATCCACTTCATCCGGTAAAGTGGTCTCCGCACGGTCAATGCGGAGAAACGAATGGGGAGCATCCTTCACCGCCTCCTTTGCTTCTTTCCGGTTATATACATCATACGGCAATGCCGCTATCTTCTCTGCCATACCGTCGGCAGGACGCAGCGCCGCAAAAGGTCTTACTATCGCCATCAGCCATTTCCTCCTATTGTTTCATATCTTTATTTTAGCAAAAATACCTATACACCACAAGACAATGTATGATAAAATATCCGGGAAAAGAAGTGAAACCAATGACCGCAGATGACAGAAAATTTTCATCCGGTATTCCGGATATAACAAAAACCTCAGGTACAAAAGTACCCGAGGTTTTTGCTTTTTTATGTTTTGTACTGTCTACGGCTTATAACCGTTTCCTTATTTCACTACTCTTACACGGAATACACCGTCAATCGCAGAAAGGCTGTCTACAATGTCCTTGGTGGGTGCGCTTTCCACATCAATCATGGTATAAGCCACTTCTCCTCTGGACTTGTTGGTCATGTCGGTAATGTTGATGCCGTTGTCGCCTAAGCAGGATGTGAACTTACCAATCATGTTGGCAATGTTCTTGTGGAAGATAGCGATTCTTCCTGCCTGTGTGCAGACACCCATGTCGCAGTTGGGATAGTTTACACTGTTGCGGATGTTGCCGTTTTCCAGGTAATCCATCATTTCCTGTACTGCCATTACTGCACAGTTGTCCTCGGACTCCTCGGTGGAAGCGCCCAGGTGAGGAATGACGATGCATCCCTTTTTGCCTGCTGTGGTGGCATTAGGGAAATCGGAAACATACTTGCGTACCTTGCCGCTTTCAATGGCATCCAGCACATCCTGTTCGTTTGCCAGAAGGTCTCTTGCAAAGTTAAGAAGGATAACACCGTCCTTCATCATGTCGATGGCTTCTTTGTTAATCATGCCCTTTGTGGAGTCTAACAGAGGCACATGAATGGTGATGTAATCACAGGTTTTGTAAATCTCTTCCACATTCAGCACATGCTTTACATCTCTGCTTAAGCTCCATGCTGCGTTTACGGAAAGATAAGGGTCATAGCCGTATACTTCCATGCCGAAATGTCTGGCGGTATTGGCTACCTTAACGCCGATGGCGCCAAGTCCGATAACCCCTAATTTCTTGCCTGCAAGCTCGGTACCTGCAAAGTTCTTCTTTTCTTTTTCGGCAGTCTTGGCAATGTTTTCATCGGAAGCATTTCCTTTTACCCATTCGATACCGCCTACTACATCTCTGGCTGCAAGCAGCATGCCCGCAAAAACCAGTTCCTTTACGCCGTTGGCATTGGCACCGGGTGTATTGAATACCACGATACCTTTTTCTGCACATTTGTCCAGAGGAATGTTGTTGACACCGGCGCCGGCTCTTGCTACGGCAAGCAGGCTGTCGGGAAGCTCCATCTCATGCATGGAAGCGCTTCTTACAAGAACGCCTTCCGCACTGTTGATATCCTCTGTCTTTGCATAATCTGCACTGAAATTATCAAGACCCACTTTGGAAATGGGATTTAAGCAATAATACTGAAACATTTTTCTATCCAGACCTTTCTCAATTAGGCATTGTTTTTTTCAAATTCTTTCATGAACTCTACAAGCTTCTCCACACCTTCAATGGGCATTGCATTGTAGATGCTTGCACGCATACCGCCGACGGTTCTGTGTCCCTTTAAGTTGACAAAGCCGGCTTCGGTTGCTTCTTTTACGAATTTGGCATCCAGTTCTTCGCTTCCGGTTACGAAAGGAACGTTCATTAAGGAGCGGTCTTCTTTTCTGACTGTGCCCTTGAAGAGCTTGCTTTCGTCTAAGAAATCATACAGAACCTTTGCTTTCTTTTCGTTGTATTCCTTCATGGCTTCGAGACCGCCACGCTTCTTTAACCACTTGAATACCTTGCCGCAGATATAAATGCCGTATGCAGGCGGTGTGTTATACATGGAACCGTTGTCTGCATGGATTTTATACTTGAACATGGTCGGTGTGCCGGGCAGAACGTCCTCGGTAATCAGGTCTTCTCTGATGATAACGATAACCACACCTGCCGGTCCGATGTTCTTCTGAACACCGCCGTAGATCACGCCGTATTTGGTTACATCCACGGGCTCGGATAAGAAGCAGGAAGACACATCTGCTACCAGGGGCTTACCCTTGGTATTGGGAAGGGTCTTGAACTTGGTTCCGTAAATGGTATTGTTTTCGCAAATATAAACGTAGTCCGCATCTTCGCTGATGGGTAAATCGGAGCAATCCGGTATGTAAGAGAATGTCTTGTCTTCGCTGGATGCAATCTTGTTGGCTTTGCCGTAAATGCTTGCTTCCTGATATGCCTTCTTTGCCCACTGACCGGTTACAATATAATCAGCAACCTTGTTCTTCATCAGATTCATGGGAATCATGGCGAACTGTGAACTTGCACCGCCCTGTAAAAAGAGCACTTTATAATTATCCGGGATATTCATCAGGTCTCTTAAATCGGCTTCAGCTTCCTTGATGATTTTCTCATAGGTTTTAGATCGATGGCTCATTTCCATCACGGACATGCCACTGCCCTGATAATCTAACATTTCATCTGCTGCTTCCTGTAACACTTCTTCCGGTAATACTGCCGGACCTGCTGAAAAATTGTAAACTCGCACGGTTACTACCTCCTCATTTTATGTAAATGGCTTTCTGTATAAAAATACATATTAGCATTTCCTTATTGTAAACTTTTCGGACGCTTTAGTCAACTGCATGGATAAATTATTTTCCAAAATCAATAAAACATTACCACGGGCGTGCCGATTACCACCATGTCGTAAAGCTCTCCCGCTTTGTCCTTCGGCATATTGATGCAGCCGTGGGAGCCGCTTTTTAAGTAGATTTCCCCACCGAACTCCCTCCGCCAGGTGGCGTCATGCAGACCGATATTGCCGTTGACCGGCATCCAGTAATTCACCGGTGTGGCATAGCCCAGACCTCGTAAGGTGCGGTTTTTCTGCTTGCCGTACACATAATTTACGCCCGCCGGTGTGTCCCACTTCCGGCTCATGTTGCCGGTTACCACATCCGTTTCCAGCTTTAAGACGCCCTCTTCATAATAATAAAGCTTCTGTTCTCCCATATCCACTTCCACGTAGGTGGTAAGCAGGTCTTTCTTTCCTCTTACATACGCCTGTCTTTTATAAGCAGGAATATGCTTTCCGCTCTGTAAGGCATCCTGCCCGGGCTGCTGGTTTCCGTCCGCCAAATCCTCTTCCCCGGAAGACGTTTGAAGGTCCACACTGCCGAAGTAATCCTTTAAGAAAGCGATTTCCGCTTCCCTGTCCAGCTCGTTGCCGTAGGTGCCTCCTTCTATTTCTATGTCTTCCCCTCTCGTGGCATGAAAGAAATGCGGTTTGCCGTAGGTATCGTATTCCGCCGCCAGATTGTCCACGAAGGCGGTGATGCCCTCTTCGTTTACCACCGGCCAGCCGTTTTCCATGGTAAATTTTCCGCCGTTGCAGATTAAAAATTCTGCCGTAATTTCCGGTGTCAGCACGACATCCCCGTCCCCCATATCATAGGTCAGGCTGCGGTTCTGGAACGCCTCCACCGTTTTCCATACCGTAAGGGTATCCCCCATTTCCGCCGTATAGGGCAAATCCTCATAGCATTCCGAAACATCTATGGAAAGGTTTCCGGCAAGCAGACTGTCTGTCAGAACCTGCCGCATTTTTTCTTCCTGCAGGGCGTTCTTCCTGCCGTCATAGAGTACATATGCCTGTTCTTTCCGGATTTCCACCACCGGTTCCTTCCGGTTTTTTGCAAAGAAACCGTTTTTCTCCAAAGCGTTAAGCAGTGCCTCTTCGGAAAAAGAAATCTCTGGGGAAATCTTCTTGTTTCCGCCGGTAATCGCCTCAATTCCCCACAGAAATATTGATTGACTACTCTGGACAGTTTCGAGTTGACCTGTATAGTCAGCCTTGTAATCTATGGAAGAAAGCGGGATTTCATAGGAATTGCCGTATAAATCCGTCACGGTAAAGGCCCTGCCGTTATACTCTTTGGTCAATTCGCTGTTTATCTCTTCTACCGACTTGCCGGTGCAATAAACCCCATTAATAAATTTCCCCATGCCAAAGCTCTGCCTGTAATATATCCCTGTCACATAGTACAGGGATATAAGCAGGCAGACGCCAAAAAAGCATAGGGATTTTACGGGAAACTTATTCTTTTTCTTCATGGTACATTTTATGCAATTCTTTTTACTTCATTATGCATTATTCTTATTCAGGTCATCCTCATCAAAGGCATCGCTTATGGGTGCTCCCGCGGGAACCATGGGGAATACCTTGTCATCCTCGGGAATCATGCAGTCCAGTACAACCGGACCGTCTGCGGCAAGTGCCTTACGCAGAGCCGGTTCCACTTCTTCTTTTTTCGTGATACGGATTGCCGTACAGCCGAGTCCCTCTGCCACCTTGCAGAAGTCCACCGCATCCTCCAACACGGTCTGGGAATATCTGTGGCCGTAAAACAGAGTCTGCCACTGACGCACCATACCCAGTACATGGTTGTTGATAATCACCTGAATAATGGGAATTTTGTAACGGCTTGCGGTTGCCAGCTCGTTCATATTCATACGGAAGCAGCCGTCACCGCCGATATTGATACAGATTTTATCCGGTCTGCCCATCTTGGCGCCGATGCAGGCACCCAGACCGTAGCCCATGGTACCGAGACCGCCGGAGGACAGGAAGGTTCTGGGCTCCGTATATTTGTAATACTGCGCCGCCCACATCTGATGCTGTCCCACATCCGTGGTAATGATTGCCTTTCCTTCTGTCACCTTATAGATTTCTTCCATGATATACGGACAGGAAAGAACATCCTCATGGTACTTAAGGGGATATTTTTCTTTTAATTCTTCGATATGCGCCATCCATTCCTTATGCTCTTTTTTCTCAAGCATGGGAAGTAAATCCGTAAGAACGGCTTTCATATCACCGACTACGCTGGCATACGCCGGAATATTTTTATCAATTTCCGCCGCATCAATGTCGATGTGCAGAACCTTGGCGTTCTTGGCAAAGGTTGCGGGATTTCCGATAACACGGTCGGAGAAACGCGAGCCCAGTGCAATCAGAAGGTCACATTCGCTGACGCCGAAATTGGAAGCCTTGGTACCGTGCATGCCAATCATGCCGGTATAACGCTCAGCTGTGCCGTCAAAGCCGCCCTTACCCATCAGGGTATCGCATACCGGTGCATCAATCTTTTCCGCAAACTCGGCTGCTTCCTTGTTGGCACCGGACAGAATGGTACCGCCGCCCAGGTAAATAAAGGGCTTCTTTGCCTGATTGATAAGCTCTGCCGCTTTTTCCAGATCTTCCTTCGTATAGCGGTTGATTTTTTCCGCTTCTTCCGGTTTTTCCGGGGTGTATTCATAGGTTGCGGCGGTTACATCCTTGGTGATATCCACCAGTACCGGTCCGGGTCTGCCGGACTTTGCAATCTTAAACGCTTTCCGGATGGTATCCGCCAGAATGCGGATATCCTTTACAATATAGCCATGCTTCGTAATCGGCATGGTAACACCCGCAATATCCACTTCCTGGAAGGTATCCTTGCCCAGTAACGGCAGGTTTACGTTTGCCGTAATGGCTACCATGGGCACGGAGTCCATATAGGCGGTGGCAATACCGGTTACCAGGTTGGTAGCTCCCGGTCCGCTGGTTGCCAGACAGACGCCGACCCTGCCGGTGGCTCTGGCATAACCGTCCGCCGCATGGGCAGCGCCCTGCTCATGGGAAGTCAGAATATGGGTGATTTCATCACTGTGTTTGTATAATGCGTCATAAATATTTAAAATCGTGCCTCCGGGATACCCGAAAACGGTATCCACGCCCTGCTCTTTCAGACACTCAATTACAATTTCTGAACCTGTAAGCTGCATCTTTCTTCTCCTTGTCCCGTATTATTTCTTGATTTCCAGGATAGCACCGCGGTTGCCGCTGGTAACAAGCTCATGGTATCTTGCCAGATAGCCTGTGGTTACCTTGGGTTCTCTCGGCTGCCATTCGGCACGTCTCTTTGCCATTTCCTCATCGGAAATCTTGACGTTCAGTGTGTTTTCCGGGATATTGATGCTGATAATGTCGCCTTCCTTTACCAGTGCAATGGGGCCGCCCACCGCTGCTTCGGGAGAAACGTGTCCGATGGAAGCGCCTCTGGATGCGCCGGAGAAACGTCCGTCCGTAATCAGGGCTACGGAAGAACCGAGTCCCATACCGGCAATGGCGGAGGTAGGATTTAACATTTCTCTCATGCCGGGACCTCCCTTAGGACCTTCGTAACGGATAACCACTACATCACCCGCTACAATCCTGCCGCCGCGGATAGCTTCGATGGCATCCTCTTCGCAGTCAAATACTCTGGCAGGGCCTTCGTGCACCATCATTTCAGGCACAACGGCGGAACGCTTTACAACGCCGGAGTCCGGTGCCAGGTTGCCCTTTAATACGGCAATACCGCCTGTCTGGGAATACGGATTTTCCACGGGACGGATAACTTCGGGGTTCTTGTTGTAAGCATCCTTGATATTTTCGCCAACGGTCTTGCCGGTAACGGTAATCAGGTCTAAGTTCAGAAGGTTCTTCTTGGAAAGCTCCTTCATAACGGCATAGACACCGCCCGCTTCGTTTAAGTCCTCCATGTAGGTAGGACCTGCCGGGGCTAAGTGGCACAGGTTCGGAGTGATGGCGGACAGTTCGTTTGCCATATCCAGATTCAGTTCCACGCCTGCTTCATGGGCAATTGCCGGAAGGTGCAGCATGGTGTTGGTGGAGCATCCCAGTGCCATATCCACGATGAGGGCGTTCCTGAATGCTTCCGCCGTCATAATGTCGCGGGGTCTGATGTTTTTCTCCACAAGCTCCATAATCTTCATGCCGGCATGCTTTGCCAGACGGATTCTTTCAGAATATACGGCGGGGATGGTGCCGTTTCCCTTAAGTCCCATACCGATTGCTTCGGTCAGACAGTTCATGGAGTTCGCCGTATACATACCGGAACAGGAACCGCAGGTCGGGCATACCTTTTCCTCGTATTCGCAAAGCTCGTCCATGCTCATGGTGCCGGCTGCTACGCTGCCTACCGCCTCAAACATGGAAGAAAGGCTTCTCTTCTTGCCGTTTACATGGCCGGCTAACATAGGGCCGCCGGAAACGAAAACAGTGGGAATATTTAATCTTGCCGCAGCCATTAACAGACCAGGCACGTTCTTGTCGCAGTTGGGAATGCACACCAGACCATCAAAGCCGTGTGCCATTGCCATACATTCGGTGCTGTCGGCAATCAAATCCCTGGTAACCAGGCTGTATTTCATGCCGATATGTCCCATAGCAATACCGTCGCAGACAGCGATTGCCGGGAATACAACGGGAGTACCGCCCGCCATGGCTACGCCGAGCTTTACGGCCTCCGCAATTTTATCCAGATTCATATGACCGGGTACAATTTCATTGTAGGAGCTGACAATACCGATTAACGGTCTGTTTCTCTCCTCTTCGGTAAAGCCCAGGGCATTGAACAAACTTCTGTGGGGTGCCTGGCTGGTACCCTTCATAACAGAATCACTTCTCATTTTATTTTCCTCCTCAAAATCCTATATTCTCTCGGCAATTAAATCGCCCATTTCGGTACAGCCCACTTTTTTGCAGCCGTCCGCCATAATATCGCCGGTACGGTAGCCGTCCTTTAATACGGTTTCCACTGCCTTTTCAATGGCTGCTGCCGCCTCGTCCAAATCGAAGCTGTAACGTAACATCATGGCAGCGCTTAAAATGGTGGCAATGGGGTTTGCGATATCCTTGCCCGCAATATCCGGTGCGGAGCCGTGGCTGGGCTCATAAAGACCGAATTTCGTGTCGTTTAAGGAAGCGCTGGAAAGCATGCCGATGGAACCGGTAATCATGCTGGCTTCGTCGGAAAGAATGTCGCCGAACATGTTCTCCGTCAAAATCACATCAAACTGTGCCGGGTCTTTTACAAGCTGCATGGCGCAGTTGTCAACCAGCATATGCTCTAAGGTCACATCCGGGTAATCCTTTGCCACTTCGATGACAACGGCTCTCCACAGTCTGGAGGAGTCCAGCACGTTTGCCTTGTCCACGCTTGTAACCTTTTTCTTTCTCTTTCTTGCAATTTCAAATGCCTTTATGGCAATTCTTCTGATTTCGTTCTCGTTGTATGTAAGAGTATCGACCGCCGTTCTGACTCCGTTTTCCTCGTAGGTCTTTCTTTCGCCGAAGTAAAGGCCGCCGGTAAGTTCTCTCATAATCATAATGTCAAAGCCCGCCTTGGAAATTTCCTCTTTCAAGGGGCACGCACCGGCTAATTCCGGATACAGGTAAGCGGGACGCAAATTGGCAAACAGGTTCAATGCCTTTCTGATTTTCAAAAGTCCTGCTTCGGGTCTCTTTTCGGGAGGAAGCCTGTACCAG
This sequence comes from Bacteroidaceae bacterium, assembly GCA_963639875.1. GTDB lineage: Bacteria > Bacillota > Clostridia > Lachnospirales > Lachnospiraceae > Acetatifactor. The sequence continues at coordinate 36,160 of CAVHWP010000018.1, forward strand.
GGGGAGGTTGTGGTATCTCCGCCGATAGAACCCATCAGTACGGCATCCGCTGCCTTTGCGGCGGCAATGGCTTCGTCCGTAAGGGGTATGCCGTGCACGTCTATGGAGGCACCGCCCATTAAAATGTCTGTATAAACCGGTGTAAATCCGAATTTCTCTCCTGCCTTCGATACAATTTTCTTAGCCTGGGCAACAATTTCAGGGCCTATGCCGTCACCGGGTATACAGGTGATTTTCAAGTTTTTTTCTGCTCCCATCTCATTCTCTCCTTTTGTACTGCTTATTCATAAATGTATAAAAATACTTATTTATCATACCGTAAACAGCTTGAAAATTCAATACACAGATTTTAAGGCACTCCCCGTTTTTTCAGCTTAAATACGCACAAAAAGACCCATGGCTGTAAAAACCACGGGTCTTTGTTTTCTCAAAAGTCAGGTTGGCTGTTTTCCTTATGCCTGCGCCTCGCCCTGCTTCTCTACACGGCAGATAGCGCTCTTTTCCATAGGGATACGGCAGTTCTTGTTGTTGCCAAACTCTACGATAACGGTGTCGTCGTTAATGTCGATAACAACGCCGATAAAACCGGATGTGGTCAGAACGCAGTCGCCGATTTCCATCGCGGCAATCTGTGCTGCCAGCTTCTTCTGTTCCTTTTTCTGGGGTCTGAATAAGATAAACCAGAGTGCAAAAATGAAAATACCGTACATTACCAGTGTCATAATAAGACTCATTGTGCTGTTACCGGTAGTTGTGGTTTCTGCCGCTGCTTCCGTTAAATAAAGATTAAACATCAATAATTCCTCCTGCATATTATGCGGACATGCCGCAAGTTCTAAAAAACATGATACACAAACTTCGGGACTCCCGCAAGTATTTTATGAAAAATTTATAGAAAGCTGCCCTGCGGACGCCTTAATCCTCCGCTCCCACTTCCATACCTGCTAATTTTCTCTTCTTATATCCCACAAAATCACCGTCATCCAGTGCATCCCGTATTTCCGTCATCATGGTGTTGTAGAAATACAGATTGTGCAGCACACACAGACGCATGCCGAGCATTTCCTTTGCCTTTAACAGATGCCTGATGTAGGCTCTGCTGTATCTGCGGCAGGTGGGACAGGCGCAGCCCTCTTCAATGGGACGCATGTCCTTTTCGTATCTGGCGTTGAACAGATTGATTTTGCCGTGATTGGTATACACATGGCCGTGTCTGCCGTTGCGGGAGGGATACACGCAGTCAAAGAAATCAATGCCTCTTTCCACACTCTCCAAAATATTGGCGGGAGTACCCACGCCCATCAGGTAGGTGGGCTTGTCCTTCGGCAGGTACGGTACTGTTTCTTCTATTATATGATACATCTGCTCGTGGGTTTCTCCCACAGCAAGCCCGCCTATGGCGTAACCGTCCAGGTCCATGTCGGCAATCCTCTTGGCATGCTCAATACGGATATCCGCATAAACAGCGCCCTGATTGATACCGAACAGAAGCTGCTTTTTATTGATGGTGTCCTCTAAGCCGTTTAAGCGCTGCATTTCCGCTTTGCACCGTGCCAGCCAGCGGGTGGTTCTGTCCACGGAAGGCTGCACATAGCCTCTCTCCGCCAGAGCGGGGGGACATTCGTCAAATGCCATGGCAATGGTGGAGGCCAGGTTGGACTGTATCTGCATGCTTTCCTCCGGACCCATAAAAATCTTTCTGCCGTCTATATGGGAATTAAAATAAACGCCTTCTTCTTTGATTTTGCGGAGTCCCGCCAGGGAAAACACCTGAAATCCGCCGGAGTCCGTAAGAATGGGCTTGTTCCAGGACATAAATTTATGCAGGCCGCCCAGTTCCTTTATGATTTTATCTCCGGGACGTACATGCAGATGATAGGTGTTGGACAATTCTATCTGGGTCCCGATACCCTCCAAATCCTCCGTGGAAACGGCTCCTTTAATGGCAGCCACGGTGCCTACGTTCATAAAGACCGGGGTCTGCACAGTGCCGTGAACGGTCTCCAGCTCTCCTCTTTTGGCACTGCCTTCCTGTTTTAAAATACGGTACATCAATATTCCTCCCAAAATTCCTCTAATGTCAGTTCATGTGTGGTCATATAGGTAGCGGCATCCACGCCCACATAGCGGAAATGCCACGGTTCAAACTCAATGCCGGTGATATATTCCTTCCCCTTCGGATAACGCAGGACAAAGCCGTACTCATAGCTGTGCGCTTTCAGCCATTTGCCGGTTTCCGTGTCGGCAAAGCCTTCGTTTAAGTTGCGGTAGCTGCTGCTGTAAAAGTCAAAGGCAAGTCCCAGCCTGTGCTCGCTGGCATTGGGGGACGTAACCGCAATGGAGGCTTCCTTGTAGGCATCCATATAGGACATGCCCGCATTCATATAACGGGTAATCTTCCGGTTGAACAGATAGGTCTGTCTGTTGAAATCCCGGTAGGGGGAACAGATGACCAAATCCACGCCGTCGTCCTTTGCCGCCTGCATCATTAAAAGAAGCTGCTCCAATACCCTGGCATCGCACTGCATGCTGCCGGAAATGGTGCCCAGCGGGAACTCGTAGTCATCCGGTATGGAATGCTGCTTATTGACAAGCAACAGCCGCCAGTCCGCCTGCGCTTCCTCATAGGTGGAGGGAAGTCCCGTTTTGTCCTCTGCCTCCTCTTCCTTTATCTGCTCATAGTCCTCCGGCACCGTGCTGTTTGAAAGAATTTCATCCAGCGTATACAGCGTCAGATCCTCTTCGTCAAGGAGCGCCACATCGTCCGTTTTTTCTATGGCGTCTTCGCCGATGGAAGCCACCTCCGCCGAGTCAATCTCCTGCTCCTCGGTAAGCTGGATGCCGTTTTCCTCGGGATTTCTGTCCTGCAGGGGGCTTTCCGCATCCTTTACCATGGCAAAGCTGCTGCTCACCGTCAAAAAAAGCAGCAATAAGCCTGCGCAGGAAAGACGTTTGCCGTTCCTGCCCATCCATCTGCCTGTATGGTAAACGGACAGAACCGCCAGCATGTACCAGGTAACGGGTTTTACCGCCCATTTGTGCCGCCTGCTTATCCGTTTGCATTTTTTTATCAGTTTTTCATCAAATCGTTCTTTCATGATTCATCCCACTGTAAACAGACACTCATTGCTTATATTCTAATATAGTATCATATCTTTCCGGGGTTTGCACCCTCTTTTCTTATTTTTTCCGAATTGCTTTCCTGCTCATTTTATTGTATAGTTTAGAAAGAAAATCCGGTATTACCAAAGATACCTTCTAAAAAGGAAAGGAATTCATATTATGGCAGGTTCCACATACGGTACTTTATTTAAAATAACAACCTGGGGAGAATCCCACGGCAAAGCCGTAGGTGTCGTTATCGACGGCTGTCCCGCAGGTCTTCCCTTATCCGAAGCAGATATCCAGCCCTGCCTTGACAGACGCAAGCCCGGTCAGAGCAGCATTGCCACTCCCCGTAAAGAGGACGATGCGGTGGAAATTCTCTCCGGCGTATTTGACGGCAAAACCACCGGCACGCCCATCAGCCTCATGGTCCGCAACACGTCCCAGCGTTCTGCCGACTACAGTGAGATTGCTTCCTACTACCGTCCCGGCCACGCCGATTATACCTTTGATGAAAAATACGGCTTCCGCGACTACCGCGGCGGCGGACGCTCCTCCGGCAGGGAAACCATCGGCCGTGTGGCAGCAGGCGCCGTAGCCATAAAAATCTTAAAAGAAATGGGCATTACCGTGACCGCTTATACCCGCTCCATCGGTCCCGTTTCCGCAGACCTTTCCCATTTTGACAAAAAAGCTATTACGGAAACCCCGACTGCCATGCCGGACAGGGAGGCTTCCGAAAAAGCGGAACACTACTTAAAAGAGCTGATGCAGGAAAAGGACTCCTCCGGCGGTGTCATGGAATGTCTGATTGAGGGCATGCCTGCCGGTATCGGCGACCCTGTCTTTGAAAAGCTTTCCGCCAACCTCTGCAAAGCTATTGCTTCCATCGGCGCTGTAAAAGCTGTGGAAATCGGAGACGGCACTTTGGTTTCCCAAACCACCGGCAGTCAGAACAACGATGCATTCTGCAGCCGTGACGGTCATATTGTTAAAGAAACCAACCATGCGGGCGGTATCCTCGGCGGCATGAGCGACGGCTCTCCCATCCTGCTGCGTGCCCACGTAAAGCCCACGCCTTCTATTTTTAAGGAACAGCACACCGTGAACACCTCCGGGGAAGAAATCGAAGTTGCCATCAAAGGCAGACACGACCCCATCATTGTACCGCGTGCCGTAGTGGTTATGGAGTCCATGGCAGCCATCACCGTTTTAGATGCCATGATGGTCAACATGAGCGCCCGTCTCTCCTATCTGACGGACTTTTATAAGAACTAATACTTATTTTCTAAAATTTTTCCGACAAAAAATGCTGCAGAAACCCGCAGCATTTTTCTTTCTTATTCTATTTACCGAACCCCCTGTCGGTTCCCCGAAACTCTTATTCTTCCGTTTTGGAAGTGGCTTTGGACTTATAATAGTCTTCAAACTTCTTGCTGACAGCATCCTTGGTCTGATAGGAAATGTCGGGAAGCTTTCCACCCCAGGTCTTTTCAGCCTGTGCAAAGCCCTCTTCAAAAGCTGCCTGCATTTTTTTCATAGCTTCTTCGTCGTCCCCTGCCAGAGCACTTGCGAAGTCAAAAATACGGGATGCGGTCTGTTCTACACCGTAGTAGCCGTCTTCTGCAATATCCTGCTGTGCCTGCAGCTTGGCAGCCGGGTCTACGGTAAATTTGCCGCTTGCCAGGAATGACCAGATATCGTTGGCCTGTCCGTAAGCATTGGTCTGCTCGGACATCATCTTCTGCACCATGGATACAAACTGGCTCTGTCTTGCTTCCGCATCAGCCTTTAACTGGGATACCAGATTGGCTCTGTCGGCTGCGCTCATTTTGTTGATGGAATAAGCAGCCTTTTCTTCTTTCTTTTCGGATGCCTCATATACGGCACCGGCAGTTTCTTCTTTCTTTTCGGTTTCTGCTTTCTTCGCACTTGCGGAATACTCGGTTCCGTAAGCAGATGCCGTGTTGCCTGTTACTGCACATATACTCATTTGTCTTTTCCTCCTTGATAGTTTCCTGCAACTCCGTTTGCCATTTTTTGCTCTTAAGATATATATCGGTGCCCCTTCTGCAAATATTTACCCTTTTTGTGCTTTTTACCAAAAAAATAATTGTAAAATCCATGAAAATTAAAAGGTTTTGCACAAAAATATACATTGCATTTTTCATAGTTTCTTTATATAATAAAACGAAACTGTGAACAATTTTCGACACAGTTTCCATTTTTATTTTACGCGGAAAGGTATAACAAACATGAAAGACGTACTGGTAAATCTGGAGCATATCTCCAAATCCTATGACGGTCAGTTAATTCTGGACGATTTGAATCTCTATATCCGGGAAAATGAATTTTTGACCCTGCTGGGCCCCTCCGGCTGCGGCAAAACTACGACTCTGCGTATCTTAGGCGGTTTTGAACAGCCTGATGCCGGCCGTGTTGTCTTTGAAAATCAGGATATTACCAACCTTCCGCCAAATAAAAGACAGTTAAACACTGTCTTCCAGAAGTATGCTCTCTTTACGCATATGACCATTGCGGAGAACATTGCTTTCGGCTTAAAAATTAAGAACAAATCCAAATCTTACATTCAGGATAAAATCAAATATGCCCTGAAGCTGGTAAACTTGGACGGCTACGAAAACCGTATGCCGGACTCTCTTTCCGGCGGCCAGCAGCAGCGTATCGCCATTGCCCGTGCGATTGTAAACGAACCCAAGCTGCTGCTTCTGGATGAACCTCTGGGCGCACTGGATTTAAAACTGCGTCAGGACATGCAGTATGAATTAATCCGTCTGAAGAACGAACTGGGTATTACCTTTATCTATGTCACCCACGACCAGGAGGAGGCACTTACCATGTCCGATACCATCGTGGTCATGAACCAGGGCTATATCCAGCAGATTGGCTCTCCCGAGCGTATTTACAACGAGCCCGAGAACGCATTCGTGGCTGACTTCATCGGCGACAGCAACATCATCGGCGCTACCATGATACGCGACCGTCTGGTTGAAATTTTAGGTGCCCGTTTTGACTGTGTGGATGAGGGCTTCGGTGAAAACAAGCCTGTTGACGTGGTTATCCGTCCCGAGGATGTGGAGCTTACCGCACCGGAGGAAGGCACCATAAAGGGCGTGGTTACCCACCTGATTTTTAAGGGCGTTCATTACGAAATGGAAGTACAGGCAAACGGCTTCGAGTGGCTGGTTCACTCCACCCGTATGTTCCCTGTGGGCACACCGGTCGGCATCAAGGTGGACCCTTTCAACATCCAGATTATGAACAAACCGGAATCCGAAGATGAGGAGGCGGCAAAAATAAATGAATAAAAAAATGTTGTCACTTCCCTACCTGTTCTGGTGTGCGGCATTTATCTTAATTCCTCTTGCCATGGTCTTCTACTACGGCTTTACCGACAAGACCGGCGCTTTTACTTTGGAAAATATTTTAGCCATTGCCACACCGGAGCATTTTAAGGCACTGCGGATTTCCATTCTGCTTTCTTTGGTTTCCACGGTACTCTGCTTACTGTTGGCGTACCCTCTTGCCATGATACTCTCCCGCATGAAGGTCAATACCCATTCCTTCATCGTGCTGATTTTTATTCTTCCCATGTGGATGAATTTCCTTCTGCGCACCATGGCATGGCAGACACTGCTTGAAAAGAACGGCGTTATCAACTCGGTTCTTTCCTTCCTGCATCTGCCGTCCTTAAACCTGATTAATACACCGGGCGCCATCATATTGGGTATGGTATACAACTTCCTGCCTTTCATGGTACTGCCCATTTATAATTCCCTTACCAAGATTGACCAGAATGTTATCAATGCGGCAAGAGACCTGGGTGCCAACTCCGTGCACACCTTCTTTAAGATTACGCTTCCGTTAAGTTTACCGGGTGTCATCAGTGGCATCACCATGGTATTTGTACCGGCGCTGACCACCTTCGTTATTTCCACACTCCTCGGCGGCAGCAAGATTTTGTTAATCGGCAATGTCATCGAGCAGGAATTTACCCAGACCGGCAACTGGCACTTAGGCAGCGGACTTTCCATGGTTCTCATGCTGTTCATTATCGTGAACATGGTTCTTTCCGCCATATTTGATAAAGAAGGGGAGGCGAATGCACTATGAAAAACGCGGCCCGCAGAATTTATATCACCCTTATTTTCATATTCCTTTACGCCCCGATTGTGACATTGATGATTTTGTCCTTCAATGCCAGCAAATCCCGTGCAAAATGGGGAGGTTTTACCTTAAAATGGTATGCACAGCTTTTTCAGAATGCCGAAATCCTTCAGGCTCTCTGGAACACGCTTGCCATTGCGCTGCTCTCTTCCCTGATTGCCACAGTCATCGGCACCGTTGCCTGCCTGGCCATGCAGTATATGAAAAAAAGAAACCGCACCATCATCATGGGCATCACCAATATTCCCATGTTAAATGCGGAAATCGTAACCGGTATTTCCCTGATGCTTCTCTTTATCGTACTGGGCATAAAGTTCGGTTTTATGACCATCCTTTTAGCACACATTACCTTTAACATTCCCTACGTGATTTTAAGTGTGCAGCCCCGTATGAAGCAGTTGAACCCCAATACCTATGAAGCGGCCTTAGACCTTGGCGCTACCCAGCTCCAGGCTTTCTTCAAGGTTACTTTTCCCGATATCCTGCCCGGCATTTTATCCGGCTTTTTAATGGCTTTTACCATGTCTTTGGATGATTTTATCATTACCCACTTTACAAAAGGCCCGGGAATTGATACATTATCTACGAAGATTTACACTGAGGTCAAAAAGGGAATCAAGCCTGAAATGTATGCCCTTTCCACAATTATCTTTGTTGTGGTACTGTTGCTTCTGTTGCTGGTAAACCATACGCCAAAGGAAAAATCTGCAAAGTAATTTTATTTTACACGACAGGAGGAGTGCAATTATGAAAAAAATGATTGCTCTGGGACTTTGCACCTGCATGACTGCCGCTCTGTTATCCGGCTGCGGCTCTGCAAACAAATATCCCAACGGAAAAGTCTATGTGTACAACTGGGGCGAATACATTGACCCTGACACCTTAGACATGTTTGAAAAAGAAACCGGTATCCAGGTCATCTACGATGAGTTTGATACCAACGAAACCATGTATCCCAAGGTAGAAGCCGGTGCTTCCAACTACGATGTGGTATGTCCTTCCGATTACATGATTCAGAAAATGATTGATAACGACCTGCTGCAGGAATTAAACTGGGACAACATTCCCAATGCCAAGGCAAACATCGGCGCCCAGTATTATGAGCAGTCCGAAGCCTTTGACCCCGGCAACCGTTATGCCGTACCCTACTGCTGGGGCACCGTCGGTATTCTTTACAACAAGACCATGGTGGATGAGCCGGTTACGAGCTGGTCCATTCTCTGGGATGAGAAATATGCCGACAGCATTCTTATGCAGGACTCCGTCAGAGACCTTTTCATGGTTGGCTTAAAATCTCTTGGCTACTCCATGAACAGCACGGATGAAACCGAATTAAACGAAGCAAAGGATTTGTTAATCCAGCAGAAGCCTCTGGTACAGGCATATGTCATCGACCAGGTCAGAGATAAAATGATTGGCAACGAAGCCGCTCTCGGTGTTATTTACTCCGGTGAAGCCATCTACACACAACGCGAGAACCCCGACCTTGAATATGTCATTCCCGAAGAAGGCACCAATGTCTGGATTGACAGCTGGGTTATTCCCAAGAATGCGGAAAACGTGGAAAATGCTGAAAAATTCATCGACTTTATGTGCCGCGGTGACATCGCCTTACTGAACTTCGACTACATTACCTACTCCACCCCCAATACGGCTGCCCAGGACTTAATCGAGGACGACGACATCCGCAATTCCAAGATTGCTTTCCCGGATTTATCCCAGTATGACGGTCTGGAAACCTTCTCCTACTTAGGTGACGATGCCGATACCCTCTACAACAACCTATGGAAGGAAATTAAATCGAAATAAAGTACAGGTTCGGTTTTGAATTCCGGCAAAAGATTGTGGGCTGCAGATTATTTCATCTGCAGCCCACTCTTTTTATCTGATTATTCCACCGGTGTTTCTGCCGTTTGTCTGAATGTCCTCGTCTGAAAGCGAATTTGCATTGTCTTGATTTTCTGCGTTATTTTCGTGCTCCGCAAGCTTATTGCTGATATACTCATAGTATTCGTCAATCATAATACCCTGCGTACCAATAAATTCTATAATTTCCGTCATAGCTTTTTGCCTGCTTTTTCCAATCGCCGAGTATGGATTATGTGCTGTGATGTAATCCTGGCATGCCGCAGCTGTTTCTTTCAGAATGGGAGACAAAGTCATTTTATCGGTTGTTTCTGCATCGTAATCCTGATACCATGTGCATAGTTTACAAACTGCATTATACACATTTTGGTAGGCAAGAGATCTCTCCTCCTTTATCTCCACCTTACCCGTTTCGCTGTTTCTGGCAAGTTCTTCCAGTTTTTTCTTAAACGCTTCCACAGTGCCTTTGTTTTTTTCCATAACTTCTCCGGAAAAAGATAATCTGGTTAGTTTGGCTTCGGCATAAGGAACTACTGTATTCTCATAGTTTAAATTCGTTTTCTCTCTGTACTCATCATTTTTTACTGCAGCGTTATTCTTTTCATCCAATTGTTTGTCTGCATGTAAACGCCTGGGAATATCCAAGACAGTATCAAAGTAATTAGCACACGGCTTGTTATGTATACATAATTGTTGAAATAAAATCTGTTCCAAATAGTAGTCCGAAACAATCGTAATATAATCATCACTAAACTTATCAACAACCGGATCGTATATCTTCGCGGTTTTCAGGCGATTCTTAATTTCACTGGTTCTCTGCCATGCAGCATCGATTTCATCCTCCGTCAAGGCGAGTCCCTTCAATACATATCTCAGTTCCTCTTCCGTTACATCCTTTATTTTCGCTGCCAGTGTATCAGAAATGATGCGTATTTTTTCCAAAGGAGGTATAAAATGAATTCCTGTTTTTTTCGGAATAGCAATCGTTCCCATGGATAAATCATTATCTATTCCCTGTACACCAACCAGCCTGTTATTGTTATCAAATATATAGGTCATGTTCTGGTGATGTCTGTCAATATTTCCACAGATATAATCCAGTATCTGCAGATCCGCCAGATCTCTCTTAAGTGTAGCGCTCTCCAGGGAAACTTTCGGTCTTTGTCCTGCATTTATCTGCCACTCAGCCATCTTGTAAGTCGGCACATGAAGAAGATTCTCATATACCACTCCATTACTGGTTTTCATAAACACACCGTCTTTTTTGGTCCCGTCTTCGTAACAGACTGTCATGGAATGGGATTCTGCCAGCAACCTGTTTAATCCCAGAAGGTTTGCAATGCCCGTCATTGCGCAATTACGGTCGGTAATATTGTTATTGTATTCAATGCCGGCTTTATCATACATCACAGTCTGCGCCAACGACCAATTTTGCATTCTCTCCTGCCGTTTTTTTTCAAGCTGCTCCCTTAACTCTTTTCTCTTCTGCCGGCTGTCTGCATTCTCTATTTGTGATTTAATTTCATTTACTTCATTTCGGTGCTTCTCAAATACTGCTTTATCAACTTTATTATTAACCAGAGTTTCTGTGAAAAAACCACACACCTTTTCTCCGTTTTCATCTACATAGGAAATCGGATGTCTTGCACTCATTGCATTGCCAAAGGTTTTCAGTCCATGATGATTTAGTGTCACAACATTTCTCCTGAAGTTTTCAGGAAATACTTTTTTTTCATCAAGACAGTTTACATATCTTTCGTCTTCTTTGAGAACCTTATACAGCTGTGATACCAGAGTCCCGGTCATTTTACTGCGCTGTGCATTCTGCTCCGATACCGATGCGTAGAAAACACAAAGCTTATATAGA
>CAVHWP010000019.1:0-46274 GCA_963639875.1 Bacteroidaceae bacterium
CACAAAACCTGTACCCTTTGTATTTACTGGATTTGGCTAATCACTGAACAGTAACAGAATTTACATAAAACCGGAGTCAGATATACCGGTAAAAAAGAAATCTGCCCTTCCCTGTCTATATCTTTTTGCGAGATGATAACACAATCCCTGACCGTTTTGGAATATTTTTTTTGAAACTCTGTAAGGGACTCGTGTTTTCCGACTCCTGAAGATTTTACTTCTATGGCAGATACCTTGGAGCTCTGGGTAATCAGGAAGTCTATTTCATAATAATGTGTACTTTTTTCCTTCTTCCATGTATGATAAAACAATTCCCTGCCTGATGCGGCTATCATCTGGGCAACCAGATTTTCATACAGATACCCTAAATTCGCCGGCAGTTTATCCGCCAGCAATTTTGCATATATATCATTCTCTGCCGCCGGTCTGTCTATAAACATCAACGTAATAAATAGCCCTGTATCCGCAATATACATTTTGTAACTGTCCAAATCCTTCGTAAGCGACAGACTTACGCTTGGGTCCGTTGTATTATAAGACGGAAGAACTGTTTTCGAGTCTATTAAATCATATAGTAATTTCTCTTCTTTTGATGTTTTCCGCTTCCCCGTCAGTGCACTGGTACGATATTTTTTTCCGCCTTTGGAAAGCTGTGCCGGTATGGAATGATACATGGCTGAAATCATTCCCGATGGGTCCAGCTTTCTGAAATCATCCTCATACAACTTGATAATCTGGCGTTTTACCATATCAATCGCAGAAAAGTTTTCTCCGTTTACAAAGGCTTCTACTGCCTGCGGCATTCCACCGACAGCCATATACAGCCTTATATCCCTCATAAGCTTACGGTTGACCTGCTGCCCCACGCCTTTTTTCAGCATATATATTTTTTCCAGCAATTCATAATTGCCATTGGTCGCATCACAAAATTCCTCATAGTCCATCGGATATACCTGTATCTTCATTTCTTCGGACGGAATGAGGATATCTTTAATATTTTTCCGAATGGATATTAGGGAACCTGTTTCTATATAGTGATACCTGCCATCCTTAACAAGATGCTTAATGGCTTGTCTTGCTTTGGGAAAAAGCTGTACTTCGTCAAATATTATCACGGACTCATGTTGATATAAATTGATACCGGTTATCGCCTGCAGGCGAAGAAAAAACATATCCGGATTATGCATGTCATCAAAGCACGCCAGCATTTCTTCGGATGTCTTTGAAAAATCAATCAGTATATAGGATTTATATTTTTTTTTGGCAAACTGCTCTGCAATGGTAGATTTGCCGACTCGTCTTGCCCCCTCCAGCAAAACCGCATACTTGTCAGCATACTGTTCTTTCCACTCTTTCAACTCGTCATATGCTTTTCTCTTAAAATACATGCCTGCCTCCTATAAAGTTTCGATAGAATACTACAACCTGCATTATAAGCTAAGTATATTCTATTATTTGCATTTCTTCAATATTTTATCCCCCCAAATCATGCAAAATTTCAAAACTTTTTCCTCGAAAATCATGCAGTTTTTCAAAACTTTTTCCCCAAAAATCATGCAGTTTTTCAAAACTTTTATCTCTGTTACCTCGTATTGGTAAGTATCATTAACGGTTATAATTTCTATGCTGTCACCAACCTGTACCTCATTCAAACGGTTGAAAGCCAGAATACCGAACACACCATTGCGCATGACAATACTGCTGTAATGATTCGCTTTACAAGCCGTATTCTTTTTTTCATAATTGTTTTCCCTGTTCCTTTCCCAAAAGTCATTGCGCTATGTTACCTTTCTCTATCCTGTCGGCTTCTGTTTCTACATGCTCTGCCGCTAAAACAGCATTTTCCCTCAGACCTGTATCGGACAGTCTTTCGTCTATCCGCAGGTCAATCAGAAATTTAATTCCTAATGCCAGCAGACCAAACATATGAAGGTGCATGCCCAGGGAAAACCCACGCATCATTATCTTCCACAGTCCCTGGGAAATACAGCGAACATCATTTCCGAAAGCAAGCTGCTTAAAGCATTTCTTCCCTAAAAAATCCTCTTCGTACATACGAAGTGTTTTGCGCACGGCTCCCATGGATTTTCCGTGCTCTGCATATTCCATCTTGGAGTCAAAAAAAGCGGCAAAAAAAAGAGTATACCGGACAAGTCCCTCATAGCCCCGGCAGGCACTTCCGCCTGCCTCTATCTGCTCCTGAACCGTATGGGCAATCCTGAGCCAGCACTCCACAGACTCCGGCTGGTACTGATGGGAAACCGAATTTTCATTTTTCCGGTAAATATAACCATTTTCCCCGATAAACCCAAAGTCTGCCTGCCATAGATAACATTGCAGGTTAAACAGCTTGTCCTCCGCATAGGCAAGGTTTTGAAACCGGATGGCGTGCTCTTCTATGAAATCCCTGCGGTAGAGCTTCCCCCATACATAGGAGAGCGTACCCACAGAAAAAAAGCCCTTGAAACGGAAATCCTCTTCTTCCCTGTCCAAAGTGGAAAAGACCTCATGTCCGGCAGCCTGCAGAAGCCTGCCGTTCCAGTTTCTCATATAATTGCAGACCACGATATCCGCCTGCTGCCGCTCCATCCGCTCCACAAGCTTCCCCAGGATATCCGCATCCGCCAGATAGTCATCCGCATCCAGAAAACAGAGATATTTTCCGTGTGCCGCTGCCATACCGGTATTCCGGGCTGCTCCGGCACCGGTTTCTTCTTCGCTGTAAATACAAATGCGGCTGTCCGCCTGTGCATAACTTTCGCAGATGGCTGGGCTGTTATCCTCCGACCTGTTTTCCACCAGAATAAGCTCCCAGTCCGTAAAGCTCTGCATCCGGACACTGTCAAGTGCCTCTTTTATATATTTCTCCGCATTACAGACCGGAACGATTACGGATATTGTTACCCCTCTCTCCGCCATATGTCTCCCACTCCTTCCGTCAGCTATCGTACTATCCTGATAACATCTTTGAGAATGTACCGGAATGTCGGGGCGGAGGATTCTGCATTTTCTATATAGGGTATCGATAAATCCACCGTATCCTTTTCGTCATTGGGATTTACTCCGGTAAACGATCCGTAAAAAACCGGAAGCGTTCCTTTCTCTAACTTTTTTACAGTTTCCTCTATCCTGCCGTCAACGGTATCCGGCAAAATTGCCCTGTTCACATCAAGGATACGCACCCAGCCCTCTTTTAAGCCTCCCATGGCATCCTGTCCGTTAACAACGCCCTTTATGCAGCTTTCAATCTTCCTTCCCCTTAACAGGGCACCGACCGACTGTTTGAAATAATAAGAATAATCCACGGAACAGCTTATCAGGGAGCTCTTCGGTGCAATGTCCGTCATGCTCCGGTTATATCCCACATGATATACCGGCTGATTCCGTGAAAACTCCTCACATGCCTCCGCCGGGCCTGCGGTATCGGAATGCTGTGATATAATCACACAACCCTGCCGGAGCAGCTCCTCCGCTGCCTGCTTTTCTTTGTAATAATCCGCCCATTCATAGGTATACTTTACAAGCATGGTTACCTCCGGAACCACCGAGTGTACCCCGAGATAAAATGCCGTATAGCCGGATATAGCCTGGGTATCCGCAAATGCGGCAACATATCCTATCTTTGCCTGTTCCGTGGTGATTGTGCCGTCCTCCAGCATCTCCCTGAGTTTTTCCCCTGCGACTACCCCACACACATATCTTCCCTGGTAAATCGTTCCGGAACAGGTATGGTAATTAGGGAGTATCTCTCCTTCATTGGCGTTATCCCCTAATGGTACGCAGAACTCCACCTCCGGATGGGCGGCTGCTGCCGCCTTTACCTGTGTTTCATATCCGTTATCCGCCGCTATGATATAATTGCAGTTTCCGGCTATGAACTCGTCAAGAACCGTCTTAAGCTGATCCTCTGATACATTATATCCGGCAAAACACTCTATGCTGTCGCCATACTCCTGTATCAGAATGTCCATGGCATCCATGAAATTTTCCGTATACGGTGTAATCTCATCTCCCGGAAATATAAATCCTATTTTCAGGCTCTGCACCTCTGCTTTTGTCATATCATGAACCATAAGAGCCGCCAGGCACATAACTGCCGATGTAATCACACACAAAATATGCTTCTTATTCATATCAGCCGTTCTCCTTTGATTTCTCGTACAGTGCCACCACATCTATCGTCCCGTCTTCAATCAGGGAAAGCATGACCTCAACCAGCGCCGGGTCAAACTGCGTCCCGCTGCCCCGCTTTAATTCCTCAACTACAAAATCAAGATCCAACTGTTTGCGGTATACACGGTTTGCCGTCATGGCATCAAAGGCATCGGCTATTCCGATAATACGTGCTTCTATGGGAATTTCCTCGCCTTTCAGTCCCCGGCAGTATCCTGTTCCGTCATATTTCTCATGGTGGTACATAGCTCCCAGATCCACATTCTCAATCATTTTGAAATCCTTGAGAATTTCGCCGCCCTTCACGACATGGCTCTTCATTATGGCAAATTCTTCTTCCGTTAGTTTTCCGGGTTTATTCAGTATCGCATCCGGTATCCCTATCTTGCCGATATCGTGAAGCAGCGCCATCTGACGCAGTGCCTCACACTTTTTCTCCGGATATCCGAGACGCTGTGCTATCGCTACCGCATACTCCGACACCCGGTAGGAATGCTTGCCTGTGTTGGAATCCTTAGCATCCACAGTACGTGCAATGGAAAGGATGGTTTCGTTCCCCATCTCAATCTGCTTCTGTGCATACTCCAGCTCATACTGCTGTCTTAAAATGGTTTTCTGGGTCCACATTCTTGTCAGTCCCCAGGTCACCCATACAATCACGAGTCCCGTAATGAGCATGACGTATGCCTTAAACCATGGTGTCTGGTACATTTCAGGCTCTTTTTCTATGGAAAAGTCCGCACTCTCCGTCACGCTGCCGTCAAGCCCGTCCAAAACCGCTATATGGAAAATATATCTGCCTGCCCTCAGATCCGTATAGGTAATCCGTCCCAGCTCACTTAACAGACATTCCGTTTTTTCTGTATCATAGCCTTCCAGATAATAGCTGATATACGGATCGTAAACCGAATAATTGAGGATTTCCGGTTCAAACGTAATTTTTCCGGCATCGGACGGAAGCTTTAATGACTCCGAACGGCTTATTTTATATTCTGTCCCGTCCACATTGACAGTTTCCAAAAGCATCCGGTAGGACTTAGCCGTTACATCATAGTCCGTGGTGCTGACCTTAATGACACCGGTTCCGCTGCAAAGATACAGATTATCATCCTCCGCACAAAGCCAGGCATTGGCGGTCAGGGAGGAACGAAGCCCCTTCTTCGTATCCAGAACCGGATACTCCGTTCTGGTATTGGCAAGCAAATCCGACGTCCTGGCAATGTATATGCCGGCGCTTCCGAGTACCCAGCAGGTGCCGTCGCGGCAGAAAATATCATAGTTGTTGCTGTAGGGAAAGCTGTCAAGCCGGCTTACCGTACCGTCTTCCCTTCTGTAACAGAGTCCGTTGCTTGTGACAATCAGCATACCGTCACTGTCCGGCTCATAAACCATCCGCAGAATAACATCCGAAGAAAGCCCGTCTTCCTTTCCGATATGACCGGTTATCCTTCCGTCCTTAATCATACTGATGCCGCCGCCATCCGAGCCAATGAACAGGGTACCCTGATATTCCAACATACAAAGGGACTTTTCATTCAGAAAACCATCATCGATTGTATATACCTTTTCGACCGCATCTCCCCGGATGATGGTAATTCCGTAATCTCCCGAAACAACAATACTGCCGTCCTGTGCCTCCAGAATGCTCCGAAACCGCATTCCGGATGTTCCGTCCTCTTCCGTAAACATTTTCGTCCGGTATCCGTCCCGGACATCGGCATCTATCCTGCAGATGCCCAGCCCCGCTGTGGCAATCCACAGATTTCCTTCGCTGTCCGTCTTTATACAGCGGATTCTGGTATCGGTAAACATGTCCGTAATTTCATTTTCCACTGTGGTATTATCCGTTTCCCGGATAATGACCAGCCCTTTATCCGTTCCGCAGAAAAGCAATCCCTGCCACATCTGCGTCGTATTCACCACGGCAGCGTCTGCCCCGGTCTGCGGAAACAGCTCCTGAAACGGAGATTTACTCATTTTCAGCAGACCCTTCCGGGAGGAACAGAACCACAGATTGCCTTGATAATCCACCTGCATACTGTAAACGGTACTTGAAAATTCATCCGTCTTAAGCTTATGAAAGGTATTGTCGTTATGCAGGACGGCGATACCGTTGTCCGAGCACACAAAGATATCTTTGCTTCCATCCTCCATGACATAAAAGGAATTGATTGCTTCCATGCCGTTTAGTTCTATCTTTCGCTGCAGCCTCGGCAGATTATCCATCAGTTCAAACTCATATACCACATTGTCGTTTGTACCCATAAAAAGTCTGCCGTCCCCGATAAAGCAGACACCTTTGATATCTCCCCGCTGTATGGCTTCCGTATAGGACTGTACCAGCACACCGTTTCTTAACCAGTATACCTCTCCCCTGTCCGTCGAAACCACCACATTACCGGCATGGTCTGCTGTCATATGATAAGCGTTCTTTATCTGTTCATAGCTTCTGACAACCTTGACACCGCCGTTCAGCGTTACAACGGACATGCCGTCCGCCGTTCCTATGTAATAGTTGCCATATGAATCGCTGACCATATCCTTGATAGAATTGGAGAGCAGCCCCTCCGTTTCGTCTATCGTACAGACAACCTTTTCGTTGATAAGGATGGAAATTCCGTTGTCATTGGTACCGACCCACAGGCGTCCTTCCTCATCCGTATGAAGGCAGATGACACTCTTAACGCTCGGAAGGTCACTGAAAAGCCTGAACTTACTGCCGTCATACTTATAAAGACCCGCATACGTTGCAATCCAGAGCTTTCCATCCTTTGTCTGCTCTATATCGTTTGCCTCACCTGACAGAAGCCCGTCTTCATTTGTATACACCTTCTGGAGATAGGCATCGTAATCCGTCCGGGAAGATGCGGCCGATACCTGCGTGCCTGTGCACAGTGCCAGTACCGGCACAAATACGAGCAACCCGGTCAGCCTCCGTTTTCGTCTGAAAATACCATATACAATTTCAACACTCAGCAGCTTGTCTAAAAATTCCACGCAGAACCTGCCGAAAAACAGTGCAGCCGGTCTGGGAAAGCCTTTGGAAATACACATGGCAGCCGCCTGTTCTCCCCAGACATTCCGGATGGAGCCGTCATAAATCATAAGCGAAAGAAGCAGGGATGCCACCGTGGAAAACAATGCCATCCCTACTCCAAGATTCATGGTCTTAAACTGGTTTTCAAAATATTTTTTTTGGGAAAAGTAACCCACTGCCGCGCCCAGTGCCGCGCCGATGATACAGTACGCCGACTGCTGTTCTTCAAAAATACCTATTATGATGCTGCCAGCAAGACCGACTGTTGCGCCACATACCGGTCCAGCCAGATAAGCTATCAGAAATGTCCCTATGGAATCACACCAGACAGGCAACATAAACCTGTCCGCCAGAAATCTTCCCAGCAGATTGATTCCCAACGCCAATATCGTATATGGTATTATCCGCTTTTGTTTCAATATCCCCTCTCTTCCGGATGGCTTTCACCGGTACCATCCTTTGGGCCGGAACCCAGTTTTTTTGATATTGTTAATATATTTTTTCCATTTTCAAAGGAATAGGACATAGAATCCATGCTCTTTCTGACCATGAGTATTCCAAGACCTCCCTCCCTCTCTAACAGTGCCTCCTGCGTAGTTGCCGCTTCTTCTTTTTCCAGTGGATCAAAGGGTGTTCCACAGTCCTGAAACTGCACGACAACCTGCTGGGGGTCATCCCTGACCTCACAGCATATTTCCGCTTCCCCCTTCCCGGGTGCATAGGCATAATGGGCAATGTTTACAAAGATTTCTTCCACAGCAACAGAAACCATCATTATGATATTGTCCGGGCACTGACAGCCTTCAAGCTTTTCTTCAATAAATTCCTGCACGGTGTCGAGCTGGTCGATGGATGCAGGTACTCTGATACATTCCATGGCGGCCTCCTGTTTTCATCCGATTTTCATTTCACTGTTTATATTTCTGAAATTCCATCAGAAGCATGGTAATATCATCAAACTGCGGTGCTTCCCCGACAAAGGCATCCACATCCTCCTTCAGTCCATGCAGTGTGCCGACAATATCCATGTCCCGGTGGGTATTAAAATAATCTCTGAGCCGTTCTTCGCCATACATTCCGCCGTCCGTACCGGTTGCCTCCGTCACACCGTCCGTATAGAGGAACAGGCGGTCACCCGGCAGCATCCGGATTTCATGCTGGGTATATTTCGTCTGTTCCATACCCGCAAGCACCAGTGCCGGTCTGCATCTCAGATATTCAAAGTCTCCGTCCGCATGTCTCCACAAAGGCGGATTATGTCCGGCATTGACATATGTCATCCTGCCGTCATTCAAATCAAGAATACCAAGCCATGCCGTCACAAACAAGTCTGCATCATTCCCCTCACAGAGCAGATTATTAACCTTTTCAAAAACCTCCGCAGGCTCTAAATTAAGCTGCACATGGTTCTTTAACAGAACCTTGGCAATTACCATAAACAGAGCAGCCGGTACACCCTTTCCGGAAACATCCGCAACCACCATGGCAAACCGATTGTCTCCGAGCATGTAATAATCATAGAAATCACCGCCGACTTCCTTTGCCGGGGTCATGGCCGCATAAACATCAAACTCATCATGATCCGGAAACGCCGGAAAAATACACGGCAGCATATGCGCCTGAATATCGGATGCGAGTGTCAGCTCCGCATTGATTCTTTCCTTTTCCCTCGTCACTGTCTGGAGATTTTCAATATAATCCTCTAAATCCCCAATCATGGAAATATAGGAACGCGCCAGTTCCCCCACTTCCGTGGTGTCCTTGGCATACCGTCCGCAGGTATCCAGCATCTCCTGCCGTCTGTCCTGTGTATCGTGCTGCTCATAATAGCTGTTGCTCACCCTTGCGAGTTCCTCCACCGGACGTGCTATCTTTTTTTCCGTGTAGGACATAAACCCGAGCGACAGAGCAAAATACACGTTTAATACCAGCGTTTCAAATAAAAACATCTGTCCCAACAGACTCACATTGCTTCCATTCTGATTTAATTTATTGGTCAGATAGACGATGCCCGCCACCACAAAGCAAAGTCCAATTCCGGTAATAATCGTATTCAGAATCATCCGCTCATTCATGGAAAAACGAAGCACGCTTTCCTTTGAGTCATTCTGTAGATTTACCAGATAGCGCTGCAGAAGGTTTCCGATAATCAGAAGCGGTGTTCCGAACAGCAGTCCGGAATCAAAGCTGTTTATCAGCAGATACAGGTTCTCCATGGAGAAAAATCCGGTCACATTGTACACATGGTTCAACAGCCCGGTTAACAGCACAATGAGAAGTGCATCCACTACCAGTACCAGACAGAATTTCAGGATTTTGGCAACACGGTCCAGACAGAACAGACTGTTGTAATCCTCCTCCGGATTTAATCTTCTCCACATATAATAGGGAATCATTGCATAAATTATCTGCCCGGCAAAGCTGAACAGTATATAAGAAACCTCATAACCGGAAACGGCATCACAGATCAGACTCCCTACGGCGCAGCCAAATGCAGCCGGCCATCCAAAAATCATTCCAAGCACCGGTGTCAGTGCGGTGCTTGGACGCATATCCGTCAGTTGTGCTGCTGCGACCCAGAGTTTGAACGGTGCCGTCAATATAATAAACAGGATCACATTCAGTGCAAACAGACTGACTGCTTCTTTTTTTTTCGTCATTTTCATTTTCATCCCAAATCGTGTCATCCCCCTAAAATCCTTTCGGAACCCACTCACAGCGGCACAGTGCGCTGTGCTCCCTACTGCATGGGCTTCGGTTCCATACCTTTTCCCACCTCAGGCTGTGGCAATGACGACCTTCTCTGCGCTTCCTCTCCCACTTGCCGTTCTGCGATATTATTCTTCGCTGCTCTTAACTGTCTGTTCTTTTCTCCCAGTCGATTGGCTTCTTCCGCTATAAGGGCTAAGGAAAATTCACGTGCGCCCACTCTGCCAAGGGTCTCCAGATTTTTCGCCTTTGTAAATCCGGCTCTCTTTTGTGGGTCTGTCTCGGTACGGATTTCTTCTACCATCTTAAATGTACCCGTCCGTAACCCTTTCACAAAGTGCTCTAATTTTTCATCGTCGTAATATTTCATAGCTCCATTAAGTGCAATTCTGCCATACTCCGTCTTCATCAGATTCGTGTAGACAGCCGCTGATGCGATTGCAACAGCCTCCTGCTCTGTATAGGAAACCGCTTTGTCTCTGTTGTAACCTGCTTCCAGTGCTTTTGCACAGGTTTCCCCATACTTGATGATTGTCTTGCTGCTTAATTTGTCTATTTCCTTCTGACTATTTACGGAGTTGCGAATTTCTTCCTTCACACTTCTTCCTGCCAGCGTATCGTAAGCGTTCAACAGCTTGCTCCACGCAACGGACTTCTCGCTGATGCCGGAGGAAATACACTTCTGTGCAGCCAGCTTACGCAGCTTTTCTCCCGCAGCTATGATTTTTTCTTGTTTTATTCTTTCGGTAGCCTCTACCATCTTGCTGCCAAGGTTCTTCTGGAAAAGCCGGGACTCTCTCTGTGCACTTTCCAATGCCTCTCTCCGAATGATATTGTCCCCATCCTGGATATCTGACAACAGCTTATTTCTTGCCTCGGAATTTTTGCCGCGGTCAATCAGCACTTTTTCGAGGGTGTCATACATTTCCTGCTGCTTTGCCGGATCCTCCATTGCCTCTGCTGTTTCCAGATAAACCGCAATACGGCTCATACAGTTTTCAAACATCTCCTGCTGTGTCAGTTCCCTGCCCGACGGATCGTGTCCGAACAGAGCACTGATCATCTCGGGTTCTAATGCATCCGTATTGGCGGTGATCAGCTTCCCTCTGATATTTTTAACGGCTTCGAAACGTCTCTCTCCGGTAATGCCCTTGACGCCTTCCCGTTCCTTTCTCTCGATATAGTCATCCGTCCGCTTCAGGACATTGTCCATAATTTTTCCGAACCTACCGATGTTAAGATCCCCACCGGCAAGCAGTCTTGCAGCCTCATCCAGACCTGTCTGGATATCTCGGAATTCCTCCCTGCCGTTCGTCATCCAGCTGGTCTCTGCCTCGTTCATAATATTCCTCAGTTCTTCAATGCGGTTTCTCCATTCATCCGCCGGACTGACTTCTTTTGACCAGCTCTCTTCCGTGCCGTATTCCGCCAGCCAATCGTGCGGCTCTTCCCCGATAAATTCCCGCATCTCCGTTATCATACCGTTCAGACGTTCATCCAAATCCAATGCCTCCGGAGCAACGTCCGCATTCTCATCATGGAGAGCTTCCGCCTCTCCGTAAAGTGCCTGCTCCAAATCTTCATTCTTCTGTTCTGCAGGTGCTTCCTGTGCCTGTTCTGCTACCTCTTTCTGTGCCTGTTCTGCAGGTGCTTCCTGTGCCTGTTCTGCAGGTGCTTCCTGTGCCTGTTCTGCTGCCTGTTCTGCTGCCTCTTTCTGTTCTTTGGCAAGCTGTTCCGCATATTTTTCAGGGGCTGTTATCATCAGGTACGCATCATCCAACACCTTCTTAATATTTCCCGGATCGTTCTTTCCGAAGGTCCTGATATATTCCATAATCTGTTTCAGACCCTGCTCGGTTCCCATCAGCGCATGGAACGGCTGCTGTGCGACTCCTTTAATAAATTTCGACCAGGTGTCCATAGCCTGTGCAGTCTTTTCGTCTACATTCAATTTTCCTATTTTGATACCGTTCAGTCCCTGTGCATACTTCTTGATGAAATTGATACTGATACACTGCTGCAGCAGGGTATCCCCCTTCACAAGTTCACGGCTGCTCTTCTTTCCCAGCCTGTCCGGATCCTTCAGCAGCTGTTCTGCGTACATGAGAGACTGTGCCGCCTGTATCTTTACCCACTTGCTTTCAAATGCTTCTTTTCCGCCAACTGCCGCATAAAAATCCTCTTCATAACCGTTCGGCACTGCCTGTAAAAACTGGTGGCTGTCCTGACAGACGGAATTCAGACTCTTAATCAGCGGTAATACTCTTGCCACCTCGGTGAAACTTCCATAGTCACTCCCCGGAAGCTCCGTATCCAGAATTTTATCCTGCAGTGCTGCAACTATTTCTCCGAATTTTCTGACATTCGCATGATTTGCCGCTATATCCGCTTCATCTGTTGACTTCGAGTGGATAGGGTTTGCTTCAAAATATGCAAATGCTTCCTCGATATTCGCTTCCTGCATTTCTGCATCTTCAAGATACTCCGTGAGGGAAAACGGTTCAGGTTCAAACGCTATCAAGCCTTTTTCCTTTGCCTGCTCTGCCTGCTGTTTTTCCTTCAGGCAGGCATAGCCTACCGTCAGGGATGCGATGGTGCTTATACGATCCATCTGTCCGCCGACATCATAGGCAGCCGTCATCCTCTGCCTGTAACCTGCAACGGATCTGTCTTTTCCTTCCGGATAATGGAAATAAGAAACACCTTCTTCCTTCATCTTGGTGCCGTCAGCAATGGTCTGCAGCTGTGGGTCAATATTGTCAAGCAACTGCGGATTAGCGTTCAGATACTGATTCAGGGCTTTCCGGATACCATCTTTGCTGCCGTTTTCCATCTGCTCTATCAGAGCCTTACTTACATCGTAAACGGTCTGTTTCTCCTTAAGAGCCGCTCTCAGTTTGTAGATCTCATCCAGATTATCCGCACTCAGTTCATCTTCTGCCCGTTCTAACTTCTGCCGATCCTCCTGAATTTCTTCCAGTTCGTATTCAAGTTCTCTGCTGTTGAGAATCAAATTCTCTGTAAAATCAGCAATTGGTCTGGCAATGTCCTTTGCTCCTGCCAGATTTTTTACCATTGTGATATGATATCTGCCGTAGTCCGCTCCCAGCCGGTCAATAACCACCTGTGCCATATCGGAACGAAGCTGACCATCGCTGCCATATTCCGGTACCAGACGTATCCTGTCAAGCTTGTTGATACCATCTAAGGAGCTGGAAATATCATTGAGGTCTTTTACATTTGTTATGGTGTCCGGATCTCTTGTCAGGTCACTCATTCCGGCCATGGCAGCACCGTAAAGGCTCTTTACCATACCCGCAATCCACTGATTGTATTGGTAATTGTCAAAGGTACTGTCATCCGAGAAATCGACTGCCCTGAGCTGAAGTGTTCCCACACCCGCTGTGGCATCGTCCATCAGTTCACGGAAAGCTGCTTTTTTCGCTTTCTCGTCCAGATTTCCGGTCATAAGCTGTCTTACTTCCGCCCCAACCTGTTTTCTGGCGTTCTGCAATTCTTCCGTATTCTGTTCAAAATCCGCTTCCGTATAGCCTCTGCCCATCAGGACAAGGCTGCACACATTCACAAGATCCGATGGCTTTTCTGCCATGGCAAAGGAATTCCCGTCCAGTCCCTTTATTCCGTCTTCCGGTGTCACGAAATCTTCTTCAAAGAAATCCTGTACCTTCTGGTACTTTTCCCTGCCGGTAACATTGCCTTTTACAGCCTCTCGCAATTCGGCAAGCTTCTCTCCATGATTCCCTTTCCGGGTGTTCCCGAAGTGCTCCTCATATTCTGCAATGGCAGCCTGTTTTTTCTTCATCTGCTCCTGAATCTGGGGTGTAAGCTTTTTTATTCTTTCGCCCTTGCTATCCAGTGCATAGGTATAAGGAATTGTATAAGGAGATGCGCTGACATCATCCCTTTTCATGATGCTGACAAAGGAAGTGTTGCTGACATCCATCGCTCTGGTCAGCAGCCGGCTCAACTCTTCCACACGCTGTATATTTACCTGATTGATATTTCTCCAGTCCTTGTCTGCGAAAACATTCTTTCCATTGATATATATGGTATTTAATGCATGGTTGACTTCTTTCAGATTGGTCTCATCAAACTGCAGACCTGTGATTTTTTTGATGTTCTGGTAGGCTTTCTCCAGTCTTTTTTCTCTTTCTGTCTTTGGCATGGCTTTCCTCCTATACGCGCTTCTGCGGCTGCATCTTCATTGGATTTCTTACTACTTGCCCCTATTGTAAAATCTTAAAAGGGACAAATGGTAGACAAACTGAACTACTTTTTTCATTATCCGGAATTATTCGTATTCCGCCCAGCTGTACTGGGACATATATTCCTGGTCGAGATCCTCCTTTTTTTCCGGATTGTTAAAGTAATCGCAATTACACTTATCGGTATTGCAGGCAATATTTCCTCTCTGCCGGACAATGATATCACCTATTCCGTTTGCATCCAGATCCTGCACCAGGGATGACATGATTTTTTTGAGATAGTTCATCTGTTGTTTATCATAGGCAAGGTCCTCAAAAAGAACGGCTGCAATCTCTCTTGTCGTACAGGAAGCGCCACGGCGGTGGACAATATATGCCAGTGCTTCCTTGGAACGGTTTCTGCGGAAGTGTACCGGAAATCCCTGCCGGTCAAATACTTCAAAATTGCCGTAGCACTGGATGCGGCATCGGTATTCTTCCTGTGCTTCCACATGGTAGCGCAGATCTCCCAGCTCCTTTTCTATTTTTTTCGCAGTAACAGGCTTTAGTATGTAGCCGCTGGCATGCAGACGCATAGCTTCCACCGCATGGCTGTCGTATGCCGTGATGAATATGATATTGACTCCCGGTCTTATCTTCAGGAGCTTTTCTGCGAATTCCAGTCCCGTCATCTGCGGCATCTGGATATCCGTCATCACCACATCAAAGACACCCTTCTGGGCTTCTTCCAGACAATCATACGGGTTGTTAAAGCCAAGTATCTCCGCATCCGGACATGCTTCCTGTATTGCCTCAGTCAGCATTTCCAATGCCAGTTTTTCATCATCTACCGCTAAGATTTTCATATAGCTTCCCTCATCTGCCGTCACGTACTCCTTTTCACACTACTCTGCCATTGTACCGGTCTCATGACCCGGCTGTGGCATCGGAACCCGATACGGTTGCGGCATCGGAACCCGATACCGTTCCGGAGCCGGACGTCTTCGCCGCTTCCTTCGTGAATTTCACCACGATGGACTGTTTCTGGTTGTCCTTTGCATATATCGTAAGCTGGTAGCTTCCTGCCTGCAGGGAGTCGGCATAAACCGTCAGATACTGGCTGGCATCCACTGCTACCCCGTTATCCGCCGTCAGCGTAAGCTGTGCCGCCGCCGTGCCGTCCGAGCTGATTCTCTCCAGTTTATAGGCAAAGCTCTGGCTGCCTCCCGCAATCTGCGGCAGCACCGTAAGCATCTGTCCTTCGGTGAGCAGTACATTTACATCCTGATTCATCGTATTCAGGCTCTGTAAAACGCTTCCGTCTGCCGTCTTTTTCACCGTAACGGCTGCATAAAGCACCGTATTGGACAGGGTTATCCGGTTATTGTCCGACATGCCTTCGTAGTATCTTGTCTGGATTTCACGGCTGGATGTCTGCGTACCATTGCCGTTCCGCAGCTCGATTGTCATTTTCTCCGGTGTCCATGCCGCAATGTTTCCGGCATCCGTATCATAGGGTTCAAAGACAACGGAATTGAGGGACTTCACGCCCGTCAGCATGAATTTCAGGGTTGCCGTGCCGCCTGTCTGGAAGCTGCTGCCCTTGATTGCCACCTGGGTAATGTCTTCCACGGCATAGACCTCCGCCTGTCCGTTTGCGCCGGTATAATAAAGTGCCATGCGGATCGGTGTGTCGGTACCGCTTTCGTAATCCTTTGCGGCATCCGCTGTTTTAATCGTCATCGTCACTGGCATTACCACGCCTGTCACATCCTGGGAGTCTGTGCTTACCACAGGGTTTGTCAGGACACTGGCACCACTGTTATCTCCCTGGTTGACTGCAATATGCCGCTGTCCGGGGAAGCTGTACCAGCCGGTCAGAACGGTGTCTGCTGCTGTTTCCGTACTGCCGTCTGTGCCGGCGTCTGCCGTACCTGTCTGCGTCACGTCCGCCTGATAGGTCGCTGCAACCGCACCTGTAATGTCCGCCTCAATCTGGCCGGACGGTACCAGTACGATGCCGGTGATTTTTTTCACGTATTTCTCGTTGAACCGGATATCCACGCTCTGACCATTATACAGCCTCATGTACTGCTGATCTGTCAGGAAGATATACGGCGAAGTATATTCTGTTGCGGAATTCTGGATATTTCCCGCGCTGGTCACGTACCGGATTGCTACCGCAATATCCCTGTTTTCAGCGATCAGCTGCTGGCTGGCGGTATCTCCTCCGAAAGCAATCGACACAATCTGGTATTCCCCGGTATCCTTGCCTGAGGAAGAAGGTCCTGCCTTCACCTGGGAATTGCTGCTTCCCGGATCCGCTCCGGCAAAATAAATGTAATAGGTGTCTATCACGACGCCCGACCTTACTCTCTGTACCATCGCATAATCAATGGGCGTAAACTGCATATAATCGGAATTGCACTTGATGCTGAGGTAATTGAGGTTGCTCATCTCCTTTACCTCAAGTCCCTGGAGATAGAACATATTCTCCCCTTCCGTTGTGCTCTTGAGCATGGTGCGCTCCGCCGTTTTAACAGACACTCCGCGCACGTTGGTATACTCTACGGACGCGTTAAAATCATACAGGCTCTTGTCCGCCGCATCCTCCTGCATGTAAAGGAAGATATTCAGCGAATCCTTCGAGGAAATCGGCTCTCTGGAAACAACGGACACCCACTTGGTAGACTCCGCATCTATCAGAAGCTTGTTTTCGGTCATGTTGACCTTGACTCCCTCCTGTCGGGTTCCCTTCGGGCATACCATGGCGTTGATTTCTTCCGCGTTGCTGCAGAGCAGCGTGGTAGTTCCCGTATACATAAACTCATCATTTTCACTCAGATAGCGGCTGCCCTGTTCGGATATTTCCAGTACGGACAGACTGCTGATTGTCCAGGTTGTTCCATTCGTGCTTGTGGGATAAAAATCCACCCTGGTAAGTGACTGGATATCCGAAACCGGAAGGATGAAACGATCCATATGTCCCTCCCGGAACATATAGGATGTATCACTGACGGCGGCACTGTTCACTCCGCTGTCGTCCTTAGCCGGTGTTTTATCCATGTAATTGTACATATATTTCACAATATCGAAGGTAGCTGTCCTGCTCTCTCCGGTAAGGCTGATATACTGCAGTGTCACATCCACTTTTCCCTGGAACTGCTCCACCGCATTGCCTTCTTTGTCCACATAGCTGCCTGTTCCGAGGCAGAAAAGCAGGTTCGCCACGTTGGTAGTGTAATCCACCACATAGGTTTTTGCCAGCTCGGATTCGTACTTTCCTTTTTCCGTGCGGAGGGCATTTTCCTTCCCCGGATCCTCGTATTCTGCGCCAATCCATCCCACATTGCTCACTGTCCAGGTTTTACTCATGGCACTGCTGCTGTTCTGGATGATACGGATTTCGTCAATGTTTAATTTATCATAGGTATAATCTTCGCCGTTTTTCGTCTCCGGAATAATCTGCACGGCAGTCACGTTGCCGTAATCTCCGTTTACATTAATGGAAAAGCTTTCCGTCTGTCCGGCACGGAAACCGTCCGAGGTCATCTGCTGGTTAGCAAGCACATAACCGCTGCTTCCGTTCTCAAACTGCAGCCGGAAGAAAAACTGGTTTTTACTTCCGCTGTCGCCGTCCGAGGTCGTGGACTGGGAATCTCCTGCCACATCCACCTCAACCGTATAGCTGTATTCATTTTCGGTAAATCCGAGATTGTTCAATGTCTCTTTGTAGGTCAGCGAATACTTCTTGTCTGACCAGTCAAATGCCTTAACCTCGGTTATGCTGTCCGATGTAAAGGAAAACTCTTTGCTCTGGTTTCCGTTAACAAGCATCTGGATATCTGAGACACCGTACATCTTTGTGCCTTCAAATGCCCTTGTATAATACACATGGGAGCTTGTCGTACCCACGGTGCTGTTCCGGAAGCTTCCCACCCTGTGGGAAAGTCCTGTCAGCTTATAGATGTTCATTCCGGACATCTGCCATTCGTCTTTTCCGTCAACCGTTACGCGGATACCGGTAAAGTAATCCACGTTGGAAAGGGATATTACAAAGCGGAGCACACCCTCAGCCTTTGCTCCCTGCAAATAAGCATAATTCACGCCGGTTGCAGGCCAGTACCCACAATAGGAGGCTGTAAGTTCTTTCAGGTCGTAGGCATCCGTCACCCTTGACACATTGGAAAGATCCATATAGCTGAACTCTGCCGTCAGGCTGCTCTCGGTTCCGGCAAGGGAAACCTTGTCCGTATTAAGTTCAATCAGATACAGATCGTTGTAGTTTCTTGCCGGCAGGATACTGTCTCCTTCCCGGTAACCGCTCATGGCGAAACTCTTTTCTCCGCCTGCATAGCTGACAACATCCCCACTGGCGGCGGATGCGACGTGATAATACAGCGGCGAACCGGATATTTCGGAAACAAGCACACCGTTTTCGATGCGGACGGAAGCCTTCGCTGTGGCAAGTCCGCGTGAGGTATCGG
This sequence comes from Bacteroidaceae bacterium, assembly GCA_963639875.1. Classification (GTDB taxonomy): domain Bacteria; phylum Bacillota; class Clostridia; order Lachnospirales; family Lachnospiraceae; genus Acetatifactor. The sequence continues at coordinate 18,612 of CAVHWP010000019.1, forward strand.
TCACGGTGGAAACATTATAGAGACTGATCCCCGCAAGGGAAAACGCATCCTTGATCGTGGCTGCCTTTTGGGCACGTTCCGCCGAGCGGCCGGATGCCTTCAGCGTCATGCCGGTACCGTCTAACAGATTGTCCCCACCGCAGGTCAGATAAATGGCTGCCTGCTGGATGGTATTTCCAGATCTGTCCGTACTGGTATAAAGCTCTGCAAAATCCGGCAGACGCAGCTTCATCAGAAGTGTATCTCCCTGACCGGCAAGCTCTAAAAGCGGTGCCGTATTACCGGTATCGACGCCCTGTTCTATGGCATATCCGATGACATTGCTGATAACCGGAACCGTTACGCTCCGCTGTGCGCCGTAAATATCACGGTATACCAGTCTGAGTTTCAGCAATTCAGCTTCTTTCAGATCGGCAAGACCTTTTTTTCCGTCAGAATATTCGGATACCAGAGATTCCAGACCTGCCATATACTCTTCGGCAACGTCGAGACGTACCACATATTCGCTGTCTGTCCGGTTGTCATAGCTGACATTGGCGGAGGCTGCTTTTATTTTGGCATTTGCGGATGTACCAATCTGCAGCATCTGGAAATCCGTCCAGTTCAGTGTTACCGTGGATTCGGTGGTGGTAAAGAGCATCGTACCCCGGAACTCCACATATGTCTGTGCGGAAACATAAGACATTCCGCGGACACCAAATATTTCATCCACCTGATAAACCTGCAGGGACTCACAGACCCATTTTCCGCTGCTCTTTGTCAGGAAATCCACTCCATCCACCGTTTTTACTTCGTAATCCGGTGCAAAAAACAGCATCTGCCTGCTGTATTCCGTAAACAGATCTGACGTATCGTATATCAGGTCGTAATCCATCACGCTCTCAATACCGTCCCGGACGGAGGTATCCGTTCCTACACCCGCAAGGATTGCCTCGCTACGTTCCCGTGCCGTATCCGGCAGAAGATAATGTGTCCTTGCCGTTCCGGAGGTATCGGTGTAATGTACCGCGATATACTGGAACTTTTCAAACTCTGTTCCGGTCGCCCCTGTGGAAACGCTGAGTGCGTAGGTATTGTCCAGTGTCTTTGCCGATGCTTTCTGTGACAAGACAAAAAATACCGCAAACACGGAAACAAGCACTGCAAACGCTATTGCCGTCAGTTTTCCTTCTTTCTGTTTATACCATTGTCCTGCTGTCCGTAGTCCTTTCAAAGCCTTCATTGCCCATCCTCCGAGGTCTGCCTGTCTATCTTATACAAACTTGAGCAGCCCTGCAAAACCTGTCATTTCAAATACTTCCATTACCATACGGCTGACCTGCTTTAACTCCAGAGAGCCGCCCTTTTTCATCATTGCCACATGCAGTCTTTTCAGTGCACGCAATCCTGCGCTTGATACATATTCTAACTTTTCCATATTCAGGGTAAGCGTCTGAAACCGCTCCGCCATCTGGTTAAATACTTCCTCTGCTTCCGGTGTGGTATTGGTATCGAGACGTCCTTCGATAAACAGTTCACCGTAATCCCCGTGATTGACCAATTTCATATTCATTCTCTTTTTCTCCTGTCTCTGCTCTTATCCAATTTTATCTGTGATAAATCGTCTTCTGGACGTATTTAACAAGCTCTTCGAGTGTAATATCGACAACCTCCTCGCCATATGCATCCATGGCATCGATGGTGGTCACCTCTTCCATCTCTTCCGCAAGCTGTGTCAGCACACTCATAAGGTCAAAGCCTTCTTCCTCCATGGAATCCTCTCCGGTATCAGGCGGCAGCTCCGTGTAGGTGGGCTCGGTTCTCTGTCCTGCGTTCTCCTTCCGGTTCTCCGTCCTTTCCTCTTCGGCTCCCGGCTGCACCGGACGTACCGCTTCCGAAGGACGTGCCGCAAGCTCTTTCTGCAATGCGGCCGCTACCTGCTCCTGCACTGTCTGCCGTATCTGGGCAGACATGGATTCGTAGCTCAGCTTCTCCAAAAGCCGGGAAAGTACCTGCTCGGTGTTGCCTGACTGCGGCTGTGGTGTTGCTGCCGGCTGCTGTGCTGTCTGCGGCTGCTGTGCTGTCTGCGGCTGCGGCTGGGGCATCGGCTGCGGCTGGGGCTGGGGCATCGGCTGCGGCTGGGGTGCCGGCTGTGGCTCCGCCGCCGGTTCTGTTTCCTCTGCGGATGCCTCTGAAAATGTCACATGGTGCTCTTCTGCGGTGTGCTCCGCCTCGGCCCTTGCCTCGTCTTCGGTCAATTCCGTGAAGATAACGTGCTTCGTACGGGGCTTCTCTCCTGTTGCTTCCACAGCTACGATTTCTCCGTTTCTTTCTTCCCTGTGATTCTCCTGCGCAATTTTACGGCTGTCACCTATGAAATCTTCCCAGTACGCGGAGCCTGCCTCACCGGTAAAATAGCGGCTCTCATATTCCCGATTCTGGAACATATCCACAATGTCTTCCGGTACTTCCACACGAAAACTGGTACGGCTTGCCGCACCCAGAATGGTAAACGCCTGTCCTCTGGCGGCGGATGTAATCTGATCCTGTTCGCTTTCGTTAATTCCGCCCGCCTTCTCATACAGTTTACACAAATCCTGCATATCGTTGGGTGCCAGTGCAAAAATAAAGCTGTACTGGCAGGCATTGATGATGGCGGTGGATTTCCGCGCTATTTCCTCACTGCCCACAAAGTCCTTGATGTTCTGGGTAATGACAATCTGCATACCATTGTATTTACGGATACGTTTTGCAAGCTGGAACATGAAATCCAGTGCAATCGGGAACTTCGTGTCGATGAATACATGGGCTTCATCAATAGCGACTACTATCTTGCGGTTTGTATGATATTTCGTGTTGTAATCCCTGTTTTTAATAATTTCGTTGTCAATGTATTTCAGCACCAGAAGCATCTGTGCATTTGCCACTGTACTGTTGCGGTTCGACAGCAGACTCTGGAAGTTAAATACAATAAAATTCTCATCCGTTGTAATGGTAGACGGTCCGTTCCAGATATTGGCATTCCGTCCACCGGTGGAAAATTTGGCAACGTAATTCATCAGAATACGCAGAATGGAACGGATATATTCATTGTCTGTCTGCTGGAACTCCTGCAGCACCGCATCGTACAAATCATCAAATATGGGATAATCCTGCGGTGTCAGCCTTGATAAATCTGTTTCACCGGTAATACCGAAATTTGTATACATCCGGTCAATCAGACTGTTCAGGTACTCCATGGCATCCTTGTCGCAGTCCGGCAGAATCTGGCGGAAGAATTCCTCCAAAAACTGCAGGTGTGCCGCATAGCTTCCGGTGTTTTTGTTTTCCCCGTCATCATCTAATGCGGTAATAATCTGGAACGGGTTAATACGTCCCTGAGTGGCATTGCCTACATTGATGAATTTACCGTGCAGACTGGCTGCCAGCTCGGTATACTCATTTTCCGGATCCAGTATGAAAATCTTGCTGTTGTCCGCTGCCAGATTGGATAAAATGTCCTTGGTCGCATAGGATTTACCGGAACCGGATTTACCGATAATTACCATATTGGAGTTGATTCTCTCGTTATCACGGCGGAAGAAATCCAGAAATACCGGTACCCCGTCACTGCTGCCAAGCTTAATACCGCCCTCGTCGGAAACATATGCAAATACCCAGGGATAGGATGCCGCAAGGGAATTGCTGGGAATGCCTCTTCCCTCTTTTGCCATCGGGTCAAGTGCGCTGATCTGGGAGCCGATAAATGCCTGCATCTGTGCAAACTCCATGTTGTTCAGCCTGAAGCCATGTTCCTGATAAAGCCGGCGCACCATTTTTTTCATGCCGGTAATATTGGAGCGTAAGGATTTCGGAGGTTGGGAAATTTTAGGATTTGCCCTCGTTGCCGCTATGTCATAGGCAGTGATGTAAATATTGGTCTCGAGCAGGATTTCATTTTCACCCTGCAGGGTCTGCAGCAGCTCACTTAACGTTTCAATATGCGTCTGCAGTTCAATTACCTTGGAGTCCACATTGGTCGCCATGAGCTGTCCCCTCAGTTCCTGAAGGGAACGATCCAGATTGCGGACGGCTTTGGCATGTTCCATGGGGCGGCACTTTACTACCACCTTTGTAGACGGCATGGACATCACCGTTGCAAGCCACGCATCATCCACTAAGTTCGGATAGCTTACAATGCGCATATTGTGCGTCATAATGTGGTTGACCTCAATGCTCCGCACATGCATGTCCAGTGTCTGCGGCATTGCCCATGCCGCATAATGCTCCGGTGCAAGCTTATCTATCTCGTGCTCATCAAAATCCAGTTCATTGGTATATTTCAGAAATACGGCAAGCTCCTTATCATTTAAGCGGTGGCATTCCATTTCGCCGGAACGGAGTGCATCCATTGCGGAACCAATCTGAACCTCTAACTGTCTTTTGTCACTTTCAAAAAGAACCACGTAATAAAAGGCCGTAATTACCTTGTCGGTATCGCACAGCTTCTGCAGCTCCGCAATCCGGTCATAAAGAATTTCCACACGTGCTTTGAGTTCCTCTTCGGTAAGCACTCCGTTTTCAAAGGAAGCACGGAGTTCATCCAGTCTGTCGTACTCTTTCTGAAGGTATCCTTCGTACAGGAGCGGCCGCTCAATCTTTACGATATTGGCGGAAAATTCGTTTCTTAAATTACGTAAAATTCTTCCGAGACCGTTGACAATGGAGTTGTCCCTCCTGAACTGGCTTAAGAAGCGGAACTCTACCGGGTCGATTTCCAGTACGGCTCCGTAATACTTTCCGTCATATTCGATACAGTCGTCCTTAATCCCGGTAAAGGGCATCACCTGGACAATGTCTTCCCGTTCCCTGCCTTCATCCTTTTCGCGTGTCCTCTGGGATTTCCTTGCCGCACTGCGTTCGGCACGTGCCAGCCACACGGCATCCTTTTCCTCTTTCGTAGCCTTTTTATCTTTTAATATGGCATTTTCCTTCTGGATAATCTTTTTCAGTTCTTCCCGATCCGGAAGGCGGGGAGCTTCCTGTTCTTCTGCTGTTTCCGCTTTCCCGGCTTCTCCCTTTTCTTCCGGGGAAGCCTCCTCTTTCTTCCAGAGCATATCTACAAGCGCATCCCTTGAATTTTCACTGCTCATTGTAATCAGCAGTTCATCATTGAACCGTTTGTCATATCGGTGCTTGTAGCTGAAATGCCGCAGTATACGAAGCAGATACAGATAGTTGGGAACTGTATCAAGCCTGACTAACAGACCGACAAACAGGCATGCAACTCCCATAATGATGTAAAACTTGTATGGCAGGGAAGAAATCATCACAAACAGAACCATAAGCAGACCGATAGCCGCAACCAGCATATCCCACAGGCTGATCCCCTTGAATAGTTCTATTTGTACTTTTGTCTTGCCCGGTATCAATCTCATAGTCTTATTTCCTTTGCTTCCTACTGCTTATGTAATCTTTCTTTTCTGTCCGGATACATCTCTTATTTGGGCAGGTTTACCTTTTTAACCGGCTGACCCGCGTTACCCGTTGTCTTCTTGGAACCGAGGACAATCGGAGGTACCTTGGCCGGCTGCTTTCCGCCTGTCTGGCTGTTTACTGTCTGGCTGTTTACTGCCTGACTGTTCGCCCCCGTTCCTGCCGGCATGCTTCCGCCGGATACCGAGGGACTGTTCCATACCTGTTGGGGTGTTTTCTGCAGACCATTCATGCTGCCTTCCGCGCCGCTTCCTCCTCCGGTGATGCCTCCGATACCTCCGGTGCTGCTTCCTCCGGCTATGCCTCCGATACCTCCGGCGCTGCTTCCTCCGGCTATGCCTCCGATACCTCCGGCGGCGCCACCCATGTCTTTCTGGAAGGAATTGTCTACCTTTCTGCTCTTCATACCCGCCATCTTAAAGCCACCCTTCATGGCCTTATAGCCGGTACCAAGCACCTTTCCTCCGACCTTCCTTGCACCTCCGAGGAATTTGCCGGATACGTCCTTCATGTCGCCGGCATTGATTGCCTGCCATCCGGCGTTGTCCGCAAGAATACCGGTAATCAGACCCTGTGCCTTCTTCTCGACCTCAAGAATGCCGACAACGAGAATTACCCTGCCCAGTATATCTAAAAAAGTATTGTCAAAGAGCACAAGTTTTCCGCTTAACATGATGGGGAGCAGCAGCATCATAATCCGCATGGAAATGATGGTGCCGAATACGCCGAAGCTCTGTATAATCATTGCCGTCGTCCACTGCTTTACTTTATTTCCGCCATCTAACGGTGTCGCTGCAATCAGCGGTGGAGAAATCAGGTAGAGCAGAATCATGTTGAAAATTCTCGATACACAGGTAAAAATAATCTCCGCAAGGTCCTTGAGCATAATCCATGCCAGTAAAAACAGGAGTACATAATCGGTTGCAAATCCAATGTTGAAGTCCTCGCTGACCTGATCCAAATTGTAAATGCTCTTTTCGCCTGTATAATACGGTCCCCGAAGGGCATCCGTATAGCTTGCGTTCTGGTTGTATATATCGTTGTTTGCCGCACCCATGGTCGCTGTCAGAAACAGGATACGGTCTAACGGCAGGGACTGGTTTGAAATGCTAACCCCGCGCTTGTAGCTTTCAAGCGGTTTGAACTTTTTGTCCGTCTGCATTTCAGCTACCACATCCTCCAGTACGAGGGTAAGGTTCTGGTTGTAGGTGTTGAGCGGCAGATCCTCTGACGGATCCGCAACATTTACTATTCTCTGCAATACCGACTGCCAGGATATGAAACCAATCTTATCATCATTGTAATATACGTCAAAAACCCCCTGCTCATTGAGCCATTCGAGGTCTTCCCGGAAATCGTTAAAGCAGCTGTTGATATTGTAGCGGCTCGTCCATGCCGAATTCAGGGAATAATTTCCAATGGTATTGAGCACTCTCGCCATTGCCGCATACTCTTCATCCGTATACGTGATGGTGGCTTCCTCCCCAAGATCCTCGGAATTGTTAAACACATAGGATACCTGCTGTATAAGCAGATTGCTCATATTTAAGATTGCGGTAATGAATGCGCTCATCAGTCCGATGATGATAATACTCTTAACCGCATTTGTCAGAATCACACTCAGTGACTGCTGCATCTTTCCTTCGAGGTCAAACATTTTCCGGATTACGGCAATAATGGTAAAGACGAAGCAGAATACAAAGCCAATCAGTGCCATTCCCCAGTATACCCTTGTTACAGAGCTGTTGCCGAAGAAAATATTAATCAGGTACTGCTTATCCCCGTCATAGCTGACCTTGACCAGCCCCGCCATTACTTCAAACATACTGTAGAGAATGTCAATAATCTTGCACGCAGCCATTGCCACCACGTACAGAAGGCGGAAAATCGTATTGTTTAATACCCACTGCAGGCCATCGGAAATCCATGATGCCGCGGAATCTCCAATCAGGGAGCTGAGTGCGTCACCCGCACTGCCTGTAAGTTCATTTAATATTGATGACGCCAGTATCGGATACATCTGCCCGTCACCTGCCTTTCTTTTGTTTTATGTTTTACCGGACTTTTAACCGTTTCCGTTCGATTGCCATGTAAACACACACACCGGCAATCATCGCCAGTAGAATCCCTGCAGAGGCATAGGCTCCTCCGTCCAGATAAATCCTTATCGTAAATTCATACCGGCTGTAGTTTCCGGCCTGGTCCATGATCACGACAACATAATCGCCGCTCTCTGTAAGCTTCTCACGGTACTCGTATTCTTTGCCGTCCAATGTGATAGCAACCGTTGCGCCCGCCTCTGCGTCCGAAATATCAACCGGTCCTTTGGCAATGCCATTTTTTACTGCCGCCAGTGCAAGCACTGGCGCCGTATGGTCTATCCGGACATCCAATGTGTATGTCGTATCCGTCTGTGAACATTCGTAGACGATGTGATAAGCACCTTCCCGCTGCATGTCAATCTCCGAAGAAAGGGAGAGCGCTGCATCGTCATAGGTCGCCTCCGTCACCTTAAAAACCGATGGGACGGAATAATGGTCAATCATCCCCGTCAGCTCCGGTACAATCGTAAATTCAAGCACCGTCTGCGGAGAACCGTCATTGTCATTGTACTGTATCACGTAATAGCCGCTCTCCTCAAACGTACCGGACATTCCCTGTGTCTGGCGCTCCCCGTCCTTGTAAGCTACCAGTGAAGTGCTGTTGTCAGCTGAAACCGTAACTGTACCGGTCACTACCATTCCGCTCATGACGGAAGCTGCCACCCGTCCTACTCCGGTTATGTAAACATATTCCTTTGTGGTGCTGTCGTAATAAACGCTGCTGCTTAATGCCGTCTGGTCATTTGTCAGTTCCAGTCCGTAAGTCCCCCTGCCGCTGCTTTCCCCGTAATCCGAAATAATCTCGAGGTCATCCTGACCGCTGTCCTCTTCTGTACCAAATGCCGCCCCCGGTCTTCCTTCCACTGTCGTATCCTCTGCCGCATACAGCGGACAGGAGGGAAGCAGTACACATACCGCCGTGAAAACTGCCAGTGCATATCTGATATTTCTTTCTCCCACTGTACATCTGCTGCCGGTTCTCACTCTGCTCCACCTCCCAGAACGATTGCATTTCTCCGCCCAAGATCATAATAAACTTCATCCGCACGGAACATATGACTCCGCAGTTCTTCCATATCCATCATGCCAAACTGATACAACGGGCATTTGTAACTGGGTGTATATTTTGTCTTTAACGGGTAGTTTCCGAATGTTACGATGATTGCATTGCCCGTAGACTCCGCATTGTTCAGCTTCTGCAGCTCGGACGGGTAAATTAACGGTCTTGTCTGTGTCTGTGTCGAAACACTGATATCCCCTGTCTTGTTGCCGGTCTGGGAACTTGTAGAGGTCGTCCGCACCGTCATATTGCCGCACAGCTCGCTGAATTCCTTGCAGGTTCCGATATCATTGGAACCGATGAACATCTTCATGCCGCAGTTGGATTTGACAATATCCGCCACCTTTTCACCGTACACATTGTTCAGCTGGCTGTAGCTCTGTACGACCATGTTGAACCAGATTTTTCGGGAACGGCCTACCGTAATCATCTTGTCAAATTTCTCAATTTTAGGCATATTGCCAAACTCATCAAGAATAAAATATACGTTCCTCGGCAAGGACAAGTCTTCCCTGGCGCTCGCTACTTTAATTAAGGCTTTGTACATACACAGCACGAATACAGCTGCCAGCCCGTGGCGGGTATCCTTTTCATCCGGTATCTTCATGAAAAGCGCAGTCGGACGCTCTGCAAACGCTGCCGCATTGATATCGGTCGCACTTGTGAGTCCGCAAAGTCCCCGGTCATTGAACATGTTGAGCTTGTCGAAAGCAATTGACATATAGCTGGAAAGCGTTGCATCCGCTGCGGACAATACCTGCCTTGACATGGTATATGCCTGGGACAGCTGACCTCTTCCCTCAAAATATTCTTTTAACGCCTTGAATTCATCGGTACTGTTTGAGATGGCTTTGTTTAGGTTGAAGAAATTAAACTTATCTTTCGTCATTCCCAGTTCGGAATTTTCGCTGTCCTCCAGCATGGCAAGACAGGTCGCCATGATAATGGAACGGGCACCCTTTTCCCAGACCGGATCCTTTTCATTTTCTATCGGGCAGATTACACTGATTAAGTCGTTGAGGTCTTCGTACATCTCATCATAGATTTTCTGTTTGGCAACCGCTACGTCATCCTGACAGTGTGTGATATCGGCATATGCCTTTCCTCTCCACTCACACCAGAGGGTGCCGGGCTCTGCCGTCCCGTCAGGTCTCTCCAAATCCGGATACTGATCCATCCCGTCCTTGTGCGCCCGGATACCCTTGCCTGCCTCCACGAATTCCTGATACATATCCCAGATGGAATCCAGCGGATTCCACCGGCTTGATGAATAGGTATCCCTTAAATCCAGAAGCTTTACGTCATAGCCCCGTTCCTTTAAGAATTTGGAATGCAGACTGAAAAGCTCTCCCTTGGGGTCCGTCATAATCATGCTGCTTCCGCAGTTTGTCGCACCAATCAGCTGAATCATGGGATTGATAAAGGTAGTCGTTTTACCGGAACCGGTAGCACCGATAACCAGGGAATGGGCACCGGACATGAAATTACATTCAAGCTGTCCCTTTTTATTCAAGATTGCGCGTACCGGAACTCCGTCCTTCTTTACCTCTCCGATCGTCTTGTCATTAAACGGAGGGAAATACTTGTCCCTCTCTTTATCGGTAAGAAAACGGCTGTTCTCCAGTGGGCTGTCTTCAACTGCAGGATTTTTTCTGCCGCCCAGAAGCCCTCTTGTTGCGCCGTCAACGCTGCCGGAACGTGCGGTACCTACCCAGAAGATTGCCCAGGCAAGCATCATGCATACGAAACCTATGATAAACGTACCGCCCTTGAACAGGTATTCTGCGTGCCACGCAAAAGGCTCCCCGGCAAGCATGGCTCCGACATTGCTGAGAAGCACACGGATAACATATCCCATGAGCAGTGAGCCGAAAATCATGAATATCGCATTGAATGTAAGCTTTTTTCCGTTTAGGTCTGCCAATTTTTCTTTCAGTCTGTCCAACATAATCGTCCTCTTACTGCATTTCCATTTCGTTACTTCTTATAATAAAGCGTTCCTCCGGCGGGTATCAGTTCACCGGAGCCCGAAATCATCTGATGTATTACGGTGGTGCCATAGTTTTTCAGCTTCGATCTGCTGTTGATGCTAAGCTCTGACTCCGAAAGTGCTTTTGCTGTTGCCAGCTTTAATGACGGTATCTTCTGGGAACTTCCCAGAGCATTGTCTGTGATGCTGGTGACATTGGCATTTGTAAAATCGGTTGCTGTGATATCATAACCGAGCAGCGTATAGCCGCCTTCTTCCGTAATCAGCATGGCATCCTCAAGTGATACATCCTGACCTGTCAGGAAAATTCCCTGATTTATAATGGAGGAACCCTTCTGGAGTGTAAGTTCCTCGCCGCTCATAAATCTGCCGCCTTTTGTGATAACAAGGTCGCCGCCCTCACACCGGAGTATTCCCCCGGTATCATAAACCGGCTGCAGGCTGCCCTTATCCATTACCACAATCGTTCCCCGGTTGATAATCGTCCCCTGATTTAAGAAACGGCTCTCCACAATCGCCGTACCACCCTTTTCAATGGTGAGTGTCACGCCTGCCTGCAGGGCAATGCCGCCTTCTTCTCCGATACGGACGGTCTGTCCATCGCCAACCGTGATATCTTTCTGGATTACCGTGATGTCCGTCACTTTTCCGATATACATGGCATATTTCCGGTAAGTGGAATTATTGCCGGTGGTATCGCTGTACAATTCACCGCTGTTGCTGACCCAGACGGTAGGATCTGTCCTCCAGGAATAATTTACAAAAAGTGAAATGTAATTTCCCGACTGGGTACGGCTGAAATAAACCGTCCATTTTGACGGTACGGCACTGTTGATATTTAAGTCCCTGCTGTCATCCGTCGCAAGCCATGTATCCACCGTACTGTTTAGGGAGATGTAGCATTTCGGGTACTGTAAATTGTCATCGCTGTCATTCTCCCCACTGTACATGATATAGCCGTAGTCGGTGGGTTTCTCCGTGGACAGCTCTACATAGTTTTTATTGCCGTATATTGCCGGGTCCAGCTCTTTCAGGGTAAGCTGCGCCGTCTCCGTTGCCGTCGTACTGACACCGTGAAGAGAATAGCCATGTTTCTCATCCTGCAGGGCATAAAGGCGCATCGGAGTCTGTTCCGTGCATTCCCGCAAATTTGTCGCTGATTTTACACGTATCCACTCCGTCATATACATTTTTCCCATGGAAGACTCCAGTTTCTTCTGTGCGGTATCCGCAGAAGTCTCCGCTGCCAGCGCCCTGCTGACAGGAACCATGAGGAGCAGGAACGCCCCCGCCAGGCCAATCCATAGACGTCTTTTTTTCATCCTATCCATTCCTTCTTAATATATGAGTAAGACTCCGGTGGTTTATTTCGTAGTTGTTGTAACGCTCACGCTTCCCTTGGTGCTGTCGCTGACCCATTTCAGAAGCGGATCCATAGCAAGGTTCAGCAATACAATCAGTACAAAGATTAACACAAACCCGATAATGGCATTCTTAAGATGAGACTTTGCCTTTTCACGATCCTGCGGCTCCTCTGCCTGAGCAAACTTGACACCGAGCAGGATACAGTAGAGCGTACCGGCTGCTGCAACCAGTGCCATTGCAGGCTTTACGAAGCTGTTAATCAGGGAAACAACCGGGTTTACCACGTTGCTGAAATCTGCTGCCTGTGCACTGAGACCTGTCATGATAAACATAGCGCCTGCTGTCAGAAAAGCTGCACAAATACGTTTCTCTTTAATATTGAAATTTCTCATATCTTCATCCTCCTAAAGATGTGTTGATTTATTTATGAATACAAGATAGCAGTGGCAAGGGGACAAAAGGTAGACACTGCCGGACAATTTATAACTCCGGATGTCTGTCAGGCCGCTCCTTGCGGTCACTTTTCGTTTATAGTATAATAGATTTACGCAAAGGTCAAGACATCCGGAACGTGTTGTCTCCCTTTTGTCTCCATTGCTTTGCTAATGTGTGTTTCAGATAAACCGATACCAATCTATTTAACAGGAGGATTAATACTATGGGTTCACTTTACGGCGATTTAGACAAATTGTTAACGTCAATCAAGCGTTCAGCAGGAGATCTCGGGATAAATTTGGATACAAATCTCCAGAGAGAAATCCTTAAGCTTTACTTTGAAAAATATCTCATTTCCCCTTTCAAAACACCGGAACTGGCAATTAAGTACATTGAGAAATTTCCACGCAAGGTTTCCTACGAGCCTCGTCCCATGAAACGCTACACACAGGCGGAAATGGACGCCCGCAGGGCGCAGTCCGAAAAAGTCCGTGATACCATGCTCTCTTTTCTTCTGAATGCAAATGATGCCTCGAAGTCATACAATGAGCGCGGCGGCAGGTATGATCGCGGTGTTTACCGCTATTTCTATTCGCCCATGCCGGGGGAGGTGCTTACAAAGGAACAGGAAGACCGTTATAAACAATACAATGAAGAAGTGGCTTTCCTGTTTAACCTGAATGAAAACTGGCAGCAGTATGCAGCCGGACAGGCGGAGCTTTTTGCCGCTAACGCTGAACAGCGGAATGCTTTCCTTACTAAATATCACCTTCCCCAAGATACTGACCTGACAGCGGATGTCATTCTGGATACCTTTGCAAGAAGACGTTCTGAAATTACGATGCAGCTGTTCCGTGAGCATGCCGGGCTGATGTCCCATGTGGACGAGCTGACCAGCCAGAAGCTTTCTCCTCAGGAGCTTGCTTCCAATTTCTGGAAGCTGCAGAAGGCAGGCCAGTTTTTTGTGGAATTTGGCAAGTCCGTTACCGAGCCGATGCTTCCGTTAAAATTTACCCCGGAAGAACTTCAGGAAATAGGAGATTCTACCAGATTCCAGAGTCAGGGTTCTCACGCGACGAACCGTTTTTATATGATTGCTAATCCGTTATACGAATTCATCGATATTGACGCATTTGATGATTACTCATTTTCTTCCAGTCACGAAGGCGGTGCGCAACAGTTTGATCTGGATAGTGAAAAGGATTTTGATGAAGACGCCTACGAGGAAGGGGATCCGCTTCCTAATGATGTAATCTTTGAAAAGGAAAGGGACATTGCTCAGGAGCTGCAAAACCGGTATCCGGAGGTATTCACGCAAGAGGTACTGACGAGTTTCTTCAATCCGTTAGAGCATAATTCCGACGGCAGTCTCATAAAGGATGCTGAAGGCAATCCCGTCCGCAAGGACGGTCTGGCACCGCACATGATGTACTCAGCTTTTGATAATCTGGTCAGCGACTATATGTTTTATTTCACTAATTCCAATGCCGGAATAAAGAATGCATTGGACAACCAGTTAAACCACTTCGGTCTGGCTGAGCTTCACCAGTACCGTACCAATAATGTGAAGGACCCTAAGCGTATTGCCACCGAAACCAGATGCTATGTCGAAGAAACCGGGAATGACGAATTCTCCCTTTATTCCGGTCCGGAAGTCCTTATTGAAGAAAAGCTGTTTCAGGGTTCTCCCGTTGCCTTTTCATTAAACGGACGTACTCTGATTGTCAGCATGGCAAGGGACAATGTAAAAGATGCACAGGATCATCCCGAGCAGGCACAGAACGGCAAATACCGTAGATTTGATCCCAGCTGCCTCACCTACGAAAACTGTGAAATTCTCTACAATTCTTCCCTGGTAAAGCAGGCGGAAACCATGATGAACAGACTGAATGCTTCCGATTCCATGTTTGTACGAAGTTCGGATGCATTTAAGGAAATGAAGGAATGTATGCGTCAGGTAACCACCTTGTCTCCTCTGCAGACCGGGGAGAGCACAGCCGATTCCATGGCACATTTCAAAAAGCTTTTATATGCGGCAGAGGGCTACCTCACCTATAAAAAGGACGATAAGATGCTGGGCGGCATAAATAGCACCAGTGATAATGACCGCAGCTCCTATGAACTGGAACGTGTAAAAACAGCCCGGTCAATCCGTACCTTTGCCCAGGCGAAAATCAAGGAGCTTGAGCTGACAGACCAGGCAAGGGAAACCCTCCGGAAATTTACCCGTATTGACGAAAACGGTAATCGCATTCTGCTTGATGAAGCGGTTCGCAATGAGCTTATCCGTACCGCTGACAAAGAGGCGGAAGCCGCTGCTATTTTCCGCCTGCAGAGGGCGGACAATCTGGAACACCAGCAGAATCCTGTGGGCTGGATCAGCGAACAGATCAAACAAAAATATACCCCCGCAGACATCGGTGAGGATCTGAGCCGGAAACTGTCTGACAATGAGAAAGCTTTAAGGAAGGTGTTTGAGAAGAACGATTTTACAGACGAGGCTGCTGCGGATTACGACCCTTACTATAAAAATTTCTCCCACTATGAGGATACCATTCAGGATCTTATTGCCGTCACGGTCGGTGAAATGATTGCTGCCGAGATGATTCGTGCCGAGCGTCGTCTGAGCAACGACTCCTCTGTTCCCGGCGCACTGGAAAACTTCTTCGAAACAAACAATGATGTGATTGATTTAGAGGATGATATGGATGTAAACTCCACGCATTCCTATGAGGCAATCAAAGAGCTTGGTATGAATGCCATGAAGCAGATTGCCGGAAGAGACTTTACAATAGATAAATCCTTCAGCCAGAGAGATATGAAGGATATCCTTGAAAGTTTCCAGCCCGAAATGCTTGCGGAGACCATGCGTGATGCTTTCTGCAAGAGATGGGGGCTTGCTCCGCTTTCTTCCAAACTCTTTAACGATTACGTCCTGCCCCTCCGCAATCAGAAAGAAGGGGACATACAGCAGCCTGCAGATAATGCCGCCGACTACAGCAGAGCCCTTCAGGAATTTGCCACTGACAATATCGTAAAACCTTTTGCAAAGAACTACAGTCTGGGACATGAGAAAATTAGTAAGGAAACCTGCCGCCAGGTTCTTGCCAGTGCCATTCTGTACCGTGCACTGCAGGACGAACAGGGAAACCGTAAGCAGGGCGCAGAAGGCGGTTTGAGTAACCTGTTCCTTAAGAATCCGAAGGTCATTGAACATATCCGTAAAAACCTGGAGCAGTCCGATGCCGTCAATCAGATGATGGCTGCCCTGCCTGCGAATGCAGTTGCTTCCGGTCAGGTGCTTGCCGATATGTTAGCACAGATTAGACAGCCGGATTTTGCAGCGGAAATTCCTGAGATGGATGCTGCTTTCTGCCGTAAACAGCTTGGTGAAGAGCTCTATAAGCGAATACTTGCTTTTGAGATAGATAATCCGGTAAAAGTGGATAATGCCGATGCAGTGATTCCCCAGACACTCTTAAAGGATATGTACCAGTCCTCTCGCGAGGATGTTCTTACCGTCCTTGCAGACGCAAAGGTCATCCATTCCCTGATAGATGAAAGTTCTGTCAAAGGCAAGGTATCCGTCCAGACCATGAATGATCTGATGAACAGGGTGACAAATCCCGCATTCCTTCCGGATATGCCGTTTCTCAATCAGAATATGTGCTGTGAACTGCTCGGCGAAGCAATCCTGACATCCGTTATGAAGATGCAGGCTTCCAAGGAAGATGCCTCTCTGCAGAAGATGTATGAGGAAAAGCCGGCTAATTACCGTGCTGTCCGTCAGCAGATTGTCTCCACGCCGGAGCTGCGCAGCCTCGTATCCTCCGCAGAAATTGCCAATAACGGTCTGTCTATGAGGGTAATCACACAGCTGTGCAGTCAGGCAAAAGATGTTCCCTTCTGTATAAATATATTCCAGAAGGCAATCGAAAATCTTTCTAACAAGTCCGTTACAATGCCGGACGATAAGCAGCTTGAAAACCAGAACATCATAAACGGAAACCCGCCGCAGGTTCAGAACAATTCGGTTCCGCAGGCAGGCGGTATGGGGATGGGCGGAAATTAAACTCCGCCTCCCCCGTTAGTAGTGCGCATCATCAGACGCAAAGATAAAAAGGAACGGCTCCCGGAAGCCGTTCCTTTTTATTGTTTTCACGTTTTGCTGTTTCCGGGCTTTTATGGCTGCGCGCCGCCTTCCATCCCTGTGCTCTTCGGTGTGTTCTGCTGCATCCCTGCATCTTTGGACGTGCCCTTCTTCATCCCCGTGCTTTTGGATGTGCCCTGCTGCATTTCCGAAATGAGACGGCTGGCAGAACCGGAAAGCTCCATCGTAACCTTTCTGGAAAGCTCTGTCAGGTCACTCTTTCCGTTTCCTGTCACCATATCATAGACCGTTTCACCGTTAATATCCCGGACTACATTCTGGTAGGTTGGGGTTGCACGCACCACATCCCTCAGACCCTCAAAGGACATTTTTCCTGTCATCTGGGTTATACTGCTCTCTTTCCCGTTGCTCTCACAAATATCCTGTACGTTTTTAATGACCATTTTCACCATCAGGCACTCCATCAGCCCGTTGGCTGCCGTGAGCGCTTCTCCTGTCAGCGGTGTTTTCCGGTCTGTGGAGCCGTCCAGACCAAGCATGGCATACAAATCATAGTTATTTTCGGGAGAAAACATTTCCTTCAGCCGGCGATTCACTTCCATCACCGCCTCATTGTCTTTCCGGTATCCGGATTCCAGCAGCCTCTTGCCATTTTTATAAAAGTCAGCACGTCCCAAATCCCCGGCTGCCGCACCGTAAACCCTGTCAAGATGCGGTGCTTTGCCAACGGCTCCAACTGTGTTTCTGTTCCGAAGACTGTCTCTTTCCCGTGTTTCCTCTTCAAGGGCGGCAAGTGCGGTTTTCCTGTTTTTTGCTATCTTTTTAAGCCTTTCAAACTGCGCCGTGGAGAATTTTTCCACCGCTCTTGCGGCATCTATTCTCCTATCTCTCTTATTCTTTTTTCCTTCGTCAACTCCCCTGTGTTTCAAATACATCCGGGAGTATTTCATCAGTTTTTTCGTCTCTTTTGCCGCCTGTTTCAGCTGCGTTTCAAATGTGTCGTCCGCCGGATCCGGTACAATGCGTACCGCCGCATAAGCAAGCATGTGCTCTTTTATTTTGCTATACTCGGGTGAACTGAAAACCATATAAAACGGATCTGCCTTGCATACCTGTTTCACAAGGGGCTGCAGCTCCTTGTTATAGGCTTCTTCCATGTCGTTCATGGCTTCTCCTGCGGCATTGGCAGCCTCCTCATAACGTTTTTCCGAATCCTTCTGTACGGCAGCAGTCTCCTCCTGCTCTTCCGCTTTTTTCTCCTTTACAGTTCTTCTGTATATGGCAGTCGTCCTTACGTTGTCAACCGCAAGGGTACCTCCCACCAAATCGAGACCAAGTGTGCCAAGATAACCGCCTTCCCGCACAAGGGGCATACAGTTCTGCCTTACTTTGTCCGGCTTCATATCCCTGCTGATTTTTCCGGTATCCAGATACGGATAATAAGGATTGCAAATCAAATCAACCTGTCCTTCAAAACGGTCTGTCACTTCCTGGAAGCTCTGGATATGACGGCATTTTTTACGATCCTCCGCCTCGAAGCGGATTTCACTTTCCGCATCCTCTCCGTTCAGACATTGTTCCAGACAGTGCGCAAGACTGTTTAGATAATGATACTCCGTAAAATGCATTTTAAAATCGTTTGGCTTTGCCGGGTCAGCTATATCTTCCGGATCCATATAAGCAAAATCCCTTGCAAGCTGTGCGAGTATTTTCCCGCGTGCCAGGGCTCTTCTGTTTTTTTCCTGCTTCGTTGCCTCCTCCAGCGCTGCCCCCTTCAACTTTCCTTCCCGGTCATTGATGCGAAGCCGTCTTGCTATCTCTGTGTCAGACTCTGTCGCCATCACATTTTCAAACTCATTGGCAAAGTCTTTTCTGCCTGTTCTTTCGAGATAATAACGGATAACCGGAAGCGCGTCCCGGATGGAATTCGGAACGTTCTGCTCCCTGCGATCCAGTCCTGCGGTTGCTGCTTCGATTTTTGCCCGTCTCATCCATTCCATGAGTGCCGTGCGTCCATGCTGTTCCTCTTCGTCATAAATCCTGTATGGGCGGAACACAGCCGGCAGGCTGCGGTCAAGCTCCTGTGCCGTTACCTTTTCATTCAATTTTTCCGTCATCCGGTTGCGGAATTCCCATAATTTCTCTTCCTGATTCCCCCCACCCTGCCTGTATTCCTGCCGGATGTCCCACAGTATGCTCCGCATTCTGCCGGACGGTTCCGGTGCGCTCAACGGCATTCCTGTATCCATAATCCTTTTCCTCCTTTTTTATCCCTTTTCCGCACCATTCCATTCCCTGCACATCCTAATTCATCTGGAACCGGTTCTCCGAGGTATTTTGAATCTTCTCTGTGTTTTCCGTCTGTTTCGTTCTGTCTATAAGATCCTCATCCAGCTTCTTTTTCATCTCGGATTTTATCCGCCGTGTGAGATGTACAAGACTCTCTCCGTCATCTGTCGCATAAATATAGGTGCGGATATCCCTGCGGGTCATTTTCTGCATCTCTTTCTGGAAGGAAACGGTCTCTTTAATTCTTCTGCGCAGTTCTTCTAAGGACTCCTGCTCCTGTGTCATTCTTTCATAAGCACCGGTTTTTTCCGGGATTTTACCGTCCCCGGCTGCCCTCTGCTCTTCTCTTACAAAATCCGCAACAATTGTATCCAGCAGGAACTCCTGTACTGTCTCTCCCGCTGCTGCAGGTATTTTTCTGTCTGCGGAACCGACACCGTCCATTCCGCACTTTTCGTATATTCCCTTCTGTGCGTCTCCGAACTGCTCCCGCATCCTGCCGCATATTTTCTCCAGATTGGCATTCAGCCGGAGCGGTCTGTGGCTGTCACAGAAGCTTCTTCCCGCAATGCGGAATTCCTCCCGTAGCTGCCGTTCGTTCTCTTCCCTGATCCAGTTCGAGGGATGTGGATTTTTCATTACTTTTCTTTTCTTTACGGCAGTCGGCTTTTCCGCTGCAATTTTACTCTCCAGTGCCGTTTTTTCCGCTTTAACATCGTTTGTTTTTTTCTGTATATCCGCAATCCTGTCCAGATATCCTATCTGCGCATACGCATACCTTTCCGTTTCCTGGGCTGCTGCAAGGCGCACCCTGCCGAACTTGCCGGTTGGATGGTTCCCTTTCATTTTCGTATAGGCTTTCGCGCTTATAAACAGCTTACATGCCAGCTGCTCCATATGCCTTCTCTTTTCAGAATCCTCCAGGTCTGCCTTGTGCAGCCGGCTGCATGCCCGGATGTATTCTGTCAGCGCCTGCTTCATCTGCCTGTATTCCGGAGAGCCGGTAAATTTCAGGCGCAGCGGGTCGGCTGCCTGCACCCGGGCGGCCATCCCTTCCAGCGCCTGTGGGCGCGTATTTCCGAATGCATCTGTCTGCGCCTGCAGTGCAGCATCCATAGCGTCCTTCTCTTCTTTTACAAGCTCTGTCCGTTTTTCATTGTCCTTATGATATACGGTATATACCGCTTCCGGCATTCTGTCCGGTGCACAGGTAATGGCCGCCTGTCTGCTGCCACAGGTGGCAGTCACCGGATTTCCTTCCCTGAGATACCGCAAATCATTTTCATCTTCCAAATCCAGCACGGTGCCGTCCGTCTTGGTACAGACGGTATCACGCAGAGCAAAGTCTAAATCCCGGAGTCTGATTTCAAACACATTGCGGATTGCTGCGTCATTCAGTAAAAAACTTACTTCCCTTTTCTGTACGATGGCAATGTCAGCGGATTTCTCCCCTTCCTTTACGGTAATTTTACCGCCTCCGAGCAGATACTCCTTTGCCGCATCCGTTCTTAAATCAACCAATTTGCCTTTGTCGTTATAAAATCTTGCGTACACTGCCCGGAAGCCCAACGTTCTCACGGTTTCCTCAAGTTCCGCAACTGCTCCGCCGGCTGTATACTGAAACCGTGGCTTCATATCCTCATCCACACGGATTTCCATCTCCCGGTTGCCCGCTTTTACAATAACCGGATTATCTTCCCAGTTAGTAATATAATAGCTCCAGTTCTCATCCTCCGGAGAAATATTCTTGCCATCCGGACCGGTAAACTCCGCCTGTTCCGGATTTATGCCCCTGTCCTTTAACGCTTTTTCCAGACGCCGTACCGCAGTCTCCGGCCAATAGGTAACCTCTATCTCTGCATTCTCTCCTTTTTTCTGTCTGACCGCCATGACTTCACTGCCGTAAGATACCAGAATTTCCTTTCCGTCCCGGAACTTCTCTATCTCATCGTCAACACCGATTTCAAAGACTGTTTCATCCGCCACATAGGTCATCTGCGCCTTCTCCGGGTCAATGCCCCGTAATCGCAGAGTCTCTTCCAGCCGGGTGCGTCCTTCCCGGTTTGCCTCCTTCTGCACCTGCTCCTTTTTCGCCTGAGCGCCCTCATACATGGTCTTTTCCAGTTCCGCAAAATAGGTGTCCGTATAATGCTCGTGTGCATCCAGCGCAAGCTCTTTCAGATTTTTATTTACCGACATATCGGATATCATTTTTTCCGTATCAAGATAGGCATAATAAGGATTGAAAATCATACCTATCTGCGCCATATATTCATGTGTTGAGTCGTAAAGCTCCGCCATATGCTGGCAGGTCTTTCTGTCCTCGTCCGAAAACAGAATATAGTCTCCGCTATAATCCGGCATCAGATAATTCGCTATGCCGGTGGAAAAATGGTGAAGCACCTGTAATGTCTTGTAGGCATCCACTATCTCCACATCTTTTCTGCCTGCCAGCATCTCCGCAGTGGTCTTTGAAAAGTTTTTCGCTATCTGTGCTGCCAGCCTGCCACGCTTATACGCCTTCTCCCGCCTCTGTGCGTCCACTGCCTCCGTTGCCTCATCCCTGGTCTCTCCGTCTGCCCTGCGCCGGATAATCTGTTCCGAACGGTTCTCCCGCTCCGCCATTTCATTACGGAACTCCCTGAAAAGCTTCTCATCACCCATGCTTTTCATATAATATTCCAGCGGCGGTATCACACGGCAGATATAATAATCATATTCGCTGTTTTTGACACCTTCCATGGTGCATTCTTCTATCTTCATTTCGCGGATGCGCTGTGTCAGTACTGCACGCTGCTTCTGCTTTGCCTCATCTGTAATCAGGTATTTTTTGTATTTTTCCGGAATAACATCCAAATCTGCCGGCTCGTCCAGTGCCTTCCGCATACGTTCCAAGTACTGTTCAAAATTCTCCCCTCTGTGATAAGCCGTCTTCATTGCGTTGCATAACTGCGACATGTTTTTTCCCTGTGCGTTTAATTTCTGCTGTTGTCCTTCTCCCGGCATACTCTATATCTCCTTTTTTCGGTATTTTATGTGCTGTTTCTTATGTGCAATGTTTCCTATGTGTATTGCTTCTTTTGTGTACTTTTTTATATCTGCTGTTTTTTCGGAATATGTATCCTTGCTATTGTTCCGCCCTCCGGCGGCATTTCATAAGTCAGGGTTGCCTGCAGAAGATCCGCCAGACGGCTCCGGATATTTTCCACTCCGATATGCGTCCTGCCATCATCCGGCAATGTTTTTCCATCATAGCCGATCCCATTGTCCTGTACAAGCACTTCGTACGCATCGCCTGTCTCCCTGGTACGGATTTCCACAATGCCGGACTGCCGGATACCATGCTTGACGGCATTTTCCACCAGCGGCTGTACGCCGAGGAGCGGCACCTCAAAGTCCAGTGTCTCAATGTCATATCGGATTTCCAGAGCATCCCCGAACCGTATCTGCTCAAGTGCCAGATAATTTTCAATATTTTCCAGCTCCTGCGAAAACGGAATCGGATTCGGGTTTTTCAAAACATTTACGTTTGCCCGCAGAAATTCTGCAAAGGAAATGGTAGCGTCACGTGCCACCCGGGGCTTTTTCTCACACAGCTGTGCAATCGCTGTCAGCGAATTAAACAGGAAATGCGGCTGTATCTGACTGAACAGGATGTCCTGTTTCTGCCTGTTCATTTTCCGCTCCTGTTCCAGAAGCAGCCTTGCCATCCTTTCATTTTCACGGGAGCGGTCTGCCTCCCATGAGGCAAAAATCATCAGCATGGAAAACGCTATCGCTATATTCAGAAGAGATATTCCATATATAAAAGTCTGCACAACTGCAGCCACCATGGGCAATGCCATGTAGGAAAGCAGTGCCACAAACATCTGGCTGCTGAAAAGCCGCCGGTGGTAGTATATCATATACGCTGCAAGCACCATGCCCACAATGGCAAGCAGCATGGCAATATAGTAGTTGTCCGTTCTGTGATAAAAATTGGATGCATCTATGTAATAGAAGAAATCCGTAAACTGGCTGACTATAACCATCACACCGCCTACTGCACAGACACAATAAATCGCGTAGCTCCATACCCAGATGGGAAAATCCGTCTTTCCGTCAATCACGTACAGACCATAGGTCGTAAATTCGGCGAGTATCCCGTAGCTGGTAAGGAATACCATCATGTTGCTGATACGCACCATCACCGCCCCAAGCTGTCCGGGATACCCCCTGAATGACCAGGCAACCGCATCCATCATCATCAGTAATGCCACAGTCAGCTCCATATATAAAATCATTTTGTCTGCACGGCTTTTTTTATTTCTGGCAAGGTATACCGCCATAGCCGCTATCAGGCAGAACACGCATCCCCATAACTCGAGGGATATATGCAGAAGTGCATTTTCTGTCATTCTCAGTCCCTTCGCCTTTCCCACCATTATTTTCAAGAGTATAGCAGAGTCAGGGGGACAAAACGGAGACAAATATTATCTTTACGGTACGGTGGTTTACGATTGACATACGACTACTCCACCTTTTTCGTCCATTCAATTAACTGGTTTAAGCTCATATGCGGACATCCCATAAAGCAGAGCTTCGGAGCGGCATCCACCACATAGACTTTTGCTCCCTCTGCCACAAGGTCTTTTCCGTATTTCACTGCCTCCGGTGTAATATTTTCCACATGGTACAAACTATCAGTTCATAGACCGGTGCCAGAGCCTTCAGACCGAAGGATGTAACCAGATGATTGTATTTACCGGTTACAGGCACCATGGCATCGGCGCCGAAGATAGGTACCGTTGTCGCAGTTTAACATATCGTATCCGGCATCCTGCAGGTACCTGGCAGCCTTTTCGGACTCCGCCATGTCACGGCCTGCCTCCACCTCAAATGTACTAATCTCTTTCTTTCCCTGTTTTAATGCAGACTTTTTTACCCGTAAATGCAATTCCAAGCTTCAGTATTTCTTTAATCCCCTCTTCTTTCATTTCCGAATCATACCGCATATCCTCAATCTGCGCGAAAGCATCCTCTGCATGCTTATCCAGTTCTTCTGTACTCAATGCTTTCTTCCACTTAAGTTCCATGATAACTCCCGGATATCTCTCTTCTTTTGGAAACATACTGATATCATATCTTCCATCTCCGGACTCTCTGTTGGATTTAATCTTATACCGGCTGTCCATCAGAGCAATCAGTCCCAGCATTAGTCCATGATAAAAAGACTCTGTTCCGGCATCATAAAAGCTGATCGTTTTATCCATATACTCTGCAATAGCTTCCTGCAGCTTCCTGTCATCATTTGCATACAGGCTTTCTGCAATCTTATTGGCCGTTGTTCTGGAAATCGCTCCAATCTGTAATAAATGCGATAAAATTTCGTTTTTATATACCGCAGCAATTTCCTTATTCGGAATAGAAACCTCGCATAAGTAGGAACCATCTCCCTGCAATTCCTTCTTCGGTGTTTTCAGGTACCCGGCCACCAGTAACAGACTGTAGATATTCGCCGGCTCCTCCGTAAGTGACCGATAAACAACATTCTGGTCAATCCTCGCAATGACCCTCTCTCCCTGTAATAGAGAATACAGTCTCTCTGTTATATCATCGGTGGCTACCTTTAAGACGTCTTCCAAGACTTCATTTTTTCCGGTATTTACCCAATACGCCTGGGGAATACATCCCTTGGAAATATAATTGATTACCGACCAGGGATTATATATTTCTTCCTTTCCAAACAGATATCCATCATACCATTCTTTCAGTTCCGCTTCCTTTTCGGACACCCCATAGTAATCCAGCATTTGCTCTACTTCATCCTCGGTAAAGCCAAAATACCTGTCATATTCTTCATCCATTACAGAGTTCACTGTCAGGTTATTTAATCCACTGAAAATACTTTCCTGCGCAATTCTAAGAATTCCGGTAAGAAATCCGTAAGAAAGGTTCTTATTATCCTTAAACGCTCCGGAGAAGAAATTTCTCATAAACCCTATAATTTCCTCATAGAAGTCCCTTGCATATCCCTCCTGAATCGGTGTGTCATATTCGTCAATAATAATGATGGGCGTCTTTCCGTAATGCAAGGTAAGCATCTTCGACAATCTTTCCAGTGCCGACGTAAGTTCAACCTCATTGGCAGAACTGTCCAGAATCTTTCCAAAATATTCCTTCTCATACGCAGAAAGCTTATCACTTGCCAGTAACTCCTGATGTCTGCCGTATTCTTCCTGAAGAAGGCCTTTAATCTTGTCAATTGTCGCTTCCCAGGTATCAAACTTTACATCCTTAAACGTAAGGAAAATAACCGGATACTTCCCCTGGTGACTGCGATATTCTTCTCCGCATTTCCAGATAGCCTTGTCCTCAAAATACTTACCGGTGTTTTCCTTTGATATTTCAAAGAAAACTCTGAGCATATCCATATTCAAAGTTTTTCCGAATCTTCTCGGTCTTGTAAACAAAGATACCAAGGGTTTTCGATCCAGAAAATCCTTGATCAACAAGGTCTTATCTACATAATAATATTCTGACTGGGCACGCACGTAATCGGAAATTCCGATCGGTAATGGCTTTTTTTCTTCATTATCACGTTTCTTTACATATTTTCCGGAAGAAACCCTTCCATCCACAGGCTTCCTTGCATCGTCCGGAATTTCCCAGCTTTTTCCGACTTTTACTGCTCCCGGGATTTTTCCTTCATTACAAAATTTTGCAACGCTTCTCTCCGTAACATTCCAGATAAGTGCCATTTCTTTACACGTTTTCACCAGATCATCTCCTATCGTTCGTACCACTCTTTTCCATTATTATATGCAAAATTCGGAACGATATCAACATGAATTTGATTTCGTTCCGAATGATGTTTGTTGATGTGGAAATTAACTGTAAGTGACAGTTCTTCTTCATCTTAAGTCCCTTGTTTATCCTACGGTTAATATTAAATGAATATTCTCGTGCGGTAACACCGCAAATCCGGCAGGCGGGAAACCGCCTGTCCGGTAATGCGGAAACCGCTTATGTGAGTTTACTCGCGTAATGTTTTATCCAGACCATATACCTCTCGCATGGATCTGTCATGATCAGCATCAATGCTTGTTATAACGCCTTTATATGTAACATCCCCTTTTCGGAACAAATCAAATGCTATTCTTGGCATATATAATTTTACAACGCTTGACTTTTTGTCTGGACGATTCGACCCCAGTTGTTTTACATACTTCTTATAAAAATCCGGACGATCCTTAATTGGCTTTAGTAAAATTTCTATATCTGCATGTTTACATGCAATCTGTATATCCTTAATGTCAAGCATATCTAGTATGCTAAAATCAATTTCGCCCATAGTTCCCCTCCGATTCTAATAATAATATTACTGGTTTTGAAATCAAATTCGTCTTCAAAAGTCTTTGAATCTCTCTATCTAACTTCTCATTTCCATTAAGTAAGGAAACTAATCTCTTCCTTATTTCAAACGGAATTTTAATAAACTCTTTATTTTGATTAACCACAATGCATTTCCATATGCTTTCAAAATCAGATCTATTATTTACAACTGTTTCTATACTCTCATTATACAAAATTCCCAGTAATCGTTTACTTTGTATAATTAAAATGGTGTCATTCTGTGATAAATTATCTACTTGAATTTCAATTAATGCTGTATTATTTTTTACTTCACCATTTTCATGAATAACTATTACATCAAAAACAGTATTTCCTGATATTTGTATTCCAGAACTTTTTATTTTCTTAATTCCTTCAATTACTTGGCTCTCCCCACCGTTTTTTACTATGATATCTGCATTTTGTGATACATATAAAATTCTTTCTTTGGTCAATACCACACCATTAGAAATATATTTCCTGTCAATGTTAATTACGGTCTCACTAGTATCCATATAGACTCTTGCAACTTTATCATCAATGAAAAGTTCATTATATAATGCTCTATTTCCCTTAAATTCATATACCCTTGGTTCTTCATTTCCTGAAGAAATATAGCCATAAACAGTTTTAACATTTTCATCCACAACATACCCATCTTCGTACTTTATCACCGGCGGCCACATAGGTACAAATTCTGGTTTCTTTTCCAATAAGTGAACTTTCAAATTGTTCCTCAAGTACTGACACAACGTTTCATACTGAGAATCTATTATATTTGATGTAAAATATCCTTTATACACATACCATTTATTATCCTTTAATCCAAGGTCACCTACCTTTTGCATGTTAATTCCAGGGACAAAAGCAGGTAACGTTGGCTGTCTTCGTACCCAATAATACTCCGTATCACATGAAATGGTATCACCATGCCTAATTTTCTTTCCTCCCTGTTCTGTCACTGTAAAAATCGCTCCATCAAATGAAAAACCATCCGCATAATCCGACCAGTTTTCAGACAACAGCGATTCCAATTTTTCAGGAAGATAAGTTATACTATAATTTCTTCCATACATCGGAATATAGTCTATTCCAATCAGGGTTGTCTCCTTTGACGAGAACCGTTCATCGCTAACACGATACTTTGTTTTTCCATCTAAAACAACAAGTGCATTGCATTCCCTTGCAATTCTCATTAACGATACAGGCATTTTCCTAAAGCCTATATACAACCTAAAATATTCTTTACTTTCATATCGTAAATATAAAGGCAATCCCATTCTCTGATATAAGGAACTTGATGGAATCGCATCAACTCTTCTTTCACACTCTGCTGAAATATCAGTCTTTTTATAATGACTAAAGAAATTAGCATATTTACTTCCAGTTAAATGAACAGGCTCTCCACATTCCGGACAGATAAAGCGATTTCTAGAATAATATCTCGACCTGTTATACTCATCCGCATTTGCTTCTTTTAGTT
>CAVHWP010000020.1:0-45456 GCA_963639875.1 Bacteroidaceae bacterium
GCGAGAGGGAGATTATAGCGGACATCAATCGCTATTTTGAAAGTCGCTAACGGAGCGGATATGCCGAAGAAAAAATCGAGGAAATGAAGAACAATCCAGATACGGCAGAGATGGACGCCGTCAAGAATGATCGTTTTATTGTCCTTTCAGGCCTTGCTATGTTCCCGAGCCTTGAGAATACTGATGTCGTGGAACGGAAATTTATAAGAATGAAACCCGAAAACCCTAATATACTGATAAAAAGTATATCAGGGTTTTTCTTATGAAAAAAATATTAGTGATAGTGCTTTTGCTTTCCATGTATTTTGTGGGGCAGGCATTGGGATATGCCACAAGCTATGTGCGGCAGACAAACTCCGGCAAGGTGCTTTCCACGGAAAACTGGGGACTGGGATTTGGAGAAGAAGGTACGAAGCCCACGGGAAATGTCAGTGCGGAAGAACTTGGGCAGTACGATGCGCATTACGTGGGCAGCACCGAAGAAAAGGTGATTTATCTGACCTTCGACTGCGGCTACGAAAACGGAAATACGGAGCCCATTTTGGATGCTCTAAAGAAGCACAATGTGCAGGCAACCTTTTTTGTGGTGGGACATTTTTTAGAGTCGGCACCGGAAATCGTAAAACGGATGGTGGAGGACGGGCATGCGGTCGGCAACCATACATACCATCATCTGGATATGTCTAAGATTTCCGATGAAGCCTCCTTCCGGAAAGAAATGGAGGATGTGGAAACCCTGTTTCAGTCCATAACCGGAACGGAAATGGCAAAATACTACAGACCGCCGCAGGGAAAATTCAGCACGGAAAATATGAAAATGGCGCAAAGCATGGGATATCAGACTTTCTTTTGGAGTCTTGCCTATGTGGACTGGTATCAGGATAACCAGCCCACACACGAAGAAGCGTTTCAGAAGCTGACGGGACGTATTCATCCCGGCGCGATTGTGCTGCTGCACAGCACTTCAAAGACC
The DNA here is from genome assembly GCA_963639875.1 of Bacteroidaceae bacterium. Classification (GTDB taxonomy): domain Bacteria; phylum Bacillota; class Clostridia; order Lachnospirales; family Lachnospiraceae; genus Acetatifactor. The sequence continues at coordinate 974 of CAVHWP010000020.1, forward strand.
AATGCGGAAATACTGGATGAACTTCTGACAAAATGGGAAGAGATGGGGTATACCATAAAACCATTGTCGGAAATTTCATGAGAAGATTTATTCGTTACCGGTTTCGATGATAACATCGGAATCGGTAATTTCTTTGCCTTGCAGAAGCTCCAAGATAACGGTCACACGCTTGCAGGCTCTGTCGTAGTTTTCCTTGGCGTATTCAGCGGTATATTCGTTAAAGGAATGGTTGGCGTAGGCTTCGTGGTAAGAAGAAACCGCCGTGGACATATACTCGCTGGCTTCGTCGGCAAGCTGCTCCATGTAGGAGTAGTCGTCCGGAACGGAAAGCTCGGCCAAAAGCTTGAACTGCTGGTCAAGCTGGTCTAAGTAATCGAGCAGGATATCGGGAGCATCCTCGGAAGAAGAGTCGATGCTGTTGATACCGGCGTCGATTTCCGCCACATTGTCGCAGAAGGTATTGATATCGTTTTCAAATTTTGCCTTGGCAGGGTCGGTTGTTTTGCCACAGGCTGTAAAAAGTAAACTGGCAGAGAGAACAAGCAGTGCCAGAAAATGTTTTGTTTTCATGGAAAGTCCTCCTTTTTTCGTACCTATTTAATCTATCATATCTCGGGAAAAAAGACAACAGAAAGTGACTTGACAGATAGCGGTAAATCTTGTATGATAAATCCAGTTAGCAGCAGCTAACTGGAAAGGAGGAACCGATTGAGTTACGAAACATGGGAAAAACTGCAGAGTTCTCCTTCTGGTAATATCGACAGGGAACTTGCCATGCAGTGTGCGCCTCTGATTACCGGACTGAAAGCGTCCAATCTGTTAACCATTCCCTGGAGCGAATACGAGTCCATGCTTGAGGTACTGTGGGGCAGTAAAATCTTAAGCTTTTATCTGGGAGAAACGGAAAACCGCGGTGTTTTCTTTTTATACCGGACGGATAAAATGGAAAAACTCCTGCAGGATGAAGAGGTGGCGGCTTTCTTACAGGAAAGAGGCTATGATGAACTCACATTAAACAACGTACTTACTTCCTTTCGGATGAGATACCTGGCTTACAGGGAAGGAAAAGCGGAGTTCCCTCACGAAATGGGAATACTCCTGGAATATCCGGTGGAAGACGTGGAAGGTTTTATCCGGTACGGCGGTAGAAATTATCTCTGCAGCGGTTACTGGAAGGTATATAAGGACAGGGAGAGTAAACAGGAGCTTTTCCAGAAGTTTGAATATGCAAGGGAAAACCTGATTCAGCTCTTATCCTTTCAGGTGGGAATGAAAGACATTCTTGCCATTTGTCAATAATAATCAAAATTTTAAGAAAAGAGGAAAAGTAAAATGGATAAAATTTATGTAATTTTCTGGACAATGGGCGGTAATACACAGGCAATGGCAGAAGCTGTTGCGGAAGGCATCAGAAAGGCAGGAAAGGAAGCGGAGGTTGCTTTCGTTGGCACCGTTCCGGCAGATACCTTAAAGGATGCAAGCGCATTTGCATTGGGATGCCCCGCTATGGGAGCAGAGGTTCTGGAAGAGTCCACCATGGAACCGTTCGTTATGGAAGTGGAAGGCTTTGCGGCAGGAAAAAAGATTGCCCTGTTCGGTTCTTACGGCTGGGGCGACGGCGAGTGGATGCGTGACTGGGAAGCCCGTATGATGGCTGCAGGCGCTGAAGTGGTAGGCGGCGAAGGCGTTATCTGTCATGAAACTCCCGACGAAGAAGGCTTAGAGGCGTGCAGGGAATTAGGAGAAGAGCTTGCCAATGTTTAAATCGGAAGAAAATAGAAGAGCTCTTAAAAAAATTAAAAATAGGGCTTGCATTTTCTTGGTACTCATTGTATACTTTGCATTAGTTAGCAGATGCTAACTAATGAGTAAATCATGTGGAATCCTCATTCATGCTATCGCATGAGCCGAAAGAATGCACGCTTTCGGGAGGATACCCCACTTGCAGAAAGAAAAGGAGCGTACAAAATGGTTAATTATCTGAGTATTGAAAAAGTATATGGCAGAGAAATCTTAGATTCCAGAGGAAATCCTACCGTGGAAGCAGAGGTTGTTCTGGCAGACGGTACCATCGGAAGAGGAACCGCACCCAGCGGCGCATCCACCGGTGAATTTGAAGCACTGGAACTTCGCGACGGAGACAAGGCAAGATACGGCGGCAAGGGTGTTACCAAAGCCGTTGAAAATATAAATACTGTTATCAACGATGCAATCAAGGGTCTGGATGCTTCCGACATTTATGCGGTAGACAAGGCTATGATTAAGGCAGACGGCACCAAGGACAAATCCAATCTCGGCGCCAACGCCATTCTGGCAGTTTCCATTGCAACCGCAAGAGCGGCAGCAAATGCCATGGAGCTTCCTCTTTACCGTTTCTTAGGCGGTATTTCCGGCAACAGACTTCCGGTTCCCATGATGAACATTATCAATGGCGGATGCCATGCACTTTCCAGCGGACTTGACGTACAGGAATTCATGATTATGCCCGTAGGAGCACCTTCCTTCAAGGAATGCTTAAGATGGTGTGCGGAAGTATTCCATGCACTGGCAGCTATCTTAAAGGAAAGAGGACTGGCTACCTCCGTTGGTGACGAAGGCGGTTTTGCTCCGGCACTGAAATCCGACGAAGAAGCAATTTCCACTATTCTGGAAGCTGTAGAAAAAGCAGGCTACAAGCCCGGCGTGGATTTTAAAATTGCCATGGATGCCGCTTCCTCCGAATGGAAGAGCGAAAAAGGCAAAGGTTATTACAAGCTGCCCAAGGCAGGTACCGAGTATACGGCTGAAGAGCTGATTGAGCACTGGGCAAAGCTGTGTGAAAAATATCCCATTATCTCCATCGAGGATGGTCTGGATGAAGAGGACTGGGAAGGCTGGCAGAAGCTTACCGAAAGACTCGGTGACAAGGTTCAGCTTGTTGGTGATGACTTGTTTGTTACCAACACCGAAAGACTGGCTAAGGGTATTTCCTTAGGCGCAGGCAATGCCATTCTGATTAAATTAAACCAGATTGGTTCCGTGTCCGAAACCCTGGAAGCTATCAAAATGGCTCACAAGGCAGGATACACCGCTATCAGCTCCCATCGTTCCGGTGAGACGGCTGATACCACCATTGCAGACCTGGCAGTTGCATTAAATACCTGCCAGATTAAAACAGGCGCACCTTCCAGAAGCGAACGTGTTGCCAAGTACAACCAGCTTCTCCGTATTGAGGAAGAACTGGGCGACAGTGCCGTTTATCCCGGCATGAAGGCTTTTAACGTCAGACAGTAATATTGACGAAAAGCAGTAACTACTGGTTTCTAAACATCTCCTTACAAATAAATAAAATGGCTTAAAGAGAAAGTCCGCAGGTTATCTGCGGATTTTTTCTTGATGTTTTTTCCTGTTTTGCACGTCATAATTTAGCAAAACATTGCCAGAAACACTTTAGTGTGTTAAAATAAACTCTATGCAATTTTAGAAATGTTGGAGGAAAACCATGAACGGAGCAGATGCTATTATCAAATGTCTGGAAGCCGAGGATGTCAAAGTGGTGTTTGGCTATCCGGGCGTTGCGATTTGTCCTTTTTATAACAGTATCTTACAGTCTGATATTAAAACCGTGCTGGTGCGCACAGAACAGAATGCAGCCCATGCCGCAAGCGGAATGGCAAGAATGACGGGAAAGCCGGGTGTGTGCGCCGTAACGAGCGGACCGGGCGCCACCAATGTCATCACCGGCATTGCCACCGCCTTTGCGGACAGCATTCCCTTAATCTGCATTACCGGTCAGGTAAACAGCGAGCTTCTGGGAAGCGACGTATTCCAGGAAGCGGATATTACGGGCGCTGTGGAGTCCTTTGTAAAATACAGCTATCTTGTGAAAAACGTGCAGGATATTCCCCGTATCTTTAAGGAAGCCTTTTATATTGCCAATTCCGGCAGAAAAGGTCCGGTGCTGATTGATATTCCCATTGATGTCCAGAATGCGGCAATCAGCCGTTTTGCATATCCGGAGGAAGTCAATATCCGTACCTACAAGCCCACCGTAAAGGGCCATATTGTGCAGATTAAAAAGGTAATCAAGGCACTGGAGCATGCCAAGCGTCCCATTATCTGTGCGGGCGGCGGCGTGCTTTTAAGCGAAGCGGAAAATGAGCTGCGTACCTTTGCGGAGACCTATAAAATTCCCGTAGTGTCCACTATGATGGGCATTGGGGTAATGCCTACCGAGCATCCGCTTTACTACGGCATGGTGGGCAACAACGGCAAAGCCTATGCCAACCGGGCCATGAACGAATCCGACCTGCTTATCATGGTGGGCGCCCGCGTGGCAGACAGAGCGGTCAGCCAGCCGGATTTGATTACCCAGAATAAAATTCTGGTACATATGGATGTGGACCCGGCGGAAATCGGCAAGAATGCCGGACCGACCATTCCCCTTGTCGGCGATGCCAAGCATATTTTTGAAGATTTCATGAAACAGGAATTTACCTGCGAGCATGACGAATGGATAGAAACCTTAAACACCTACAGACAGACCATGGCGCCGAAGAGAAATCCCAATCCGGATTATGTGGACCCGGCAGCCTTCATTACCATGCTTTCCAATAAAATGAAAGAGGACGGCGTGTACGTGGCGGATGTCGGACAGAACCAGATATGGTCCTGCGGCTACCACATTGTAAAGAAGGGGAAATTCTTAACCTCCGGCGGTATGGGCACCATGGGTTATTCCATTCCGGCAGCCATGGGCGCAAGACTGGCGGCTCCCGGCAGACAGGTCATTGCCGTCTGCGGTGACGGCTCTTTCCAGATGTCCATGATGGAGCTGGCAACCATCCGGCAGTTTTCTGTTCCGGTGAAAATCATCGTGCTGAAAAACAACTACCTCGGAATGGTAAGAGAGTACCAGCATTACACCTACAAAGACCATTATTCCGTAGTAGACCTTTCCGGCAGTCCGGATTTGTCCAAGCTGTCCCAGGCATATGATATGCCGTTTTACCGGCTGGCCAATATGCAGGATGCGGAAAAGACACTGGATGAATTTTTGGCGAAGGATGAAACCGCCCTTCTGGAATGCCTGATTGACCCCATGGATCTTGTGAAATAAGAGGTACGACTATGAAAAAAATATATTCTGTATTGGTAGAAAACCGTTCCGGTGTACTCTGCAAGGTAGCCGGACTCTTTTCCCGGAGATGTTTTAATATTGACAGCCTTGCCGTAGGCGAAACGGACGACCCTGCCGTTTCCTGCATGACCATCGTGTCAAGCGGCAACGAAAGAACCATTGAACAGATTGAAAAGCAGCTCAACAAAAAGCTGGATGTCATTAAGGTAAAGACCTTTGGCGAGACCGAAAGCATCAGCCGGGAGCTTATGCTCATTAAAGTAAAGTACAACAAAAACAACCGGCGTGAAATCTTAGAGGTCTGCGATATGATGAAGGGAAGGGCGGAAATCGTCGATATGTCCAAAAACCAGATGATGATTCAGGTCTGCGACGTACCGGAAAAAACGAAGCTGTTTATCCAGCTGCTTGCTTCCATCAGCATTGTGGAAGTGGCAAGAACCGGAACGCTGGCGCTTCCCAAGTGTTCCGAAAACGATAACTGATAGGAATAACATACGCCTGTAGCTATAGTTCCATAAGCATAGGTTATAGAAAACATTCCTGCATATCATACGTTGACAAGCGAAAAAAGTGTTGATATGATAGGAAAAAGGGCAGGAGGAAAAGATTTTGCAGAGAAGAGTTTTTCAGCTTATTGTAGACAATACATCCGGTGTTTTAAGCCGTATTTCCGGTCTTTTCAGCCGACGCGGCTACAACATTGAAAGCATTACCGCAGGTGTGACGGCTGACCCGAGATTTACCCGTATTACCATTGTGGCAACCGGGGACGAGCAGATTCTGGCACAGATTGAGAAGCAGGTAGGAAAGCTTGTGGATGTCAGGGACGTAAAGGAATTAAAGCCTACGGAAAGTGTTTACAGGGAGCTTGCGCTGATTAAAGTCCGTGTCTGTCCCGAAAAGAGACACAATGTAATTTCCCTGACGGATATTTTCCGTGCCAAGATTATTGATGTGGCGCCGGAAAGCCTGATTGTGGAAATGACGGGTACACAGGAAAAAATTGATGCCTTCTTAAACGATTTGATGCAGGAAGGCTACGAAATCTTAGAGCTTGCCAGAACCGGTATTGCCGGACTGGGAAGAGGTACGGAAAACGTCGTACATTTTTAATATGATAACCCGGGGGATGAACCCTCTACAGTTATAAAAGCTATTAAATTATGATGCAATGGAGGAAAGAAAAATGGCAAAAATTTTTTACCAGGAAGATTGTAACCTTTCTCTTCTGGAAGGCAAGACAATCGCAATTATCGGCTACGGCAGCCAGGGACATGCACATGCACTGAACGCAAAGGAATCAGGATGCCATGTAATTATCGGTCTGTATGAAGGCTCCAAGTCCTGGGCAAAGGCTGAAGCACAGGGATTTGAAGTATATACAGCAGCAGAAGCTGCAAAGAGAGCAGATATTATCATGATTCTTATCAATGATGAATTACAGGCTGCTATGTATAAGAAAGATATCGAGCCGAACTTAAAGACAGGCGATATGCTGATGTTCGCTCACGGCTTCAACATTCATTTCGGACAGATTGTTCCTCCTAAGGATGTAGATGTTACCATGATTGCTCCTAAGGGACCCGGACATACCGTAAGAAGCGAATACCAGGCTGGCAAGGGTGTTCCCTGTCTGATTGCCGTACATCAGGATGCTACCGGTAAGGCACAGGATTTAGCACTGGCTTATGCACTGGCTATCGGCGGCGCAAGAGCAGGCGTTCTGGAAACCACCTTCAGAACCGAAACCGAAACAGACCTCTTCGGTGAGCAGGCAGTTCTCTGCGGCGGTGTATGCGCTCTGATGCAGGCTGGTTTTGAAACCCTTGTAGAAGCAGGCTATGACCCGAGAAACGCTTACTTTGAATGTATCCATGAAATGAAGCTGATTGTTGACCTGATTTACCAGAGCGGTTTCGCAGGCATGAGATATTCCATCTCCAACACAGCAGAATACGGTGACTACATTACCGGACCTAAGATTATCACAGAAGAAACCAAGAAGACCATGAAGAAAATCTTAAAGGACATCCAGGATGGTACCTTTGCAAAAGACTTCCTTCTGGATATGTCTTCCGCAGGCGGCCAGGCTCACTTCCGTGCATTAAGAAAGTTAGCTTCCGAACATCCTTCTGAAAAGGTCGGCGAAGAAATCCGTAAGCTTTATAGCTGGAACAACGAAAACGACAAGCTGATTAACAACTAATTAAAGTATTCGTTTCGGAAACGGTTTTCACGGAAAAAAGAAATAAGAAGAACTGCAGTTTCGGCTGCAGTTCTTTTTTGCGCAGAATTATTTTTACGGTAAAAAGCCTTAAGATAACAACAGGGATAAAAGAAGGTCGGTCGGAGAATTCTTGGCAACATTTCCCTTTAAGGCAACGCCGATTTTCCGGGGAGGAATGGGCTCCGACATGGGGAAGGGAAGCAGGGTGCCGTTTGCCAGTTCTTCTTCCACAAATTCTCGGATGACGCAGCCCACGCCCATACCGATTTTGGAAAATTCAATGAGCAGGTCCATGGTGGTGACTTCCAACTGCTGCTTGGGGGTAATCTCGTTTAAGAGCAGGTATTTTTCAATGTACTGCCGGGTGATGTTGCGCTTGTCAAGCAGCATGAGATTGGCGTGACTGAGCATATCCCGGGGACTTTTGTCCGTGGCGCTTTCCACCTGGGCAAGATAATCCTTCGTGGCAACCAGAATGTCATGGATGTCGCGGACGGGATAAAAATGCAGCGGGTCAAGATGGGAGGTTTCGCCGATGATACCCATATCCAAAAGACCGTTTTCCAGAGCCACAATGGTTTCCGTGGAGGACTGGCAGAAAATGGAGAGCTTTACCTCCGGGTGCGCCTTGATAAAGTCCCGCAGATAGGGAAGCAGAAGATACCGGCAGAGGGTGGTGCTGATGCCGATGGAAAGAGAGCCTGCACCGCTTTCCTTTCGGCTTTCGATGGTATCTTCGCCCTGCTTGATGGCATGAAAAGCGGTGTCAAGCTGCTTTAAGAGAATTTCACCGTCCGGTGTGAGTTTGACACCCCGGGAGGAGCGCACAAACAGGGAAACGCCCAGACTGCTTTCCAGTTTGGAAATTGCTTTGGAAATGGCGGGCTGGGAAATATAGAGTTTCCGGGCTGCCATGGATATATTGCCGCAGATGGCGGTTTCATAGAAAATATGGTATAAATTCAGGTTTTCCTTTATCATTTCGGTTTCCTTTCCCAAGAAGCTCCCCTCACAGCAGGAGGAGATACAGAGTTATAATAGGGATTATACCATAGTCTGCGGTTATGGGAAATATGAAAGATAACTATTTGTCGAAAGAAAAAAACTGTGCTAAGATAGAGAAAAGGTTTTGAAAAACAGGAGGATGTTAGAGATGGGAATGACCATGACACAGAAAATTCTGGCGGCTCATGCAGGCCTTGACAAGGTAGAAGCCGGTCAGTTGATAGAGGCGGATTTGGACCTGGTGCTGGGCAACGACATTACCAGCCCGGTAGCGATTAAGGAAATGGAAAAAATGAAGGTGGACGGCGTATTCCACAAGGATAAAATCGCACTGGTTCCCGACCATTTTGTACCCAATAAGGACATCAAGTCCGCAGAACATTGCAAATGCGTAAGGGAATTTGCCAGAAGAAACGAAATCACCAACTACTTTGAAGTGGGCGAAATGGGTATCGAGCATGCCCTGCTGCCCGAAAAAGGTCTGACCGTGGCAGGCGACGTGATTATCGGCGCAGACTCCCATACCTGTACATACGGCGCCCTGGGTGCATTCTCCACCGGCGTGGGCAGTACGGACATGGCTGCCGGCATGGCTACCGGCAAGGCCTGGTTCAAGGTGCCTGCAGCAATTAAAGTGGTACTTACCGGCAAACCGAACAAGTGGATTTCCGGCAAGGATGTGATTTTACATTTAATCGGTATGATTGGCGTGGACGGCGCACTTTACAAGTCACTGGAATTCACCGGCGACGGCATTGCGGCTCTTTCCATGGACGACCGTTTCACCATTGCCAACATGGCGATTGAGGCAGGTGCCAAGAACGGCATTTTCCCTGTGGATGAAAAAGCGGAAAGCTACATGAAAGAACATTCAAAGAGAGCATACAAGATTTATGAAGCGGATGCGGATGCTTCCTACGAGCAGGAAATCACCATTGATTTAAGCACCTTAAAGTCAACGGTTGCCTTCCCTCATCTGCCCGAAAATACCCACACCATTGATGAAATCGAAAAAATCGACATTGACCAGGTGGTTATCGGTTCCTGCACCAACGGCAGACTGGATGATTTGCGCACCGCCGCTGAAATCTTAAAGGGTCGCCATGTAAAGAAGGGCATGCGCTGCATCGTTATCCCCGCAACCCAGAAGATTTACATGGATGCCATGGAAGAAGGGCTCTTAAAGATTTTCATGGAAGCCGGCGCAGTTGTCAGCACACCGACCTGCGGTCCCTGCCTTGGCGGTTACATGGGCATCTTAGCGGAAAAGGAACGCTGCGTTTCCACCACCAACCGTAACTTCGTAGGCAGAATGGGTCATGTTACTTCCGAAATCTATCTGGCAAGCCCCGCAGTTGCGGCAGCAAGCGCCGTACTCGGCTACATCGGCGGCCCGGACGCTTTATAAAAAGCAGGACCCAGAAGACAGATATAACAGAAGAAAGTCAGGCTAAGAAATTTATCAGAAATCATAACGATTCAGTTTTGGAAAGGAATGAATAAAATGCAGGCAAAAGGTTTGGTTTTTAAATACGGAGACAATGTGGATACGGATGTTATCATCCCGGCAAGATATCTGAATTCTTCCGACCCGGCAGAACTGGCAACACACTGTATGGAAGATATTGACAAGGACTTTGTAAAGAATGTGAAAAAAGGAGACATTATCGTAGCGGAGAAAAACTTCGGCTGCGGTTCTTCCCGAGAGCATGCGCCCATTGCCATCAAAGCGGCAGGCGTAAGCTGCGTTATCGCAGAGACCTTCGCCAGAATTTTCTACCGCAACGCCATCAACATCGGTCTTCCTATTATCGAGTGCCCGGAGGCGGCAAAGGCGATTGAAGCGGGGGATGAAGTGGAAGTAAACTTCGATTCCGGCGAAATTAAGGATTTAACCAAGAATACTTCTTACAAAGGTCAGGCGTTCCCACCTTTCATGCAGAAGATTATTGCTGCGGAAGGTCTTGTTAACTACATCAACCAGAAATAAAAAGGCTTTTGAGGAGCTTTTGGGAAACGAAGGAAAGATTTTGCAAGACATGACTTGAAACATATGTTCGATTGTGGTATGCTTAAGAAACAGTAAGAGAAAGGTGAGCAGACACATGATAGCATTTGTTCAGGGAGAAATTGCAGATATTACGGAAGACACCGTAGTACTTTCCGTCAATGGATTCGGTATCAATGTTCATATATCCGGCCGGGTGGCGGCGGAGCTGCCCGGCATCGGAGAAAAAGTAAAGCTGCATACCTATACGCTGGTGCGTGAGGATGCTTTTTTACTTTACGGCTTTTTACATAAAAACGATTTGGAGCTTTTCAAGAAATGCATTACGGTAAACGGCATCGGCCCCAAGGGTGCACTGGCGATTTTGTCCACCATGGATGCGGATGCTCTGCGTTATGCCATTTTATCCAAGGATGCCAAGGCAATCGCCAAGGCTCCCGGCATCGGTCAGAAGACGGCGGAGAGGCTTATCCTTGACTTAAAGGACAAGGTTTCCTATGATGATACCATGATAAGCATGGAAGTATCGGAGCATGCGGGAGGCACCGTACAGAGCGAAGCCGTAAAGGAAACCATAGAGGCGCTCGTAGCATTAGGTTACGGACAGACCGAAAGCATGCAGGCGGTCGGCAAAATTCCGAATGCAGAGGAAAAGGACAGCAGTACCCTCTTAAAGGAAGCACTCAAGTATCTGTTCTGATACCGCGTATCGGTTCGGATGGGATATCGGATTTTTGATAGAAAGTATTGAGGACAAAAATGGCACGTACGATAGAAACCAATATTACGGAAGAGGACAGCAGAATAGAAGGCTCCCTACGCCCCCAGTGCCTTGCTGACTACATCGGTCAGGAAAAGGTAAAGCAGAATTTAAAGGTCTATATTGAGGCGGCAAAAAAGAGGGGCGATGCACTGGACCATGTGCTTTTTTACGGCCCGCCCGGACTGGGCAAGACCACACTGGCAGGCATCATTGCCAACGAAATGGGCACCCACATGAAGGTGACCAGCGGTCCGGCGATTGAAAAGCCGGGAGAAATTGCGGCTATCTTAAACAACCTGCAGGAGGGGGATATTTTATTTGTGGACGAAATCCACCGCCTGAACAGACAGGTGGAGGAAGTTCTGTACCCCGCCATGGAGGATTTCTGCATTGATATTATGATTGGAAAGGGTTCTTCCGCCCGTTCCATCCGTCTGGATTTACCGAAGTTCACCCTGATTGGCGCCACGACGAGAGCCGGTATGCTGACGGCGCCTCTGCGCGACCGTTTCGGCATGATACACCGTCTGGAGTTTTATACCATTCCGGAGCTGCAGCATATTGTGAAGCAGTCCGCCTCCCTTTTACAGGTGGAGATTGACGAGGGCGGCTCCCTGGAGCTTGCGAGGAGAAGCCGCGGTACGCCGAGACTTGCCAACCGTATCTTAAAGAGGGTGCGGGATTTTGCCCAGGTAAAATATGACGGCAGGATTACGGAAGAAGTGGCAAAAACGGCGCTTGACCTTATGGATGTGGACAAGATGGGGCTTGACCATATCGACCGCAATCTGCTCCGCACCATGATTGAGAAGTTTGACGGCGGTCCGGTGGGACTGGATACGCTGGCGGCTGCCATTGGCGAGGATGCGGGCACCATAGAGGATGTATACGAGCCTTTCTTAATCCAGAACGGACTTCTGAACCGCACTCCGCGGGGAAGGGTTGCCACGGATTTGGCTTATCGTCATATGGGACTTCTGTAAGAGTATTTTTATAAGAAACTGCTTGCCTTAAGGGTCTGTTTGCGATACAATAAACCAGTGTACTATACGACGTTTTGATAGTATCGGACCTGAGAAGGGGGTAGGATTATGTCTTCTAAAACAGATGCGGAAGTAATTATCGGGGGTAAGATTTATACATTATGCGGTTATGAAAGCGAAGAATACCTGCAGAAGGTAGCTTCCTATATCAACAGTAAACTGGACGAATACGGAAAAATAGATGCGTTCCGTATGCAGAATGCGGATACCCGTTCCGTTCTGATGCAGTTAAATATCGCGGACGATTATTTTAAGGCAAAGAAGCAGATAAGCCTTTTGGAGGAAGAGCTTCATACCAAAGAAAACGAAATGTACGATTTGAAGCATGAGCTGATTGCCACCCAGATGAAGTTAGAGTCCATGGAAAAGAATGTAAAAGAATTACAGTCGGAAAACCATGAGAATGCCAAAAAGATTGTTCGTCTGGAAACCGAATTAAAAGAAACACATAAGTAAGAAAGGGCGCTGTCCGGTGGGGCAGCGTTATTTTATATATGGAAAAGAGAAATGTGGAGCTGCTTGCTCCGGCAGGAAATTATGAATGTTTTTTGGGAGCCATACAGGCGGGAGCGGATGCCGTTTACCTGGGCGGAAGCAAATTCAGTGCAAGAGCCTATGCGGACAACTTTACGGATGAAGAAATCTGCAAAGCCATTCTGTATGCCCATGTATGCGGAAAAAAAGTCTACATGACGGTCAACACCTTATTAAAAGACGGAGAGCTTTCCGAGCTGGTTCCTTATTTGAGACCGTTTTACGAGGCGGGGCTGGATGGCGTCATTGTGCAGGATTTCGGTGTATTTACCGTTCTGAAAGAAGCCTTTCCCGGGCTTTCTTTGCATGCCAGCACCCAGATGACCCTGACGGGCAGTATGGGTACGGCTTTTTTACAGAGTCTGGGGGCGGAGCGTATCGTTCCGGCAAGAGAGCTTTCCCTGCGGGAAATTAAAAAAATCAAAGAAGACACCGGCATTGAAATAGAAGTCTTTGTGCACGGCGCCATGTGTTACTGCTATTCCGGACAGTGCCTCATGAGCAGCATCATAGGCGGACGCAGCGGCAACAGGGGCAGATGCGCCCAGCCCTGCAGGCTTCCCTATCAGGTGGAAACCGCAGGCGGAAACAGCGGGAAAAAGGATGTCTATCCGCTCAGCATGAAGGATATGTGCACCTTATCCATTCTGCCGGATTTTATTGAGGCAGGCGTGGACTCCTTTAAGATAGAAGGTCGTATGAAGAAAGCGGAATATGCGGCGAGCGTAACCTCCGTATACCGGAAATATATTGACCGGTATTTTCAGACCGGAAGGGAAGGCTACCGGGTGGATAAAAAGGATTTGGAATTTTTATCTTCCCTGTATATCCGTTCCCAGATTCAGGACGGCTATTATTACAAGCAGAACGGTGCAGATATGATAACCCTTAACTCACCCGCCTACAACGGCAGTGAGGAGTCCGTGCTGAAGCGCATCCGGGAGACCTATATCGACGTACCGGCGGAGAAAAAGAAAAAAGCACCCGTCAGCATGGAGATTACCCTTCATGTGGGGGCGCCTGCTGCCTTTCACGTAAAGGTGTTACAGACGGAAAAAGAAATATTCCTTACGGGTCCGGCGGTGGACAAGGCACAGAAAAATCCCATCACGGAGGAAAACGTCAGAAAATGCTTCGGCAAGCTGGGTGACACGTTCTTTGCCGTCAGCCCGGAGCAGATGCACATAGAGATGGACGCCGACTGCTTTTATCCCTTAAAGACCATGAACGAGCTGCGCAGGCAGGGCATGGAGGAGCTTCTGAAGCTCTATTATCCCATGGGCAGGACGGAAAATAAGGCAGAAGAAGCGCTTGTGCAGGAAAATGCGGCAGCGCCGGACCGCAGAACGGAACAGGAGTATGCGGTTCTTTTACAGAAAAAGGAGCAGCTTACCGCTCTTATGGAGAGTGATTTCCTTTACGATACGGTCTATCTGGAGTCGGATTTCCAAAACGAATCCGGTGTTGTGGGAGAGGCGGAAACAGAAGCGTGCCGAAACGCCGGAAAGAAAGTATACATTGCTCTGCCGTTTATCGTGCGAGACAAGGACGAGGCTTTCCTTACGAAGCTTCTGCCTCTTTTGAACCGGGCGGACGGCGTACTGGTGCGAAACCTGGAAACGCTGGGATTTTTGCAAGAAAACGATTATAAAGGAAGCATCCGTCTGGATGGCGGTATGTACTGTTTTAATAAGAAAACGGTTTCTTTCTATGAGCCGCTTGCGGAAAGCTACTGCATGCCGTATGAATTAAACCACAAGGAGCAGAAGTCCTTATCCCGCAGGGAAACGGGCATACTTACCGAGCATGTGGTATACGGACGCATTCCTCTTATGGTAACGGCAAACTGTACCCAGAGGACCATGGAGAAATGTATAAAATCCGCGCATATGGGCGAAAATCGACTGAGGGACCGTTACAGGAAAGAATTTCCGGTTATGCTGCACTGCCGTTACTGCTATAATGTAATCTTAAATTCCGTGCCCCTTTCCCTGCATGATACCATTTCGATACAAACGGATGATATTCTGCGGATACAGTTTACGTCGGAGGACTACCGGGAAACGAGGGCAGTTCTTAAGTTCCTCAAAAACCGTATGGAAGGAGGCAGCATGGAGCCGCCTTTTACGGAATTTACCAAGGGACATGAAAAGAGGGGCGTGGACTAAGCGTAAGAAAGGCAGGATAAGGGATGGAAATATGGGTTTCCGAACTTTCAAAATACATCATATCGGTGCTGATGGTCATATACACGCTGGAATGCTTTCTGGCATTTTCCTATAAAAAGGAGAGAAAGAACACACTTTTTTATGTCAGACAGTGGTTCTATCTGTTTGCGGTGCAGTTCTTTGCTTTTTTTACCCTGTATGTGAAGCAGGGGGACAGAGAGGATTATACCTATCCGGCTATCTACATTGTGACGCAGCTTCTGCTCATCCTGATTTTGTCCTGCACCCATCTGATGTATGAACAGTGCAACCGCCTGCTTTTAAATAATATGTGCATGCTGCTCGGCATCGGCATTATTATGCTGACGAGACTGGCGACAACGAAAGCCGTGCGGCAGCTTATGATTATGACGGTTTCGTTCCTGTTGGGACTTTTAGTGGTTTTCCTTATGGAAAAAGGGAAGAACTTCCGGAAAATGGGGATTTTGTATCTGCTTGTGGGCGTGTTGTTGCTGGCGGTGGTTCTGGTGCTGGGAAATGTGACCTCCGGCTCCAAGCTTTCCCTTACGTTCCACGGTATTACCTTCCAGCCGTCGGAGCCGGTAAAGCTTTTGTTTTTATTTTACTTATCCTCTTTTCTGGCGGAAAAAACGGATTTTAAGAGAGTGGTGCTTGTCAGCATAGGAGCGGCAGCCCATGTGCTTTTACTGGTGGCGGAACGGGACCTCGGAAGCGCCCTCATTTTCTTTATGACCTATCTTTGCGTGCTTTTTATGGCGACAAACAGCTATTTTTATCTGACACTCGGCATTGCGGGACTCTGCGGCGGAGCGGTTGCAGCGTATAAGATTTTCCGTCATGTGCGGGTCCGGGTGCAGGCATGGTGGAACCCGTTTGCCTACATTGACAACCAGGGCTTCCAGATTGCCCAGTCCTTATTTTCCATAGGTGCCGGAGGCTGGTTCGGGTTAGGCCTTATGAACGGTGCACCGGAGGACATTCCGTATGTGGAAACGGACTTTATCTTTTCTGCCATCTGTGAGGAAATGGGCATTGTTACCGGTATCTGCATTTTACTGATTTCCGTGAGCAGCTTCCTTATGATGATGCAGATTGGACTGAAAACAGAGGATAAATTTTATAAGCTGCTCTGTCTCGGCGGAGCGGTCACGTATCTGTTCCAGATATTTTTAACCATCGGCGGTGGTATCAAATTCATTCCGCTGACAGGTGTGACCTTACCCTTTATCAGCTACGGAGGCAGCTCTTTGTTTACCTCCATTCTGCTATTTTATCTGATGCAGGCGGTCTATATCCGCTATCGGAAGGAAGGAGGATACTGCCTTGAAAAAGCCTGAAGAAAAGAACAGCAGCATCTACGTGGTGATGTACAGCTTTGTATTCCTGTTTCTGGGCATGATTGCGTATCTGTGTCTGTATGTGAAGCAGAACGGACAGGATTTGCTTAACAACAGTTACAATACCCGGCAGAAAATCCTTCTGGCACAGAATTACCGGGGCAGCATTTATGCTTCCGGCGGGGAAGTACTGGCGGAAACGGAGATAAAAAGCGGCGCGGAGGAAAGGAAGTACCCTTACGGAAATCTCTTTTCCCATGTAGTGGGGTATTCCACCCGGGGAAAAACGGGCGTGGAGGCGCAGGCGAATGCCTATCTCATCCAGTCCAATATTCCTCTGTCGGAAAAAGTGATAAACGAAACCACCGGAGCCAAAAATCCGGGAGATAATGTCTATACCACCCTGCAGGTGCCGGTACAGGAGGCAGCTTCCAAGGCACTTGATAATTACAGGGGAGCCGTGATTGTAACGGAAGTGAAAACAGGCAAGGTGATTGCCATGGTTTCCAAACCGGATTTCGACCCGGGCACCATTGCCGCAGACTGGGATAAGCTTTCGGAAAATACGGACAGCGCCATGCTGATGAACCGGGCAACCCAGGGCTTGTATCCGCCCGGCTCCACTTTTAAAATCGTGACCGCCCTCTGTTATATGCGGCAGTATCCGGAAGAATATGCTTCTTATACCTTTAACTGTCCCGGCTATTTTAAGACGGCAAATGCCCGGATTAACTGTTACCATGGCACCAGCCACGGACAGGTGGACTTTACGGAGTCTTTTGCCAAGTCCTGCAATTCCTCCTTTGCCAACATGGGAATGCAGATTGATAGGGAGATGTTTGAAAAGACGGTAAAGGAGCTTTCCTTTAACGAAAAGCTGCCGGTTTCCTTTTTGTATTCCCAGAGCCGTTTTGCGTTTTCCGAAGAGTTTACCGATGCGGAGCGTCTGCAGGCAGCCATCGGCCAGGGAACGACGGTGATGACGCCGCTTCACCTGAATATGATTACCCAGGCAATCGCCAATGGCGGAGTGATGATGAAGCCCTATCTGATTGACTATGTGGCATCGGAGAACGGAACGGTGATAAAGAAATTTTCACCGGAGGAATACAAAAGAGTGATGACAGCGGAAGAGTCGGCTGCGCTGACGGAGCTTATGAAGGCGGTTGTGGAAGAAGGCACGGCAAAGAAGGTGTCCGGTCTGGAATTTACGGTAGCGGGCAAAACCGGCTCCGCCGAGTACGGACAGACCAAGGGCGAAAGCCATGCCTGGTTTACCGGTTTTGCCCCTGCGGAGGACCCCGAGATTGCGGTGACCATCATTGTGGAGGGCGCCGGAAGCGGCGGCGATTACGCGGTTCCCATGGCAAAGAGAATATTCCGTGCCTATTTTGAGCAGGAAAATTAAATATTGCGAAAGAAGACCGGATAGTCTATACTATGGATAGGTCAAGTTTTCATTTGACACACCAGAAGCGACAGGAGGCATTGCAATGATTGAAGCAATTAGTTGCGGCGGTGTGGTTATTTTCCGGGGGAAAGTTCTCCTTTTATACAAGAATTTCAAAAACAAGTATGAAGGCTGGGTTTTACCCAAAGGAACCGTGGAAGAGGGCGAAGAGTTTAAGGATACCGCCCTGCGTGAAGTACTGGAAGAGTCAGGTACCAGACCGGTCATCGTAAAATACGTGGGAAAGAGTGAATACACCTTTAACGTACCGGAGGACTTTGTGAAAAAAGAAGTGCACTGGTATCTTATGATGGCGGACAGCTACTACAGCAAACCACAACGTGAAGAATATTTTATGGATTCCGGATATTATAAGTATCATGAGGCATACCACCTTTTGAAATTTTCCAACGAAAAGCAGATTTTGGAAAAGGCGTACAACGAGTATCTGAAACTGAAGCAAAATAATCTTTGGGGCACCCGAAAACAGTATTAAACAGGAGGATGACTGCATGGAATTTTATCCTGATTTATATATTGGCGAAAAGGTGGAAAAGCCCGGCGTTTTGCTGAAAAAGATAAAAAAGCAGAAGAAAATACCGGATGCCTATATTATTGCATTTGCCCAGAGTGCAGATGACGAGCTGGATATCCGAAACGCAAAGGACTTGAACAAAGAGTTTTATGCTTCGGAAAATCCGTATATTGTAGGTGTTGCAGAGGATTACGACGACGCAGTGGACGTGGTAAAAAAAATTGCGGAGGAGTGCTTTGCAAAGCGGGGAGACTGCAGGCTTAGGGATTTTTTATCCGAAAGGATACAATAATATGTGGCATGTGATTTTACAGATTTTAGCCGTTATCGGTATCGTCCTGCTTGTTTTGCTGGCACTTCTGATACTGACGGTACTGGCGGTTCTTTTCGTACCCATCCGGTACCGGGCTTCGGGAGAAAAAGAGGCAGACAGGATAGAGGGTGTGGCGGCGGTCAGCTTTCTGTATCCGCTCCTTTCTTTCAAATGGCAGCGGGCGGGCAATGAAAACCGCTGGGCGCTGCGCCTGCTCGGCATAAAGTTAAAAGGTTCTCCCAAAGCAGACAAGGGTAAAACCGAAAAGCTGGAAAAGACGGAAAAAGCGGCAGAGCCGGTGGAAGAAGCAAAACAACCGGCACCCACGGATGCGGAAAACGCAGAAAAACGGGAAACGGCGCAGCAGCATACAGAGGAAACCGGAATAAAAAAAACGGACCGGACTTCGTCGGAAAAGAAAGCCCGCTTCACAATTTCCGGGCTCTGTGATAAAATAGAGAATGTCCGGGATAATGTAGAGTATTACAAAGAACGCCTGACGGCAGAGGAAAACCGGCAGTTCTTAAAGAGAACGAAGGAAAGAATATTTGCCGTCTTAAAGAGCATAAAGCCGAAGGTACTTACCGCCCGCGTTGTGTGCGGCACCGGTTCACCGGATACCACCGGTTATGTGTGTGCCGTATACGGCATGCTTTATCCGGTCATAGAGGACAGGATTTCCTTCACCGCAGACTTTGAAAACAAGGTCCTGGACGGTGAGCTTTCGGTAAAAGGCAAAGTGAGGGTGGCAACGCTCCTTCGCCACGGCATTAAAATTTTATTGGACAAGCAGCTTAAAGTATTCTTAAAAGAGATGAAAAGGGAGGATTAACAAGTGGCAGAAAATCAGTTCAGCGGTGTAGTAGATTCATTATTAAAGGGAATGGATACCATCCTTTCCACCAAAACCGTAGTAGGGGAAGCAACCCAGATTGGCGACACCATTATTTTACCTCTTGTGGATGTGTCTTTCGGTGTGGGCGCCGGAGCAGGTGTCAACGATGAAAAGAAGACCCAGAACGGAGCCGGCGGTCTCGGAGGAAAGATGACTCCCAGTGCCGTACTGGTAATCGGCAAGAACGGAAGCGCCAGACTGGTCAATATCAAAAATCAGGATACCGTTACCAAGATTTTGGACATGGTGCCTGACATTTTAGACAGATTTGGCAAGAAGGATAAGGAAGAAGAAAAGATTGACGATAAAGAAGCGGTGGACGCAGCATTTCCCACTGAACAGTAATCTTTTTTAACCGGCAGGAAACAAAGGAAGTACAGCTTCATATCCTAAACTATAGGGATACCCTGTGAGGACTCTGTGGGATACCCGGTGCATAAAAAGGGGAAGAAGGATATGAATAGAAGGAAGCTGATAGGGCTCATGGCTATGCTGATTGCCTTAGGAATGCTGATTATGCTGTTTCTTAGAAACGACCTGGTGGGTATCATTATTATTGCCCTGTTGTTGTTTGTCGGTTATAACTGTTACGACTGCTGTTAGCGTTTCGGAGGAAGCATGGATATAGACGCAAGAAATCTGGATGCATTACGGGGAGAAGATGAAGATGCGTTAAAGGAACTGAAACACTTTCTGTTTAAGGAAACGGTACGCATCGAGAACGAGAAAAAGGCTTTGAAAGAGGACAGGGAAAAGCTGATACGCGAAAGAGCCCAGTTCCGGAAGGAAATAGACCTTTTGAACCACAAAATGGTTCTGGAGCATAAGCGTCTGAAAGACGAAACCCTGTTTTTTGACAAGAAAATGGAAATTCTGCAGGACGGTTTCAAGCGTCTGGAAGAAGAAAAGGAAGCCTTACGGAAAGAAAAATACCGTTTTAAGACGGAGCAGGATATCTGGAAGAGCGGTGTGGTGCGGAATGAAAAGCCGGACGATGTGATTGCCGTGCTGTTTAAGGGCGTCAGCAATCCCATTACCTTGCGGAAGCGGTACAAAGAGCTGTTAAAGATTTTTCACCCGGACAACCTGTGCGGGGACGAAGAGATGGTGCAGCTCATCAACCGCGAATATGAAAGAAGAAAAAGAGCAGAACAAAAGCCGGTGTAAAACACCGGCTTTCCTTTGGTTTCATTTTTATTTACAATCAATTAAGCACGTTCAACAGCACCGGACTTTAAGCAGTTTGTGCATACATGCATTCTCTTGGAACCACCGTTTACTTTGCACTTTACGCTTCTAACGTTGGAATTCCAAATTCTGTTGGATCTTCTATGAGAATGGCTTACGTTGTTACCGAAATGAACGCCTTTTCCACAAATATCACATTTAGCCATCTTGACACCTCCTCAAATGCTTTCGCATCAGTTATCTTTAAACTCGCAACATTGATATATTAACAGAAAACATTTCGGAATGCAAGTAAAATTATAAGATTTTTCATTTTTTGAATTTTTATATTTCTTTTTTATGGAAAAGCAGTTATAATACACTTAGCTATGACAAATTAGCGTATGGTAAAAAGGAGGTATTACATGAAAGGATCTTCTATGAATACCCACATGGGTAACATTACGATTGACAACGAAGTTATTGCCCAGTATGCAGGTACGGTTGCCATGGAATGTTTTGGTATCGTGGGAATGGCTGGCTTCTCCGCAAAAGACGGTATTGCCAAGCTTTTAAAGAAAGATAGTCTGACAAGAGGAATTGCCGTTTCCTTAAATAACAATAAGCTTACTCTGAATTTTCACGTTATCGTGGCATACGGTGTCAGCATTTTAGCTGTATCCGACAACCTGATTGACAATGTGAAATATAAAGTGGAAGAATTTACCGGAATTGAAATTGAAAAAATTAACATCTTTGTTGAAGGTGTAAGAGTGATTGATTAAGGAGGATTTACCGTGGCTTTAAATACGATCGACGCTAAGATGCTTGCAAAGATGTTCTTAGCCGGAGCAAAAAACTTGGAATCCAAGAAGGAACTGATTAACGAATTAAACGTTTTCCCCGTTCCCGACGGAGACACAGGAACCAACATGACACTTACCATTATGTCTGCAGCCAAGGAAGTGGTGGCACTCGGTGAAGAGCCGGATATGACCGCTTTGTGCAAGGCAATTTCAGGAGGTTCCTTACGAGGAGCCAGAGGTAACTCCGGTGTTATTTTATCCCAGTTGTTAAGAGGTCTTACCAAGAGCATTAAAGAAAAGGAAGTAATTGGTATCACAGACCTGACAGAAGCTTACGAAAAAGCAGTGGAAACCGCTTACAAGGCAGTTATGAAGCCGAAGGAAGGCACCATTCTTACCGTAGCCAAGGGCATTTCCGATAGGGCGAAGGAACTTACCGGGGACGGTGCGGAAGATATGGCAACATTCATGGGCGATGTACTGGAGCATGCCCGCTATGTCTTAAACCAGACTCCGGAGCTTTTACCGGTATTAAAACAGGCTGGCGTGGTAGACTCCGGCGGACAGGGACTTGTGGAAGTAATGGCAGGTGCCTACGATGCATTCCTCGGCAAGGAAGTGGACTACACCATTGCGGAGGCTCCCAAGGCTGACGGCGAAGCAAAGCCGGCACAGACAGAGGAAGCAGAGATTAAATTCGGTTACTGCACAGAGTTTATTATTCTCTTAAACAGACCGTTCAATATCAAACAGGAAATGGATTTCAAGGCATTCTTAGAGTCCATCGGCGATTCTATTGTCTGCGTTGCGGATGAGGATGTGGTAAAGGTGCATGTCCACACCAACGACCCCGGACTGGCTATCCAGAGAGCTTTGAAATACGGCGCACTTTCCAATATGAAGATTGACAATATGCGCTTAGAGCATCAGGAAAAGCTGTTCAAGGAAGCAGAAAAGCAGAAAGCCGCAGAAGAAGCCAAGGCACAGGAACAGGCAGCTCCCGCAGAGCGCAAGAGTGCCGGATTTGTGGCAGTTTCCATCGGCGACGGCATGAATGAAATCTTTAAGGGACTGGGTGTTGACTACATTATCGAAGGCGGACAGACCATGAATCCTTCCACCGAAGATATGTTAAACGCTATTGATAAGGTAAATGCCGATACGGTATTTATCCTTCCCAACAATAAAAACGTCATTCTGGCAGCCAACCAGGCAGTTGGTTTGGTGGAGGACAAGAAAGTTATCGTCATTCCCACCAAGACCGTACCGCAGGGTATTACCGCCATTATTAACTACATTCCCGATTTATCCGCCGAAGAAAACGAAGAGACTATGAAGTCCGAAATCGGCAACGTAAAGACCGGTGAGGTTACTTACGCCGTAAGAGACACCCAGATTGATGACAAGGTTATCTGCCAGGGCGACTACATGGGTATCGGCGATGCCGGTATTTTAGCGGTAGGCAAGGATATCTGGGAAGTTACCATGGATATGGTAAACGGCATGATGACGGATGATTTAGAGTTGTTAAGCATTTACTACGGCAGCGACGTTACCAAGGAAGATGCTGAAAAGATGCGTGATGCACTGGCTGAGAAATTCGTAAACTGCGACATTGAGCTGCAGTACGGCGGACAGCCCATTTACTACTATGTCATTTCCGCAGAATAAACATAAAAATAACAGGTAAGATTATGAATTTACAGTCTGATATTACCACAATCAAAGGAGTGGGGGAGAAATCCGCCACTCTTTTTGCAAAATTAAATATTCATACGGTAAAGGATCTTTTGTTCTTTTTCCCGAGGGACTATGAAAACTTTACGGAGCCGGTGTTAATCAGCGAGGCGAAGCCGGGAGAGCTTGTCACCATAAGAGGCATTGTGATGCTTGCCCCCACGGTGACGAGGGTAAAGCATCTGTCCATTCTGAAGGTGAAGGTAAGAGATGCGTCAGGGGCGGTGACACTGACGTTTTTTAACATGCCCTTTTTGCAGAAAGCGCTGAAACCGGGACAGTTCATGCTGTTCCGAGGCAGACTCAAAAACAACAACCAGATGGAACAGCCCCGGATGTATAAGGAAGAGGAATACCGGGAGCTGATGGCGTTTATCCAGCCGAAATATCCGGTTACCAAGGGCATTACCAGTAAGAACATCTCCAAAGCGGTGAAGCAGGTGCTTTCCCTGTGCCCCATGCCGGAGGAATTTCTGCCGGAAGAAATCTTAAAAAAAGAAGGGCTCATGCCTTACGGGGAGGCGCTGGCGGAAATTCATTTTCCGGAGAATAAAGAAAGCCTTGCCTGTGCCAGAAAGCGCCTTGTGTTTGATGAATTTTTCCTGTTTATTCTGATGATGCAGCAGTCCAAAATGCTGACGGAAAAGGAAAAAAACACCTGTCCCATGGTGGAAACGGCGGAGTGCGTGCGGTTCTTAGAGAGGCTACCCTATAAACTCACCGGTGCCCAGAACAAGGTCATCGGGGAAATCCTTGCGGACATGACGGGGGATGCGGTTATGAGCCGTCTGGTGCAGGGCGATGTGGGTTCCGGTAAAACCATCGTGGCATTCTGGGCGCTTCTTTTGTGCGTGACAAACGGCTATCAGGGCGCACTCATGGCACCCACGGAAGTGCTGGCAAGGCAGCATTACGAAGAAATTTTACGGCTCACAAAGGAACAGAACCTGCCCTTTGTACCGGTGTTTTTGTCCGGCTCCCAGACGGCGGCAGCCAAAAGGGAGGTCTACCGGCAGATAGAGGACGGCAGCACCAATCTGGTAATCGGCACCCATGCGGTCATTCAGGACAAGGTGCATTTTAAAAAGCTGGCGCTGGTGGTAACGGACGAGCAGCACCGTTTCGGCGTAAGACAGAGGGAGACCTTAAAGGAAAAAGGCAACCATCCACATGTGCTGGTGATGAGTGCCACCCCCATTCCCCGTACCCTTGCCATTATTCTCTACGGCGATTTGCAGGTGTCCGTCATCGACGAGCTGCCGGGCGGCAGAATTCCCATTAAAAACTGCGTGGTGGGAGAGGAATATCGTCCCAAGGCATATGCCTTCATGGAAAAACAGATTGCAGAGGGCAGGCAGGTTTACTGCATCTGTCCCATGGTGGAGGAAGGCGAAACCGCGGATTTGGAAAATGTCACGGACTATACGGAAAAGCTGAAGGCGTATTTCCCGGAAAGCGTGCGCATTGCAAGACTGCACGGCAAAATGAAACCGGCGGAAAAGAACCGCATCATGGAGGAATTTGCTGCCGGAAACATCGACATTTTAGTTTCCACCACGGTTATTGAGGTGGGCATCAACGTGCCCAATGCCACGGTGATGATGGTGGAAAATGCGGAGCGGTTCGGACTGGCACAGCTTCACCAGCTAAGAGGACGCGTAGGACGCGGCAAATTCCAGAGTTACTGTATTTTCTTAAATACCGGCAATTCCGATGCCACCAAAAAACGTCTGGATATCTTAAACCATTCCAACGACGGTTTTTATATTGCCAATGAAGACCTGAAAATGCGCGGCCCCGGAGAGCTTACCGGCATCCGGCAGAGCGGTGCGTTCCGGTTCCGGCTCGGGGATATTTACGAGGATGCGGATGTGTTGAAACAGGCGGCTGCCTGCGTGGACAGCCATACGGATATCTGGCAGAGTGAAGCCTTTCAAAAGAAACTTCCGTCCAAATCGGAAGACGGATTATTTTATCTGATTGACTTTACGTCCATTTAACCTTACAATAATTTTTGTGTTACAATTTTGTGGAAAATGGAGGAACTTATGTCCCGAGTAGCGATTATTACGGATTCTAACAGCGGCATTACCCAGTCCCAGGCAAAGGAAATGGGCATTCGTGTGGTACCTATGCCGTTTATGATTGGAGATACCGGTTATTTTGAAGATATTACCTTAAACCAGACACAGTTTTATGAGAAGTTAAAAGGAGATGCGGCTATCAGCACCAGCATGCCTTCCTTGGACAGCCTTATGGAGTACTGGAACGAGGCTTTGAAGGAATATGACGAAGTGGTTTACATTCCCATGAGCAGCGGTCTTTCCGGTTCCTGCGAAGCGGCAGTGATGCTTTCCAAAGAGGAAGAATTTGAAGGAAAGGTATTTGTGGCAAACAACCAGCGTATTTCCATTACCCAGAGACAGTCCGTTTTAGATGCCATGCAGATGGCGGAAAAAGGACTGGGAGCGGAAAAAATCCGCGACATTCTGGAAGAGGATAAATTCAACAGCAGTATTTACATCATGCTGGACACGCTGTATTACCTGAAAAAAGGCGGCAGAATTACCCCGGCGGCGGCAGCCCTCGGCACCATATTAAAATTAAAGCCGGTGCTTACCATTCAGGGGGAAAAGCTGGATGCTTTTGCCAAGGCACGTACCAACGGACAGGGCAAGTCCATGATGATTAACGCCATCCGCACCGATATGGAGAACCGTTTCGGCGGCGCCACACCGGATAATATTTATTTAGCGCTTGCCTATACATATGACGAGGAAGCGGCGGCTGTCTGGAAAAAGGAAGTGGAGGAAGCGTTCCCGGGTTTTGAGGTACACATGGACCCCTTATCCTTAAGTGTATCCTGCCATATCGGACCCGGCGCCATTGCGGTGGGATGCTGCAAGAAGCTGGATATTTAAGGAAAAACTGCATAGACGGTATAATAAGAACGTTTTGTTGGAATTTAAAATTTCCGATAAAACGTTCTTTGCATATAGGCCCGGAATATGATATACTTTTTATTAGTGTGTAAACTTGTGAAAGCTGACACAAAGGAGTAGATAATGGCTAAGACAAATAATTATGATGCCTCCAGCATTACCGTTTTAGAGGGTCTGGAAGCAGTAAGAAAACGTCCCGGTATGTACATAGGAAGTGTTTCCACCAAGGGACTTAACCATCTGATTTATGAAATCGTGGACAACGCCGTGGACGAGCATCTGGCAGGGTACTGTACCACCATAAAGGTCTACCTGGAAGCGGACGGCTCCGCCACGGTGGAGGATAACGGACGAGGCATTCCCGTGGGCATGCATGAAAAAGGCATAAGCGCGGAGCGTCTGGTTTTTACGACCCTGCATGCGGGCGGCAAATTTGACAACAATGCCTACAAAACCAGCGGCGGTCTGCATGGTGTAGGTTCTTCCGTTGTAAATGCCCTGTCCAACAGACTGACCGTTAGAGTCAAAAACGGTGGACAGATTTATGAGGATAAATACGAAAAGGGCATTCCGGTTTTAGACCTTATAGACGGACTGCTGCCGGTAGTGGGAAAGACAAAGGAAACCGGCACCACCATAAACTTTCTGCCGGATGACACCATTTTCGACAAGACCCGTTTCAAGGAGGATGAGGTCAAGAGCAGACTTCACGAAACGGCTTACTTAAATCCGAACCTGACGATTATTTTTGAGGACAGGCGGAAGGACGAGCCGGAGCATGTGGTATACCATGAGCCGGACGGCATCACCGGTTTTATCAAGGATATGAACAAAAGCCAGGAACCGGTGCATGAGGTGATTTCCTTCTCCGGGGAAAGCGAAGGCATTTCCGTGGAAGTGGCATTCCAGTATGTAAACGAATTCCATGAAAACGTCTTAGGCTTCTGCAACAATATTTACAACGCAGAGGGCGGCACCCATTTAACCGGTTTTAAGACGGCATTTACGAATATCATCAATACCTATGCGAGAGAGCTCGGCATCTTAAAGGAAAAAGACGTAAACTTTACCGGACCGGATGTGCGAAACGGCATGACGGCGGTGGTTTCCATCAAGCACCCGGACCCTCGTTTTGAAGGACAGACCAAGACAAAATTGGACAACCAGGATGCGGCGAAGGTGGTCAGCAAGGTAACCTCCGATGAAATGGTGCGTTACTTTGACCGTAACTTGGAAACCTTAAAAAGCATCATAGCCTGCGCCGAAAAGGCAGCCAAAATCCGCAAGACGGAGGAAAAGGCAAAGACCAATATGCTGACAAAGCAGAAGTTCTCCTTTGACAGCAACGGCAAGCTGGCAAACTGTGAGTCCAAGGACGCTTCCAAATGCGAAATCTTCATCGTCGAAGGTGATTCCGCGGGCGGCAGCGCCAAAATGGCACGAAACCGTATGTATCAGGCAATCCTTCCCATCCGCGGTAAAATTTTAAACGTGGAAAAGGCAAGCATAGACAAGGTACTCGCCAATGCGGAAATCAAGACCATGATAAATGCGTTCGGCTGCGGTTTTTCCGAGGGCTACGGCAACGATTTCGATATCACGAAGCTGCGCTACGACAAAATCATCATCATGGCGGATGCGGATGTGGACGGCGCCCATATCAGCACCCTGCTTCTGACTCTGTTCTACCGCTTTATGCCGGAACTGATTTTTGAAGGCCATGTATATCAGGCGATGCCCCCTCTGTATAAGGCAATGCCCGCCAAGGGAGAGGAAGAGTACCTGTATGACGACAAGGCGCTGGAAAAATACCGGAAGTCACACAAGGGAAGCTTTACCCTGCAGCGTTACAAAGGTCTTGGTGAAATGGATGCGTCCCAGCTCTGGGAAACCACTCTGGACCCGGAGAGGCGCCTGCTTAAGAGAATTGAAATCGAAGATGCCCGCATGGCAAGTGAAATCACGGAAATGTTAATGGGCACGGACGTTCCGCCCAGAAAGGCATTTATCCACGAACATGCCCATGATGCGGAACTGGATGTATAAAAGGAGATTTGGCAATGGATGACAGCAGAATCATCAGTACGGAATATTCCGACCTGATGCAGAAATCATATATAGACTATGCCATGAGTGTTATTATTGCAAGAGCGCTTCCCGATGTCAGGGACGGCTTAAAGCCGGTACAGAGACGTACCCTTTACGATATGCACGAACTGGGCATCCGCTACGACAGGCCTTACCGTAAAAGCGCCCGTATTGTCGGTGATACCATGGGTAAATACCATCCCCACGGCGACAGCTCCATTTACGATGCGCTGGTGGTCATGGCGCAGGATTTTAAGAAGGGCATGCCGTTAATCGACGGCCACGGCAACTTCGGCAACATCGAAGGCGACGGCGCCGCTGCCATGCGTTACACGGAAGCCAGACTGGAGAAAATTACCCAGGAAGCATTCCTTGCGGATTTGGACAAGGATGTGGTGGATTTTATTCCGAACTTTGACGAAACGGAAAAAGAGCCGGAGGTTCTGCCGGTAAAAATCCCCAACCTTTTGGTGAACGGCTCCGAAGGTATTGCCGTAGGTATGGCGACCAGCATTCCGCCCCACAATTTAGGCGAGGTCATTGATGCCATGAAGGCATACATGCAGGATGAGAACATCTCCACAAGAGAGCTCATGCGCTACATAAAAGGCCCGGATTTCCCCACGGGCGGCATTGTCATCAACGAGGAAGAGCTTCTTAATATCTATGAAACCGGCGTGGGTAAAATCAAAATCCGCGGCAAGGTGGAGGTGGAAAAGGCAAAGGGCGGCAAGTTAAATCTTGTCATCACCGAAATTCCCTACCCCATGATTGGGTTAAATATTGCCAAGTTTTTATCCGATGTGGCAGCTCTTTCCGAAACCAAGAAGACCATGGATATCGTAGATATTTCCAACCAGTCCTCCAAGGAAGGCATCCGCATTGTTATCGAGCTGCGCAAAGACACGGACGTAGAGAATTTTACCAATATGCTCTACAAAAAGACCCGTCTGGAAGACACCTTCGGCGTCAACATGCTTGCCATTGCGGACGGCAGACCGGAAACCATGGGACTAAAGCAGATTTTGAAAGCCTGCACGGATTTCCAGTTTGAAGTGGCGACAAGAAAGTACACCACACTTCTGGAAAAGGAAAAAGAGAAGAAGGAAATTCAGGAAGGCCTTATCAAGGCATGCAACGTCATTGACCTGATTATTGAAATCCTGCGCGGTTCCAAGGACAGGAACATGGCAAAGAGGTGTCTGACCGAAGGAAAGACGGAGGGCATCAAGTTTAAGTCCAAGGAGTCCAAGCTTATGGCGGAGCAGCTTATGTTTACGGAAAAGCAGGCAAACGCCATTCTGGAAATGCGTCTGTATAAGTTAATCGGTCTGGAAATCGAGGCGCTTATCAACGAGCATGAGGAAACCATGTCCAATATCTTCCGCTATGAGGATATCTTAGAGCGCAAGGACTCCATGGCACAGGTTATCATCAACGAATTAAACCAGATTAAAAAGGAATACAGCAAGCCCCGTAAAACGGAAATCACCAATAAGGAAGAAGCGGTTTACGAGGAAAAGAAGCCGGAAGAAATGGATGTCATGTTCTTAATGGACCGTTTCGGTTACGCCAAGACGGTGGATATGGCTACCTATGAAAGAAATAAGGAAGCGGCGGATACCGAGAACAAATATGTGGTAAAATGTAAGAATACCGGCAGAATTTGTCTTTTTACCAATATCGGACAGCTCCACACCATCAAGGTGACGGACATCCCTTACGGCAAGTTTCGTGACAAGGGCATTCCGGTGGACAATGTGAGCAATTACAGTGCCTCTAAGGAAACCATTCTCTGCGTGGCAAGCCAGACGGAGTTAAACTTATACCGGATGATTTTTGTCACAAAGCAGGCGATGATGAAAGTGGTGGACGGCGGCGAATTCGACGTAAGTAAGCGTCTGGTGGCTGCCACCAAATTAAACGAAGGGGACGAAGTGGTAAGTGTTACCGTGATAAAGGAGCAGCGCAACATTGTACTGCAGTCCAAGGACGGTTATTTCTTAAAATTTGCCATTGAGGAAATCCCGGAAAAGAAAAAAGGAGCGGTGGGTGTCCGCGGCATGAAGCTGTCGGACAAGGACAGCATCGAAGCCGTTTACTACATACAGAATGCAGTGGAAACCGCCATTCCGTATAAAAACAAAAACCTGGTACTGAATACCTTAAAGCCCGGAAAGCGTGACGGCAAGGGCGTCAAGGTACGGGCATAAAAGTCTTATGCCGGAAAGGAAACATTATGAGAGTAATAGCAGGTACAGCCAGAAGCTTACCCTTAAAATGCCCGACAGGGCTGGATACCAGACCTACTACGGACAGAATAAAAGAAACCTTATTTAACATGCTGCAGACTTATATCCCGGGCTGTGTTTTCGTGGATTTGTTTGCGGGCAGCGGCGCTGTGGGCATCGAAGCCATCAGCAGAGGGGCAAAGAAAGCCTATTTTGCGGAAAATGCTTCCGAAGCCTTACAGTGTATCCAGGAGAACCTTGCCTTTACGAAATTTGCGGATAAGGCGGTAGTGTTAAAGCAGGACGCCATCAGCGCCCTGAACGGTATTTTTGAAAAAGAAGCGGACATTATCTTCATGGACCCGCCCTACGGCAGGGATTTGGAAAAGCAGGTGCTTTCCGTACTGAAAGGGTACCGTTATGTAACGGAAGATACCCTGATTATCGTGGAGGCGGACCTTCACACCGATTTTTCCTATGCGGATGAGCTGGGCTATGAGCTTGTAAAAGAAAAGAAATACAAGACCAACAAGCATGTATTCCTTAAG
Source organism: Bacteroidaceae bacterium (assembly GCA_963639875.1). GTDB lineage: Bacteria > Bacillota > Clostridia > Lachnospirales > Lachnospiraceae > Acetatifactor. Next base: position 31,914 of record CAVHWP010000020.1, read on the forward strand.
ATAAAGGAAGGATAACTATGAAAAAAGCAATCTATACCGGAAGCTTTGACCCGGTGACCCTGGGTCATATGGACATTATCAGAAGAGCAGCGGACACCTTTGACGAATTAGTTGTGGGAGTTTTAAACAATAAAGAAAAGAAGCCGTTGTTTTCTGTGGAAGAACGTGTTAAGATATTACAAGAGGCTGTCAGGGATATGCCGAATGTAAAGATTGATTCTTTCAGCGGACTTTTTGTGGACTATGCAAAGGAAAAGGATATCTGGATAGCCGTCAGGGGGCTTCGTGCCATTACGGACTTAGAATACGAAATGCAGATGGCACAGACAAACCGGATGCTTTCGGGAGGAAAACTGGACACGGTATTTTTTGTTACCAATCTGGATTATTCCTACATCAGTTCTTCCGGCGTCAAGCAGATTGCCAGCTTTGGCGGGGATATTTCCCACTGTGTGCCGGATTTCGTAGAGAAGCTTGTGAATGAAAAGTATGGTGTGAAATAATTTGGGTAACAAGGAGAGTAGATATGAGCAGCAAGATTGAACAATTAATTGATGAAATCGAAGATTATATTAATAATTGCAAGCCGCAGGCTTTTTCCAGTACCAAAATCATTGTAAACAAAGAAGAAATTGATGAGTTGCTGCGAGAGCTCAGGATGAAAACCCCTGATGAAATCAAGCGTTATCAGAAGATTATCAGCAATAAGGAAGCCATCTTAAACGATGCCCGTGCCAAGGCGGAGGAGCTGATTAAGCAGACCACCATCCAGACCAATCAGTTAATCAGCGAGCATGAGATTATGCAGCAGGCATACGCACAGGCAAACGAAGTGGTGACCATGGCGACGAGACAGGCGCAGGAAATTTTAGACAACGCCACCACGGAGGCAAACAATGTAAAGATGTCCGCCATGCAGTACATGGACGACATGCTTGCCCACCTGGAAAACATCATAGCAACCTCCGGTCAGACGGCTACGGCAAATTACGATACGCTGATTGGAAACTTAAATCATTATCATGACATTATCCAGTCCAACCGTGCAGAGCTTCACCCGGCAGAGGATGAACTTGAAGAAGTGGATCTGGATGCAGAGCAAGGGGACAACCTTGATGCTATGTAAGCGAAAGAGAAAAGAACGGATTCCCGGAAACAATTTGTTTGCCGGGAATTTTTTTCTATGGGTATTCTTTCTGTTTCTGATATTTGCCGTAGATGTGAAAGCAGAAGGATTTTATTACCCGCCGGATACGGACGGAGAGCTGGTGGTGGTCATTGACCCCGGGCACGGAGGCTCCAATCTCGGTGCGGACTACAACGGTTTTCTGGAAAAAGAAATGAACCTTACGGTGGCAGAAGCCATGGCGGAGGAGCTGAGACAGTACGAAGGCATTACCGTGTACCTGACCCATGAGGATTTGGACACGGATATCAAGATAAAGGACAGGGCGGCATTTGCCAAAAGCGTGAATGCGGATTTCCTGTTCTGTCTGCACTTTAATATGTCGCCGGGCAATATTCTGTATGGCTCCGAGGTCTGGATTTCGGCATACGGAGAGGAAAACAGACAGGGGTATTCTTTTGCGGGACTGCAGTTAAACGAAATGCGAAAGCTGGGACTTTCCATAAGAGGCATTAAAACGAGGCTGAACGAGGAAGGGACGGCGGACTATTACGGAATTCTGCGTTTCTGCGAGGCGGAGGATATTTCGGCAGCCCTGATTGAACACTGCCATATCGACAACGACGCGGATGTGGGCTTCTGCGACTCAAAAGAGGATTTGATTGCCCTCGGAAAAGCCGATGCCACGGCGGCAGCCAAATTCTTCCGCCTGTCCAGCAAAAGCTTAGGTGTGGACTACAGTGACAATACCGAGGCGGTGGAGCCAGAGCCCGGTGCCAATTACGCCAAAATGGACACCACGGACCCGGATATCTGCATGATAGAGGAAACCTATACCGACCTTGTAAACAAGAAAATCGGTATTCAGGTAACCGGCTGCGATTACGATTCGCCCATGCAGTATTATTCCTACAGCATAGACGGCGGCGAAACCTTTACTCCGTACTTACTGTGGCCGGATGCGGATATGCTGGCAGGTACTTACGCGGACACCTTTAGTCTGGAGATAGACATACCCGAGGGTGTGAGCCCGGACATTGTGGTAAAGGGCATCAACCAGTACGACAGATACACCTTAAGCAACCACTTAAACAGCTATCCGGTGTTTGCGGGCAGCGACCCCGATGAGGTGCTTCCGGAAATCCCGGAGGAAACGGAGGAGGTAAGCGGCAATGCCGGAAACCTTCACGATACGATTAAGGACAGTGCGGACGGCGGCTTCAAAGCGCCGGTCAAAGAAGAAAACGAAGAGGACAGAACCTTTGTCCACTTTGTGGAAATCAGTCTTTTGGCGGTGTTTGTGATTTTTACCGCAGTACTGTTTGCGGGTGTTTTAACGGCAAACAAAAAACGTCATAAAAAGAAGCGGAAAAGAAAGAAAAAATAGAGAAAGCTTAAAAGGCACTGCAGCAGCTTGTCAAGCACATAGCGCCGCATGGACAAATCGGTACCGGCAAGCATGCCTTTTGTCTGTAACAGACAGCACAGTCCTCCAAAGGGTAGAACTGTTAAAAGAAACAGCGGAAGTCTTCCGGAAAGGGCATGAATGCCGCCGATGATTTCCAACAGGCAGCGGCTGGCGCAGAGCAGGGCATCCGGAATGGTGATTTGCATATACCGGGCAAGGCTGCGGGATACAACCAGAGGAAGCAGATAGAGCAGGTTTCCCACAATGAGGTAAGCTCCCAGTACGGTGATGCCTTCAATACCGGAGTGGATGGCGGCGTCCAGGCTTTTTAAGAAAGGCTCCGGTGGGGCTTTTGTCGGATTTTTTTGCCCGGAGTTTAGCGGCAGAGGGAAAATGAGCCGGACAAGCAGGGCATAGAGAAAAGGAATGCCGTATATCCCCAAAAGGAAGAAAGCGGCGGGAATATTTTGAATAGCCAAGGACGGAAGCAGGACGGAAAGGATGAACAGAGGCCCCATGTTGTTGCAGAACCCCAATAGATACTGGGCTTCTTTGTGGGAGATTTCCTTTATCCGGTAGAGCTCCGCAATGTTTCTGGCGCCCATGGGAAAACCGCACAGAAAGCCCGTCAGGACACAGTACACCCCCTGCGGACTGATGCGAAGCAGCGGACAGAGAAGGGGTGAAAGAAAAAAGGACAGCTTTTCCGTCATCTGCTGACGCACAAACAGGCAGGAAAGCAGCATAAAAGGAAACAGCGCCGGTATCATGGTCTGAAACCACACGGAAAGACCGTCGGAGGCAAGCTGCACACTGTCTCTGGAAAAGAAAAGCATCAGTACAAAAGAAAGAAAAAACAGCAGTATTTTCATGAAAATCCTGTACGGTTTTTTATTATCATATGAGAAAGAACCGAAAAAAATGTAGGAACGGAGAGACACATGCGTCTGGATAAATTCTTATGCGATACGGCGGGGCTTACCCGCACGGAGGCAAAAAATGCCGTAAGAAAAGGACAGATTGCCGTAAACGGCCAGGTGCAGAAGGCGGCGGATTTTAAGGTAAAGGAAAATGAGGATACGGTGACTTTTCAGGGAAAGCCTCTTTCTTACGCAGCGTTCCATTATTATATCCTGCATAAGCCGGCGGGGGTGATTACCGCCACGGAGGACAAAAAAGAAAGCACGGTCATGGATATCCTGAAGGAGGAAAAGGTCAAAAACCTATTCCCGGTGGGCAGACTGGACAAGGATACGGAAGGGCTGCTTCTCATTACCGACGACGGCGAGCTTGCCCACAACCTGCTTTCGCCCAAGAAGCATGTGGACAAGGAATATCTGGTTAAGGCAAGGGACAGCATTTCCGAAGAAGACTGCAAAAAGCTTTCGGAGGGCGTGGATATCGGGGACGAAAAGCCCACGGCTCCGGCAAAGGTGGAACGTGTGGCGGAGAAGGAAATACTTCTTACCATCCGGGAGGGGCGTTTCCATCAGGTAAAGCGCATGCTCCAGGCGGTGGGAAACGAAGTGGTGTACTTAAAAAGACTCTCCATGGGCAGCTTGCGGCTGCCAAAAGATTTGGAAAAGGGCGCTTACCGGCCGCTTTCGGAAGAAGAAATATACAAGATTAAAGGAGATAAATAAAATGAACAGCAACCCATTAAAAGAGAAACTGCAGGACTATGAGGCGGTGATATTTGACCTGGACGGCACACTGGTGGACTCCATGTGGATGTGGAAGGAAATCGACAGGGAATATCTGGCAAATTTCGGCATTGAGCTGCCGGACACCCTGCAGAAGGAAATAGAGGGCATGGGACTGAACGAAACCGCCGTTTATTTCAAGGAAAAATTCGGCATTACGGATACGGTGGAAAAAATGCGGAGCGACTGGATTTCCATGGCGCTTTACAAATACCGCCACGAGGTTCCCATGAAGCCCGGCGCCCAGCGCTTTTTGTCCTACTGCATGGAAAAGGGCATCAAGTTAGGCATTGCCACCAGCAATTCTCTGGAGCTTGTGGACCAGATTGAAGAAGCGCACCACTTAAAGGACTACATTTCCTGCATCGTTACGGGCTGTCAGGTGGAAAACTGCAAACCCGCACCGGATATTTACCTTGCCGCAGCCAAAAGACTGCACACGGACCCGAAGAAATGCCTGGTGTTTGAGGACATCATCCCCGGCATTATGGCGGGAAAAGCCGCCGGTATGAGCGTCTGTGCGGTATGGGACAAATACTCCGAAAAGGACTGGGACGAAAAGGTAAAATTAGCGGATTTTTCGCTGCGTTCTTATGAGGAAATCTTGTAAATTCAGGTAAAAAATGGCATACTAAAGGGAGAAAGGAAGGATTGCTATGAAGAATATCATCATTATTACCGGGGCGAGCTCCGGCATCGGACAGGAATTTGCCTTACAGATTGACACGGCTTTTTCCAACATTGATGAAATCTGGATGATTGCCAGAAGAGAAGAACGCCTTATGGAAGTGGGAAAGGTCATGGAGCATAAGGTAAAAATGATTTCCATGGATGTTACGGATGAATATGCCATGGACGATTTTGAAGAGCTTTTGGAGAAAGAGGATGTGACCGTCCGCATGCTGATTAATGCCGCAGGCTTCGGTCTGATGGGTCCTTTTGACGAGCTTTCCTTAGAAGAACAGACGGACATGCTCTATGTCAACTGTGAAGCCCTTACCAAGATGACTTATATCTGCCTGCCCTATATGGCAAAAGGCAGCCGCATTATCCAGATGGCTTCTGCGGCAGCTTTTGTTCCCCAGCAGGATTTTGCCGTATATGCCGCCACCAAGGCGTATGTCCTGAGCTTTTCCAGAGCACTCAATCAGGAGCTGTGCGATTACGGCCTCTATGTGACCGCTGTCTGCCCGGGGCCCGTGAATACCGAATTCTTCCAGATTGCCGAGCAGTACGGCTCTACCCTGGAAATCAAGAAGCTCACCATGATTACTTCCGAGCAGTGCGTTTCCGAAGCGCTGTACGCGTCCTACCGCAAGAAGGATATGGTAATTCCCGGTATTCCCATGAAAGCCTTTGCGATGCTGGCAAAAATTGTTCCCCAGGGACTGATTTTGAAGATTGCAAAGATGATGAAAAAATAACAGCGGAGAGACGACTACATGAATTTCAAAAGAATGTTTACCAAGGATGAGGTCAAGGGGACGAGAAACTATTTAAGCAGCCAGAAAAAATATGAAATTATCAGGACTGTCATTTACTTTTTCATTCCCCTGTCCTTATTTGCGGCGGGCTATATCACCACGCACACCCGCAACAACCTGCTCACTCTGGTAGCGGTGCTGGGCTGTCTGCCTGCCTGCAAGAGCCTTGTGGAATTGATTATGCACTGCCGTTACAAGAGTCTGCCCACAGATGTCTGCGACACCATAGAAGCCCATGCAAAGGGGCTTACCTGCCTGTATGACTGTGTGTTTACCTCCCGGGACAAGACCTATTACGTGGGACATCTGACCGTGTGCGGCAACACCATTGCCGGGTATCTTTTAAGCAGCAAGGTATCGGAAACGGACTGTGCAAAGCATTTGGAGACCTGCCTTAAGGTGGACCGTTTTACGGGACTTACCATAAAGCTGTACAAGGATTTAGACAAGTACACGGAGCGGCTGGACTCCCTGCGGGAGCTTAAGACGGACGACAAGAATACAAAGGGCATTGTAAGTACCCTTAAGGCTATTTCTTTATAGAACGGAGAGGCTATGCAGAACCATCAGATTGGCAGTCAGGAAGCAGGCCAGCGTCTGGATAAATTCTTACATAAGTATTTCCCGGAAGCGGGTACGGCGTTCCTGTATAAAATGCTGCGCAAAAAAAACATTGTCTTAAATAAAAAGAAAGCGGAAGGAAAGGAAATCCTTGTGGAAGGCGACTCCCTGGATTTCTTTTTTTCCGAGGAAACCTTTGCCAAATTCCGGGGGACTGAAAACGGCGGCACCACAAGCCGTTTGCTGACCGCCGTTTACGAAAAGGCATACGAAAGCCTGCACGGAATTACCGTACTTTATGAGGATGCGGACATGCTTGCCTTAAATAAACCGGCGGGTATACTGACCCAGAAAGCGGAGGATGAGGATGTTTCCCTAAATGAATGGATGATTGGGTATCTCTTAAAAACGGGACGTATGACCGAAGAAATACTGAAAACCTTTAAGCCTTCCGTCTTGAACCGTCTGGACCGCAATACCAGCGGACTGGTGCTTTGCGGCATTTCCTTAAAAGGAAGCCAGTGCTTAAGCCGCATGATACACGACAGGACGGTGCACAAATATTATGCCGCCGTGGTAAAGGGAAAGGTCAGCAAGGCAGGCACTTTAGGCGGCGTGCTGGAAAAGGATGAGAAAGCCAACAAAGTCACCATAAAGGATGCGGGCGAGGGAAAAGAGGTCTGCACCATTTACGAACCGGCGGCATATGCGGACGGTCTGACGCTTTTATCCATTGAGCTGGTGACCGGCAAAACCCACCAGATAAGAGCACATATGGCAGGCATCGGGCATCCGCTTTTGGGAGATGCCAAGTACGGGGACCGAAGTTTTAACGAAGCCTACCGGAAGAAGGGCGTAAAATTCCAGCTTCTGCATGCGCAGAGAATGATATTTCCCACACTTCAGGAACTGCCGGAGAAAGAAGCCGAAAAAGCAAAGGACTTTGCTTTTTTAGGAAAAACCATAGAAGCCCCTCTGCCGGAGGTGTTCCACCGGGTGGGGTTCTGAAAACTGCGGAAAACAGGAAGAACGGAAAGAAGCGGAAACGCGAAAAGGAAGATAGGAAGGCAGTATGGCAACCTGGAATTCAAGAGGATTAAGAGGCTCCACCTTAGAGGAGCTGATAAACCGGACCAATGAAAAATATGCGGAGAGCAATCTGGCGCTGATACAGAAAATTCCCACGCCGATTACCCCCATTAAAATTGATAAGGAGCACCGGCATATCACACTGGCGTATTTTGACCAGAAGAGTACCGTTGACTATATCGGCGCCGTGCAGGGTATTCCGGTGTGCTTTGATGCCAAGGAATGTGCGGCGGACACCTTTTCTCTGCAGAACATCCATGCCCATCAGGTAAAGTTTATGGAGCAGTTTGAAAAGCAGGGCGGGATAGCATTCTTTCTTATTTATTACACCTCCAAGGAAGTGTTTTATTACCTTCCCTATGAGATGCTTAAATTTTTCTGGGACAGGGCGCAGAACGGCGGCAGAAAGAGCTTCCGTTACGAAGAACTGAACCCGGATTACATCATTCCCTCCCAGAACGGGCTTTTTATTCCCTATCTGGAAATTTTAAAAAAGGATTTGGACGACAGGGAATAAAAAATGCAGCGGACGGAATAAGTTTCTTGACAGAAGAGGCTATTTTTTGTATACTACATACAGTTTTACATGCTACTCTGCTAATTTGGTAGCACGTTAATCTGATAAAGTGAAACGGAAAGGCTGAAAACATGAACCAGAATTTATTGCATACACCGGACGGTGTAAGGGATATCTACGGAAAAGAATGTGCCAGAAAGCTTGTGATTGAAAAGAAAATCCGGGAAAAGCTTTTATCCTACGGCTACGAGGATATCGAAACACCGACCTTTGAATACTTTGATGTTTTTTCCAATGAAATCGGCACCACGCCGTCCAGGGACCTTTATAAGTTCTTTGACAAAGAGGGCGATACCTTAGTGCTTCGTCCCGATTTCACCCCCTCCATTGCCCGTTGTGCGGCAAAGTATTTCATGGAGGATTCCGTGCCCCTGCGGTTCTGTTACTGCGGCAATACCTTTACCAATACGTCCCGTCTGCAGGGCAAATTAAAGGAAGTTACCCAGCTCGGCGCAGAGCTTATCGGTGATGACTCCGTTTATGCGGATGCGGAAATGATTCATATGGTAATAGAAGCCCTGCTTCATACCGGACTGGAAAACTTTCAAGTGAGCGTGGGACAGGTGGAGTATTTCAAAGGACTCTGCGAGGAAGCCGGACTGGAAGACGATGTGATTTACGTTCTGCGGGAATACATTTCCGCCAAGAACCATTATGCGGCGGAAAACCTTTTAATCGAAGCCGGTGTCAGCGAACACCTGCGGGAGCTTATCTTGGCGACCACGGAGGGCTTCGGCAATCTGGATGCCATCCGCAGCGCCAAGGCGCGGGTTTCCAACGAACGCTCCGTAAAAGCCATTGAGAACCTGGAAAAGCTGTACGAGGTGCTTGCCCTGTACGGTACGGAAAAATACATATCCTTTGACCTTGGCATGTTAAGCAAATACCGTTATTACACCGGCGTTATCTTTAAGGTTTATACCTACGGCATCGGCGATGCCATCGTAAAGGGCGGCCGTTACGACACCCTGATTTCCTACTTTGGCAAACAGGCGCCGGCAGTCGGCTTTGCCGCTGTGGTGGACGATATATTGGAGGCCTTTTCCAGACAGAAAATTGCCATGGAGCTTCCCGAAGGAAAGGAAATCCTTACCTATACGGAAAGCGACTTCCCCGAAGTCTTAAAGAAGGCGGAGGAGCTTAGAAAACAGGGCAGATTAGTGGAAATGCGCAGAAAGGACTGAAAGCATGAGTACGGACAGATATTTAACCATTGCGCTGGGAAAAGGCAGACTGGCGAAGAAAGCCATGGAATTATTTGAGGAAATCGGTATTACCTGTGAGGAAATGAAGGACCCGGCTTCCCGGAAGCTTATTTTTGTAAACGAAGAGCAGAAGCTCCGCTTTTTCTTATCCAAAGGACCAGATGTTCCCACCTATGTGGAATACGGTGCGGCGGACATCGGCATCGTGGGCAAGGACACCATTTTGGAAGAAAACAGAAGAGTTTACGAGATACTGGATTTGGGCTTCGGCAAATGCCGGATGTGCGTGTGCGGTCCCAAATCGGCGGAGGAGCTTTTAAAGCACCACGAAAGAATCCGTGTGGCAAGCAAGTACCCTGAAATTGCCAAGGACTATTTTTACAATAAAAAACATCAGACCGTGGATATCATCAAGCTGAACGGCTCCGTGGAATTAGGACCGTTAGTTGGGCTTTCCGATGTCATCGTGGATATCGTGGAAACCGGTTCCACCCTGCACGAAAACGGACTGGCTGTTTTGGAAGAGGTCTGCCCGCTGTCTGCCAGACTGATTGTCAACCAGGTCAGCATGCAGATGGAAAAGGAACGAATCGGCAAGCTTGTAAACGACCTGAAAGAAGCACTGAGAAAGGAAGGAAAATAAACCTATGCGTATTGTGGAATTGACGGAAAGCACCAAAAAGAATCTGCTGAAGGATTTGCTGAAAAGAAGCCCTTCCAGCTACGGAACCTACGAACAGACGGTTTCCGAGATTGTAAACAATGTAAAGGAAAACGGGGACAAAGCCGTTTTTGAGTATACCGAAAAATTTGACCATTTTGCATTGAACAGCGGCAATATCCGTGTAACGGAAGAGGAAATCAGGGAAGCCTACAAGGAAATCCCGGAAGATTTAATTGAGGTTTACAGACATTCCGCAGCCAATATCCGTACCTTCCACGAAAAACAGCTCCGTCAGAGCTTTATCGAAACAAGACCGGACGGCAGCATTTTGGGACAGCGCATTACCCCTATTGAAAAGGCGGGTGTGTATGTCCCCGGCGGAAAAGCCGCATACCCCAGCAGCGTTTTAATGAACGTGATTCCCGCCAAGGTGGCAGGCGTTCCCAAGATTGTCATGACAACTCCCTGCAACAAGGAAGGAAAAGTCAATGCCGGCACACTGGTGGCAGCCGATATTGCCGGTGTGGATGAAATCTACAAGGTAGGCGGTGCACAGGCAATCGCCGCGCTGGCATTCGGTACGGAGTCCATTCCCAAGGTGGACAAGATTACCGGTCCCGGCAACATCTTTGTGGCACTTGCCAAAAAGGCAGTATACGGCCATGTCAGCATTGACTCCGTGGCAGGCCCCAGCGAAATTCTGGTGCTTGCGGATGAAACGGCAAATCCCCGTTATGTGGCAGCGGATTTACTGTCCCAGGCAGAGCATGATGAGCTGGCTTCCGCTATTTTGATTACCACCTCCAGGGAACTGGCGGAAAAGGTATCAAAAGAAGTGGACGGCTTTACGGAAACGCTGGAAAGAAGAGAGATTATCTTGAAATCCCTCTCCAATTATGGTTATATTTTAGTAGCGGAAAATATGGAGGATGCCATTGCGGCAGCCAACGATATTGCCTCCGAGCATCTGGAAATTCTGACCCAAAATCCGTATGAAACCATGACAAAGATTAAGAATGCGGGCGCCATTTTCATGGGTGAGTATTCTTCCGAGCCTCTGGGTGACTATTTTGCGGGACCGAACCACATTTTACCCACAAACGGTACGGCAAGATTTTTCTCCCCGCTCAGCGTGGACGACTTTATCAAGAAAACCAGCCTGATTTCTTTCTCCAGGGATGCGCTTGAAAAGGTACATACGGAAATCGAAGCCTTTGCCAAGAGCGAAGGACTGACGGCACATGCCAATTCCATTAAAGTTCGTTTTGAAAGGAGCTAACGTATGCGCAGTGCGGAAATAAAAAGAACCACCAAGGAAACGGATATTTATGTAAAGCTTTCACTGGACGGAAAAGGGGATGCGGATATCCATACCGGCATCGGCTTTTTTGACCATATGTTAAACGGCTTTGCCAGACATGGTTTCTTTGACTTGACCTGTAAAGTCAACGGCGACCTTTATGTGGACGGCCATCATACCGTGGAAGATACCGGTATTGTACTGGGAAACGCCATCAGGGAAGCGGTGGGCGACAAAAAAGGTATCAACCGTTACGGTTATTTTATTCTGCCCATGGACGATGCGCTGTGTTTATGCGCCGTGGATTTATGCGGCAGACCGTATCTGGATTTTTCCTGTAATTTTACCATGGATAAAATCGGCGAACTGGACAGCGAACTGATACGGGAATTTTTCTATGCGGTATCCTACAGTGCAGCCATGAATTTACATATCAAAATGATTTCCGGCACCAACAACCATCACATGGCGGAGGCAATGTTCAAGGCATTTGCCAAGGCTCTGGATATGGCGGTTGCATACGACAACAGAATCGAAGATGTATTAAGTACGAAAGGAAGCCTTTAAGACACGTTTGCATACCTTCTTAAAGACCGGGGAAAACATGAGGACCAGAAAATTTATTGCTTCTATTTATTTATATCAGGAAAAGGCGGTAAAGAGCCTTTCAGACAGTACCGTGATTGCGGAAAATCCCGTGGAGCTGGCAAGGGAATACTGTGAGAAAAACGCGGATGAAATTTTGGTGTACGATTTATCAAACGGCGATGCCGAGCATGATGCGGCGCTGGACGTGATGAAAGCCATCTGTGCGGCTTCTCCCGTGGACGTATACGGAGCCGGCAATGTGCACCGTATGGAGGACATCAAGAAAATTCTCTATACAGGCTGCAAAAAGGCGGTGCTCAATTTCAGTAAAAAAGGCAACCGGGAGATTATCAAAGAGGTTTCCCAGAAGTTCGGCAGGGAGAAAATCTTGGCTGCCGTAAACGATTTGGAAACCCTTACGGAGAACAAAGAGCTTTTGGAAGAATTTGCCTCCGGACTGCTCCTTATGAATCCCCATATGGTAAGAGAATCCAGGGAGATTACAGAGCTTCCGGCTATCGTGGAAACGGAGCAGCTTGCCCTGAATAAACTGCTGGAAATCTTCGGGCTTTACAACGTGGCGGGAATCACCGGCAACGCCATTAACGACAACAAAGAAGAAATTTTACAGTTAAAGGATTTGTGCAAGGAAAACGGCATTGCCGTGGAAGAACTCCGTTCCGATTTTATCTGGGACGATTTCAAGAAAAACTCCGACGGCATGGTGCCGGTAGTGGTGCAGGACTACAAGACATTAGAGGTGCTTATGGTAGCCTACATGAACGAGGAAGCCTATAAAAACACCTTAAAGACCGGCAAAATGACCTATTACAGCAGAAGCCGCAAGGAATTGTGGTTAAAAGGTGAAACCAGCGGCCATTACCAGTACGTGAAGTCCTTAACCGCGGACTGCGACAAGGATACGATTTTAGCCAAGGTATTCCAGATTGGCAACGCCTGCCACACCGGCAGCTATTCCTGTTTCTTTCGGGATGTGGTTACCAAGGAATACGAGGAAGCCGAGAACCCCTTAAAGGTATTTGAAGAGGTTTATCAGGTGATTTTGGATAGGAAGAAAAATCCGAAGGAAGGCTCCTACACCAATTATCTGTTTGACAAGGGTCTTGACAAAATCTTAAAGAAGCTGGGTGAGGAGGCAACCGAAATCGTCATCGCGGCGAAAAATCCCAACCCCAACGAAGTGAAATACGAAATTTCCGATTTCCTGTACCATATGATGGTTCTGATGGCACAGAAGGATATTTCCTGGGAAGAAATCACCACGGAGCTTGCTAACCGGTAACCCTGCGGAGGTGTTTCCGGAAAGAAAACTACGGTTATATTTCCCCGACAAGTACATACATTTAGAATAAGGACAAAAAGAGTATAGGAAGAACGGCTATACTCTTTTTTTATCGAAAAAGAGAGAAAAATGTGTGACCGGTAAGCCGGTTATAGGAGGAAAAGGCATTATGAGCGATATTTCCGTGGAACAGAAACTGTTGTTATTACGAAGTATAAGGGAGGCGGAGGATAAAAACCGCATGAATTTAAGGCAGCATGAAAATCTGCTGTACGGAGCGGGCAGACAGAGTGAAATGACCGAACCGGTCTACGGTACGCAGGATGTTTCGGCAAGGCATTTTTTCATGGGAGTGCGGATTTTTGCAGCCATCGTTTTGTTTTCCCTTTATGTCATATTCAGCTTTACAAAGGGCAGTATTTTTTCCCTGAATACCGAGAAAATAGACCGGCTTTTAGGGGCAAATTACCAGCTTGATGATTGAGTTTCCGCAGAATGTAATTTTAAAATGAACACAGCTTACCAAAGCACCAAT
>CAVHWP010000021.1:0-44504 GCA_963639875.1 Bacteroidaceae bacterium
CACATATTTCCTAAAAAGTCCAGCAATATGCTACAAAATATGAATTTTTCAAGGTACTATAGAAATAGGGGCAAAGTTACTTATGGTTTTGACCCCAACATCATACATTTTAATAAAATCAATTTGAATAAAATATAAAAGAAAGTTACTCCAAGGAGATATGACAGTATGAAAATCAACGACAAGTATAAGGGCATTTTTTATATTATTCTGGCGGCTTTTGGGTTTGCATTCATGAATTTGTTTGTGAAGCTGGTGGGTGATTTACCGGCTATCGAGAAAAGTTTTTTCCGCAATCTGGTGGCAGTTTTCTTTGCCTTTGGAGTGATGAAGAAAAAGAAGATTTCCTTTTCCATTCCCAAAGAAGCCGGGAAATACATCTTTTTCCGCTCTTTTTTCGGAACCATAGGCGTTTTTGCCAATTTTTATGCCATTGGAAAACTCAATATTGCGGATGCCTCCATGCTCAATAAGCTTTCTCCTTTTTTCGCCATCATTTTCTCTTATTTTTTAATAAAGGAAACTATCAAACCGTACCAGCTTGGCTGTGTAATTGTGGCATTTGTGGGAGCATTGTTTATCTTGCGGCCGGGCTTTGACAATGTGGCTACTTTTCCGGCATTTCTCGGTCTCATCGGCGGTATGGGCGCCGGGCTTGCGTATACCAATGTGCGTCTGGCAAGCAAACACGGAGCTCCCGGACCGCTCATTGTGTTCTGCTTTTCCGTTTTTTCCTGTGTCAGCGCGGTTCCGTTTATTATTTTCAACCACGCGCCGCTCGCCTGGTGGCAGTTGGCATCCCTTTTAATGGCGGGTGTTTCTGCCACTCTGGGCCAGTTTTCCATTACGGCGGCGTACACTTATGCGCCTGCCAGCGAACTGTCGGTATATGATTACACGCAAATTATCTTTGCGGCTCTGCTGGGAATGATTTTCCTGGGAGAAGTGCCGGATATCATGAGTATTCTCGGCTATTTCATTATTTGCGGCGCAGGAATTACCATGTTTTTAATCAGGAGAAAAAAGGAAAAAGCGGAGATGGGTCAAGCGGAGTGAGATGGGAAAGCCTACAAAAACTTAAAACGCAGCAACTATGGGTTTGTGGTATTGGAAAAAAGATGATATAATGAGCCTCAAGGAAAACCAAGCGACACCGAAGGTGGCATTTGGTTTTCTGGGCTCATTAGCGAACGAATATCCTGCGAAGCAGGATGTAGAGCGCGGTAGCGCGAATTCGTGAGTATTATCCCAATAAAAAGGAGGACTTCTTATGTCTACACCACACAACGGAGCTGAAAAAGGTGATATTGCCAAGACCGTACTGATGCCGGGAGACCCCTTACGTGCAAAGTACATTGCAGAAACCTATTTAAAAGATGTAAAATGCTTTAACACAGTCAGAAATATGTTTGGATATACCGGAACCTACGAAGGAAAAAAAGTATCCGTCATGGGCGGCGGCATGGGAATGCCCTCCATCGGTATTTATTCCTTTGAATTATACCATTTTTATGATGTGGACCAGATTATCCGTATCGGTTCCGCAGGCGGAATTTCCGACAAAGTAAAGGTAAGGGATTTGGTAATCGGCATGGGGGCTTCCACCAATTCCAATTTTGCCAGCCAGTACAAGCTGCCCGGCATCTTTGCTCCCATCGCGGATTTTGGACTGCTTCGGAAAGCAGTGGAAATTGCCGAAGAGAAAAATATTCCCGTAGCCGTGGGCAACATTTTATCTTCCGATACGTTCTATACGGATGACGAAACGGCAAACGACCAGTGGAAAAAGATGCAGATTTTGTGCGTAGAAATGGAAGCGGCAGCGCTTTACATGAATGCAGCCAGAGCCGGAAAAAAAGCTCTCTGCATGCTGACCATTTCCGACCATCTGTATACAGGCGAGGCACTTTCCGCAGAAGAACGCCAGACATCCTTCCATGAAATGATGGAAGTAGCGTTGAAACTGGCGTAACCGGCGAAAAGCAAGGCAGACCGCAAGCCGGCAGAAACCGGTGGGCAGAACGACAGAACAGGAAAGGCAGAATTATGACACAGAAAGATATATTGGCAAAAGTAGACCACACGCTGCTGGCGCAGACAGCAACCTGGGAAGAAATCAGGCAGATTTGCGATGACGGCATGCGTTATGAAACCGCATCGGTGTGCATCCCTCCCTCCTACGTGGAGCAGGCGAAAAACTATGTGGGGGACAGGCTTAAAATCTGTACCGTAATCGGATTTCCCAACGGTTACAACACCACTGCCGTGAAGGAATTTGAGACAAAGGATGCTCTGGAAAAGGGCGCCGATGAAATCGATATGGTTATCAATTTAGGCTGGGTCAAGGACGGCAGATTTGATTTGGTGGAAAAAGAAATCCGCACCCTGAAGGATGCCTGCGGCGGCAATGTTCTCAAGGTAATCATTGAAACATGTCTGCTCACGGAAGAAGAAAAGGTAAAAATGTGCGAAGTGGTTACGAACGGCGGAGCCGATTTCATCAAGACTTCCACCGGTTTTTCCACAAGCGGAGCCACGTTTGCAGACGTTGCCCTGTTCAAGGAGCATGTAGGTCCCCAGGTGAAAATCAAGGCAGCAGGCGGCATTTCTTCTTTCGCAGATGCAGAAAAATTTGTAGAACTGGGCGCCGACAGACTGGGCACCAGCCGTCTGGTGAAGATTGTAAAACAGAATGAAAAAGGGGTACAGGTATTGTATGGCAGAAAATAGATTGTCAGAAGAACAGGTTGCGGCTCTTTTTGAGGCAGCAACGGCGTTCCGCCAAAGAGCCTATACGCCCTATTCCCATTTTCAGGTGGGAGCGGCGCTGCTTACAAAGGGCGGCAAAATATACGGCGGCTGCAATATTGAAAATGCGGCGTATTCTCCCACAAACTGTGCGGAAAGGACGGCTTTCTTCCATGCGGTCAGCGAAGGGGAGAGAGAATTTGCGGCTATCCTGATAGTAGGCGGCAAAGAAGGCGAGCCTCCGGTATTCTGTACTCCCTGCGGCGTATGCAGGCAGGTTATGGCAGAATTCTGCGACCCGGACGAATTTTTAATTTTGTCGGGTAACTCACCCGAAACCTGCAGGCAGTTTACCATGCGGGAAATTTTACCCTTTGGATTTTCACAGGAAAACCTGAAATAAAAGAGCCGGAAACAGAAAAAAGAATAGGATTGGTAAGGAGGAAGAAACATGTTTTGTGACCAGTGTGGAGCAGAGTTGCCCGATGACTCTGTATTTTGTCCCAAATGCGGTGCCAAGCAGACACCGGTAGACAGCGAAGCAAATAACGCAGCAGGTGAGGCTGCACCCGGAGCGGCAAATACAGCAGGTGCAGGAAACGCAGCGGGCGTGATGAATACAGCCGCAAATGCCGCAGGAGCAGCAGGCAACGCGGCAGGTACAGCAAATAATACAACCGGAAACGGCACAGGCAATGCCACGGCAAATATGACAAATGTGTCAAATGGCGCTCCCGCAGCGGAGCCGCCGAAAAAGAAAAAGGGATTTCCTTTTGTGCCGGTGATTTTGATTGGCATTTTACTGGTAGCGGTGATTGTAGTTGTGGCGATTTTCCTGCCGAAGGGAAAAACGAAGGACGGCATTGAATTTTCAGAGAAAAGTCTGATGTATAACGGTTACAGTTTCTTTACCACGGACGGAAAAGAGCTGGAAGTAAATAATGTTGACTCTCTGGCATATAATTATGACAACAGTGTCGTTGCATATCTGACAACGGATGACACTCTGTATGTAATAGACAGTGAACTTACTCCGGTGGAAATTGAGAACGATGTCCTGAATATGGAGGTCAGCTACTCCGGCAGCAGCATTGCATACACGGTTGGAGACGATTACACAGCCACTACCCTTTATGTATACAATGTGAAAAAAGACAATTCCGTAAAAATTGACACGAATGTATACGCATACAATTATCTTGTTTCTCCTAACGGCAAGCAGGTGGCTTACTTAAAGGACTACGAAGGCAATTCCGATAACACGCTTTATGTGGCGGCTGTCGGTAAGGACGGCAAAAAAGTGGACAAGGACGGCTGTATTCCGCTTGCCATTGGCGACAACGGAAAATCCTTCTTCTACACGGACAACAGCGACTCTTCCAATGTAAAGCTTTACTGGTATAACGGCAAAGATGCGGAAAAGATTTCCCGTGATGTTTCCGGTTCCTATTATTTTAACAACAGTGTTTCCGAAATTCTTTTCACCAAATCAGGCAATACTTATTTCTACCGCATCGGCATGGATGAGCCTTCCAAGGTAGCAAGTGATGCCCTGAGCGGTGTATGGAATTATGAATTTGAAGCTACTGCCCAGGATTATACATTCGGCAACCAGAGCAGTGCTGCTTTGGTGAACCGTTCCAAACTGACGGAATGGGTATTTGCAACCGATTCCGATATCTGTTACCTGAACAAGGACGGCAAGGACAGCGCCAAGCTTTGCGATGCGGACGGCATCAGCAAAATTACGGTAGCGCAGAACGGAAAATCTCTTATTTATCTGAAGGACGGCAAACTGTATAAGATTACCAAATTCGGCGCAGACAGGGAAGAAACCGAACTGTACGAAGGTGATGTTTATATTAACGGTTATGTTTCAAGCAGGGATTTATCCGATATCTATGTGGTAAGTGACGAGGCGGAGCTTTATTACTGCAAGAGCAAAAAGAAACTGGTAAAGATTTCCAATGATTTCGCAGACAGAAATAACATGGCATATAATGAAGCAGCCAAAACCATTTTCTATATAGAGGACGGAAACCTCTACAGTTCCGGCAAAAACGGTAAGAAAAAGGAACTGGTTGCGGAAAGCGTAACCGATATAGCAAATTATGCAAACGGCATCCTTTATATGGTGACCGAAGACGGTGTCAACAGTTGCTATTATGTGAAAAAAGGTGAGCCTGCAAAGATTTTGGAATATTAAATAACAGCAGGAAACAGGTGACAAAAAGGTCCGGAGGAATTCGGACCTTTTTCCGGTAATGGAACCCCGGAGGATGAATGTGCAGATTGCAAAGGAAAGAAACGTATTATGACAGATGTGAAAATCAAGATGCCCGGAAAAGTAAATAAAATTATCGGCGTCCTGCAGGAGGCGGGATTTGAAGCCTATGCGGTCGGCGGATGCATCCGGGACAGCCTGCTTGGTAGAACCCCCAACGACTGGGATATCACTACCTCGGCAAAACCCATGGAGGTGAAGGCGCTGTTTTCCCATACCATCGACACCGGCATCCAGCACGGAACGGTGACCATTCTTTTGGACAGGGAAGGCTTTGAAGTCACCACCTACCGTATCGACGGTGAATACGAGGACGGCAGGCATCCGAAGGAGGTTTCTTTTACCGGCAGTCTGGAAGAAGATTTGAAGCGCCGGGATTTTACCATAAATGCCCTTGCTTACAACGAAACGGCGGGTCTGATTGATATTTTTGAGGGACAGAAGGACTTGAAGGACGGTATTATCCGCTGCGTGGGCAACGCGGAAGAACGTTTCACGGAAGATGCTCTCCGGATGCTGCGTGCCATCCGCTTTTCAGCACAGCTTGGTTACCGGATTGAGGAAAATACCCTTGCCGCCATTCACAAACTGGCGGGCAATCTGGAAAAAATCAGTGCAGAACGCATCCAGACGGAGCTTTTGAAGCTGATAGTTTCGCCGCATCCCGATTATCTCCGAACGGCTTACGAGTGCGGCGTTACCAAAGTATTTTTCCCGGAATTTGACCTTGCTATGGAAACTCCGCAGAACCACCCCCACCATTGTTACAACGTGGGAGAACACATTCTGCATTCCCTTCTGGAAATCCCGGCGGACAAGGTGCTGCGTCTTACCATGCTTCTGCATGATATTGCCAAACCGCAGTGTCTTAGCGTGGATGAAAAAGGCATTACCCATTTTCACGGACATGAGGAAATGGGCGCGGAAATGAGCCGGGTTATTTTAAGGCGGCTCCGCATGGACAACGACACCACGGACAAGGTCTGCAGACTGGTGCGTTTTCACGATTACGGTAACGGCGTTGCACCGGACAGGCGTATTGTGCGGCGGGCGGTCAACAAAATAGGGGAGGATTTGTTTGCGGATTTTCTTCTGGTAAAAAAAGCAGACCTTCTTGCCCAGAGTATGTATTTACGTGAAGAAAAGTTAAGCAATCTTGCGGCATGGGACGCCTGCTACCGGGAAATCCGTGAGGCAGAGGAATGTGTTTCCCTGCGGACGCTTGCGGTGAACGGCAAGGATTTGATTGCGGCAGGCTTACAGCCCGGCAGGGAACTGGGAGATATTCTGAAACAGCTTCTGGACGAGGTTCTGGAAAATCCCGAAAAAAATGAAAAAGACTATCTGATTTCCCGGGCAAAGGAACTGCGTTATTCTTAACATACTTTTTTCTTTCTTTTCATATGATAGGTTAGAGTTTTGAAAAACCGTAATATCGTGTGGGAGGAAAAGACGTGAATGACAGAGTAACCGGGTTACTGGAGCTTTATGATATAGAGGCAGTTCGTGTCAGAAAGGGCAGGGGAGCTTTGCTCTGTGACACAGACAACGGATGTTTTATTTTTAAAGAATATAACGGCAGTGAGCAGAAAGCGGCTCTGCAGGCCCGGGTACTGAAAAAACTGGCAGACGAGGGCGTAAGCTGCGAGCAGATTTTTCCCACTAAGGAGGGGGCGTTTTTCTGTCAGGATACCGACGGCAGAAAATATATGCTGAAATCTTATTTTGACAACCGGGAGTGCAATATCCGGGACAGCCAGGAGTGCAGAGAGGCGGCGTCTACGCTTTCCCGCCTGCACAGGCTGATGGTTCTATCGCCCGGGGAAGCTGCGGATCTTTCGGTGTATTCTCTCACCCATGAATATGAGAAGCACAACCGGGAGCTGAAAAAGGTCTGGCAGTATCTGTGCAAAAAAGGGCAGAAGTCGGCTTTTGAGGTGACGCTGCTTGCGAGGTATCCGTATTTCTTAAATCAGGCGCTGGAAGTGTCCGGCGAATGGAAGGAATTTGCATTGGACAGCGACACGGAGTATATTAAGGAAAAGGGATTTCTGTGCCACGGCGATTATCAGCAGCACAACATCATCCGCGGGAACCGGGAATTTGCGGTTATCAATTTTGAAAAGCTGGTGATGGATAACCCGGTCAGGGACATCTGCCTGTACCTGCGCAAGGTCATGGAAAAAAACAACTGGAGCGTGGAGCTGGGCGAAAGCATTCTGCATGCGTATGATGTGGGAAATCCCCTGCCGGCGCGTTCCTTTGTGGAATTATATTACCGGCTGGCGTATCCGGTGAAGTTCTGGAAAATTGTGAATTTCTACTACAACGCCAGAAAGGTCTGGACACCGGATAAAAATATTGAAAAGCTGAATGTCCTGATGGAACAGGAACAGCAGAAGCAGAACTTTTTAGATAAGGTATTCCGGGACGTGGCACATCTGCGGTAAACGGCATCCGGCAGCATGGAGAGATAACGGCTTACGATGGACGGTGAAAAATACGACATCCGGCAGCACAGGGTGATGAAGGCTTGTGACACAGACGGTGAGCACAGGGTGACGGAACAAAGTACGGTAAGACCATACACCCCACATAGGTTAAAGGAAGGAAAGGTACATGGGTAATCGATACGGCTACATATACAAAAGAATAGGAATGGGTTTCCTTGCGGGAATGCTGCTTCCCGCCATGTTGTTTACAGCGGGCTGCGGCAAGAAAACAACCTCCGGTCAGGGAGCATCCGGAACCAATGGTAACCCGGCATCGGCGGCATCAGGGACTAACGGCAACCCGGCATCGGCAGCATCGGGCACTACCGGCAATGCGGCATCGACAACAGGCGGTGTCAACAGTAATGCGGCATCCGGGACCAGTGGCAATACTTCCGCAAACGGTCAGGGGGCACAGTCCGGCGACTATGACTCCGCCGACACGGCTGTGGTGGTAAAGGTAAACAAAGGGGAAAACCAGATTACTTTTTACAACCTGACGGTGGATAAGAACTACACTCTGACCTATGACGGCATTACTTCTTTTACGGATAAATTCGGGGAGGCGCTTTCCCGCGACCAGATTAAAGAGGGGGATATTGTAGATGTTACGTTTATGAAATCCACCAAGAGGCTGAATACATTAAGTCTTTCCGCATCTTCATGGAACAACAAATCGGTGTCCCGTTACAGCATCGACAGCCGCAGCCACAATGTTACGATTGGCAATGATGTATACAAGATTACCGGTCAGACCAAGATTTTTTCCGAGGGCGAAGAAGTTGACTTAATGGATTTGAATGAGGTGGATGTTCTGGATTTCTACGGCATTGACACAACGGTGGTCAGCATTGTGGTAGAAAAAGGGCATGGTTACCTCAGGCTTTCGGGTGATGAGAGCTTTATCGGCGGCTGGATTGAAGTCGGTCAGAACCAAATCCGCCAGATTACGGAGGATATGCTTCTGGTGGTGCCCGAGGGCAGTTACGAAGTGCAGTTTTCCACAGCCGGAGGCGGCGGTACCAAGAATGTCAACATCGTACGCAATCAGGAAACCTTAGTGGATATCAGCGATTTTGAAATTGCGGAGCCGCAGTACGGTCAGGTTGTTTTTGCTATGACTCCTTCTACGGCTACCTTGTATGTGGACGGCAATCTGGTGGACACCAGCCTGCCGGTTACTTTGCAGTACGGTATTCACCAGCTCCTTGCCAAGGCGGACGGTTATGAAAGTGTGGTCAGCTACCTGAAGGTGGCGGAGGCTTCTGCCGGTATTGAGATTGTACTGGAAAGCTCTGACGGCGATGAGGACGAAGAGACCGGTTCCAATACAACGGTTTCTTCCGGCGACAGCACAGGAAACAACACCACTAAGAATTATTATCAGGTGCACATTGACGCACCGAAGGATGTGGAAGTTTATGTGGACGGCAACTATGTTGGCATTGCACCCATCAGCTTCCGCAAGACCGAGGGCGTGCATGTGGTGACCCTGCGGAAAACCGGTTATACACCCCGCAGCTACACGGTTCAGGTAGACTCTGAGGACAAGGATGTAAGCTATTCCTTTGAAGAGCTGGAAAAAGCACAGTAAGGTTGAAAATGACGTCAGGAGGAACAAAATGGAATTCAAGGACAGATACACATATGAGGATTTCTTAGATATTATCGCCATGCTGCGAAGCGAGAACGGCTGCCCGTGGGACAAGGTTCAGACTCATGACAGCCTGCGCCCCTGCATGATGGAAGAGGCGGCGGAGGTTCTGGCTGCCATCCGTATTTACGATACGACCGGTAACGCCGGAAATCTGCAGGAAGAATTGGGCGATGTGCTGCTTCAGGTAGTCATGCATGCACAGATTGCCAAAGAAGAGGGCATTTTTACCATGGAGGACGTGGTAAATGATGTGGCGCAGAAAATGGTCCGCAGGCATCCGCATGTGTTCGGCACGGTGGAGGCGAATACCTCCGAGCAGGTGCTGCAGAACTGGGAAGAAATCAAGAAGCAGGAAAAAGCCGGACAAACCTGGGCTTCCACTCCGCTTAGGGATATTCCCATAGAGCTTCCGGCGCTGACCAGAGCAACCAAGGTATTAAAGAAAGCGGACAAGCTTTACGACAGACATACGAATAAGGAAGAGGCTCTTCAGAAAATAGAGGAAGCGGTTCAAAAGCTGCGTGCCGTGCCGGAAGAAGCCTATTCCAAGGATGCCGAGGCCCAGGTGGGAGAACTTTTAACGGAAGTCTGCGATTTAGCACGACTTTACAAGCTTTCCCCGGAGCAAATCCTGACCGACCGCATCGAAGATGTGATTGCAACTTACGAGCCATAGGGGTATATGGCAGAGTGGGCTTTATATAATTTGGGTTTTGCGGCAAAATTTAGAAGCAAAAAATGAAAAAACGGAAATTTGCTTCTCTTGTTTTAGAACTGGTAGAAGCAAATTTGTTTTTTCACTTAAAATGCTCCATTGAAAAAGAGTAAAAAGTATAAAATATCAAAAATACGTTCTTGTTATATCATATTTAAGAATATAAAAGAAGCAAATGAAAGAAAATGGTAAATCTGCTTCTAAAACGGAACAGCAAATACGGTAAAATATGAAATTTGCTTCCATGTAAAGGAAAACACAAGAAGCAAATAAGCCCAAATATGAAATTTGCTTCCATGCAAAGAAAAACACAAGAAGCAAATAAGCTTGAAATGAAAATCTGCATTATTTTATACATTACGGCAGAAGGAGAAACAGCATGTCCATTGTGTATCAAAGATTAACGGAAAAGGAGCTTCCCCGGTTTATAGAAATGAGAATTAACCAATTAAGGGAGGAAGGCGCCAAGGAAGATATGGACTTGCGTCCTGCGCTAAAGGATTATTACGACCGGCATATGATGGACGGCACATTCGTGTCATGGCTGGCGGTGGATAATGGGGAAATTATAGGAACAAGCGGCATGTCTTTTGTGGAAAAGCCGCCTTATTTCGGCTGTCCCAGTGGAAAAATAGCATTGCTGTCCAGCATGTATACAAATCCCAAGTATCGCAGGCAGGGAATTGCCAAAGAATTACTGTCCCGTGTCGTGAAAGAGGCAAAGGAGTATGGTTGCGGTACTGTGCAGATTACGGCTTCCGATATGGGCGTTCTTTTATATACGGACTTTGGCTTTGTAAAAAATGGCAACTTTATGCAGTATAAATTGTAAAAAGTTTTTGGGAAAAAGAGCTCTTAATTCTATTTCCTTGCCCGGTATTCCCGCGGTGTGCAGTTCATTTTTTCGCGGAAGCATTTGCCGAAATAACTCTGACCGTGAAAACCCGTGCGGCTGGAAATCTTGCCGATGGATAGGTCGGTTTCCCCAAGTAACCGGATGATGCTTAAGAATGTGCAGAAATCCGCATAAATAGGGCAAAAATTCTTGACAAACGTTTGAAAAGCAGATATAAATATGTATAGACGTTTCAAGCGGAACATCTATGAAGGATACAAATTAAGAAAGCTCATTAAGAGGAGGAGTTCGACATGAACAAAACAGAATTAGTTGCAGCAGTAGCTGATCAGGCTGAAATTTCCAAGAAGGACGCAGAGAAAGCATTAGCAGCTTTCACCGCAGTTGTTACAGATGAATTAAAGAAGGGTGAAAAAGTTCAGTTAGTTGGCTTTGGTACCTTTGAAGTAGTTGAGAGAAAAGAAAGAGAAGGCAGAAATCCTCAGAGCGGCGAAACCATGAAGATCGCAGCTTCCAAGGCTCCTAAGTTCAAAGCTGGTAAGGCATTAAAGGATGCTATGAACTAATCTGAAAAGACGAACGTGAATGAAAGAGGATCTGGTCCGCCAGGTTCTCTTTTTAATTTACCGGCATAATTTATTTTGGAAGTTGCTTTGACTTCATAATGATTTAAGAGACAGCAGAGTCAAAGGAAAAATCGGAGTGAGGTTTTTTGTTTGACTCTATAGCATAATGTGGGAAAAGAGTCAAAAAATTTATTTATCTATTTGAAAAGGGGAAACCATATCCAAAGAAGAAAATGCGCAGAACGGCGGAACAGGGAACAATGATGCAGCCGGAACCGGAGCGGAGATAGTGGAGAATTTTTCCATAATCGGTTCCTTGGATGGCGACACACCTGTCATTACTTATTATCAGGGCAAAAATGTGATTACGGAAGACGAATACAATCGGAAAATCAACGAATATGAAGTTGCGTTACAAACACCGTTCACCTGGATGGAAATTAAATAGAAACGGAGAATGAATATGAGACTGGATAAATATTTGAAGGTGTCCCGCCTGATTAAAAGGCGCACCGTGGCAAACGAAGCCTGCGACAGCGGCAGAGTGCTGATTAACGACAAGCCCGCCAAGGCATCCGCCAACGTGAAAGAAGGAGACATCCTGACCATTTCCTTTGGAAACAAGGAAGTGAAGGTGGAGGTACTTGATGTACAGGAAACCGTGAAAAAAGACGAAGCCAAAGAGCTGTTCCGTTATCTGTAAGAAAAGACATAAAACAAGCCGTCCCGTCATATACTGATAGAAAGTATAGCAGGGGGTGTCTTTATGGAAGATTTGAATGCAGTCAACAAACGGGTACATAAAATCATGATGACAAACCGCAGAACCTGCACCATCAACGGCGTCTGCGATGTGCTTTCCTTTGACATTCATGAAATTTTGCTGGAAACCGACCAGGGCATGCTGATGATTAAAGGCGATGAACTGCATGTGAACCGGCTGATGCTGGATAAAGGGGAAGTGGATGTGGATGGCAAAATTGACAGCCTGACTTATTCGGAAACTTCCGGACAGAGCGGCAAAAACGAGTCCCTGCTTACCAGATTATTCAGGTAAGGAGAATGTATGGGAAGCCCTGCTGCACAGGAAAATATGTTTTTGCTTTATTCCGTTATCATGGGCATCTACATCACCTTTCTGTATGACCTGCTGCGTATCGGCAGGCGAGTGATTGCCCACAACGGATTTTGGGTATCTGTAGAGGATTTGGCGTTCTGGATATATTGTGCCATGAAGGTTTTTTACCTCATGCATGCGGAAAGCGACGGCACGCTGCGGTGGTTTGCCATTCTGGGCGCTCTTCTTGGCATGTTTCTATATAAGAAAACAATCAGTCCGTTTTTTGTAAAATGGGTTTCTTTTGGTCTGCAGTCGGTTTTGCATTTTATTGCGAAGCCTTTCCAATTTGTGGCAAAGCAGATGAAAAAAATATTGCGAAAAGTCACAATTCCCGCCAGACGCAAAATGCAGGCGGGCAGAGAGCGGTTTAAAAACAAGTTGACGAGCCAGTGGAAATTGCTTAAAATTTCTATAAAGAAACAATAGAGGAAGGATGCAGGATGAGTACAGAAAGGCGAAAGAGAAAAAGTACATATCGCAGGAAATGCCAGCGCAGGCAGAACCGCATGAGTATGTTTCTGGTAAGCCTTGTTGTCGTTATGATTTTGGTGGCAGTCGGTGTCCGAAGCATCAGCCTTAGGGAAAAAGGCGCGGAATATGACGCAACCATAGCCAGCCTTGAGAAGCAGATTGAAGAAGAAAACGTCCGGACTCGTGAAATCAAAGAGTTTGAAGAATACACCGAAACCAATGCCTATGTCGAGCAGATTGCCCACAGCAAGCTGGGTCTGGTTTATCCCAACGAAACGATTTTCATTGACAAAGACGAATAAAAGCAAGAAATGATGAAATATGGTAATTTGAGCGCCCGCAGAGAACGGGCGCTTTTTGTCGCACAAAAATAAGGTTTGCGGGTGCACTTTTGACAAATTGTGAAAGCGGCTTCTTCTATAATGGATAGGCAGGAAAGAAAAAGAGAGGTACATAGGGAGTTATGAGAAAGCTGCTTGGGGATAGATGGGAAAAAACAAATCTGCTGACGGAGTATGGCAGACAGAGGCTGATTGGGTATGCCGAGTCTTTCGGTGCCATAGCCCAGAGCCTTTACGGTGGGGATAAGTATGTGAGAAGTGCGGATATGGACATGTCGTCCCGTCAAAGTGTTTATTATCACTCGCGTTTGGAGAACAACCGCCATCTTTTGGCGGACAACCTGCGGGAAATGGCGGGTGTTATGAAGCAGGTAGCAGGGGAAGTCTTTGCCTACCGGCCGTTTCCGGTGCGGAGGGAACACCGCGTTGTGCAGATGTTCAAAGCAGAGGGTATCACCGTGAGAGACCTCTATTACATAGAAGACCGTGAGGACAAAAGCCGCATTGGCATTACCATGGCAGCGGTAAAGCGGGAGGGCGTCAGTGCGGAAGAAGCGGCGGACATGCTTTCCGTGCTGCTCAATGAAAGGCTGGTGCCGTCCATCAACAGCCCCAGCGTTATCGATGACTGTATGCGAAATTTTGTGTTTGTGGAAGAAGCCGGGTTCGTGGTGCTGACGGGTGCCGCCAAGGCGGTAAAGGAAAACGAAACCCACTCCGGGGACAATTATGCCATTCTGGAGTCGGAAACCGGCAACGTGACCATGCTTCTTTCGGACGGTATGGGCTCCGGGGAAAAAGCCTGCGCCGACAGCGAGGAAGTTCTGGATTTAATGGAACGGATGATTGAGGCCGGTTATAATCCGAAGTCTGCGGCAAGACTTATCAATACGGCATTTTTGACCGGGGAGGAAGCCCAGAACATGTCCACCCTGGATATCTGCGATTTGAATTTATACAGCGGCATCTGCGAATTTACGAAAATCGGTGCGGCGGCGTCCTATCTGAAAAGAGATTACCGGGTGGAAAAAATCGAACATAATACACTGCCGCTGGGAACCTTGAAGGAGCCGGAACAGGAGAGCATTTTCCGCCAACTCTGCGACGGCGATTATATTATTATGGTATCGGACGGCATCACGGATGCGCTGGAAGGGGACGGCATGGGCAACGATTTACGCACCATACTGGGCGGTCTGCATCAGGAAAATCCGCGGGAAATGGCGGAGGCGCTGCTGCAGATTGTGCTGCATAAAACCGGCGGACACATCCGGGACGACATGACGGTTCTGGTCTTCGGAATTTGGGAAAATGCCTGAAGCAGCGGATAAAACGGATAGAAAACGGCAGATATGCGGATAAAAAAACGGCACGGAAGAAGTTGCCGTAAATTGCCGCAGAAAGGGATGACATAATCGAAGAAAATGTGCTAAAATGGCTGCATGAACGAGTTTTTGGATAAAGTAAGCGCGTATGTGGAAAAATATCATATGCTGTCCGTGGGGGATACTGTGGCAGCGGGCGTTTCAGGAGGAGCCGATTCGGTGTGCCTCCTCTTTGTGTTGTCTGCATTACAGAAAAAAATTCCCTTCCGGCTTATGGTTGTCCACGTAAATCATAAAATCCGGAGCGAAGCCGGTGAGGATGCCGCCTATGTACAGAAGCTGTGCGAAAGCCTGCAGGTGCCGTTCTTTTTATACGAAAAAGATGTGGAGCAGATTGCCCGTAGGGAAGGCATTTCCACGGAGGAAGCCGGCAGAAACATCCGCTATGAAGCCTTCCGGGAAGTGTTGACGAAGTGCGCTTCCGCGGAGTGCAAAGCACCGGAAGCACAAGCCCTGAACAGGAACGCCGGCGGTCACATGAAAATCGCTGTCGCACACCACAAAAATGACCGGGCGGAAACCGTGCTGTTTCACTTGTTCCGTGGCACCGGTCCGGTGGGACTGGAAGGCATCCGCCCCACCCGCGAGGACAGGGACGGCATAGAGGTCATCCGGCCGCTGCTTGATGTCAGCCGCACGGAAATCGAGGCATATCTCAAAGAGCTGCAGATTGGATGGTGCGAGGATGCCACCAACGGGGAGGACGATTACTGCAGAAACCGCATCCGCCACAATATTCTGCCCTATGCGGAAGAGCAGATAGCGCCCGGAGCGGTGGGCAACATCTGCCGCACAGCCGATTTGCTGCAGGAAATGAACGACTTTGCGGGACAGGAAACGAAAAAGGCATGGCAGGACTGTGCACAGGAGAGCGGCACTGCGGGAGAAAAACATATCTGCTTTGACTGTGAAAAATTTTCCCGCTATCATTCATTCTTGCAGAAGAATATGCTGCTTTACGCACTGGAACAGCTTACACCCCACCGGAAAGACATGGGGGCGGTGCATGTTGACTATCTGCTTTCCCTGTTTCAAAGACCGGGAAACCGGGAAATTTCCCTGCCGTATGGGTTAATCGCCAAAAGGGAATACGGCACCGTAGTTATCCGAAACGTCAAAGGTGTCGGAGAAGCGGTTGAAACGGGCGTAAAAAATGCATACATTCCCGTAGATTTACCCAAACCCGGTGAAGGGGAAAGAGAAGTTTTGCTGCCTGACGGAAATTCCGTGATTTTCAGCATAATAAATTGTGAAAAAAGCATAAATATTCCGCAAAATCGGTATACGAAATGGTTTGATTATGATAAAATAGAAAAATCGCTGGTACTGCGAACCCGTCAAAAAGGGGATTTTCTCACCATAGATGACAGGTTTTCCCGCAAAAGCATACAGGACTACATGGTAAACGAAAAAATACCGCGTGCTCTCAGAGAGGAAATGCTGCTTTTGTGCGAGGAAAATCACGTTCTCTGGGTGCCGGGCTACCGCATCAGCAGTTTTTATAAAATTGATGAGAATACAAAATACATTTTACAGGTACAATTAAGAGGAGGACAGATTGATGTCAGAACATATTGAAGTTTTGGTTACCAAAGAAGATGTAGAAAAAAGAATCAGTGAGATGGCAGATGAAATCAATCGTGCCTATGCGGGAAAAAGCCTGCATTTAGTTTGCGTATTAAAGGGCGGCGCGTTCTTTATGTGCGAACTGGCAAAGCATCTGAATATGCCGGTTTCTCTTGATTTTATGTCTGTTTCCAGCTACGGCAGCGCCACCAAGTCAAGCGGCGTGGTAAAAATCGTAAAGGATTTGGATGAGCCCATTAAGGATAAGGATGTACTGGTAGTGGAGGATATTGTGGACTCTGGCAGAACCCTGAGCTACCTTATGGAAATGTTAAGAGACAGAGGTCCGAAAAGCCTGCATCTTTGCACACTTCTGGATAAACCGGAAAGACGTGTGGTAGAAGTAAACGTGGATTATACAGGATTTCAGATTCCTGACAAGTTCGTGGTAGGCTACGGCCTTGACTACGATCAGCATTATCGCAATTTACCGTATATCGGCGTGGTAGAATTTAATGATTAACAGCCGATTAGTACGGAGGAGGAATTACCATTGAAACAAAAAGGATTTAGCCAATATTTTGTAGTGATTGTTATGCTGCTTTTAGGCATTGTGCTTATCAATGCCTGGAAGAAAAACAATGTGGAATATACAAGAGCGGAGATGGTTCAGGATTTAGAGGACGGCGACATCGAGGAAGTTGTCATTCATCCAAACGCTCAGGGGCCTACCGGTTATCTGGATGTCATATTTGCGAGTGGTCAGGAAAAGACCTTATACGCAACCGACATCTCTGAACTGGAGCAGCTTGTAAGGGACAACGGCATAGAGCCGAAGGTGCTGGATATCCAGAGGGAAAGCCTGTTTCTGACATCGATTCTGCCGACCCTGATTGTGGTGGCGGCGGCAGCATTCTTCTTTATTATGATGAATGCCCAGAATGCGGGTAGCGGCAGCAGTGCAAGAATGATGAACTTCGGAAAAAGCCGCGCCAAGCTTGCCAATGTAGGCGAGGACAAAGTCACCTTAAAAGATGTGGCAGGTCTGCGTGAAGAAAAAGAAGAATTAGAGGAAATCATAGATTTCTTAAGAGAACCCGCAAAATATACCAAAGTGGGCGCCCGTATTCCGAAGGGCGTATTGCTGGAGGGACCTCCCGGAACCGGTAAAACCCTGCTGGCAAAGGCAATCGCAGGCGAAGCGAACGTACCGTTTTTCAGCATTTCCGGTTCGGATTTCGTGGAAATGTTTGTCGGTGTCGGAGCATCCCGCGTAAGAGATTTATTCTTAGAAGCGAAAAAACACGCTCCCTGTATCGTATTCATTGATGAGATTGATGCCGTGGCGAGACGACGCGGTACCGGTATGGGCGGCGGTCATGATGAAAGAGAACAGACGCTGAACCAGCTTCTTGTGGAAATGGATGGTTTCGGCGTTAACGAAGGTATCATTGTGGTGGCGGCAACAAACCGTGTGGATATTCTTGACCCTGCCATTCTGCGTCCCGGACGTTTTGACAGGAAAATTGCCGTAGGGCGCCCGGATGTGGGAGGAAGAGAAGAAATTCTTAAGGTTCATACCAGAAACAAGCCGTTGAGCGATGATATTGATCTGGAGCAGATTGCCCGGACAACGGCAGGCTTTACCGGAGCAGATCTGGAAAACCTTCTCAATGAAGCGTCTATCTACGCAGCAAGGGAAGGCAGACTGTTTGTAAAGCAGGAGGACATCCGCAAAGCCTTTGTGAAGGTGGGAATCGGTACTGAAAAGAGAAGCCGTATTATCTCTGACAAGGAGAAAGAGATTACTGCTTATCATGAAGCAGGTCATGCAATTTTGTTTCACGAGTTTCCCGATGTGGGACCGGTTTATTCTGTTTCCATTATTCCCACCGGTGTAGGAGCGGCCGGTTATACCATGCCGCTGCCGGATAAGGATGAAATGTTTATGACTAAGGGAAAAATGCTGCACAATATCATGGTTTCTTTGGGCGGACGTATTGCGGAAGAGATTATATTTGACGATATTACCACGGGTGCAGCCAGTGATATCAAAAAGGCTACGAAGGTGGCAAGAAAGATGGTCATGAGCTTTGGCATGTCTGAGAATATTGGTGTTATCAGCTATGATGAGGATGACGACGAGGTGTTTATCGGCAGGGATTTGGCACATACACGCGGATACAGTGAAAAAATTGCCGGAGAAATTGACGGTGAAGTAAAGGCGATTGTGGACGACTGTTATGCCAAGGCGAAAGCTATTATTAAGAAACACGAAGACATTCTGCACAAAGCAGCGAGACTCCTTTTAGAGAAAGAAAAAATTAGTGGCGAGGAATTTGATGCTTTATTTAAGCAGAGTGCACAATGGGATGTTGTGCAAAGTTACTAAAAACATGGAAAGAAATTTGTAATATTTGTGAAATTTGGGAATGGACGACAAACAGAGCCTATGCTATTATACTTCTTGTAACCCCCCCAATACATTATATAGTTTTTTGCTATACCCCATAAGAAAGAAATACCTTCTCTAAAAAAGACAGCTCCCCAAGCTGTCTTTTTTACTATACATTTTTTGGAGACACTATCGTAATAATAACTAACATTTCGCATAAAATTGCAGTAAATATGTGCAAATTAGACAAAAATGGACAATAAAGATTGGAATTACTACCAATTGAGCGCGAGGTAACCTTTCGCTTTATAATAAAATCACAAAGTGAAAGCAAACATTTCGGTTTTGCTGGAAAACTGAAATGCTGCCTATCGGAAACGGCGCCGTGCAATACCAGACATAATACGATACGAGGAGGTACAAGATGAAACTGAGAATTTTGTTCCGGGTGATTCAGGAGGTCCCGGTGGAAAACAGGGAATTGCAGAAACAATATGAGCACCAGAGTGATTTATGCGCATTGCGGATAGGAATGCCATTACCTGAAAGAATGAGACCATTTACCGGTCCCCAGACCAATTTAATCCGGGTACATGAAAGAGAGTTTGAGTCAATTGCCGATTTTTGCAAATTAATGCAGAAGTGGTATGACGATCCGGAGTGTCAGGAATTGGATGCAAACTGGGAAAAGTGTTACAACTGGGAAAAGCGTGAAATTCTGTACGCAGATGACGCAAGAGATCCCATCACACCATGGCTTCAGATGGCAGCGGAGCAGGGAAAAACAATTAAATATGTGGTGAATCCCGACTTTAAGATGCCGAAGGATCAGCCTAATTACAAAGGGTAAGGAGGGATAAAATTAAAATGAGAATTGTATACAGACAGTTACAGGAGATACCTTTTGAAAAGTGGATGCAGGAAATTGAACTGGAGCGTCACACGGATGAAAACGAGGGCTCTTTGGGACATCCTCTCCCGAAACGATACCGGATGTTTTCCGGAGGAGAACATTCACAGATCCGGGTTCATATTCGTGCTTATGATAACTTTGAACATTATGGGGAGTTATTTGAAGCATTTATGGAGGATGAGACCGGGCAGAAAGATGAAGTTGTTCGTCATAACTTCTATAATTGGGAAAGAGAGGAACTTTATTTCATTGACGACCCGATTGATGTTGAAGCATTAAAAGCAGAGTTAGCTGAAATCGAGAGCAGGAAGAAAGGGTGAAGCCTATGGCAGAAGATGTAATCCTTAAGTTGGATGGAATGTATAAAAGTTTTGGAGCAACCAAGGCTGTACAGAATGTTTCCATGGAACTTCATAAGGGACAGGTTCTTGCATTGATTGGTGAAAATGGTTCAGGCAAGTCAACACTTATGAGCCTTGTTTCCGGTTCACAAAAGGCAGATGTGGGAACTATGACCTATCTGGGTGAGGAATACATCCCCAGGTCATTGATTGATGCCGGCAACAGACATATCTGTATCCTGATTCAGGAGACAGGTACGATTTCCGGTCTTTCCGTAGCCGAAAATATCTTTCTTGGAAAAGAGAGCCGCTTCGGAACCGGTCCGATTATCCGGGTAAGAAAGATGAACAAGGCGGCCCAGGAGCTATTAGACCGGGTAGGAGCAGGAGAAAGGATTAAGGCCTCTGCCATGGTGGATGACCTTTCGTTTGAAGACCGTAAGCTGGTAGAGGTGTGCAGGGCATTGTCCAATAATCCGGAAGTTCTGATTGTGGATGAAACAACAACAGCACTTTCCCATACGGGGAGAGACAAAATTTATGAAATCATAAAGACATTAAAGGATGACGGCAAAGGTGTAATATTCATCTCCCATGACTTGGAGGAAGTCCAGAAAATATGTGATTCTGCTCTGATTATGCGAGACGGTCTGTACATCGATACTTTATACGGTGAAGAGGTAACACCGGATAAAATGCGTCAGAAAATGATAGGGCGTGATCTTACGGGAAGTTACTACCGGGATGAGAAAGTATTTGCGACAGACGAGGTCGTTTTGGAAGTGAAAAATATTAACTGGGCAAACAGACTTCATAATATCTCATTTACGCTTCATAAAGGAGAAATCCTTGGACTTGGCGGATTG
Organism: Bacteroidaceae bacterium; assembly: GCA_963639875.1. Taxonomy (GTDB): domain Bacteria; phylum Bacillota; class Clostridia; order Lachnospirales; family Lachnospiraceae; genus Acetatifactor. The sequence goes on from CAVHWP010000021.1 coordinate 20,717, forward strand.
ACGGAATGTGGAATGCATGAATTATGCAAGGTGGTTTTTGGCGATATCAGACCGGACAGCGGTGAGGTTATTCTTACAAAGGATAAATGCAAAATTACAAGTACCATGCAGGCAATCCGGCATCATATGGCATATCTCCCCAAAGATCGTGATACGGAGTCGTTGTTCCTGTACACGAGTATCCAGGATAACATTACGGTCACTTCTTTTGATGATATCAAAAAGGGACTTTTTATCTGGCCCAAAGACGAGAAAGCGCTTGCAGAGAAGGCGGCAGCCGAGCTGGCTATAAAAATGCAGTCGGTAAGCCAGGAGGCAAGGGAACTTTCAGGAGGCAATAAACAGAAGGTTGTTGTCGCAAAATGGCTGGCAAATGACTCACAGATCCTGATTATGGATTGCCCTACCAGAGGAATTGATATCGGCGTAAAAGCAACCATCTACCAGTTAATGGAGACACTGATTTCAGAAGGGAAGTCTATTATCATGGTATCGGAAGAAATTCCGGAACTACTCGGGATGTCTGACAGAATCCTGATTATGAAGGACGGTGTTCTGAATGGTCAGTTTGCCCGTGAGGATAATCTTACAGAGAGTATGCTGATTGAAAAGGTTATCTGATGGGATAAATTTCGATGGAGGATAAAAGATATGGCAAATGAGAGTAAGACTGTATCTGAAAAAAAAGGGAAAAACCCGGGTACAGTCATCAAAAAGCTGATTCCGTTCCTGGGACTGATTGGCCTGTTCATCATATTTGCGGCTACGACTGACGGAAAATTCCTGACAGCAACAAATTTGACCAATATTATTTCGCAGGCCTGTGTAACGATGATTGCATCCATTGGATGCTGTTTCGTCATGGCACATGACAACCTTGATTTTTCACTTGGCGGCGCCTGTGCGTTGTGTGCGGTAGCGTCAGTTGTAGCGGGCAATCTGGTTAGTGCCTGGCTGGTATTTCCGATTTGTATTCTGGTTGGCGCGTTATGTGGGTTTCTTACGGGTATTTTACATGTAAAGGCAAAAATTCCGGCATTTATGGCCGGTATGTGTATTATGTTTATCGGCCGCGGTGTGGCACAGGGTACCTATCAGATTCTTCCGATGCGTATTCCGGCATCCTTGAAAATTTTTCAGGAGTTATGGTTTTACTTAATCGTGCTGGTAGTTGTATTTGCTGTCTGTTACATCATTTTTGAATACTCAAAGATCGGTAAATACAATAAACTCATCGGTTCCAATCCAAAATGTGCACAGCTTAGCGGAATTAAGGTCAATCAGTATAAAGTAATTGCATTTGTTATCAGCGGAATTTGTGTCGGGATCGCTGCTTTTGTGACAGTTATCAGAGGCGGTGGAGCAGGAGCGCAGACCGGAAATTCCCTCGAGACAAATGTGCTGCTTGCGCTGACTCTGGGAGGAATACCCCTTGCAGGCGGCTCGGGAACAAAAATGAGAAGTGCAATAATCGGCGGACTTACATTATTCATTCTGAATAACGGACTTACGTTATGGGGAATTAATCCCACGCTGATTTATGTGGTGAAGGGAATTGTATTTCTGGCAGTGGTATTTGTATCTATTGGTCACGATAAATCAAAGGTTATGGCTTAAAGGAGGAAAAGCTATGAGAAAACGTACAAAAATTTTGGCAGTAATAACTGCAACAGTTATGACAGCATCAACCATTTTAACAGGCTGTGCCGGAAAGGGAAATACCGGAGACGAAAAACACACAATCGGTGTTATTCTTTACGGAAAAGACGATGCATTTGGTGCGGCAGAATATGCATACATTAATTCTGCTGCGGAAGCATTGGATGTTGATATCAAGTGGGCATTGAATGATTATACCGCTGAGGCCCAGCTCGCTTCCGCAGAAAATCTTGCAGCGGCAGGATGCGAAGGACTTTTATTCCTTCCCATTTCCGACAACAGTGTAGAGCTGATTTCCGACTATTGTGAAAGCAATAAGATCTGGTTCCAGATGATGAACCGTGATATATCGGATCAGACCATTAAAGAAAACACACAGGCAAATCCCTATTATGTCGGTACCTCCTTTGAGGCAAACGAAGATGCCTGCGACTATATGACCCAGATTCTTACAGAAGACGGACGTACACAGGTAGGTCTTGGCAAGGTAGCAGCAGGTTCCTCTCTTTCCAACCGTAATGACTACTTTACGGAAGCGGCAAAAAAATATGGAGCAACCATTCTGGCTGATTACACCGCACCTTCCGACGGTTCCACACAGGCATATGTAACATATATGCAGAACTTTACTACTTCTTATCCTGAAATGAATGGCCTGCTGATGAGCTCTGCCTCCGGCGGCGGTGGTGAAACCGTGCTGAATACCCTGAAGAGCCTGGTTGATCCGGGAACCATTAAAATCTGCTCCTTTGATACATTTGAAGGAATGCAGGAAGGATTTAACGATGGATGGCTCTCTTGTCTTGCGGGTGGTATTGAAATCCAGTCCCTGTTTGATTTCGTAATGTTATACAATGCGGTTGACGGACATCCTCTTGCGGACGGCTATACGGTTCTTTATCAGAATTTCATCTTTATTACAAGTGCAGAGGACTGTGAAAACTACTCCAAGTATATTTCCAATCCGGACTATATGATTTATGATGCGGAAACCATCCAGTCCATGACGGTTCGTTATAACCCGGATTGTACCTTGAAGACTCTTACGGACATCATGGATGCGTATACCCTTGAAAGTGTTGTGGCAGCAGCGGCAGAGTAAGAACCATCCGGCAACAGATGAATGCAGAGAGAGAGGTTGTAAGATATGAAAGTCATTAAAAATCTGATTCGTAAATACGCACTGATGTTATCCGTACCAATCCTGTTATTTGCAGTTCTGAGCATCATTTTTGATGGAATCATCGGTACCAATAATATTCCGTCGCTTTTACAACAGGCAGTTGCCCCGGCAATTCTGGGCTGGGGTGTGTTGTTCAACATCAAAGTCGGAAACTGGGATTTCTCTGTAGGTTCTGTGGTTTTGCTCAGTGCTATTGTAGGTGGCAATATCGCAGTAAGACTGAATGGAGGATTTGTGGGACTTCTGGTTTGCTGTCTGTTAGTGGCTGTGCTGGCGGGATTTGCAGTAGGTCTGGTATATTACCTTTTGAAAATTCCGACAATTATTACATCCATTGGCATGCTTCTTATTTATGAAAGCATCAGCAGTTATGCATTTGACGGTCAGGGAATTTACCTTACCGGCTGGAAGCTTTTAGGAACTACAGAGATTGTAATGATTGCCATAGTCGCGGCGATTGCAGCCTATCTGATTTTCTACAGGTCATCAATCGGCTACAATGTACGTGCGGTCGGCAACAACATGAATATAGCAGCACAGAACGGATTAAATGTATATCGTGTCAAAGCCGTTGCCATTATAATTTCGGGTCTTTTTGCAGGCCTGTATGCATTCATTTCCCTTGGAACCTCCGGTGTGCAGAAAACCGTGAGTTCCATGGGAACCATGGGAACCTGCTTTGATGCAATGATGTGCGTGTTTGTAGGTATGTCTATTTCCAGAAGAGGAAATCTGATAGGCGGTATTTTCTGCGGAAGCCTGGTTATGCAACTGGTAAAGCTGGCACTTATGGCAGTAGGAATTCCCAGTGAATACAATTCCATATTTATTGCAGTTTTCGTACTGATTTTCATGACGATGGATGCGTATACCAACAATCATGCTCCACGTGGAAAAAGGGCAGCTATAGAAGAAGCGGCTGCCGCAAAGTGAGGATTGCAAAGAAAGGAAAGCTATGGACAAAGGATACATGAAAATAGGCGAATTCGCCAAAATGTGCGGAGTCAAAAAAGCCACCATTGTTCACTATGCAAAGATAGGAATTATGGAACCGGAAATGGTTGCAGAAAATGGCTATGCTTATTATTCCACAAGGCAGTTGTATGATTTTGAGCTGATTCATGTTCTGAAGGGTATGAAGGTTCCGTTAGAGGAAATAAAGGATTATATAGAAAATAAAAGCGGTGATGTACAGGCCTGCCGAAAAATTCTTGCAAAAAAATTAAAAGAACTGCGTGACTATCAGGAAGAACTCAACGCACTGGAACGAATTGTTTCCAATACAATCAAGGATATTGATGAATATGAATGTACCAGAGTTGGTATTATTGAAGAAATTCATAAGGAAGAAGAAACACCGTTATATATTTATAAAATGCCTTATCGTACAGCGGACGAAGCCTTCATTATGTCAAAGGAAGCAAGAGAATCTATCCGGTATGTAAGCGATAGCTTCCGGTATGAAAACATCAATGTCATTGAAGTTGTAATGCATAAACACATAATGGACGGCAGCTTCCAGAAGACCTTCGGTGGTTTTGTGGCAAGAAAGGATTCCATAGAAGACCCGACCCAGGTGATGTCCATGCCTGCAGGAACCTATCTGACAGTGGCAGGAGCCAAGGGTGGAGACGGAATTGTTGAGTTATACCGTCTTCTGAAAAATTATGCTGACGAGAATGGCTATGAGGTGATTGGAAACGGCTACGAACGGGACGTGCTCAGCCATATCGTGGAAAGAGACAGAACCAATTATCTGGTAAGATGCTATATTCATGTGAAACGAAAAGAAAACGAATGAGGTGCCGCTATGTACAATGATGAAAATACTTCCTATCCCGGAAGACCCCCTAAAAAATTCCCTGATAAATCCTTGCACGGAAGAGTCAGAAGTGCCTATATTCCTTATGAAAACCTGAACAGGGCACAGAGGTTTTATGTAAATGTATTCGGCTGGGATATGTTTGCGCTGCCGCCCAACGTTCTGGGCCGGGTGCCGGACAAAGAAACACCGGATGTATGCTGTGCAACAGGACCGGCACAGTTTGGCTGGGAAGGTGCCGTTGCAGGCTATATGCCCACAATGCTGGTACTTAAAACGGAAAAGGATCCACAACCGTTTCTTATGATGGAAGTAAGCATGGATGTCCCGCTAAAGAAGACCCTACAGAGTGTTGTGGCAGCCGGGGGCAGGGTCATCTACGGAAATGACAATACAAATGACTGGGCGGAATGTGCAATGGTAGAGGATCCTGCCGGAAACCGGCTGTTGCTGTGGAAATGTCCGGACTCCCGAACCTGGGAGGAGCCGGAAGCCGACTATGACAAGGAATAGAGGGAGGAGAAAACTATGCTGAAACTATATACATGCTATTGCTGTGGATTCCCTTTTAAGAGTGACGACCGGGAACTGCCGACAGAATGCCCTGCATGTGGGGCAGATCCCGAGAATTTTCTGGCGGAGCCTTATAATGAGCAGGAGATACGACGCATCCATGTCGACCCACCCCTTCCGGACCCGGACAGAGATCCTTATAATCTGGAATGGCATATGCCGAAGGACTTTCCTCCGCGCTCCAGGAACGGACGTTTGCGCCGTTTTGTTCTGGAATATGATGAACCGGAACAATTGAAAAAATTTTATCAGGATTTGTTTGGCTGGGATATAATCCATACCGAAGGGGCAAAGGAAGAGACTCCGTTAATGTATTGTGCAACAGGACCTGGCAGCTCAAACTGGGAACCGCGAGTCGTATCTTTCTGTTACGGTTTTCTGAAGAGTAAAAGGACAGATGCGACCGGAAAATATCCCCGCTATGTAATCGAGGTTTCCAGTATTGAGGACACCTGTAAGCTGGTGATCGAAAACGGTGGAGAAATATTGAAGGATACCTATGAGGTAGATGGCATGAAATATGCGGTTATCGAGGATACTGAAGGAAATGCGTTATATTTGTGGCAGACTCCTGACACGGTAACATGGATGGAACTGGAATCGAAGAATAAAGGTCCGGTTAAGTAATCGGGAGGTGTAATGTTGAAATTAGCAGTCTTTGATATTGGTGGAACAGATATAAAATATTCTGTGATGGATGAGAAGCTTGTACGTACACAACAGGGAAGCACACCAACGCCGACGGAAAGTCAGGAGGCATTACTTGCCCGATTAAAGGAGCTTTATGATAAAATAGGCAAAGATACGGAAGGAATTGCGGTTTCTATGCCGGGAATGATTGATAGTGACAACGGTTACTGCAGAACCGGAGGTATGCTGTCTTATAATCAGGACAAGTATGTTGCCCGTCAGATTTCAGAACTGTGCGGATGCCCGGTTCACATAGACAATGACGGAAAATGTGCAGCCTGGGCGGAGTATACGGTCGGGAGTCTTGCGGGTTGCAGGAACGCGGCAGCCTTTATCATCGGAACCGGCGTGGGAGGCGGACTGATTATAGACGGTAAATTAGTGCGGGGAAAGCATTTTTCCGCAGGTGAGTTTTCCTTTGTGGGACGCAGCCTCAATGAATGGGGTACCCTGAAAGGATTTGTAGGGCATTCGGATGCAACGACCGGGCTTCTTGAGCTGATGCGGGAAGCGAAGCAAATTCCGCAGGAGGAGCCATTGGACGGCAGAAAAGTATTTGAATGGATCAATGCGGGAGATCCCGGGGCATGTGCAGTACTGGATAAATTTACGTATAGTATTGCATTTGAGATTTTTAATTTACAGATGCTTCTGGATATAGAGCGCATTGCCATTGGAGGCGGAATCAGCAGCCAGCAGATTCTGCTGACCAGTATCCAAAAAAATTACAGAAGATTAATTTTGGAAGATGCCTATTATGAAATGAAAGGGCTTGTAGAACCCAATTGTGAAATTGTAAAATGTAAATACGGAAACGAAGCAAATCAGATTGGAGCATTCCAAAGTTATCTGACATGGAAAGAGGTGAAACAGTATGGGTAGATTTCCCGAGAATTTCATGTGGGGCGGAGCCTGCGCGGCAAACCAGTTTGAAGGAGCATGGGATGCGGATGGCAAGGGAGCAAGTGTCCCGGATATGTGTACAAATGGTTCTCATACCAGTCCGAAATGGATTACGGACCATATTCATGAAGACAGATTATACCCAAGCCATGACGCCATTGATTTTTACCATCATTATGAAGAAGATATCAGGCTGTTCGCAGAAATGGGATTTAAGGTTTTCCGTACCAGCATCAACTGGACAAGAATATTTCCTGCCGGAACGGAAGATAAGCCAAATGAAAAGGGTCTGGAGTTCTATGACAAAGTATTTGCCTGCTGTAAAGCATATGGTATAGAGCCGATGGTTACAATCAGTCATTATGAGCTGCCGTATGCACTGGTGGAGAAATATAACGGCTGGTACTCAAGGGAACTGATAGAACTGTATTATAAATACTGCCTGACTCTCTTTGAAAGATATCGGGGAAAAGTGAAGTACTGGATTACCTTTAATGAAATCAATGCGGGAACCATGAATCTTGGAGCGGTGCTTTCAACCGGAACGGTAAAGGGCATTGACGGTCCCGTAAGCGATATTGAAATTCCCGAGGAAATCCGGTACCAGGCAATTCATCATCAGTTTGTGGCCAGCGCAAAAGCTGTTAAATACGCACATGAACATTATCCGGATTATGTTATGGCAAACATGATGGCATTTTCAGCGTATTATCCGCTGACTCCGGATCCGGAGGATATGTTGCTGGCACAGGAACGTACGAATATGTTCTGCTGGTTCTGTTCGGATGTGCAGGTTAAAGGAGAGTATCCTTATTATGCCAAAAAGTATTTTGAAAAACATAATATCCATCTGAAGATGCAGGAAGGCGATCAGGAGCTTCTGAAAGAGGGCACCGTTGACCTTTATACGTTCAGTTATTATGTGAGTAATTGCATTACAACGCATAAGGATGTGGAGGCAATGAAGGGTAATCTCACAGGAGGCTGGAAAAATCCCTATCTGAAGTCCAGTGACTGGGGATGGCAGATTGATCCGAAAGGACTGCGCTGGTCGCTGAACGCCATATATGACCGTTATGGGATTCCGGTCATGATTGTGGAGAACGGGCTGGGAGCCCGGGATGTTAAGTCCGAAGACGGGAAAATTCATGATTCCTACCGGATCGAATATCTTCGTGAGCATATTACGGAAATGGGAAAAGCCATTGAACAGGGTGTTGATCTGATAGGATACACACCATGGGGATGTATTGATCTTGTGTCGGCATCCACCGGTGAAATGGCAAAACGCTACGGCATGATTTATGTAAACAAATTTGATGACGGGACAGGAGATCTCTCAAGAGAGAGAAAGGACTCCTTTTTCTGGTATCAAAAGGTAATATCCACCAATGGTGAAGATCTTGGATGAAAACAGGGAAAAAAAGACAGCAGTGTAAAACCGGACTCTGCTGTCTTTTTTACTTTCTCCTTGCATACATATTCGTAATCATATAAAATAAAAAGGTACGTTATAAAAAGTTAGAAGGTATCTTATGGATTTTAATCAGTTTGGAAGCAAAGAACAAAATCAGTTGTATATTACAGCCATGCGGCCGGTACTGAACAAAAAAGCGTTGTTCAGCGATACCACTGAGGACTATGTGACTCCTGCGGAGCCCAGTCCTTACGATTTGGTAACCATCCGGTTCCGCGCGGAAAAAAATAATATTGACCGTGTTTTTTTTATCTGCGGAAATGAAAGAATTCTCATGACCAAGGAAAGAACGGACGAGAGCTTCGATTTTTACAGCATTGAAGTGCAGCTTGAAAACGAAGAATTGTCCTATTGCTTTGAAGTCAATGTCGGCAGGATTGTGGGTTATTATGATGCCAGAAGCGGTCTGCATCAGGACCGCAACGACTATTATAACTTCATTATCATTCCCGGTTTCAAGACGCCGCAGTGGGCGAAGGGTGCGGTAATGTACCAGATTTATGTGGACCGTTTCTGCAACGGTGACCCCACCAATGATATCCAGAACAACGAGTACCAGTACATCAATCAGAAGGTACAGCATGTGGACGATTGGAACCGTTATCCGGCGGCAATGGACGTCAGATATTTTTACGGCGGCGACCTGCAGGGTGTTATGGACAAGATGGACTATCTGCAGGATTTGGGTATTGAGGTTATTTATTTTAATCCGTTGTTTGTTTCCCCTTCCAATCATAAGTACGATATTCAGGACTACGATTACATTGACCCCCATATCGGTAAGATTGTGGACGACCAGGGCGAGCTTCTGCAGGACTGGCAGAACGAGAACCGTATGGCATCCAAATATATCAACCGTGTTACCAACAAGGCAAATCTGGAGGCTTCCAACGAGCTGTTTGCCAAGGTGGTGGAAGAAGCGCACAAGCGCGGCATGAAGGTTATTCTGGACGGCGTGTTCAACCACTGCGGTTCCTTTAATAAATGGATGGACAGAGAGCGCATTTATGAAAATGCGGAAGGTTACGAAAAGGGCGCTTACATTTCAGCGGACAGCCCTTACCGCAATTATTTCCTGTTCCATGACAACAACCGCTGGCCTTACAATCCCACCTATGACGGCTGGTGGGGTCACGATACCCTTCCGAAATTGAATTATGAAGGCTCCAAAGAGCTGTTTGATTATGTAATGCATATTGCTGCCAAATGGGTTTCCCCGCCCTACAATGTGGACGGCTGGCGTCTGGATGTGGCAGCAGACCTTGGATTTTCACCGGAGTTCAACCACCATTTCTGGCAGGAATTCCGTAGAACCGTAAAGCAGGCGAACCCCAATGCGCTGATTTTGGCGGAGCATTACGGCGATACCAGACCCTGGCTCGGCGGCGACCAGTGGGACTCTGTTATGAACTATGATGCTTTTATGGAGCCTGTAACCTGGTTTTTAACCGGTATGGAAAAACACAGCGATGACTTCCGTCTGGATTTACTGGGAGATGCGGACAGCTTCTGGGGCGCCATGCGCCACCACGGCTCCAGCTTTTCCATGCCCAGCCTGATGGTTGCCATGAACCAGCTTTCCAACCATGACCATTCCCGTTTCATGACGAGAACCAGCCACAAGGTTGGCCGTACCAATACTCTCGGTCCGGAAGCTGCAAATCAGGGCAACAACCCGGCAGTATTCCGGGAAGCCGTTGTCATTCAGATGACCTGGCCCGGCGCTCCGACCCTTTATTACGGTGACGAAGCGGGTGTCTGCGGATTTACCGACCCCGACAACCGCCGTACCTACCCCTGGGGCAGGGAGGACCAGCAGCTTTTGAATTTCCACAAGGAAATTATCCGCGTTCACAAGGAATGTGAGGAGCTGCGCACCGGTTCCATTAAGAGCCTTGACAGGGATTACAATTACCTTGCCTACGCCCGTTTCAACAACAAGATGCACACCATTGTCCTTATCAACAACAATGACCATGTGATTGAAAAAACAGTGCGTGTCTGGCTGGCAGGCGTGCCAAAGGAAGCCATGCTCACCCGTCTTATGTATACGGACGAGAGCGGTTATTCTGCGGAAAAGATAGAAATGCCCGTTATTTCCGGCAAAATCACGGTTACTCTGCCAAAATTCTCCGCTATGGTGCTGCGTAACGTTGCCTACGAAGAGTAATTTTTTTCTTGCATTTTAAAAAGACTTATGATAGAATTTTTTCTTGGCAGGGTAACCTGTTATGGATGGATTCCCGAGTGGCCAAAGGGGACAGACTGTAAATCTGCTGCAAATTGCTTCGGTGGTTCGAATCCACCTCCATCCATCCGCTGGTGTGGCGGAATAGGCAGACGCAAGGGACTTAAAATCCCTCGGTGGCAACACCGTGCCGGTTCAAGTCCGGCCACCAGCAGTAGCGGAAAGCGAAGTATCGAATGGTACTTCGTTTTTTTGTTTTGAGGGGTTGTGATGAAGGAAAAGGTGGGATATAATTAAACAGATAATATAATCTTAAATAATATATAATATATATAGTCGCAACTTAAAGACAATTCGATAATTCACCATTGCGGAAACTCTGATTGATGGTAATTCGGACTATAATGTCGGCAATTGGTAGAAATCTGATATCGAGAATGTAGTTTATCACTACGTAACTATTGAATAACTCCACATACACACATAAGGGAAACAAATATGGAAAATTTAGAATTACTGGTAAATGAATTAAGGTTGTTGCCGTCGGAGACGCCATGGATTGAATTTAAGCATAATAATTATGATCCCCAAATGATAGGGCAGGATATTTGTGCACTTGCCAATTCTGCTACTTTATATGAAAAAAGTTGTAGTTATATGATATGGGGAATTGATGATAAGACACATCAGGTAGTAGGCACAGAGCATAACCTTCAAAACCTTAAAAAAGGAAATCAGGAATTAGAAAATTGGTTGAGATCACTTCTTTCAGATAATGCAGATTTTGAATTTAAGAATATGGAAATAGAAAATAAAAAAGTGGGAATTCTCATAATATATAGTGCCACTTCTTTTCCTGTTAAGTTTGAAAAAGTGGATTATATTCGAATAGGTAGTTATACCAAGAAATTAAAGGAATATCCGATGGTTGAAGCACAATTATGGGACAGACTTAAGAATATAAAATTTGAAGATAAATCGGCAATAACTGATTTAACAATTAATGATGCAATGCAGTTTTTAGATTATTCCGTGTATTTTGATCTTTGTGATATTCCGGTTCCTTCTGATATGAATGGTGTTTCACATTATTTTATACAAGAGGGCATTCTTAATAAACAAGAAAATGGCTTGTATGCAATTTCAAACTTAGGTGCAATTTTATTTGCCAAAAATATAAATAAATTTTCTAAAATATCAAGAAAAGCTATTCGTATTGTGCAGTATGATGGAAATAACCGATTATTGATGAAAAAAGAAAATACAGAGTTTAAGGGGTATGCGGTAGGATTTGAAAATGTAATGAAATATATGGAAGCATTAATTCCAACAGAAGAAATTATAGTGGATGCAAAAAGGGATAAAAAAACAGCCTATCCGTTATTAGCACTACGAGAAGCTATCGCCAATGCACTAATACATCAGGATTTATCAATATCAGGAACGGGACCTGTTGTCGAGATATTTGATAATAGGATTGAAATAACAAATGCGGGAATTCCACTTGTAAATGTTGAGAGAATAATTGATAATCCTCCAAAGTCAAGAAATGAAAAATTAGCATCTTTAATGCGGCGATTAAAAATGTGTGAAGAGCTTGGTACAGGGTGGGATAAAATAGTAATTGCCTGCGAATTTTATCAATTACCGGCACCTAAAATCGAAGTGTTTGAAGAAAGTACAAGAGTTACATTGTATTCAGAATTACCATTTACCAATATGTCACCAGAAGATAAAATCAGAGCATGCTATTTACATGCATGTATTAAGCAAGTGCAGGGAGAGCAATTAACAAACAGCTCCCTGAGAGAACGGTTTGGCATAAAGGATTCTTCGGCAGGCAGTGTGTCACGATTAATTAAAGATACAGTAAAATTAAAGTTGATAAAGCCTTTAGACCCCAATACAGCTCCCAGGTACATGAAGTATATCCCATTTTGGGCATAATAACTTGCCGGTAATTTGCTGTTTACTAAATATTAAACATAAAATAGTATAGTATAGGCCAAAATGATACAATATATAGTATTTTTGAGGGATAAAATAAAAAAATTTAACTTGCCGGTAACTTGCCATGGCAATACATAGCTAAAGTAAAGGGCCGTATTCTCAAGGTATCTAACTTGCCGGTAATTTGCAGATTTTTAGAATTTATTATTTTAGAGATACAAGAAGAAAAAACTGTGCAGGTGAGAACATGATTATCCAAACCGGTATGCGCACGGATATTCCGGCATTTTACAGTGAATGGCTGGCAAACAGAATAAAGGAAGGGTATGTGCTTGTCCGCAATCCGTACAATCCGTTGCAGGTAACCCGGTATGATTTGTCGCCGGAAGTGGTGGATTTGATTACTTTTTGCACCAAAAATCCCAAGCCGATGTTTCCGTACATGGATTTGCTGAAACCGTATGGGCAGTACTGGTTTGTGACGATTACGCCGTATGGAAAAGAAATTGAGCCGGGAGTTCCGGATAAGGATGAGGTGATAGAAAGTTTTCAGAAGCTTTCCCGGATGGTCGGAGCGGATTGCATCGGCTGGCGGTATGACCCGATTTTTATATCGGATGATTACCCGCTTGCATTCCATCTGCAGTGGTTTGAGGAAACGGCAGCTAAAATGGAAGGTTATACGCACACCTGTGTTATCAGTTTTATAGATTTATACGAAAAAGTACTGCGTAATTTCCCGGAGGTAAAGGCAGTTGAGAAAAAAGACAGACTGGCAATAGGGGAGCATTTCGCAGAAATAGGCAGGAAGCATGGTCTTATTATAAAGAGTTGTGCGGAAGGAAAGGAACTGGAAGGAGTTGGAGTGGATTGCAATGGATGTATGACCGTTTCTACTTATGAGAAAGCCTTAAAAGGGCATCTGCGCATTCCGAAGCAAGCTCCCAAAAGAACGGAGTGCGCCTGCTTTCTGGGGAATGACATTGGGGCATATCATACCTGCGGACACCTTTGCAGGTATTGTTATGCTAACGATAATGCGGATTTGGTCAGGGAAAACCGAAAACACCACAATCCGAATTCACCGTTTCTGGCAGGAGAAAGCCGCCCGGAGGATGTTATTCATCAGGCAAAACAGGAAAAATGGCTGGATACGCAGATGAGTTTGTTTGACTATATTTTTTAAATTAAAAAGAAAGCATTTTATCCAAAAATATCACATATATATAAAATAGTATTTGTTTTTTTGTAAATCTTATTGTATGATAAAGGAGAGATTAGTTCGTGAAATCCGAAATAATACAAAAGGAGAAATGTGATATGGTAGTAATGGATGTTAAAATTGATAATTTTATCTGTTTCCGAAACTTTCACATGAACATGTCTTATCCTAAAAAGATAGTGGGTTCATACATTGAAAATGAATTTTTGCCCGGTAGAACAAATTTCAGATATAAAAAAGTAAATATTATTATGGGAGCAAATGCATCGGGCAAAACCTCCATAGGCAAAATGTTAATGAGGATATTTAATTTTATAGATAAAAAACAGTATGAAAGCCTGACAGATGTAATTTGTGATGTAAATAAAAATGCATCTTTTGAAATGGATTTTGTTACAGATAAATGCGTGTTGTACAGAGTAAAAACGGTCATAAGCCCGAAAAAAGGAGAGAAGTATTCCCTTTCCAATATAGATGTAACGGTCCATTCCACAGACATAACCCTCAGGGACAGTTACGAAACCTGCGTCAAAAAAATAGAGGCCCAGAAAGAAGCAAAAGCGGCAACCTATATTCAGGAACTGGAAAAAATTCAGGATTTATCCTGGATGTTTGAGTATCCGTTTGACAGTTCGGAAAGTATGAAAGGGATATATACAACCAAAAATGCAGAGCGTTTTCTGCGGGTATTGGATAAAATCCTCAAATCATTGGACCCTGCTATTTTGAAGGTGGAAAAATCCGATGAGGTAGACAATACCTACATTATACGTTATGTGGACAAGTCCGTGATTATTCAGGACGGAAGGGTTATAGAGCCCAATATATTGTCGAGCGGAACAAAGGCGGGAATAGAAATCGCCGGAGTGCTGACCTCCATTTTAGAGGGAGAATTTGGCTTTTATTATTGTGATGAAAAATTTTCCTACATACACAGCGATGTGGAAAAAGCTATATTATCTGTTATGATTAACAAACTTCATGAAAATGAACAGCTATTTTTTACGACCCACAATACAGATATATTGGACCTGCCATTGCCTAAGCACTCCTTTATTTTCCTGCAAAAAGATATGAATGATGAGGAAAATCCCATAAAGTGCATCAGTGCCTCCTCTTTGTTGAAAAGGAATACGGATTGTATAAAAAATGCCGTTGAAAATGATTTGTTTTCCGTGGCGCCAAAAATGGACGAAATATACGATTTGGCAAACTGCTGACAAAAGACAATATAGGGGAGTTCATATGCAAAAGAAGGGATATTATCAATACTACGTAGAAGGTGAAGATGAACGAAAACTTCTTTCCGTATTAAAAACAGAAATGGAATGCATTGTTCCGGGGAAAATAGAAGTTTTTAATGTGGTGCAGGAAGAGATTACTGCCATACGTCTTATGCAATTAAAAAAGGGAACAACTGTAATTCTGGTTTTTGACACGGACGAGGGAAATATAGAGATTTTAAGAAAAAATATGAACAGACTGAGCAGGTGTCAGGAAGTAAGCAGCCTGATTTGCATACCGCAGGTAAATAATCTGGAGGACGAATTGCTCCGGAGCTGTCATATTAAGCAGATAAAGGAACTGTTGGGGAGTAAATCGAATAAGGATTTCAAGCATGATTTAATAGTCGAGAAAAATCTCAAAAAGAAACTATTAAATCATGGCTTTGACATCCAAAAATTCTGGAACAGAAATCCGGAAAATAAGTTCAGAGAAATCATCCTCGGGCATCTGGCAGCCTACGATGTAGAGCCCCTCGTTATTGGAGCAGCGGATGACACGGCCCTCGAGGACATCGTGCTGGGGCAGGTCGAAGTTGTGGATTTTCATGGTGATAACAGCACCCTTGTGGGTAGCAAAATAATTGTCGTGAGTCAGGAAAGCAAAGCCGTTGGCGCTTATGTTGTCCAGCTTGCCCTCAATGACGGTAGTACCGTCCGCAAGCGTAATGGTGCAGGCATTGGAAACATCCAGACGCGGGTATTTGCCTTGGGACGGGACTCAATGTTAATAGTAAAGTGGTTGGAAAGCTCCTTTGCCGTATGTACGATTTTTGCGGTATCCCAGCAGTACAGCACATTGCCCACGGTTACCTGCAGTTTGCACTCGGTAACGTCGGAAATGTCGGGAGTTTCCGTGAGGGAAACGGATAAGGTATTGTTTTCCCGTGCCAGCACTTCTCCGTAATAATTCTTAGCATTCTTTAAGGTAATTGTCAGTTTCATGCCGGGCAGAACATCTTCCATGCCCATAAAACCACCGATACCCAGTTCACACATCAGCGATTCGATAACCAGTTCAATGGAATTGATATTGTTGGCGGACTCTTCGTATTTGCTGAGCATCCGGTTGTTGATTTCGTTGGAGTCGGCGATGCAGTTTGTCATGTCGCCCACAATGCCCGAAACCTGTTTCAGATTGTCAACCAGATGCAGGTTGGAAGCTTCAACTTCCTTCATGTTTGCGGCGGACTGGTAACCCAGCATAATCCGGTAGGCGGCGCTTCCCACGATAATCAGGGAGTTTGCAATGCCGCAGCCTATCATGAATTTCTTGTTTTTATACAGGACCAAAAGGCTTGTCACGGGCAGAACATAAGTAAAGGCAATGGGCGACTCGGTGGTACACACCACAAAGGTATAAAAAATGCCGTACCCGATAACCAGATTGAATTTGTAAAGGTCGGTGGCAAAGCCTTTCACACGGAGTGAAATTCCTCCTTATGTAACAGGCACGTTATAACAAGAACCACTTGACAAGAAAAACTTTTTTATCTAATATTCTGCTGTACCATATTATCCTGTAAACGGTAATATGGAAAGCGTGAAATAGTAAAAATCAACAGTAAAATCAGGTGAGAAAATTGGAAACAGAAGTACAAAAACAAAAAATTGACATGCTGCACGGGTCTATCTGGAACAAACTTCCCATGTACGCATTACCCGTCGCTGCAACAGGCATTCTGGAGCAGCTTTTTAATGCCTCGGATATTGCGATTGTCGGAAACTTTACCGGGGATATCAAGACGGTGGCGGTAGCGGCGGTCGGCGCCAACAGCCCCATTATCGGTCTTATCTTAAATTTATTTATCGGCATTGCGCTGGGCGCCAACGTGGTCATTGCCAATGCGGTGGGAAAAAACGATGAAAAGACCATTCACAAGGCAGTACATACTTCCATTTTAATGGCGCTTATCGGCGGCGTACTGGTGGCGCTGGTGGGACAACTGTTTATCGGAAACCTTCTGCGGCTGATAAACGTGCCGGATGAGGTTTTCCCCTACGCACTGCTTTACATACGGATTTACCTTCTGGGCATGCCCGCCATCCTGTTGTATAACTTTGAGGCGGCGATTTTCAGAAGCGTGGGTGACACCAAGATGCCGCTGGCGGCGTTGGCTGTGTCCGGTGTTCTGAACGTACTGCTCAATTTATTCTTTGTTATTGTGCTGAAAATGACGGTAAACGGTGTGGCGATTGCCACGGTGCTGTCCAATGTGATAAGCTCGGCATTCCTGTTTATCAAGCTCATGCGTTCGGATAAAGTTATTCATGTGAATATACCGGACTTGCGCGTGGATGGAAATACACTGGGAAGAATTATGAAGATTGGTCTGCCCGCGGGCATTCAGAGTGCGGTCTTTGCGGTGGCAAACATTATTATCCAGTCCGCAATCAACAGTTTGGGAACCGTTGTTATGGCTGCCTCCAGTGCGGCGTTCAACATTGAGATTTTCGCTTATGATGTGATGAACTCCTTCAGCCAGGCATGCACAACCTTTGTGGGACAAAACTATGGCGCGGGCAATCTGAAACGCTGCAAAAAGACACTGCTTCTGTGTATTCTGGAAGATGCCATTGCTTCTGCCACTACCATTATTATTGTACTTTTATGCGGCAAATTCCTGCTGTCGCTGTTCAACAATGACCCGCAGGTTGTGGAAACGGGCTATATCCGGTTGGTGCTTATTTTTGCAGCATATACATTCAGCATGTTGTATGAAAACATGTCCGGTTATCTGCGCGGCTTCGGCATTTCCTTAGTGCCCGCCATCCTGACGGTAATCGGTGTGTGCGCCGTGCGAATTTTCTGGATTTATGCGGTATTCCCGAGCCATCGCAACTTTACGACCATTATGCTGGCTTATCCGTTAAGCCTTTCCATAACGGCGTTGTTGATTTTTATTGCACTGATGATTTATCGTCCGTCGAAACGTTTAGCTGCTGCAAAATCTTCCAAATAAAAGGAAGGGAAATGGCGGCGGAAAGCACATCCGCGACGGACTGCGACCATTCGATGCCTTTCAAGTGAAAGAACGGCGTTAAAAGGAACAGGGCGGGGATGAAAATCAGACCGCTCCGCAGTGAGGACAAAAGGAGGCTCTTCCGGCAAAACCGATGGACTGGAAGAGCATATTTCCGCAGATGCACACCGGCACGAAAGCAAGGGTGACGCACTGCAGGCGCAGGGTGTAGACAGCGATGTCCGCAGCCTGCGCATCTTGTAAAAACACCGCAATGAGTTCTTCATCGAAAATAAATCCCAACATACCGAAACACAACATAATACAGGTGCTGAGTCCCAGGGTAAACAGAAATGCCTTTCGTACCCGGGGATATTTTTTTTGCCCATAATTAAAGGAAGAAACCGGCTGGAAGCCCTGACCGATGCCGAGCGCTACGCTGTAGAGGAAGTTGAAAATACGGGCAACCACGCTCAAAGCGGCAATGGCGGCATCTCCGTAAGGAGCGACGAGCCAGTTAAGCGCCATGGTGGAGACACTGCCCATGCCCTGCCGCAGCATACTGGGAAAACCGGTGGAAACGATGTTCCAGATATCCTTTGCATTCAGATTGATGTAGCGCGGTGCAAAGCTGCTCTGCACTTTTCCCCGTAGGAAGAACCAGAGCAGGATGAAGAAGGAAATGTACTGGGAAATCATGGTGGAAAGTCCCGCGCCCGCAATTCCCATGGAAAGACCGGACACAAAAAGCGCATCGCCGCCCATGTTGATAATGCTGCCGGAAATCAATCCTACCATGGCAAAGGAAGCATGCCCCTCGTAGCGCAGAATGTTGTTCATCACGCAGCTTGTGGTCATGGCGGGAGCGGACAGAAGGATGTAAAAGGCATAGGTGCGCGCATAGGGCAGAATGGTGTCGGTGCTGCCGGAGCCGTGCCCGAACATAAAACCAAATGCCTGAATAATTGCCATAAGCCCGAAGACGATGCCCACCGCGCCGGAGGCGCTTAGGCTGATGCCGCTGACAAAGTAAGTATCTACCATATTATATAAATTCGTAACCAGCATGCTGACGGTGGTGGGAAGGCTCAACTCCAAAATCAGTTTTACCACCGGCGTTTCCGTTATTTTCCGGTACTATGCTTCTTTTTCATTTCCTTCATTTCTGTTTAATTCTTTCATAGCTTTCATTCTTTCCTGCTGATTTTATTGCTTTTTCACCTGTTTTATGTAAGCTTTTATAGCTTTTATTTAAGTCTTTTATCGTTGCAAACTTTCTGCTGGCATTATAGAACTGCATTTGGGGAATGTCAATCCGGGAAAAAAGGAGTATAATACATACATGGAAATCAGACATATTTATTACAAAACAGAAGATGCAGCCTATACCATTTCTTATGTGCTCACCCGAAAACAGGTAAAAAACATCAATCTGCGCATCAAGAGCAACGGGGAGGTAGCGGTGTCCGCACACCGCCGGGTTCCGGCAGCCTACGTGGACAAATTTGTGGAAAGCAAAGCGCCGTTTATCTTAGAAGCGCTTGAACGAGTGGAAAAACGCCGGGAGGAAACAGGCGGCCAGCCCCACAATTATGAAACCGGGGAAATCTTCCGCCTGCTGGGGCGCGATTATACACTGGTGGTGGAGGAAGCCGGTGCAGCGGAGGAAAAGTCTTCTTCGACCGGGCGGGAAGAAATTTTCTTTCGGGGCGGCAGCCTTGTGCTGCGGACAAAATGGCCCGACCATTATCCTCACAAAAAGAATATGATGGAAAAATGGATGCGTTTTTTTACCCGGAAGACCTTTTCGGAAATCATTGACTGGGCATACCCGCAGTTTGTTCCTTACGGAGCGCCGTATCCGGTCTGGACCGTCCGTGCTATGACATCCAGATGGGGGTCCTGCCAGCCGCAGACCGGCAAAATCACGCTGAACAGCAAATTGATTTTTTATCCGAAAGAAGCCATTGAATATGTAGTGGTGCATGAATTTGCCCATTTTGTCCATCCCGACCATTCAAAGGCGTTCTGGGCGCTGGTGGCGGAAATCATGCCGGACTATAAGGAGCGGAAGAAGCTGTTAAACGGCTGAACGGAATTCGATATCGGAGTAAAAAGGAAAGGACATACATTACGGAGGGATATCTTATGATAAATGTAACCGGCACCATAGCAAAATCCGCCAACATTGTCAAAGACTCGGTGGTTATCGGGGATGTGACGATTGGCGAGGACAGTACTGTTTTATTCTATGCGGTACTCCGGGGAAATGATAATAAAATCGTAATCGGAAACGGCACCAATATTCAGGACAACTGCACCATCCACACTTCTCCCGTGGATCCGGCGATTATCGGAAACCACGTTACGGTGGGGCACAACGCCATTGTTCACGGATGCAAAATAGGGGATAATACCCTGATTGGCATGGGAGCCACCGTCATGAACGGCAGCGTCATCGGGAAAAATTGCCTGGTGGCAGCGGGGAGCCTCGTTCTGGAGCACCAGAATATTCCGGACGGCTCTATGGTCATGGGCAGACCCGCTAAAGTTACCCGGGCGCTTACACCGGAGGAAATAGCCGGCCTGGAAGAAAGCGCACAGCATTACATACAGACCGGGCGGGATATGAAAGCCGCCGGGTATTGCGAACCATTAGATGCCATGTAAACCGCCGGTTACAGAGCGCTGTTAGGCACCATGTAAACCGCCACGGTATTGTGCAGGTTAGCGCTTGCAAACTGTACCGTCAGCCTTTATAATACAGAGGTAAAATAAAATTTCAGGAGGATTTTCCATGATAGAATTCAGATATGATACACAGTTATTGATTGAAGGACACGACTTAGATGAGGATGTCATCAGCGATTACTTCACAGAGAATTTCAAGGGTGACTGCCTTTTAGCCGTTGGTGACGACGAACTGATTAAAATTCATTTCCATACCAATGAGCCCTGGAAGGTGCTGGAGTACTGCGCATCCCTCGGTGAAATCTACGACATCGTTGTAGAAGACATGGACAGACAGGCAAGAGGATTAAAGGGCTAACCAAGTCCGCAAGGAATTTTGATGAAGGTGCATCGCAGTATTTGCCCTGAACCTGTGGCTGTATGAGGCAGCATGCTTAAGAAATATAAATACAGCGATAATTAAAATTAAAACGGATAAGATGGCGGGTTGAAACACCTGCGTCTTATCCGTTTTTTTTATTTCACATATTTATGGAACCACGAGGGCACTTTTTCCGATATTGTAAAAAAATCACCATTTTGATAAACAGCAAAACGGTTAAACACATCTGTATTGTCATACAAAACCACAATGTCGCATTTATCCTTTACCACATTGAGATGCTCAAAGCTTTCCTTATATCTTCTCTCCACATCTGCATCGGGAATTCCATGTCCGCCGTGAGCAACTCTATAACAAATTCTTTGTTTTGCAATCTCTACAGAGTCTACGCCAACATAATGAAGTTCTATTTTATAACCAAGAGCCTTGGCTTTTTCAATATTTTTCAAAATGGAATTTCCGCAAAGAGTCGTTTCCTGGTTAAAGGAAATACCGCTATCAAAATAATCACGTATTCTTTTTACCGCTATTTTCCCGGCTTTCATGACATCGGCAGGATTTTTCCAATCACCAAAACTTTTGACGATTTCATCTGTATTAATTCTTTCCATGGATTGTAGGGAATTTAAGGTCTGGTACAGAGTAGATTTGCCGGCACCATTGACACCGGCAATTAAAATATATTTCTTCATTTAAAATAAATTCCCTTCAATAACCTTTTTTTGCTTTTGCTGAAGTAAAAAATTTCCAAGCATTTCAAAAAAATTCCGTTCTTCCTCATCTTTTGCTTCCAGTACAAGCTGCAAGGTATCTTCCGGCTGTAACGTTTTCATATCTTTATACATGTCTGAATACTTGCGTACATCGCACATAACTTTTCGCCTCCTGATGTAGGTGATATCATATCTCGACATATGATAAAATACTTATTACTTACTAATTATACCACAAAAATGGCTTTTGGAAACCCTGCGGAAAGCATTGACTTTCCTAAAATTCTATAGTATACTTCCGATGTTCATCGGAGGGCAATTTGTTCGTAAGAAACAATAGCCGGATAAGATGGCGGGTTGAAATACCTGCGTCTTATCCGGTTTTTTATTTTATCAGGAAAGAGGATAGAGACTATGGAAAAGAAGACAA
The DNA here is from genome assembly GCA_963639875.1 of Bacteroidaceae bacterium. GTDB lineage: Bacteria > Bacillota > Clostridia > Lachnospirales > Lachnospiraceae > Acetatifactor. The sequence continues at coordinate 42,846 of CAVHWP010000021.1, forward strand.
CTTTTACGGAAGGAAAAATCTTAGGACCGCTGATTTTATTTGCGCTGCCGGTTTTGTTTGCCTTGTTTTTACAGGCAATGTACGGAGCTGTGGACCTTCTGATAGTGGGAAAATTTGCCACATCGGCGGATGTCTCCGCCGTGTCCACCGGCTCCCAGATTATGATGACCCTGACGAACTTAATAAGCAGCTTTGCCATGGGCACAACGGTGTACTTAGGGCAGCAGATTGGTTGTGGGAAAAAAGAAGACAGCGGCAGAACGGTGGGAAATGCCATGATTATGTTCGGCATCATTGCTGTTATTATGACGATTTTGCTTGTGCTCTTTGCACCGCAAATTAGCAGTGTCATGAATGCACCCGCGGAAGCTTTCGACAAGACTGTGGCTTACGTCCGGATTTGCGGCGGAGGTATGGTGATGATTGTGGCATATAACCTGATTGGCTGCATTTTCAGAGGCATCGGGGACTCCCGGACGCCGCTTCTTACGGTGGCGATTGCCTGTGTATGCAACATTGCGGGCGACCTGCTTTTGTGCGCGGTATTTAACATGGGCACTGAGGGAGCCGCGCTGGCAACGGTGCTGGCTCAGGTCATCAGCGTGATTGCCTCCTTCCTGTTTATCCGCAAAAAGGAGCTGCCGTTTGTCCTGAAAAAAGAAAGTCTGCGTATTCATAAGGAAACATTAGGAAAAATCACCGCTCTCGGAGCACCCATTGCCCTGCAGGATTTACTGGTGAGCATGTCGTTTCTGATTATTTTTGCCATTGTTAATTCCATGGGTGTCATCGCTTCCGCAGGTGTCGGTGTGGCGGAAAAAGTCTGTGCTTTTATCATGCTGATTTCTTCCGCTTTCATGCAGTCCATTTCGGCATTTGTTGCACAGAATTACGGAGCTGGACGTATGGACAGGGCAAAGAAAGCCCTGCATTACGGTGCATTGGTTTCTTTCGTGATTGGCGTGGGAATGTTTTTCCTGGCATTCTTCCACGGAGACCTGCTGGCAGGCATTTTCTCCCCGGAGGCAGATGTCATTGCCGCGGCGGCTGATTACCTGAAGGCATATGCCATTGACTGCATGTTCACGGCTATTTTCTTCTGCTACACCGGTTTCTATAACGGAATAGGCCGCACAAAATTCGTTATGATACAGGGAATTATCGGTGCGTTGGGCGTGCGTGTGCCGGTGTCCTATTTTATGAGCCTCAGACCGGACACTAACCTTTTCAAAATCGGACTTGCCACTCCGCTGTCCTCCATTGTCCAGTTGCTCCTCTGCCTGGGCTTCATGCTGGTGCTGAAAAAGCGCGGGAAGGTGTAAGCCAGGTGCCGAAAAATGTTAAGCATGGCATAAATGAGGTGCGAAAAAATGTTGAGTTGCACAGAATTTAGGTGCCGAAAAGTGTTGAGTACGGCATAAATTAGGTACGAAAAAATGTTGAGTTAAACATGATTTAGGTGCCGAAAAATGTTGAGAATGGCATAAATCAGGTAACGAAAAATGTGAAAATACATGACAAATATGCTAATATGTGCTAACATGTACGCAGAAATAAATTATTGACAGGGACTTGACAGCGATGAGAAACAGGGGCAAAATTTTGACAGCACAGCACAGCACAGCACAGCACAGCACAGCACAGCACAGCACAGCACAG